>DATKJT010000045.1:0-140575 GCA_035543495.1 Rhizomicrobium sp. | reverse complement strand
CACCACGCCCACAACGCCCTTCAATTTCTTCAACGGCGTGAACACGTTGACGCCGGAACAGATCGCCTATCTGACCTACACCCAAATCGACAACAACAACTCGTATCAAAACTACGCTTACGCCGATATCAACGGTCCATTGTTCGATCTTCCCGCCGGCAAGCTGGAAGCATCTATCGGTGTCGAACGCCGCTTCGAGCATCTCGAAGATTCCCCCGACGCGCTGGTGCAAATGGGCTACGCGGCCAATCCCTCCGCGCCGACATCGGGCGGATACAATGTGACATCGGTCTATGGCGAATTGCGTATTCCTGTCCTCAAAGACATGCCGATGGCCGAGTCTTTGATCGTGACGCCAAGCGCGCGTGTCGATCACTACTCCACCTTCGGCACAGCCAAAACATGGAAGGTCGGCGGCGACTGGCAGGTGATCGACGACCTGCGTTTCCGCGGAACCTATGCGACGGGTTTCCGCGCACCGTCGACGGCCGAACTGTTTGGCGGCAAAGCCATCAGCTATGTCCCCGTTTCTGGCGACCCTTGCGACTCGCGCGGCGTAAACTACGTCGGTCCGGGAGACACCATTTACAATCAAAACGGAAACGCGGGTACGGGATCGCTTGCGCCGGGCTCTGCCTGCTATGCGGCGCTCACCGCCATCGGGCAAAATCCGGTCGGATATCAGTCTCCGGAAAACAATCTGGTGACCGACCAGCGCGGTTTGATCGTAGGCGGCAATCCCAATCTCAAACCGGAGCAATCACGCTCGTGGAACATCGGGGCAGTCTTAACGCCAACCTTCCTGCCCGGCTTTTCGTTCGATGTTGACTACTACGAGATAAAGATCACCAACAGCATCCTGACCGGGGGTATTGCCCAGAATGCCGGACCGGATCTTGTTGTGAACGGCTGCTTTGTCGATCAAAACCCAACCTATTGCAGCCAGATCACTCGCAACAATGGCGGCATCTTCCAAATTGGGAGCCTCAACACCAACTTCGGCACGTCTCAAGTAAGGGGCATGGACCTGCAAGCCACTTACAGCACGGCCGCAGCAGGACTTGAACTTCCCATACCCGGCGATTTTACTTTCAACATCGAGGCCGAACGTGAATTCCTGAATACCACCGAAAATCCCGGCGGCGGGCCGGTAAACAGCTTTGTCGGCTATTTCCTCTATTCCAACGATTCCATCCAGCCGACCTGGCGCGGAACGTTGAACATCAACTACACATACGATTGGTTGGGCCTTCACTGGGATATGGCATATATCGCCGGGGCGAAAGATCATGACGATCCCACGGTCATATATGGCAACTACATTCCGGCTTATTGGTATCACAACATCAGTGCGGCCTTCGATCTGAGCAGCATGGTGGACGGCACCGATTTCGTGAAAGGCATGAATCTGATTGTCGGTATCAACAATCTTGCCGACAAAGATCCGCCTTTCGTGAACGGTGATGGCATCTGCAAGTGCAACACCTTCGCGGGTGGCCCTTATGACGTGGTCGGCAGGTTCTTCTATACCCGCATCACGCTGAAGGATTGACCCTTCCGGCAAAGTCGAGGGCCGCGGAACACCTTCGCCGCGGCCCTTTTCTTTGTCTTGCCAAAACCTGCCCGCCCGGGCTTTAAAGTCCCGGAATATGTCCGTTTTGCCAAAAACCACGGGTTGGCCATGACCGAACAAGAGTCTTCGCTGCAGGATTTGCATAATATCGTGCGCGGCCCAGGCTCGCCCGTCTTCAACTGGCACGGCCAATCGCCGGCGCAGCTTCAGAAGATACTCGAACAGGGCATCGCCCATCATCGCGAAGGCCAGAAGGAAGAAGCCGAACGCTGTTACCGCCAGGTGCTCGACATCGCGCCCAACCAGCCGGACGCGCTGAACCTTCTGGGCGTGCTGGCGTCGGACGCAGGGTTCCACGAACTCGCCATCGGGTTGATGCGCCGGGCACTGATGACCCGGCCGAAGGATCCGCACATCCGGAACAATCTGGGCCATGCTCTGTCCCAAGTCCATGAATACGATGAAGCGCGCGACCACCTGGAACGTGCGATCGCCCTGAAGCCGGATTTCGACGAGGCAAAATACAATCTGGGCCGCGTGCTGCGAAACCTGGGCGAAACCGGGCTTGCGCTGAAGCTTTGGCAAGAAGTGTGGGAATCCGACGATCGCGTATTCGCCGCCCTCGTCGGCATCACCGGCATCTACGCGGACGAAGGCCGCTTCGAGCAAGCCGAAGCGACAGCGCGCGAAGTGATTGAAAGACTGCCGCACCGGCCCGCCGGGTACATCAGCTATTCGCAGGTCCACAAATTCAAGGAAGACGACGGAACGCTTGCGGAAATCGAGCGGCAGTTGGCGGACGAGACGATCAGCGAGCAGGACAAGGTTGCCCTGCATTATTCGGCAGGAAAGATCTGTGACGACCTGAAACGCTATTCCAATGCGTTCGAACATTTCGATCTGGCAAACCGGTTGGCGTGCAAGGCCTACGATCACCAGCCGGTCGAGACGATGCGCCAGCGGGTGAAGACGGTGTTCTCGAAACGGTTCTATGCCGACCGCAAAGGTTGGGGGCACAAATCGGAGGCGCCGGTGTTCATCGTGGGCATGCCGCGTTCCGGCACAACGCTCACCGAACAAATTCTTTCCGCCCATCCCGACGTCTTCGCAGGCGGCGAAATCGAAACGCGGCAAACGCTGCGCGGGTTCTCCGAAGAAATATCGCCCACCCGCGAAACCTACCCGCTAAGCGAGTTGAAGCTAACGCCTTACGGGGCAGAAATCGTTGGCAGGCGATATATGGACGATCTGCGCAGGCGCACGGAGCGCCCTGCCGAGCGCATGACAAACAAGCTGCCGCACAATTTCGAAATGCTTGGCATCCTTGCGCTGGTACTGCCCAACGTGAAGATCATCCACTGCCGGCGCAACCCGATGGACACCTGCCTGTCGTGCTGGACCAAGAACTTCAACGATGCGCACGGCTATAACCGTTCGCTGGAAGATCTGGGCCGGTACTATCGCGGCTATTTCGACCTGATGGATCACTGGCGCAAAGTGCTGCCGATCCCGATCCTCGATGTCGACTACGAGACCTACACGACAGACTTCGAATCTACCGCACGGAAAATCGTGGATTTCGCCGGCCTGGAATGGAACGAGAGGTGCTTAAACTTCTACGAAGTCGAGCGCCCCGTCCGCACTGCAAGCCAGTGGCAGGTCCGCCAGCCGATCTATCAAACGTCGGTCGAGCGCTGGCGCAACTATATGCCTCATTTGCAGCCCCTGCTTGATGTTTTGGGACCGCTTGCCCTAAAGGGCTAAAATTTCATTACACGTGCTTTAAATGCCACAACGGGACCGCGAAATACAGGTTCCCGCCAGTCCGAGCTTGCCGCTCAGGACCCTTATTATAAAAATACAACGACAGTTTGGTTATTCCTTTTCGTCCCAAGTCCAACTCTAGCGGGGGTCCAGTGACACTGCGCAAATTCCTGATGGCGAGTGCCGCCGTCGTTTCTGTTACATCCACCATGTCGTCTGCAGAGGCCGCCGAGCCTTATGCCAGCCTTTTTGGCGGGTTGAGCTTCATGCCATCGCAAACGATGGCCGGACACAACCACACCCGAACCGCGGCGAGTTACTACACCGCCACGTCTAGCCAATCGGTTGAGACGTCGTTCAAAACCGGGTTCGTAATCGGTGGCAACGCCGGTATCGAATGGGGCAATGGTCTCCGCACGGAAATCGAGCTCGCATTCCGCCAGCATACGTCCAACAAAAGGGCGCATCTGAAAACGCATTACCATTCGCAATACCTCACCTACGCGACAACCGGCGAAGGCGACTACGCCTACACCGAGGGCGGTCACAAGATCACGACCATCGGCACATTCGATACGGCAAGCGACCGCGATGTGGCTGCAAGGCTCAAGCTTCGCGCTTGGTCACTAATGGCCAATGCCTGGTACGACTTCGATCTCGGCCTCCCGATTACGCCTTATGTTGGCGGCGGCATGGGCCTGGCGATGGTCAAGGTCAGCGGTATGCTGGACGGCAACACGTTGTTCGAGAAGAACGACAACGTGTTCGCCTGGCAGATCGGTGCAGGCGCGAGCATGCCCATCACGGACTCCACGAAACTGTTCGTGGATTATCGCTACTTCGCGGCTGACGACGCCCATCTGAAGTTGGAGCCAGGTTTCAACGGGGGCAGCATCCAAGCCGACTTCAACAGCCATTCGATCCTGGTGGGCCTCCGGTTCAACTTCTGACCGAACGTCCATCAACCGCGCTGCGCTTCGCAGCAGTCCTAGTTAAAGATTGGGGAACATAGTGAACCTCTCGACTCAGAAAAACCTCTACCGGTCGTTACTGCTCGGAGCCGCCGCATCGGCGCTCGCGAGCGGCGCGGCCTTCGCAGCTGACGACGTCGAAACGGTCGTGGTGACCGGCTCGCTGATTCAGCATTCGGCGGGCGACGAACCGATCCCGACGATCGTCATCGACGCCGACACGATCGCCAAAACCGGCCAGGCCAATATCGGCCGCGTGCTGGCCCAGTTGCCGCAGATCAGCAACACAAACGGCGACGACCTGACGGCCACCAACTCCAACTTCCTTACGAGCGGCTTCGGCGTTTCCAACGTCGACCTTCGCGGCCTCGGCGCCAATCGCACCCTGGTGCTCGTGAACGGCCGCCGCTGGGTCACGGGTTCGCCCAAGGACACGGGCGTCGACCTCAACACCATTCCGACCCAGCTGATCGACCACGTAGACACGATTACCGGCGGCGCATCGGCGACCTACGGTTCGGATGCCATCGCGGGCGTGGTGAACATCACGCTGAAACAGGACTTCGAAGGCATCAATGCCACCGCCCAGTACGGCGGCACGTCGCGCGGCGACGGCGGGGACGCTTATGGATCGGTGCTGATCGGCGGCAACTTCCTCAACGGCAAGGGCAACATCGCCGTTGTGATGAGCTACGAAGACTCGCAGAAGATCCAGTCCGGCGATCGCGATATCACCTCGATCGACACGTTCTGGGGCCCGGGAGGGTTCGAAAACGTCGGTGGGTACAGCTCGTATGCGCCGAAGGGCAAGTTTGGCTATGCAGTGCCGAACTCCTTGGGCCAGCTCGTGGAAGCCGGAAAGTTCTATACATCTGACGATAACAGCGGAAGCGATCCTTACCGCGTGTTCAGTACCGCGTCGGACGGGTTCAACCGCAATCCCAACCGTTATATCCAGGTTCCGGTTATCCGCCGCCTGATCTCTGAAACCGGACACGTCGATATTTTCCCGTGGGCGAAGTTCATTTTCGAGGGCACCTATGCTCATACGTCGGCGTCGTCGAATCTGGAACCGTATCCGGGCAGTTCGGATGACGGCCTCAGCAAGCCCATCGGCGCTGGCGGCACCGGTATTCTGATCCCGCTTACGAACCCATTCCTGCCGGCGGACTTCACCAATGGTACGGGGACGCCGTCTACAGCAATCGACCCCAACACCGGTGAGACGTATCTGTCGGAGGCGCAGGGCGTCTACTTCTACCGCCGCTTCTCCGATCTTGGCTCGCGTTTCTCCCACGTCGACCGTGATATGGCGCGCATCGCCTTGGGTTTCGAAGGCGATTTCGGCACAAAAGAAGGCCCACTGTCCGACTGGAAGTGGAACCTGACATACGTGTACGGCCGCACTGCGGAAAGCCAGTACAGCCTTGGCTACTACGACAAGATCAAGATGCAAAGCGCGCTTGATGCGCGTCTACCGACCGGAACAGAAGTGGCCCCTGCCGGTGGTGGCGGCTATGTTTGCGACGATCCTGTCGCGCAAGCCGCCGGTTGCGTTCCGATCAATCTGTTCGGGGCTGGCTCGATCACACCGGAAGCTGCTGCTTATGTGAGCGCTCTGGCGACCTTGCAGGATCGCGCGATTCAGCAGGTGGCCACGTTCAATATGAACGGCTCCGTCTTCCAGCTGCCGGCCGGCGCGGTCAAAGCGGCCGTTGGCGCGGAGTATCGCAACGAGCGAGCGGACTTCCTTCCCGATGCAGCTTCACAGGCCGGTACCATCGCGGGCAACCAGTCGCCTGCGACCTCGGGTGCGTTCGATGTGAAGGAAGTCTACGGCGAAGGCTTGCTGCCGGTGCTAAAGGATCTACCCTTCGCGGAATACGTCGAACTGAACGGCGCAATTCGATATGCGCATTACAGCACCGTCGGCAGCGCGACGACCTGGAAGTACGGTGCCACCTGGCAGGTGAACGATCAGCTGAAATTCCGCGGCATGGAATCTTCGGCAACCCGTGCACCGAATATCGGCGAACTGTTCACGCCGAATTCCCAGACCTTCCCGGGCATCACCAAGGACCTCTGCGAAGGCGTCGATATCGTCACTCCCACCACGAATCTGGAGCAGAACTGCAAGACGCAGATCAACTCCGTCGGTGGAGCGTCGACGCCCAGCTATGCGGGCGACCCTGGACAGGCGGCGAAGCAGGGCGTGGGCGGCTACCAGTCGGGCAACCCGAACCTGAAGCCGGAAACGGCGCACACGTTTACCGCCGGTATCGTCTATACGCCGAGCTGGCTGCAGGGCTTGCAGTTCACGTCTGACTATTACGACATCCGCATCCACGGCTACATCAGCGCCTTGGACCCGCAGCAGACGCAGCAGGCCTGCTATGAAGGCAATCCGTCCGAGTTCGCGACCAACATCTTCTGCCAGCAGATCATCCGGCAGGTGGACTCGAACCTCGGTCCGATCATCAAGCAGATCAACTTCCCGTACTTCAACCTCGGGTCGATCAAGACGGCCGGTGTCGATACCACCATCAGCTACAGCTTCGATCTGGCCGACATCGACCGTTCGCTTGAGAACGCCGGCAGCCTGGCCATGTCGTTGAACACGACCTACATCTCGCATTGGGATCAGGACCCGGGTGTTCCCGGCACCTCCGTTCTCAAGATTGGCGGCGATGCGGGCGTGGAGAAGTGGAGCGGCCTGTTCCGGACGACCTATGCCAATGGTCCGCTGGAAGTCACCACGACCCTGCACTACATCGGCAAGGCCTTCGTTTCGAAGGAATCTGCCCTTGCTCCTCCGGCCAACACCACGGAACTGGAAGGCAACATCATTCCTTCCTACTGGTACGTGGACCTGAACGTCTCCTACGACGTGACGGACAGCGTTCAGGCCTATGTCGGTGCCAACAACCTGTTCGATACGCGTCCGCCGGAAACCTATCCCGGCACGCCGTTCGAAAACACGGGCACCGGCACCATCGCCAACGTCTACGACCCCATCGGTCTGTTCGTTTACGGCGGTGTGAACCTGAAGATGTAATCTCCGCCACAAGCGGAAACGAAAACGGCGGCCCGCAAGGCCGCCGTTTTTCTTTGTGCGGGTGGTCG
This sequence comes from Rhizomicrobium sp., assembly GCA_035543495.1. Lineage (GTDB taxonomy): Bacteria > Pseudomonadota > Alphaproteobacteria > Micropepsales > Micropepsaceae > Rhizomicrobium. The sequence goes on along the minus strand of DATKJT010000045.1, from coordinate 133,144 downwards.
GTTCAGGGGCGCGGCAGGTTCGGGGCCCGCAGTTCCACCCCGCCTTTCGGCAGCGCGTCCATTGCCTCCAGCGTGGCGCGGATGGGCGGCAGGTTGACGATGCGGACCAGCCCTTCCATCGCCCTGGCGCCGGCTTGCGTCGATCCGAAAAGATCGTTCATCGCATCGAAGAAGCCCTTCTCGCGCGGGTAGCGTTTGAAGACGAGCGGGGTCTTGGTGTCCATCTTTGCGAGCTTGCGGGCGAGTTCGCCTGCATCCCACACCCCGCCAAGTTGATCCACCAGGCCCTTGGTTTTCGCATCCGCCCCGCTCCACACGCGGCCCCTGGCGATCTCGTCCACCGTCGCGAGCGGGAGTTTACGGCCAGTGGCGACCTTCTGCTTGAAGTCGGCATAGATCGCGTCGGCCTGCGCGTTGAGATTGGCGAGTTGGTCCGGCGTGAAGGGCGCGAGCGGCGAATCGAACAGCGCGTTCTTGCCCACGCTCACCTGATCGCCTTGCACGCCGATCATGTTGAGCGATTTGCCGAACGCGACCTTGCCGGTGAGGACACCAATGGAGCCGGTGATCGTGCCCGGTTCGGCCACGATCTTGTCGGCATAGGTCGAGATGAAATAGCCGCCGGAGGCTGCCACGCTGCCCATGCTAACGACGACGGGCTTGCCCTTCTTCTGCGCTTTCTTGAGCGCATCGAGAATCTGGTCCGACGCCGAAACCGAACCGCCGGGGGAATCCACGCGCAGCACGATTGCCTTCACATCGTTGTCGTTGGCGGCTTCGCGAATGGCTCTCGACATGTCGTCGCTGGCGATCACGTTGTTGCCATCGAAGAAGCCGTTGCCCGCAACCGTACCGTCCACGATCTCGCCGGAGGCCTGTATCAGCGCCACTTTCGGGCCGTTGGCAAAGGCGCTGGAACCGTCTCGCGCGCGCAGGAAATCGGCGAGTGCGACTTTCTTCGCGCCCTGCCCCGCCTTTTTCAGTGCGTCGGCATCGGCATCGTCGTCATAGGCGAGCTTGTCGATCAGGCCCTCCTTCTGCGCTTCCTCGGCGAATTGCGGGCTCTTGTCGAGCGACGACGTGATCAACTGCGTCGGCAGCTTGCGCGCCGCCGCCGCGCCGGCGGTGGCGGAGGTGTAGACAGATTGCAGAAGCGCATTGAGCTGTTCGCGGTCGGCATCCGTCATGGATTTTTCCATGAACATGTCGGCCGCACTTTTGTATTCGGCGCGTTTCACGATCTGCGGTTCGGCCTGGATCTTGTCGAACAGGCCACGCAGGAAAACCTCGCCGGCACCGGCGCCCGCCGGGCTGAAGGTCGAATGGGGCTGCATCCATATCTGGTCGGTGGCGGTGGCGAGCAGATAGTCGCCAAGGCCGGTCGACAGGAAGCCGTGGGAATAGGCCATCACGAACTTGCCCTTGGCGCGGAAGCGGGCGAAGGCGGCGCCTAGCTCCTCAGCCTGCGCGGTGGAGACCGTGCCGTTGCCAAGCTGGACGATCATGCCCTTCACCCGGGCGTCGCGGCCCGCCTCATCCAGCGCGGTCTCGACGTCCATCACGGTGGGATTGCGCTTGCCGATGTCGAAGGGCGTGGGCAGAGCAGAATCGGCGATGGGGTTCCTGAGGTCCAGGGTCAGGACCGTGTTGCGGGGCAGCCCGTCGCCCCGGATGAGGCCGATCAGCAGCAACACCACGAAGATCAGGATCACGGCCAGGGCCAGCTTGGCCAGGCCATTGAGCGTGCCGAACAGGATGGACCGCAACCAACGCAGAAACCCGACCATGAAAACCCTCGCTTTTGGCCGCCGGGACCGGCGGGCTCTCCCGACTATGGCATATAGATATGACGCCTGCCCGCGTGTAGGCCGCCCTGCCCTTTGGTTCACTTGACGAACGGCGTTCCCAAGCCGATATACCCGATGGATTTTACAGGGTTTGCCGCGTGCTTTCCCAAAAGGCCCGTTACGCGTTGCGTGCGCTGCTCGTTCTTGCCGAAAAGAACGATCACGAGCCGATCATGATCGCCGACATCGCCGAAGAAGCCGATGTGCCGCGCAAATTTCTCGAACAGATTCTGCTGGAGTTGAAAAAGCGCGGCATCGTGCGGTCCACGCGCGGACGCCAAGGCGGATATCAATTGGGAAAACCGGCAAAGGAAATCACGTTTGCGGACATCATTCGCGTGACCGACGGGCCATTGGCACTAAGCCCGTGCGTCAGCGTCACCGCGTATCAGAAATGCGAAGATTGCTTCGACGAATCCATTTGTCCGATCCGCAAAGGGCTGCTCGCCGCGCGCGATGCGACCGCAGCGGTGCTCGAATCCCGCACTTTGGCCGCGGCAGCCGCCCAGCTCAAAAAATCTCGCGCGGCCTAACTATCTGAAATCGAACGATAAATTCTTCTTTTCACATTCATTGTAACCTCTTACTTCTTAATTCCTATTGACTCTGTAGAGTATCAGAGGAATCGTTGTTTCCACGGTCGCGGATGCAACGCGGGCGAACGAACGCGAACTTCGAGGGATTGAGGGGAATGACACACACCAACGCACTGCGCGCTGTGCTTCTGGCGGGCGCGGCGACATTGGCCTTTGCGCCGCAAGCACACGCCGCCGCAAAGAACACCGATGCGAAAATCGAAACGCTGCAACAGCAGGTGCAGCAACTGAACGCCGAACTACAGGAACTGAAACGGCAGCAGGCGGCGGAACAGGCGCAGGCAACCGATCAAGTTGACGTGCAGGCGGCACTCGCCGACCTCAAGCGCAGCACCAGTGCGCAATATCAGGACATTCAGGATCAGCGCGCGAACGACGTTCAGGTGTCGCTGAAGAACGGCCGGCCGACGCTTGCCACCGCCGACGGCAATTTCTCCGTCTCGCTGCGCACGCTGGTGCAATACGACACGGGCTATTACAGCCAGAGCACCTTCCCCACCGCGAACACCGATTTCTCCAGCGGCAGCAACTTCCGCCGCGCCCGCTTCGGCGCTAGCGGCACGCTGTTCAAGGACTGGTCGTACGAATTCATCTATGATTTCGGCGGCTCGGGCACCGAAGGCTCGACGATCTCCAGCGCCTTCATACAGTACGATGGATTCGGCCCCGTTCACATCAAACTCGGCGCCTATGCGCCGCCGGAAGGTTTTGAAGACCAGACGTCTGCATCCGATCTTCTGTTCCTCGAACGCGCGCAGCCGACCGATGTGGCGCGCAGCATTGCCGCCGCGGACGGACGCGATGCGGCAACGATCTTCGCTTACGACGACAATTATTTCGCAGCCCTTTCCTATACGGGCGGCGTTGTGGGCGACACCGCCGTGTTCGACGAACAACAGTCGCTCGTCGCGCGCGGCGCCTATCGCTTCGTGAAAACGCCCGACGCCAATCTCGCGATCGGCGGCGACACGACCTATGTGTTCAAACTTGCCGACACCACCTCCGGCCCGACGGGGACATCTGCGTTTCGTTTGCGCGAAAGGCCCGAACTGAACATCGACAGCAACAACATTCGCCTTGTCGATACCGGCACGATCAATGCCGACCACGTTTGGGAATGGGGCGTGGAAGCCGCGGGCAACTGGCAGAACCTTTATGCGCAGGGCGGCTATTACGGGTACACGATTTACCGCCGCAACTCTGTGCTTTCCGATCCGTCGTTCGACGGCTGGTATGTGCAGGCAAGCTGGGTTTTGACCGGCGAGGCCAAGCCCTACAAAGCCGACAAAGCCGCTTATGGCCTGCCGACGCCCAGCGATCCGTTCACGCTGGACAAAAGCGGTATCGGCGCGTGGGAACTGGCGGGCCGCTACAGTGTTATCGATCTTGACGACAATGCCGGCCTCGCGGGATTTGCGACGCCCGCAGGCGGCGTACGCGGTGGCCGCCAGAGCATATGGACCGCGGGTATCAACTGGTATCCGAACAATGCGATCCGTTTTCTCTTCAACTACGAACACACCGACGTTTCGCGCCTGAGCGGCGCAGGCGCCAACATCGGCGGGAAGCTCGACACTGTCGCGCTTCGCGCACAGCTCTCGCTCTAATACACAGGAGATCAGACCATGAAACGCCTGACCGCCCTTATTGCTGCCGCAGCCATCGCGTTTGCGACCACGGCACAAGCAGCAGACGTGAAATTGCTCAACGTCAGCTACGATCCGACACGCGAATTGTATGTCGCGATCAACAAGGCTTTCGCCGCCGACTGGAAAAAACAGACGGGACAAACCGTCGACATCAGCCAGAGCCACGGCGGCTCCGGCAAACAGGCGCGCGCGGTGATCGACGGGCTCGATGCCGATGTGGTGACCCTGGCGCTGGCCGCGGACATCGACGCGATTGCGAAGAACGCGAAGCTGCTTCCCGCCGACTGGCAGAAGCGTTTGCCGGAAAATTCCACGCCTTACACCTCCACCATCGTGTTCGTGGTGCGGAAGGGCAATCCATGGAAAATCAAGGATTGGAGCGATCTGGTGAAGCCTGGAATCCAGGTCATCACGCCGAACCCGAAGACGTCTGGCGGCGCACGCTGGGCCTATCTCGGCGCCTGGGTGTGGGCGCTGCATCAGGCCGGCGGCAATCCGGAAAAGGCGAAGGCGTTTGTCGCCAATCTCTACAAACACGTGCCGGTGCTCGACAGCGGCGCACGCGGATCGACGACGACGTTTGCGCAGCGCGGATTGGGCGACGTTCTGCTGTCATGGGAAAACGAAGCGCATCTGACGCTTGCCGAATTCGGCGCGGACAAGTTCGACATCGTCTATCCGCCCTCCTCCATCCTTGCCGAACCGCCGGTCGCGATTGTCGACAAGAACGTGGACAAGCACGGCACGCGCAAAATGGCCGAGGCGTATCTGAAATTCCTCTACAGCAAACAGGCGCAGGAGATCGAAGCGCAGAACTTCTATCGCGTGCGCGACAAGCAAATCCTTGCCGCACATGCCAAGGATTTCCCGAATATCAAGCTCTATGACTTCTCGACCGAGTTCGGCGATTGGACCAAAGCCCAGGCGACGCATTTCGCCGACGGCGGCATCTTCGACCAGATCTACAAGCCGGGCCAATAACCATGGCAACCCTGACGCTCAGCGGGAGCTGGAAGTCGCGCAAGAATGCGCTCCCGGGCTTCGGGCTCTCGCTGGGCTTCACTCTTTTCTATCTGTCGATCATCGTCCTGATCCCGCTGGCGGCGCTCATCATCCGCCCGTGGGAATTGGGGTTTGACGGTTTCGTCCATGCGGTGACACAGCCGCGCGTGCTGGCAGCACTCAAGCTTTCGTTCGGTGCTGCGGCGATTGCGGCGGTGGTAAACACGATCTTCGGGCTGATGGTGGCGTGGGCGCTGACGCGTTACCGCTTTCCGGCGAAACGGCTGATCGATGCGCTGGTCGATCTGCCGTTCGCGCTTCCCACCTCCGTCGCGGGTATCGCGCTTTGCACGCTTTATGCGCAGAACGGATGGATTGGCGAATTGCTCGCGCCGCTGAGCATCAAGGTTGCCTACACCCCGCTTGGTGTCGTGGTGGCCTTGATCTTCATCGGCCTGCCCTTTGTGGTGCGCACGTTGCAGCCCGTTCTCGCCGAATTCGGCCGCGAGCCCGAAGAAGCCGCGGCCACGCTTGGCGCAGGGCGATTGCAAACTTTCCGGCGCGTGGTGTTTCCTTCGCTTGCGCCCGCGCTCATCACCGGCGGCGCGCTCGCTTTTGCGCGCGCGGTGGGCGAGTACGGTTCGGTGATATTCATCGCGGGCAATCTGCCGATGAAATCCGAAATCGCGCCGCTTCTCATCATCATCAAGCTCGAACAGTTCGACTATGCGGGGGCGGCTGCCATCGGTGTTGTGATGCTGGCGGCTTCGTTTCTCATCCTGCTGGCGCTCAATGCGCTGCAGGTCTGGACCGCGGGGAGACGCTGATGCGCGGCGCAACCGACGATCATCCGCTGGCGCGCTGGGCGCTCACGGCCATCACCATCGCTTTTGTCGTGCTGTTCCTGCTATTGCCGCTGATCACGGTGTTTTCGGCGGCGCTCGAAAAAGGCTTTGAAGTGGCGTGGAGCACGCTGGGCGATCCCGACACGATTTCGGCCATCGAACTGACCGCCATCACCGCGCTCATCGCCGTGCCGATGAATACCGTGTTCGGTGTCGCGGCGGCTTGGGCCGTTTCGAAATATGATTTCCGCGGCAAGAGCATTCTCACCTCGTTCATCGACCTGCCATTTTCGGTGTCCCCGGTCATCTCCGGCCTGATCTACGTGCTGATCTTCGGCCTCCAGGGCTGGCTGGGGCCATGGCTGCGCGAGCACGACATCAAGATCATCTTCGCGTTGCCCGGCATCGTGCTTGCCACCATGTTCGTGACCTTTCCGTTTGTGGCGCGCGAACTGATCCCCCTGATGAACGACCAGGGGCGCGACGAAGAAGAAGCCGCCATGTCGCTCGGCGCTTCGGGCTGGCAGACGTTTTTTCGCGTCACGCTGCCCAGCATCAAATGGGGGCTGCTCTATGGCGTGCTCCTCTGCAACGCGCGCGCGATGGGCGAATTCGGCGCGGTGTCTGTCGTGAGCGGGCACATCCGCGGGCAGACCAACACCATGCCGCTGCATGTGGAGGTTCTCTACAACGACTATCAGTTCGTGGCGGCCTTCGCGGTGGCATCGGTTCTGGCGCTGCTCGCGCTCGTTACCCTGACGCTCAAATCCTTTCTCGAATGGCGGTACGCGGACGAGATCGCCGCCGTCCACCGCCACTGACGGAGCAATGCCATGTCTCTCGTGATCGATTCCGTGACCAAGCGCTTCCGCACCGGCAGCACGCCAGCATTACAAGGCGTGAGCCTGACGGCACCACAGGGCGCATTCGTGGCGCTGCTGGGCCCATCCGGTTCGGGTAAGACGACGCTGTTGCGCATTCTCGGCGGTCTCGATTTCGCCGACACCGGCTCTGTGCGTTTCGCCGATGTGAACTGGCTTGCCGTGCCCGCGCGCGAACGCAAAGCGGGATTCGTGTTCCAGCACTATGCCCTCTTCCGCCACATGACGGTGGCGAAGAACATTGCGTTCGGTCTGGAAGTGCGCCCGCGCAGCTTGCGGCCCAGCAAAGCCGACATCGCCGACCGCGTGAAGGAGTTGCTGGCACTGGTACAACTGGAGGGCTTGGGCGACCGGTATCCGAGCCAGCTTTCGGGTGGACAACGCCAGCGTGTGGCGCTGGCGCGTGCGCTTGCCATCGAGCCGCGCATGTTGCTGCTCGATGAACCGTTCGGCGCGCTCGACGCCAAGGTGCGCAAAGAATTGCGCGGCTGGCTGCGCGCATTGCACGACAAGATGGGCATTACCACCGTCTTCGTGACGCACGACCAGGAAGAAGCCTTTGCCGTGGCGGATCTCGTGGCCGTGATGAACCAGGGCCGGATCGAGCAATACGGCCAGCCCGAAACGGTGAAACGCACGCCGAACACGCCCTTTGTGCAGGACTTCATCGGCGCAGGCGCCGCCTGATCTTGCGGCCACGCGCATCTGGCTTTAACCAGAGGGCATGGCCACCTTCACTTCCGGCGATGCGACCATCGCCTATGACGACATCGGCCCCCGCGAAGGCGGCAGGCCTATCGTGCTGCTGCACGGCTTCGCCTCCAACCGCAACGAGAACTGGAAACGCCTCGGCTGGTATGGCGCGTTCGAACGCAAGAACATCCGCTTCATCGCGCCCGATATGCGCGGTCATGGCGAGAGTTCGAAGCCGCATGAGCCGGATTCCTACTCGCGCGAGAAACTGGTGGGCGATGTGTTCGCCCTGCTTGATCATCTCGACATCGGAAAGGCCGATGTCCTGGGCTTTTCCATGGGCACGCGCATCGCGATGGGAATGGCGCTTGCCGAACCCAAGCGTGTCGATCTGCTGATCCTCGGCGGGATCGGCGGCAAGCTGTTCGAGCCGCCGCTTGCAGGAAACCCGATGGCGGCGGCGATGGAAGTCGAAAACATCGACGATATTCCGGAACCGCTGTTGAAAAGTTTTCGCCAGTTCGCGGATGAACAGGGTGAGGACCGTTTGGCGCTCGCAGCCCTTACGCGCGCGCCCTACGCGCCGTTCACGCGCGAGATGGTGGCGCAGATTCCGCATGAAACGCTGGTGGTGGCGGGAAGCCGCGATGTGCTGGCGGGCGATCCGGGCGAACTTGCGCGCGCAATGCCGAATGCAAAGGCGGTGACGCTGCCGGGCTGCGATCATTTCTCGGCAATCGCGCACGCGTTGTTCAAGGCAAGCGTGTTCGATTTTCTGGATGGGACATTGGAATGACGACGCTAAAGGGAAGCTGCCTGTGCGGCACGGTGCGGTTCGAGATCGCCGGCAAAATCGGCCCCGCCGGGCAATGCCACTGTTCCAAATGCCGGAAAGTTTCGGGCACAGATGGCAACGCCGTGTTCTACACCGCCGCCAACAGTTTTCGCTGGGTAAGCGGCGAAGACCATATCAAGCGTTTTGAAGTGCCGAACGGGAACGGCTGGCAATCGACCTTCTGCGGCAATTGCGGAAGTCCGACGCCGCACACAGATAATGAGGGCAAGATTTATTTTGTGCCTGCCGGTCTGTTGGATGACGATCCCGGCTTTCGAGGATATGCGGCGCACATCTTCGTGGGATCGAAAGCACCATGGGTATGCATCAACGATGACGCTCCGCAGTTCGAGGAAGGCTTCGCCTCAAAGCGGTTCAATCCGGTGTCGGTCTAAAAAGTTGCTTTCGTCAGGCCCGTTTTATTACACGGAGAAGCGCAATCAGGATGATCGCGCCGATCGTCGCGGCAATGATGGCCCCGATCAGACCGCCGGCCGCGATGCCCAGCATCCCGAACACCCATCCGCCGATGAATGCGCCGATGATGCCGACGATAATGTCCCCAACCAAACCAAAGCCGCCGCCTTTCATGATCTGGCCTGCGAGCCAGCCTGCGACGGCGCCCATCAGAAGAAATATGATGAGCGACTCAAGCGTCATGGTGTCCTCCCATAGGATTTAACAATCGTCGTTTTTTGAGGCGAAATACGCAAAAAACCATGCCCGATACGCATGGAGCCGTTGTTTGAAAAGGGGCTGTCCGCCACGGCTGGTTCAAAAGCGGCTACACCATAGCAAAGATATCCCAGCCCGTCGATCTTTACCGTTTGTGCGCGTTGCGCATGATCGGCGCGCCCCATTGGTGGTGCGGCGGGATTGCCTCGCTCTTGCCGCCGGTCTGGATCGGGCGTGCTGGATAACTGCCAAGACTCAGCAGACGGTCGTACAAAACAATCGCACCCGCCATTCCCACATTGATCGAAAACCGCGTCGGTATCTTCACCACGAATTCGCAACGCGACAGCGTTTCGGGCGAAAGCGACATGCGTTCGGACCCGAACACATAAGCCGCACGCAACGGATGCTTGAAACGCGGCAATTCTATCGCGTCATCGGTGATTTCCACACCCACGAGACGGCACCCCACCGGCAGGCGCAAATCCTGGGCGGTATCGAAATGATAGAGTGGCAAATGGCCTTCGGCGCGCGAGGTGTCCGATTGCGCGTCGGCCATGCGCACCTGCCCCGCGACGGTGAAAAAGAAACTTGCGCCGAACGCATGGGAAATGCGCAGGAGGTTGCCCAAATTCATCGGTTTCGAAATGCCATCCACACCGGCAGCAAAATAGCCGCGCATCTTCAATTTCCCCTGTCATCCCGGCCGGCGATGCGTCAGCATCGCGCGAGCCGGGACCCATGGAGCCACCGGTACGATGGGTCCCGGATCGGACGCTAACGCGTCCGTCCGGGATGACAAGGTGGGTGCGATGTCCAATCCGATCCTCGTCGAGGTCACGCGTGGCCCATTGGTGGAAAGCATCCATCGCGGCAGCATTGCGATGGCCGATTCGCAAGGCAAACTCGTGTTCGCGTTGGGCGATGTGGAAACACCGGTCTATCCGCGTTCCTCGCTCAAACCCATTCAGGCGCTGCCCCTGATCGAATCGGGTGCTGCGGAAGCATTTGGCGTCACAGAAGAAGAAATCGCGCTTGCCTGTGCCTCCCATTCCGGCGAGCCAATGCATACCGAACGCGTGGCCGCGTGGCTCGCCCGCATCGGCTGCAATGAAAGCGATCTGGCGTGCGGGCCGCATCCACCGCGTTACGAACCTGTCTGGGAAGAGATGATCCGGCGTGGCGAAATGCCGACGCGGCTGCACAACAATTGTTCCGGCAAGCACACGGGATTTCTGACCGTCGCCAAACATTGGGATATCGCGACGAAAGGATATGAGCGTTTCGATCATCCGGTGCAGCAGGAAGTGATGGCGACGCTTTCGCGGCTTTCCGGCGTGCGCGACCTGCCGCATGGAATAGACGGTTGCGCCGCGCCCAATTTCGCGGTGCCGCTTTCGGGATTTGCGCGGGCGTTGGCGAAATTCGCCGATCCGTCTTCGCTCGATCCTGTGCGTGGCGATGCGGCACAGAAGATCGTGCAGGCGATGGTACATTTCCCCGAACTCGTTTCCGGCACGGGGCGGGCCTGCGCGATTTTGATGCGTGCCAGCAACGGGCGCGCGGCGGTGAAGACGGGCGCGGAAGGCGTGTACGCCGGCATCGTTCCGGAGTTGGGACTAGGTATCGCGCTGAAGATCGACGATGGCGCAGGCCGCGCGGCAGAAGCCGCCATTGCGTTCGTGCTCGACCGCCTGGGGTTGCTGGGCAACGACAAGCCTGCGCGCGCTATTATCAATGCGCCGGTTCTGAACACGCGCAATGAGGTCGTGGGCGAGCGCAGACCTGGCGAAGATTTGCGACGAGCTGCAATACCCTCCCCTTGAGGGAGGGTCTGAACATCATTGCGTCTTGGGCGTCGTATCGGCGGGTGCCGCTGTGGCTGGCGCCGGCGTCGCATCTCCCGCTTTCTTCGCGGCTTCCGCGGCTGCATCCGCCTTTTCCATTTCGGCCGTGTAGTCGCTCACCGCTTTTACCGAGCACTTCTGCCTGCCCATGGCGCTATCGTTGAAGAACACCGAGTCGCCGCCCGACAGGCAGGACAACGACGTACCGCCCGGCGAGGCGAAACCGATGCGTTGTTTGAACGTCAGGTTGATGCATGAACCGAGCAGGTCCACCTTGAATTTGCGATGGAACGTATCTTCGACGATCAGCGTGCTGTTGTCCTTCGCCTTCCAATCGTAGATCTGGCCCACCCGCAGACACGCATTGTCGGCCGCCATCGCCTGGCCGCCGAGCAGCGCAATCCCCGCTGCCAGTAAAAGCGTTTTCCTCATATTGTTTTGCTCCGTTAAAAAGCTCTGCCCATCCCCTGGACTTAAGCACTATACGCCTTTCTGCCGCGACGTTGAGGGCGGCTTGGCGCGGGCGCACGTCTTGCCTATGGTCACCGCTCAAGCTATCGCAAACACGCGACCTGGAGGGAAAAAGCCCATGAAAGCAATGCTCTGCAAAGAATACGGACCGCCGGAAAAGCTGCAATTAACAGAGGTGTCAAATCCGCAAGCGGGCCGCAACCAGGTTGTGGTGAGCGTGAAATCGTGCGGCGTGAACTTTCCCGACGTGCTGATCATCGAAAACAAATACCAGTTCAAACCCGCCCTGCCCTTCGCGCCCGGCGCGGAATTGGCGGGCGTGGTGAAGTCGGTCGGCGAAGGCGTAACGCGTTTCAAGCCGGGCGACCGCGTGATCGCATCGGTCGGCAATGGCGGCATGGCGGAAGAAGTGGCCGTCGATGCAAGCCGCCTTATTCCAATGCCCGACAGCATGGATTTCGAAACGGGTTCGGCGCTGATCCTGACCTATGGCACGTCGCATTATGCGTTGAAGGATCGCGCGAAGCTGAAGCCGGGCGAAAACCTCGTCGTGCTGGGTGCGGCAGGCGGCGTGGGGCTCGCAGCCATCGAACTCGGCAAGGCGATGGGTGCGCGCGTGATCGCGGGCGCATCGAGCCAGGAAAAAGTCGATCTCGCGAAGAAACATGGCGCAGATGAAGGTTTCGTCTATCCCTCCGGCGCGCTCAGCCGCGACCAGCAGAAGGAACTTTCCGAAACCATCAAATCGCTCACCGGCGGCAATGGCGCGGACGTTCTCTACGATCCCGTGGGCGGCGATTATTCGGAACCCGCGATCCGCGCGATGAATTGGGAAGGACGTTTCCTCGTCATCGGTTTTGCGGCAGGCGAGATTCCGAAAATTCCGCTCAACCTCACGCTGCTCAAGAGCTGCGACGTGCTGGGCGTGTTCTGGGGCGCGTTCACCGCACGCAACCCGAAGCGCAATCAGGAACACCTTGCCGAGATCGCGCAATGGGTCGCGGAAGGAAAGATCAAGCCATATATCTCCGCGCGCTTTCCGCTTGCACGCGCCGGCGAAGCGATCCGCATGCTTGCCGATCGCAAGGCGACCGGCAAAGTCGTCGTGACGATGTAAGGGGCGGCAAATGGGGCAAGCGGGGAAAGCACGGCGACAACAGATAGCCGCCTTCTTTTCCCGCGTGCGCTCCGTCGCACAGACCGAACAACTCGGTCCCGGATGGATCACCGGGGCAGCGGATGACGATCCGTCCGGCATCGCCACCTATTCGCAGGGCGGCGCACAATTCGGCCTCGGCCTTACCTGGACGCTGGTACTCACCTTTCCGCTGATGGCGGCGATACAGCTTATCAGCGCCCATATCGGCCGCGTTACCGGCCGCGGGCTTGCCTACAACATGACGAAGATCATGCCGATCTCCGTCGTCAACACGCTGGTGGCGCTTCTGTTCATCGCCAACACCATCAATGTGGGCGCGGACATTTCGGCGATGGGGGCTGCCGCCAAGCTGATCTTCGGCTGGGGGCAGCACACGTTCACGCTGGCGTTCGCGGGCCTCTCGCTGGTGTTGCAGATGTTCATTTCCTATCAGAAATATGCGCGCTTCCTGATGGTGCTGACGCTCAGCCTGTTCTCCTATGTCGCGCTGGTGTTTTCACTGAACGTGGATTGGTCCGCTGTCGGCCTTTCGGTGATCGGCGCAAGCTCGGTCGTTTCAAAAGACGCTGCGATCACCGTGGTGGCGATCTTCGGCACCACGATCAGCCCCTATCTCTTCTTCTGGCAAAGCGCGCAGGAAGTGGAGGAAGTGGCGCATCATCCGGGCGAAAAGCCGCTACTGGACGATCCGGAGGAAGCGCCGGGCGCGTTCCGTCACATGCGGATCGACACCATCCTTGGCATGCTGCTTTCCAATCTCGTGGCGCTTGCGATCATGATTTCGACCGCTGCCACGCTGCACGCATCCGGCAAGACCGACATCGCCACCGCCGCCGACGCGGCGCAGGCGCTGGAACCGCTGGCCGGTAAATTCGCATTCCTGCTGTTCGCGCTCGGCATCATCGGCACGGGCTTGCTGGCGGTGCCGGTTCTGGCGGGCTCTGCGGCTTATGCGGTGGGCGATACGCGCGGATGGAAGGTGAGCCTCGATGCGAAGCCTTGGGAAGCCATCGGCTTTTACTCGGTGATCGGCGTCGCCATCGTGCTCGGCCTTGTCATCGACTACACGAGCATCGACCCGATGCGCGCGCTGTTCTGGAGCGCCGTCATCAACGGCGTCATCGCGGTGCCGATGATGGCGGCGATGATGATCGTGGTGGGCAACCGCAAGCTGATGGGCCAATTCCGCGCCGGGCCGGGCCTCGCCATCCTAGGCTGGCTTTCGGCCGCCGTGATGGCAGGAGCGACGGTGGCGATGGTCTGGCTGTCGCTGTAGGACTTGCAGGCAGGCGTCGGCCTTACCATCTTAGTGCCGTTCAAGGGGAAGGCATGTCATGCACGTTATCGGATGGATCATCGTCGGCCTTGTCAGCGGCTTTGTCGCCAGCCGCGTCGTCAACCGGCGGGGCGAAGGCTGCCTGGTCAACATCGCGCTCGGACTGGTGGGGGCGCTCGTCGGCGGTGCGCTGTTTCAGGCGCTAGGCCATGCGCGCGACGGCGGCTTCTTCTATTCCATCTTCGTGTCGGTGATCGGCGCTATCATCGTTCTGTTGCTGTATCACGCCATCACCGGGCGGCGCGGATTGCGCTGAGGACATTCGGTCGGGGGGAATATGGCATTCGTTCGTCGATACATGAGCCGCAGAACCGCGCTGGCAGCAATGGCGAGCCTGCCGTTTGCAAAATCTGCAATGGCTTCAGCCGAGGATTCTCCGGTCGCGCATGGAATGCTTGCGAACAACAAGCTCGCGCAGGCGTTCACCGCCTCTCCTGCAGCCCAACTGCCGGATGTGAAGGTCATCGGCCTCGACGGCACCAAAGATTTGTCGTCACTCATCGCCGGGCGCACCGTTCTCATGCCGGTCTGGGCGGAATGGTGCGCGCCGTGCATCAAGGAAATCCCAGATTTCGCGCTGCTGCAACGCCAGTTCGGCAATGACAAGTTCGCCATCATCCCTGTGCTCTCGAGCCCGCGCAAACAGGTGACGCCGGAAGGACTTGCCGAGATCTTCAAGATTCTTCAGGCAAGTATCTTCCAGCCGCTAATGGAAGACCACTTCGGGGACAAGCTGGCCAGGACAATGGCGCGGCAGAAGGGCGGCTTTTATCTGCCTTGCAATGTATTGATCGCGCCCGATGGCCATGTGATCGGCCGCGAGATCGGCCTAGAAGGCAATCCGGAAGCCGAAGCGGAACGCCGCACCAGCCTGTGGGGCAGCGCCGCGGGCCAGGAATTCGCCGCCGTCATCGCCGGCGGATTCTTCAACTGAAGGCCGGAACTAGTGCGTGAGGAAATCGACGATCATCCTGGTCGTCGCCTCCGGATTTTCCTCCATCACCCAATGGCCCGCGCCCGGAATGACACCGCCCTTCACATTGGTGGCGACGAATTTCAGTTCCGTTTCCATACCCGCGCCATAAGATTTCTCTCCGCCCAGCGCGAGCACCGGTAGCGTCAGCTTGCCCTTCGCAAGAAACGCGCGATTGTCCACACCGTCCTGCGGGAAGGCGACGAATTGTTCGAAGGCATCGTGAATGGCATGCGGGCGGGCATAGAGCGCCGCGTAATGTTCACGCGTCGCCTCGTCGATCTTCGACGGATCGCCGCCCAGTTCGTTCCAGAAGCGGTCCAGATAAATGCGTTCGCGCCCCGCCACCAGCCGTTCTTCATCCGGCCCGTGGAAATTGAAATGCCACGTCTTGGGATTGGAAAGCTGTGCCGCCCAATTGCCCACACCCGGCAACGGCGCATCGATCACCACCCATTTGGTGATGCGCGTGGGGAATTGCGCGATCAGCGCATAGCCCACCATGTTGCCGATATCGTGGGTGACGAGATCGGCTTTCTCGACATGCAGCGCATCCATCACGCCCGCGATATCCTGCGCTTCGTTCTTTTTGGTGTAGCCGGTGTCCGGGTGGGCGGATAGGCCCATGCCGCGCAGATCGGGCACCACAACGGTGTGGTCTTTCACGAGCTTGGCCGCCACCGGCGCCCACATGTCGCCGCTATCGCCGAAGCCATGCAGCAGAACGACCGCAGGCCCCTTCCCGCCCACGCGCACGTAAAGCGTGGTGCCGTTGGTCTTGATTTCCTGCGAATGAAACGACGCCGGAAACGGCATGACACCTGCCGTGGCAGGCAACGCGAATGCAAGCGCCAACAGCGCGCCCAACAGCAAACGAATTTTCATGGCGATCCCCATAATGTTTCGTACAGAATAGGTCAGATCGCGGCGGCGGGATAGAACGAAACGCGCGCGCGTTGCCGGTTATTGCAGAAAATCTGCGAGCGTCAGCACGTCAGCCTGGCGAGGGAAGACCTTTTCCATCAGTACGCGATGAACCTCTGCGTCCGCATCTGCACAGCAATCGGACAGAACGATCATCCGGTAATCGTGATCGGCCGCATCGCGCAGAGTGGACAGCACCACCCCGCTCGTGGCGATGCCCGAAAGCACCAGCGTATCGATCCCCCGCGCCACCAGCCGCGCGGCAAGATTGGTGGTGCTGAACGCGCCGACGCGATGCTTGGTGAAAACCTCCTCGTCGCCCGCGGGCGCAAGCGCGGAATGAATGGCGGCATCCGGACTGCCCTCCGGCAAGCGCCTGCTTTGCGCCAAAGCGGCGAAGGATTTGTTACGAGGTGAGATCGACGCGTAATCCGCCTCGGAAAACGCCACGCGCACATGTATCACGGCCATTCCCCGAGTACGCGCTACGTCGTGCGCTTTAACCGCGCGCTCCAGAAGCGAAGGTCCGGCATCGCCGATCATGCTCACGATAGCATTCTGGAAGTCCATCAATAAAAGCGCGGATTTGGCGGGAACGATGTCGGGCATAAGTTTCTCCATCGGCAGGCCTACATCGGTAGTCGAATGAGCAGCGGCAACACAAGGTTCTGCCAACGGGTATAGGCCCGCCTGCCGACGCAAGCGGGCCCAAACCTATTCGCGGAAGTAATAGTCGTGATCGACAAAAGCTGTCGCTTTTCCGACAACACTTCTTGAAGCGCTTGCCCGATCCGCATGGGCACGGATCGTTGCGGCCTAGCCTTTCGACCAGTTCCTTATCGCCGTGTACAACGCGGTGTCCGCGCTTCACGTGGGCTTCGCTGTTGAAAGCCCCTCCGGCGCTTGCTCATTGTCTCAAAAGCTCACGTCTTGATCTTTGCGGCGCATTTTCGCCTCCCACACAGATGAGCGCAGGCTTCTAAACTCACACCAATCAAAAGAAAAGCCTACTCCGCGGCATCCTTCGGCAGGTAAATCTCCCCGCCGTGCTCGCGGAATTCTTCGGCCTTCTTCGCCATCGCGGCGCGGATTTCCGCTGTCGAGAGCGTGTCGTTCTGGCCTTTGGCGGCGTCGCGGACTTCCTGGCTGATTTTCATCGAGCAGAATTTGGGCCCGCACATCGAACAGAAATGGGCAACCTTTGCGCCGTCCGCGGGCAGTGTTTCGTCGTGATAGAGCTGGGCGGTTTCGGGATCGAGCGCCAAGGCGAACTGGTCGCGCCAGCGGAATTCGAAGCGGGCCTTGCTCATCGCATCGTCCCAGATGCGCGCAGCCGGGTGACCTTTCGCCAGATCCGCTGCGTGGGCGGCGATGCGATAGGCGATCACGCCGGCTTTCACGTCGTCGCGATCCGGCAAGCCCAGATGTTCCTTGGGCGTGACGTAGCAAAGCATTGCCGTGCCAAACCAGCCGATCATCGCAGCACCGATGGCAGACGTAATGTGGTCGTAGCCCGGCGCCACGTCGGTCGTCAGCGGGCCCAACGTGTAGAACGGGGCTTCGTCGCACGCCTTCAGCTGGCGATCCATGTTCTCCTTGATCTTGTGCATCGGCACGTGGCCGGGGCCTTCGATCATCACCTGCACGTCGTGCTTCTGCGCGATGCGGTTCAACTCGCCCAGCGTTTCCAGTTCGGCGAACTGCGCGGCATCGTTGGCATCGGCAATCGAACCGGGGCGCAAACCGTCGCCGAGGCTGAACGACACGTCATAGGCTTTCAGAAGTTCGCAGATCTCTTCGAAATGCGTGTAGAGGAAATTCTCGCGGTGATGGGCGAGACACCATTTGGCGAGAATGGAACCGCCGCGGCTGACGATGCCCGTCACGCGGTCCGCCGTCAGCGGAATGTGGGCGAGGCGCACGCCCGCATGCACGGTGAAATAATCCACGCCCTGCTCGCATTGCTCGATCAAGGTGTCGCGATAGATATCCCACGTCAGTTCTTCGGCGATGCCGCCCACTTTCTCCAGCGCCTGATAGATCGGCACCGTGCCGATCGGCACCGGCGAATTGCGGATAATCCATTCGCGGATGGTGTGGATGTGCCGCCCGGTCGAAAGGTCCATCACCGTATCCGCACCCCAGCGGATTGACCAGACGAGTTTCTCCACCTCCTCCGCCACGCCCGAGGTGACGATGGAATTGCCGATATTGGCGTTGACCTTGGTCAGGAAATTCCGCCCGATGATCATCGGCTCGGTTTCGGGGTGATTGATGTTGGCCGGAATGATGGCGCGGCCGCGCGCGATCTCATCGCGCACGAATTCCGGCGTGATCTCGTCGGGGATTGCAGCACCAAACGAATTGCCGTCCCGCAGCTTTGCGCGGCCGAGGTTTTCGCGCGCCGCGATGAATTTCATTTCCTGCGTGATGATGCCCTGCCGCGCATAGTGGAGTTGGGTGACGTTCTTGCCCGCCTTCGCCCGCAGCGGCGCGCGCCCTGCGCGGTCGAACTGCGGCACGGAAAGAAGCTCGCCGCGTTTCAGCCCATCGTCTTCCGGCTTGCGCGCACGGCCTTCATATTCTTCCACGTCGCCGCGCGCGAGGATCCATTCGCGGCGACGAGCGGCCAACCCCTTCTCGATGTCGATGGAAACGGCGTCATCGGTATAAGGCCCCGACGTATCGTAGAGCCGCACGCTCGGCTCGCCGCCGGAAAGCGCCACTTCGCGGAATGGTACGCCATCGACGGTAATCTTGCGCGAACCGGGAAGCGGACCACGCGTGATTTCGACAGATTTCGGATTGAGAATGGGCTTGTTCATTTGCCTCTCCCTACGCCGGTTCTAACCGGATCAGGTTCTAAGGGACCCGCACAATTGCGATCTCAGCTCCGGTCAAGGAGCGCCCCTGGGATGAGCGAAAGGTAGAACAAACCTATCGCCTTGTCATGCTTGGGAATTGTTCAAGCCGCAGCGAATTGTTGAAATTCCCGGACGACGCCCCTGACCGCCGCCGCAACGATCTTTTCGCCCGCTTCCGGCGTGGCTTGCGAGGGGTCGGAACCGATGCGGCCGTCGGGGAATCGGCGGCGATAATCATCCGCATCGTAGATCGGGCCGGTGGGCGCGATGCGCGGGGTCATCGCCACGCGCTTTTGCGCTTCGGGATAGGCAAAGTAAGTGACCGAAACTTCAGATGGCGTGGCATGGCTGCCCTCGCCCACCGGGAACAACTGGCGGCAAATGTCCATCACGCCGGGCAGTTCCCACCAGTTGCGCAACATGCAGCGCAAGGTTCCGCTGTTGGTGCCGGCGCGGTTCAGACTGAAAGAATGATAGATCTCGGCGAATGCGGCATTGATGGTGGCGACATTGCCGCCATGGCCGTTCAGCCAATAGATCTTTTCGAAACCGTGATGCGAAAGGCTCTGCGCCCAGTCCGCCATCGCGGCGATCATCGTGGTCGGGCGCAAGGTGATCGTGCCGGCAAAACCCATGTGATGCTGTGCTTGGCCGACATTGAAGGTCGGGCCGACAAGGATGTTCGCTTCGTCGCCTGCGCGTTTGCCGATGATTTCGGGACACAACGCGTCGGTGCCCAGCAGGCCGTTGGGGCCGTGCTGTTCCGTCGAGCCGATGGGGATCAAAATCGCCTTCGACTTTTCGAGATGTTTTTCGACGTCCTGCCACGTGGAGAGATGCAGCTGCATTCACTCGCCCGGCATTGCAAATAGCTTCATAAAACCTTTGTTTCACAACGCGCGCTCATGCTCAACCGCCGCAATATTGTTCGATTTGGATATTTGTTTCCCGCGCATCCCATTCCTTCGAAAGCCGGTTTGCTTCGATGTCTAAGTATCCAGCCGACACCGATCGCCTTGCCCGTTGTTTGTGAAGCGGTTTTGAAATCGCGCGTAAGAAATGGCCCTACACTGCTGTCAGCGGCCACAAACGGAGCGCCGGGTTCGAAACTTGCCGAGCCCGGAAACAATATTTTGCCGTCGAAGCGGTTTACCGCACCGCTTGCTCCCCGCTCCGCATGGCTTAATCTGCCGGGCATTCGCTATTCTAGGGATACATTCATGACAGAGAACACGGGCCCGCTGAAAGGCGTGCGCATCATTGACCTCACCGAATTCATCTTCGGCCCCTATGCCACGCAGACCCTGGGCGACATGGGCGCGGAGATCATCAAGGTCGAAAATCCAGGCGGCGACCGCCAGCGCCATTCCGGCAAATACGGCAAGCACGACGACATGGGCTCCGTCTACATGGCGCTCAATCGCAACAAGAAAAGCATCACGCTGGATTTGAAAGACGACGCGGCGCGCGAGAAGCTGCGCGCGCTCATCCCCACCGCGCAGGTGTTCATCCACAACGTGCGGGTGGACGCGATGGCACGGCTGGGCTTCGGTCACGAGGAAGTTTCCAAGCTCAACCCCTCCATCGTCTATGTGCATTGCGTGGGCTATGGCTCCGATGGCCCTTACGCCGGACGCCAGGCGTTCGACGATCTGGTGCAGGCGGCATCGGGCGCTTCCGATCTTCTGCCGCGCGTCGACGGCAATGACGACATGCGCCTCTTGCCGTCCTTCGTCGCCGACAAGGTTTCGAGCCTGCACGCGACCTATGCCGTGCTTGCCGCCCTCTTCCATCGCGAGCGCACCGGCGAGGGCCAGTTCGTGGAAGTACCGATGCTGGAGTCCTTCACGCATTTCCTGATGGTCGAACATCTCTACGGTGCATCGTTCGAACCGCATTCGGGACGCATCGGCCACACGCCCGCACTTGCCAACGATCGCCGCCCGCTGAAAACAAAAGACGGCCACATCGCGATCCAGCCGGTAAGCCGCGCGGCATCTGCGAAGTTCTTCGAATTGGGCGGCATTCCGAACGCGTATGAAAGCGACCGATTTGTGAATGCGCCGAAGGGATCGAAAGTCGCCATCTATTATGAAATGCTGCGCGAAGCGGCGCTGACGCACACGACGGACGAATGGATGAAACTGGGCGACGAACATCGCATCCCGATCATGCGCGCCAACACGCTGGACGACGTGCTGGAAGACCCGCATTTGAAGGCGGTGAACTTCTTCCAGCTTCGCGATCATCCGACCGAAGGCAAATGGAGGGCGATGAAGCCGCCGGTGAAATTCTCGAAGACGCCATCTTCGATCCGGCTGGACCCGCCACGGGCGGGACAAGACGGGGACGAGGTGGGTTGAGTTTTCCGGATACTTTGTATACAATGTATACAAATGAATACAGGAGCTGCCATGCCCGCTCGTACTGCCAAATCCGTGGTGCTGACGGTGCGCGTTCCCGCCAATCTGGCAAAGCGCATCGAAGCCTATGCCAAGGCTGCCAAACGAACGAAATCGTGGGTGATCGAAGATATTCTCGATCGCCACATCGACGGCGAAATTGCGTTTGCAGAAGCCGTTAATGAAGGCCTGCGCGAACTGGATGCAGGTCTTGGCGTTCCGCACGAGGAAGCCATGCGCCAGATTCGCGCTCATATCGCGATGCGAAAAAGAGAAAGGCGGAAGGCGGCCTAAGAATGGTAACCTGGGCGCCCAAGGCCATTTTGGACTTGCGCGAAGCTTGGGACTTCATTGCAGCCGATAATGAAAGTGCCGCCGACCGCATCGTCTCGCAGCTTCAGCGGGCGGGGGAAGGCTTGGACCAGTTTCCGAAACTTGGACGCGCAGGCAAAGTTTCGCGGACACGCGAACTGGTGGTAGCCGGTACACCTTACTTCCTCGTCTATTACATTCGCCGCGATCACATCGAAATCGCTCGCGCGGTACACGGCGCTCGACAGTGGCCACCCTCACGCAAACGAACTTGAAGGCCTGCCTGAACCCAGCCAATATCCGCTAAACAACGCTGGAAACGCCATGTCCGATACCTTGATCCCCGTTCCCGATGCCTGGAAGAAGCGCGCACTGATCGATCGCGCGAAATATGAGGAGATGTATGCGCGCTCGGTGAAGGACCCGAACGGGTTCTGGGCGGAACAGGCGGGGCGCATCGACTGGATCAAGCCATTCACCAAAGTGAAGAACGTTTCCTGGCAGCCAGAAGACTTGCACATCAAATGGTTCGAGGACGGCTCGCTGAACGTCTCTGCCAACTGCATCGACCGCCATTTGCCCAAGCGTGCCAAGCAGACGGCGATCCTCTGGGAAGGCGACGATCCTTCGCAATCCAAAGCCATCACATACGAAGAACTGCACCGCGAGGTTTGCCGCTTTGCCAATGTGCTGAAAGCGCACAACGTCAAGAAGGGCGACCGCGTCACCATCTACCTGCCGATGATCCCGGAAGCGGCTTACGCGATGCTTGCCTGCGCGCGCATCGGCGCGGTGCATTCGGTGGTGTTCGCGGGCTTTTCGCCGGACAGTCTTGCGGGGCGCATTCTCGATTGCGCGAGCACCGTGGTGCTTACGTCGGACGAAGGATTGCGCGGCGGCAAACCCATCCCACTCAAGATGAACACCGATCTGGCGCTTGCCCAATGCCCCGATGTGAAGACGGTGGTCGTGGTCAAGCGAACCGGCGCGAAAGTGCACATACATGCGGGCCGCGACGTCTGGTATCACGAAGCGGCGGCGAAGGTTTCAACCGATTGCCCGGCGGTGGAGATGAACGCGGAAGATCCGCTGTTCGTTCTCTACACTTCCGGCTCGACCGGAAAACCCAAGGGCGTTCTGCACACGAGCGGCGGCTATCTGATGTATGCCGCGTTCACGCACCAATACGTGTTCGATTATCACGACGGCGACATCTACTGGTGCACGGCCGATGTGGGCTGGGTCACCGGCCACAGCTATATCGTCTATGGTCCGCTCGCCAATGGCGCGACCACGCTGATGTTCGAAGGCGTGCCGAACCATCCCACCACCTCGCGTTTCTGGGAGGTGATCGACAAGCACAAGGTCAATATCTTCTACACAGCCCCCACCGCCATCCGCGCACTGATGCGCGAAGGCGAAGCGCCGGTGAAGAAAACATCGCGCGCCAGCCTGCGCCTGCTCGGCAGCGTGGGCGAGCCGATCAATCCCGAAGCATGGCTTTGGTATTACCGCAACGTCGGCGACAGCCGTTGTCCGGTGGTCGACACATGGTGGCAAACCGAAACCGGCGGCATCCTGATTTCGCCGCTACCCGGCGCGACCGATCTCAAACCCGGATCGGCAACGAAGCCGTTGTTCGGCATCCAGCCGCAACTCGTCGATGCGGACGGAAAGGTTCTGGAAGGTGCCGCCGCCGGCAATCTGGTGCTGCTCGATTCCTGGCCCGGCCAGATGCGCACGGTTTATGGCGATCACCAGCGCTTCATCGACACCTATTTCAAAACCTATCGCGGCAAATACTTCACCGGCGACGGCTGCCGCCGCGATGAGGACGGTTACTATTGGATCACCGGCCGCGTGGATGACGTGATCAACGTGTCGGGCCATCGGCTGGGCACCGCCGAAATCGAAAGCGCGCTGGTGGAACATCATTCGGTGGCGGAAGCCGCTGTGGTTGGCTTTCCGCACGACATCAAGGGACAAGGTATCTACGCCTACGTCACTTTGACGTTGGAGGCCACGCCGAGCGACAAGTTGGCCGAGGAATTGAAAGCCTTCGTCTCGAAGCATCTCTCGCCCATCGCCAAACCCGATGCGATTCAGTTCGCACCCGGCCTGCCGAAGACGCGTTCGGGAAAGATCATGCGTCGCATCCTGCGCAAGATCGCGGAAGGCGACACGTCGAACCTTGGCGATACGTCAACCCTGGCCGACCCCGGCGTGGTGACCGATCTGGTGAAGAACGCGAAGCGTTAGGCCCGCCATTGCCAGCCGATCAGAAGTGCCGCCAATGCGAGCAGCACGACGATCGAGCCCGTGCCCATCAGCGCGGTGACGGCAATCTGCTTGCCGCGCGTGGTGGAAATGCCGCCGCCCGCAATCGGCAGATCGCGGCCTGCGCCGAACGCGGCCGCCAGCACCAGCGAGCCGTAGACCGCATAGAGGGAAACCCAGATCGCATTGCCGATTGCGCCGTCGAGAGACGGCCACAGCGCGATCTTCGGCCACAACAGACCCAACGCCACCAGGAAGGTGCCGCTTTGCACACCGGTCAGATGCGCGGAAAGCCCAATGCGCGAACTGCGGAAGGCCGGAATCGCAAACCCGGTCGCAAGCCCCAGAACGAACAGCAAGATGCCCGCGAAACAAAGCGTCGAAGACAGGCTTCCCATGGAACTTCTCCCAGACTATATTTACCGACTTCAAGTCTGAATTTACCGACTGGGAGTCTGTTGTCAAGCCATGGTCCGCCAGTCCGAACGCAGCGAAGCCACCATCGCCTCCATCCAAAAAGCGGCGCGCAAACGATTCGCCGCCCGCGGCTTCGATGCCACGAGTATCGACGACATCGCGGCCGAAGCCGGCGTCGCCAAGGGCGCGGTCTATCACCATTTCAAATCCAAGGAAGAAATCTTCACGCAGGTGCTGGAAAACGTGCAGGCGGAACTCGCCGCGACACCACCCTCGCCCGCCATGCTGAAAATGGCCGATCCGCTGGATCAAATTGCGGCGGCGGTGCTGCGTTATCTGATCACGGCGAACGAACCGCCGATCCGGCAAATCCTGCTGATCGACGGCCCGGTGGTGATCGGCTGGCAGAAATGGCGGGAGATCGACGACCGTTATTTCGGCGCGGGCGCGAAGGCGATGATCGGACACATCCTTGGAAGTTCCGCGCCGCCCCCGCGCGTGGAAGCGCTGACGCATCTCTTCATGGGCGCCGTGATGGAAGCGTGTCTTGTCTGCGCAAAATCGCAAGACTCGAAGAAACGCGCCCGCGAACTTTCCGCCGCGTTGCGCTTGATGCTCGAAGGGTTACGCCATCCGGCTTAGTGCTTGCCGGGTTCCTTCACCGTGACATTGAGATGTGTCGGATTGGCCGCCTGCGGGGCACCGAAATGACCGCCTGTGAACATGAGGAAACCCAATGCCGCCACGGCAACCAGAAGGCCGCCGACTAAAAATGCCAGCCAAGGCGTTGCGCCGCTGCCACTGTTCGTACTGTCCGCCATAATCGCTTCCTGCACAAAATTACCGAGCAGGTAACGGTAACGACAGGCTGTGGTTCCCCGCTGGCATTCGCGGCGGGAACCCGGCATTCTTCTCCCGCTGGTTATTTAAATTCGGGGTTGGAAATGTTGAACTGGAAAATCGGCGACGTGAAGATCACGCGAATCGTCGAAATGGAAGTGCCTGTTCCCTATAGCGAAAGAGCGCCGTTCATCCGTTACGCCTCGCCGCAGGCCTTGAAAGCGATCCCCTGGCTGAGCCCGCACTTCATCACGCCGGACGGGATGCTGCTTCTGTCGATCCACGCCCTGCTGGTGGAAGCGCCCGGCCTCAAGCTGATCGTCGACACCTGCATCGGCAACGACAAGCCGCGCGGCCTCACCCTGCACAGCCCGTTGCAAACCGCCTTCCTGCAACATCTGGCGGATGCAGGCGCTCCCCGCGAACAAATCGATTTTGTCGTTTGCACGCATCTGCATGTCGACCACGTCGGCTGGAACACCATGCTGGTGGACGGCAAGTGGCAACCCACCTTCCCCAATGCGCGCTACCTGATCGGGCGCCAAGAATTCGACCACTGGCAAACCTTCGAGGCTGACGAAGAACAGACGCAGGTGATGGCGGATTCGGTGAAACCCATTTTCGAATCCGGCCTCGCCGACATGGTGGAGATGAGCCACCGCATCTCGCCCGAAATCCGCTTGATGCCGACCACTGGCCACACGCCCGGTCATGTGAGCGTGGTGATCGAATCCAAAGGCGAAACCGCGATCATCACCGGCGACATGATCCACCACCCCGTCCAGATGGCGAACCCCAACTGGGCCACGCCGTATGACAGCGACCGCCGCGCCGCCGAAGCCACGCGCCGCGCGATGCTGAAAGAATGGTCGGAAAAACCGGTGCTGGTGATCGGCACGCATTTCGCGTCGCCGACCGCAGGCCGCGTCGAACGCGACGGGGAAGCGTTCAAGTTCGCGGTTTAAAGAATAATCTCGTTCCCTCTCCCCTTGAGGGGCAGAGGGAATGCGTTTTATTTCACAACGACCTTGGCAAAGGCGACCAGCGCCACTCTCAACATGCCCGCAATCTCCGGATCATTTGCAATCTCTTCCGCCGTTTGCATTTTGCCCAGCAAACGAACCGTCACCATCGCTTCGTCCACCATCCGCCCGGACATCGTTTCAAGCGTCAGCCGCAACGCCGTTTGCGCATTCAAGCTGCGATCCGATGCATTGAAAAACGCAATCGGCTTCTCCGGAAACTCCGGCCCGCTCACCAGCCAGTCGAACGCGTTCTTGAGCGAACCGGGAACACCCCGCGCATATTCCGGCGAAGAGATCAGCAACCCATCCGCTGCGGCAATGCGCGCGCGCAAATCCGCAACCGTGGGCGGCAGCGGCTCGACATCGAGATCGGAATTGAAATGCGGCAGCGAGCCGAGCCCGTCATAAAGCTCGATCTCCATTCCTTGCGGCGCGACCAACTGCGCCGCCTTCAGCAGTGTCGTGTTGGAGGACGCTGCGCGCAAACTTCCCGAGATCGCGAGCAGGCGCATCAGCGTTTGGCGTAGGCGTCCATCGCCAGCGCCATCTGGATGTCGTTGTCGGTCACACCGTTTGCGTCGTGCGTGGCAAGCGTCACGTCCACCGTCTTGTAGACGTTGAACCATTCGGGGTGATGATCCATCTTCTCCGCCAGCAACGCAACGCGCGACATGAAACCGAACGCCTCGTTGAAATCGGCGAACTCGAATTTGCGCGTGATCGCGGCGCGGCCGGATACCTCTTTCCACCCCGGCAGTTTCGCGAGTGCCGCTTTCAGCGCCTCGCCTTCGATCTTCTTCATCGCTTAACTCCTATCGCAACGGATAAACGCGTTCGGGGGTGTAGATGCTCCCGTTCGGCGAAAGATGACTCGAAAACAGTGTGAACGCACGCGCCTCGAAAGGCCCGCTGGCGTAAAGCCCGTGATCGGCCAGGAAATCCATCACCGCGCCCGGCGGCGTGCCGCGCAGGCGGGCAAGCGTTATATGCGGCCGGTATTTGCGTTCTTCCGGCGGCAGGCCCAGCCGTTGCAACACGCTTTCGATCTTGCGTTGCAGAAAGCTCAGGGACTCGTTCGTCACCACCCCGGCCCACAACGCGCGCGGATTCTTGCCGCCGAATTCGCCGACCGATTTCAGCTCCAGCGAAAATCGCGGCGCATCGATGGACGCCAGCATTTCGTCGATGGAGGCTGCGTCGCGTTGATCGACCTCCCCGATGAAGCGCAAGGTCAGATGCAATTGCTCGCGCGTCTGCCATCGCGCGCCGGGCACGCCCGCCTGCAAACGCGCAAGAGAATCCGCGACCGTATCCGGCAGGTCGATGGCAACGAACAGGCGGATCATGTGCGGCTCCGCGACAGGCGGCCGAGCGGCAGGGATTTGCGGAAGAGAAATCCCACCAGCAGAAATGCGATACCGCCACAGGCGATGGCGCAGGCGAGTGCTGCTTCATCCGCAAACACCGTGTTCTTCATCGGAATCTGCGCCGCCAAGAACACGCCGAGAGATGCGCCAGTCCCCGTCGCCACCGTTGCCAGCAATGTCGGCGGCACCGAACGGCGAAACACCTGATCGATGGTGAGAAAGCCGCGCGAACGCGCCAGCGCCACCAGCACACCCACATTCACCCATGCAGCCAGCGACGTGCCAAGCGCAATACCCGCCGCGCCCAAATGCGCGCCCCAAACGAGCACGATTTTCAACGCGATGTTCACGACGACCGAGGCCACCGTCGCGCGCACCGGCGTCGCCGTGTCGCCGCGCGCGTAGAACGCGGGCGAGACGCAGCGGATCAACACGAAGGCCGGCAACCCCACGCCATAGGCCATCAACGCATTGGCAGAAATGCGGGCGGCCTCCAGATGGAACGCACCGTGTGCGAACAATCCCTGCATGATCGTCATCGGCACGGTGAAGAACGCGGCGACGAACGGCAATGTCAGGAATAATGCGAGCGCCGCCGAACGGTTCTGTGCCGCATCGGCGCCGTTGCGATCGCCTTTGGCAAGCAGAGACGACATTTCCGGCAACAACACGGTGCCGATGGCCACCGCCAGTGTGCCCATCGGCAACTGGTTGATGCGGTCCGCGTAGTACAGCGCGGTCAGATCGCCGGACGGAAGGAAGCTCGCAATCACATTGTCGATGAACAAACCAATCTGCACGCTGGCCGACCCGATGGTGGCAGCACCCAGTGCGAGCAGGAACTGCTTGATCTCCGGCGTCCAGCGCGGGCGTTCGAACCGCAATCGCAAATGGCTGCGCGCGGCGGCCCACACGATGAACACCAGTTGCAAAATGCCCGCCGCAAAAACGCCCCAGGCGGCGGCATAAGCCGCGTTGGGAAAGAACGGCGCACAGAACAACGCACCGATCATCGCGACGTTGAGGAAAATCGACCAAGCGGATGCCGCCGCGAATTTCCCCACCGCGTTCAGCATCGCCGAAAGCTGCACCGCGACCACGGTGAAGATGAGATAGGGAAAGGCAATGCGCGCGAGGCTTGTCGCAAGTTCCAACTGCCCGGGATGCGCTGCAAATCCCGGCGCCATCACAGAGATGATCGGCCGCATCGCGCCCAGCGCGAGCAGCAGAATGACCACCTGCGTGATCATCTGCCAGGAATAGACGCGATTGGCGAACCGTGAGGCCGCATCATGCCCATCGGTTTCGCGCATCGCCGCATAACGGGGCAGGAAGGCGAGATTGAATGCGCCTTCTGCGAAGATCGCGCGGAAATTGTTGGGCAGGCGGAACGCCACAAGGAAAGCGTCCGACAACGGCCCCGCGCCCAATATCGCCGCCATCAGCACATCGCGGACGAAGCCCGTGATGCGCGACAAAAGCGTGAACCCGCCAACCGATGCCAGACGTTTGAACATCAGCGCCCCAGAAGTTTCTTCACATACGGCAACAGCTTGGAAACGACGATCTTCACCCCCGCCGGATTGGGATGCATCCCGTCTGCCTGATTGAGCTTCGGGTTCAGCGCCACGCCATCGAGCACGAAGGGATAAAGCATTACGTCATATTTCTTCGCCAGCTGCGGATAGATGGGATCGAACTCGGCCGCATATTCCGGCCCCAGATTGCGCGGCGCCTTCATGCCCAGCAGCAACACCTTCACATGCGCGGCTTTGAGTTTTGCGAGCACGTCGGAGATGTTCTTCTCCGTCTGCTTCGGCGAAAGCCCGCGCAATGCGTCGTTCGAGCCCAACTCCACAATCGCTGCATCGGGGCGATCCGCCAGCGACCAGTCGATCCGCGATGCGCCGCCCGCGCTCGTATCGCCCGAGACACCGGCGTTGACGACCCTCACGTCGATCTTCGCCGCCTTCAGCCGCTCTTCGAGCACAACGGGATATTCTGTGCCGGGGGGAAGACCATAGCCCTGGGTCAAGCTGGTGCCGAAGGCGAGGATTTTGATTGGGGCGGCGTTGGCGGGCGCGGCAACACAAAGCGCAAAGATCAAACCAGCTGCTAACCTCCCCCTTGTGGGGAGGTCGAAAAACGCATGGCGTTTTTCGGGTGGGGGGCGGTGCGCATCACATAGAGCGGTCCGCCACCCGGATCGCTTCGCTCTCCGACCTCCCCACAAGGGGGAGGTAAGACGGCGCACCAACTTGAATCTACGGCGTGTCATGCCATATCGCCTGAGAGGGGAAGAATCATCCGATGCAGACTCGCCCACCCGCCATTCAGTTGCCAGCCATTCAGTTGCCAGCCATTCAGTTGGAAGACGTGCACCTCAACTTGGCGAGCGCGGCCGGGGCGGTCAACATTCTGAACGGGGTCGGCCTTTCGGTCGGCGAAGGCGAAACCATTGCGCTTCTGGGGCCTTCGGGTTCCGGCAAATCCTCGCTGCTGATGGTGGCCGCAGGGCTTGAAGCCGCCAGTTCGGGCCGCGTCGTCATCGACGGGACAGACATCACCCGCATGGGCGAGGATGCGCTGGCCCGTTTCCGGCGCGGACGCATCGGCATCGTGTTCCAGTCGTTCCACCTGATCCCCACCATGACCGCGCTTGAGAATGTGGCCGTGCCGCTGGAAATGGGCGGCGCCGACGACGCGTTCGATCGCGCACGCACCGAACTGGCCGCGGTGGGTTTGGGGGCGCGCACCGATCACTATCCCGGACAGCTTTCCGGCGGCGAACAACAACGCGTGGCTTTGGCGCGCGCGATGGCGACGCAGCCGAAAGTGCTGTTCGCCGACGAACCCACCGGCAATCTCGACGGTGCGACTGGCAGTGAAATCGCCGATCTCATATTTGCGCTTCATGCACGCGCGCAGACGACATTGTTTCTCGTGACGCATGAAGAGGCTTTGGCGCGGCGTTGCGGGCGCATCGTTCGCCTAAAGGATGGCCGCATCGTGGCGGATGAACGCGTTTGAACCGGCTTGGTCTTGCGCTGAAACTCGCCCGGCGCGAAATGCGCAGCGGCCTTTCTGGATTCCGCATCTTTCTGGCTTCGCTGGTGCTGGGGGTGGCGGCGATAGCGAGCGTCGGTTCGCTGTCACAGGCGTTTCTCACCGGGCTGGCCGAACAGGGCCGCGTGCTCTTGGGCGGCGATGTGTCAGTCGGGCTCGTCCATCGCGAAACCACGCCTGCTGAACACGCGTTGCTCGAAAAATATGGCCGCGTCACCGAAGTCATTTCGATGCGCGGCATGGCCTATGCGCTGAAGAACGGCAACGAAGAAGACCGCCAGCTTGTCGAACTGAAAGCCATCGACAATCTTTATCCGCTTTACGGCAGCGTCGGGCTTTCGCCGAACATCAAACTGGCGGATGCGCTGCAATGTTCGCAAAACATCTGTGGCGCGGTTGCGGAACAGACGCTGCTCGATCGCCTGCACCTTGCGCGCGGCGGGATGATGCGCATCGGCACGCAGAACTTTCGCATCACTGCCGTTCTCGCAAACGAGCCGGATCGCATTTCGGGCGGATTCAGCCTTGGCCCGCATGTGATGATTTCCGATGCGGGTTTGAGCCACACGGGCTTGGTCACGCTCGGAAGCCTGATCCAATATTCCTATCGCGTGGCAATGCCGCCGCAGCGTTCGCCCGCACAATTTCGCGCCGAAGCGTTGAAAGCGTTTCCCGATGCGGGCTGGGAAATTCACGACCGCGCCAATGCAACGCCCGGCACCAGCAGCTTCATCTCGCAGATCACCATGTTTCTGACATTGGTGGGTCTCACCGCGCTTGCGGTTGGCGGTGTCGGTGCAGGGCAAGCGATTTC
This sequence comes from Rhizomicrobium sp., assembly GCA_035543495.1. GTDB lineage: Bacteria > Pseudomonadota > Alphaproteobacteria > Micropepsales > Micropepsaceae > Rhizomicrobium. The sequence goes on along the minus strand of DATKJT010000045.1, from coordinate 102,027 downwards.
CGCATTCCTCGACCGCAAGCGAAACGAAATCGCCATCCTCAAATCGCTGGGCGCGGATGGGCAACTGATCTTCCTCGCCTTCTTCCTGCAGGTGATGGCGATTGCAGCGTTGGCTGTTGTCATCGGGCTTGCGGTGGGTGCCGCCCTTCCCTTCCTGTTCGCGAAATTCTTTGCCAGCGCGCTTCCCATCCCCGCCGATTTCAAGATCTATCCGCTGCCGCTTGCGCTTGCCGCCGTGTTCGGATTGCTCTCCGCCGCCGCGTTCGGCATTCCGCCGCTTGCGCGCGCCCGGGAAATCCAGCCCGCCAGCCTTTTCCGCGATCTCGTCGCGCGCGCCAATGTGCGTGGCCGCTGGCCTTATCTGCTCGCCGCGGCAATCGCCGGCGTATTGATCGTGGCATTGGCGTTCGTGCTCTCGCCCGCACCCATTTTTGCATTGGAATTCCTTGGCGGCATCGCTGCCGGTCTCGTGATCCTTCGCATCGTCGGCGAAGGGTTGCGATTGTTGTTGAAGGCGCTGCCGCATCCGCGCCGTTCGGGAGTGCGGCTCGCGCTCGCCAATCTCACACGGCCCGGCGCGCACACCGTTGCGGTTGTCACCGCACTCGGTCTCGGCCTGACCTTGCTCGCAACCGTCGCCCTCCTCGACCGCACGATCTCCGCGCAGGTGCAGAACGATCTCCCCGGTACCGCGCCCAGCTTTTTCTTCATCGACATCCAGCCCGATGAAGCCCAAGCTTTCGACCGCGCGATCGCCCGTTTCCGTTCGGCGAAAGACTACAAGCGCACCCCGATGATCCGTGGACGGATCGTCGATCTCAACGGCGTGCCCGCCCGCAACGCCAAGATCGAGAACGACGCCAAATGGGCGGTCAGCGGCGACCGCGGCATCACCTATGCTGCCGCGCCGCCGCCGGGAACGGACATCGCGCAAGGCAAATGGTGGCCCGCGAACTATTCCGGGCCGACATTGATCTCGTTCGATGCCGATCTCGCCCAGGGCATGCATCTGAAGATCGGCGACACGATCACATTGAACGTGTTGGGGCGCGAATTGACGGGGCGCATCTCCAATCTGCGCAACGTGAACTTCGCCAGCGGGCGGCAGAACTTCGTGCTCATCCTCTCGCCCGGCATCATCGACAAGGCGCCGCATTCCTTCCTTGCCACCGTGCGCGTGCCCGCTCGCGATGAAGAATCCGTCTATCGCTCCATCACCGATCAATTCCCCAACGTCTCGGCCGTGCGCGTGAAGGATGCCATCGCACAGGTGAGCAGCCTTTTGCAGGAGCTCGCGCTCGGCGTGCGTGCGGCAAGCCTGCTCACGATCTTCGCCGGATTGCTGGTGCTCGCGGGCGCGATCGCGGCGGGGCAACGCGCGCGGCTTTACGATTCCACGGTGCTCAAGGTTCTGGGCATGACGCGCGGCCAGATCGCGGGCATCTACGCGCTCGAATATGGCTTGCTGGGCGTGGTGACAGGCGTGCTTGCGCTTGGCGCCGGAACATTCGCCGCTTCCATCGTGACCAAACAGGTCTTCGGCGTGCCCTTCGTGTTCGACCCGCAGGCAGCCCTTCTCACCGTGTTGGGCGGCGGCGCAGTGACGCTGGCGATGGGTCTGATTGGCGCCTGGGTAGCGCTTGCAGCCAAGCCTTCGGAGCAGCTTCGCAATCCGTGAGCGCGCCGAAACCGGGCAATTGCGGCCTATGTTGCTGATTCGTCATGATTATTCCCGAATACCCCACGCCCGATCCGGCCTTGATATAGCGGTCCTCACACCCGATATTACGGTGGTCACCGGCCCAAAGCCGGCAAGGAGGATTTTTGAACTATGGCTGATTACGACAATCGGGTGCTGAGAGCCCCCTCGACGACGGCGGACCTCTACGACGCCGGCCTTAGGGCGCACATGCTCCGGGTCTACAACTACATGCTCTCCGGTCTGGTTCTGACCGGCATCAGCGCATGGGTGGTTGCCAATGTACGGCCGGTTACGGAGCTGTTCTTCCAGGTCGCGCCGAACGGTGCGTACACGCTTTCAATGCTGGGCTGGGTCGCGCTGTTCGCGCCGCTCGGCCTCGTGCTGCTGCTCTCGTGGCGCATCAGCCGCATGAGCGTACAGGCTGCACAACTGACGTTCTGGGGCTACGCGACGCTGATGGGCGTTTCGCTGGCGCCGATCCTGCTGCTCTACACGGGCGCAAGTGTGGCGCAGGTGTTCTTCATCACGGCTGCGATGTTCGGCGGCATGAGCCTGTGGGGCTACACCACCAAACGCGATCTCACCGGTTTCGGCTCGTTCCTGTTCATGGGCCTGATCGGCATCATCATCGCATCGGTGGTGGGAATGTTCTTCCAGTCCTCGATGCTGCAGTTCGTGATCTCGGTGCTCGGCGTGGTGATCTTCACCGGTCTCACGGCCTACGACACGCAGAAGATCAAGGAAATGTACCAGCCGAACATGGACGGCACGGCATCCGGCCGCGGCGCGATCATGGGCGCACTGGCCCTCTACCTCGACTTCATCAACCTGTTCGTCATGTTGATGCGCCTCATGGGCGACCGCCGCTAACAGGCGATACCAAACACGAAAAGGCCCCGATGAAAATCGGGGCCTTTTTGTTTTCTATCCCCTCCCCACAAGGGAGAGGTAAGTGGGTGGCTTATTCCGCCAACGCCTTGATCAATTTCTTCTCCAGCACCCGCAGCACCTGATCCAGTTCGTGCCCACGCTTGAGCACCAGCCCCGTCGCGGCGATCACCGCATACTGTCCCTGCTTCGCCTTCAGTTTCGGCTGTTTGACGATGGTGTAGAGCGGCACTTCGCTGGTGCGACGATAGGCGGAGAACACGGCACGGTCGTCGAGAAAGTCGATGGCGTAGTCGCGCCATTCGCCGGCGGCCACCATGCGTCCGTAGAGCGTGAGGATGTGATTGAGCTCCGCCCGGTCGAAGCGGACTTTCGCCGCGGTCCAGACCGATCCGCCCCAACTCTCGTTCCGCGCGGTGGGGCGAGCCTCCGCGCGGTGCAACGCTATGGGTTCTTCAGCCATACGGGCGGAAGTTTGGGCCGAAGCGGGGGGCGGTTCAAGGGAGTAGTGAATGGTGAGTAGCGAATAGAGCCGATTCCCAATCCCTACTCCCTACTCCCTACTCACCTCTTCCTTGCCAGCATGATCCCGTCGGCCACCGTGATGAGCGAGATGTCCACGCGGTCGTCGCCATGGATTTTCTCGTTCAGTGCGCGGATCGCCCTGGTGTTTTCCGATTGATCCGAAGAATCGGCCACCGCCCCGTTCCACAGCATGTTGTCGAGCGCGATCAGCCCGCCGGTGCGCAAGAGCTTCAGCACGCGTTCGTAGTATCCGTCGTAATTGGGTTTGTCGGCATCGATGAATGCCATGTCGAACGGCCCTTCGCCCTTCGCGATCATCGCATCGAGGCTTTCGATGGCGGGCCCGAGGCGCAGGTCGATCTTGCGCGACATGCCCGCCTCTTCCCAATAGCCCCGCGCGAGGTCGGTGAACTCCTTGGAAACATCCAATGCCACGATGCGCCCGTTCTCCGGCAGCGCCAGCGCCACGGCGAGCGACGAGTAGCCGGTGAACACGCCCACCTCCAGGCAACGAACAGCGCCCGTGAGCTTCGCCAGCAGCCCCATGAACGCGCCCTGATCCTCCCCGATCTGCATCTGGGCGACGGGAAGATTGGCCTGCGTCTCCTCCCGGCAGCGCCTGAGCGCGGGATGCTCGCGGACGCCAAACGTCTTCACATAGGTTTCGATCCCGGAAGGGATGCCAAGGGCAGATTTCATGGGAACTCCTGTTTGGTTACTCAATAAATCATCAAATAACCATCAACACAAGGCATTCTTAAATGAAGGCTTTTTCAGGCTTTCCTCGGTTTCCGCGAGGGAACTTTGCGTGCCCCAAAAGTGCCTTATTTCGACCCTTGCAACGCCGTTTTACACCCCCATATCAGCATGGTCGGCTGCTCGAGCGTAGAGATGCTCGGACACAAAGCATGCCCCCCAAGCCCCTTCGGGTATTTTCTTCGGGCAGCCGATACTTCCCTCCCGCACCGTATGGCGTCACGCTGAATGGACAGACATTCAGCGAGGAACTGCCATGCGTCTCAAAGATCGTGTTGCCATCGTCACCGGCGCCGCCAGCGGCATCGGCAAGGCATCGGCCCAACTGTTCGCCAGCGAAGGCGCGCGCGTGCTGGCAGTGGACTTGGCCGGCAAGGGCCTGGCCAAAGCCCATGAAGATCACGCCGCAATCGTGACCTTCGAGAAAAGCGTCGCCGACGAAGATTCGGCCGATGCGATCGTGAAAGAGGCCATCGCCCATTTCGGCCAGATCGACATCCTGATGAACAATGCGGGCATCGCGTCCAGCGCGCTGGCCGAGGAAATGAAACAGACCGATTGGGATCGCACGATCTCCGTCAACCTCACCGCGCAATTCCGCCTTTGCCAGAAAGCGATTCCCCATTTGCGCAAAAGTGCGGCGGGCCGAATCATCAACGTGGCGTCGGTCATGGCGGAAGGAACCGATTATGGCCTTGCTGCCTATTGCGCCTCCAAAGCCGGCGTTGCGGGACTCACGCGCACCCTGGCGCTGGAATTGGGCAAGTTCGGAATCACCGCCAACTTCCTCGAACCCGGCGCCATCAAAACCGGCATGACCAGCGGCCTGTGGGATGCGCGCCCCGACGTGGCAGACATCTGGGCGAAGAAAGCAGCGTTACGCCGGTTGGGCCAACCGATCGATCTCGCGCGTGGCGCGTTGTTCCTCGCGTCGGACGACGGAGGATTCGTTACAGGTCACGGGTTGGTAGTAGATGGCGGCTTGATGTTGAGGGTTTGAACTCAACCAAACCCTCCCCTTGAGGGAGGGGCGAATAAATCTTGAGCGAAGCGAAAGATTTTTCGGGGAGGGGTCAATGCTCTCGCAATTTGGACCCCTCCCCGAAAAATTTCTCCGCTGACGCTGCGAAATTTTATCGACCCTCCCTCAAGGGGAGGGTTTCGATGCGTTCAAATCAACTTCCGCATATTCGCGGCCATCTGTCCGAACAATCCGCCGACGGCGCCCGTCAGAATGCAAACGAGCGTGCCGACGATCAGCGCCAGCATCGGTAATTCTTGCAACACAACGGCAACCGCGATGCCAATGATTCCGCAGGTGCCGCCTGCTATCGCGCCCGCAAAGGCGCTGGCGCCCCAGCCCTTGGCGCTGTGCATGCCATAGAGATAACCCGCGATGGCGGCGATCATCATGCCGCCGAACTGGAAGACGTGCAGTTCGACCCACTGGCTGAAATGGCCCGCCACCACCAGCACCACTTCCAGCACAATGCCGATCAGGGTGCAGCGTTCGAGGATCTTGCGGTCGAGACGTTGGAGAGCAGACAGGGTTTCATCCCGATGTTTGGGATTTCATTTTTCCCGCTTTGACCGCACAGTCAACCTCAGCCGCTTTTCGCAGCAAAACTTTCGGCGAGGCTTTGAAGGTATTCCGCATTGCCGTCTCGGAAATGTGCGTACATTGCATCGTAGCCGGGCGTTTCCCCGAAACCCACCACCGTCTGGGTCAACTCGGTCTTGCCGTCGCCCGCCGGCGCAAAAGTGATAATTGTGCGAACCTTCTGGATGAGGTCGGGGTCCATCGGTCCGCCGGCCGGCACATGTTCGTTACGCATGACGATCATGCTGTCGGGAAGGTACACATCGATGCGGTTGAGCACATTGTTGGGATCGCCGATTTTTCCGTTCGCCGCGAAACCCGATTCCATCATACCGCCATTGCCGGGCGTGATGTGAGCAAAAGGCGCGGCCCATTTCATGAACCCCTTATCGGTCGTGAAGGCATCCCATACTTGCGAAACCGGAGCATCGATGAGGATCACTTCGCGCAACACGCGATGACCTTCCGCATCGCGATAGGATTCGTCCTTGATGTCGGCAGCCGTAGCAGCCTGCGCCGCAAATATGCCAAATACGGCAATTCCCAATGCGATTTTCATCGGTTCACCCTTTCTGTCCGGCTTCGCGTTCGAGTCTGGAAACGTAGTCGCGCAACATGGCGATGGAGGCGTCGAAGGACTCCAGCGTCCGATGCGTGCGCGATTGCATGACGCCGCCTTCCATCGCTGTCAGCGTGAAGACGGCGAGCGCCCGGCGATCCAAATCTGCTGGCAGGCGCGAACCCGCTTCGACAAAACATTTCTCGACGGCATCGACCCACAGATTGAAATTGGCGGCGATACGCTCGCGCACCGGTGGATCGGGTTCGTGAAGTTCCAGCGCGAGGCTGCCGATGGGGCAACCGTAGAAGCAATCGGTATCGACCAGCTTTTGACGATAGCCGGCAAGCAACGCAAACACGCGCGCGATCGGATCGCTCACACCCTTCCACGATGGTTCAAGCAGCATCGGCTCGATGCCGGTCTCGTAGCAACGCAACACCTCGATCAGCAGGTGCTGTTTGGTGGGGAAGAAGTGGTAGAGGCTGCCGCTGTTGGCGCCCGCCGCCCGAAGGATGTCGGCAACGCTCGTGGCGTCATAACCCTTCTCCCAGAACAGGAGCATGGCCGTTCCAATCAGTTTGTCCCGCGTGGTATCGCCCATGGCAGAATACTTGATTGAACAATCAACTAAGTCAAGAGATAAAACAAAGATAAGGCTTCGTTGCTTGCGGGGAGGGCGCGGTTTCTCTAAGCAGAATCCCGCTCTTACCCACCGGATTTCCCCCAACCGATGATTGAAATCGAGGGCTTGACCAAACACTTCGGCCCGTTCGCGGCGGTTGCCGGAATCGACCTCGCCGTGAAGAAGGGCGAGGTGCTGGGCTTCCTGGGCCCGAACGGCGCAGGCAAGTCCACCACCATGAAAATGGTGACGGGCTATCTCTCGCCCACCTCCGGCAAGGTCCGTGTTCTGGGGCATGACATCGAGAGCGATGGCATCGCCGCCCGCAAGCAGATCGGCTACCTGCCCGAAGGCGCGCCGGCCTATGGGGACATGACACCGCGTCAGTTCCTGAACTTCATCGCACAGGTGCGTGGCCTGAGCGGCAGCGAAGCGCGCAACCGCATCGCCGACACAGTGGCGAAGTGCGACCTCGATCCCGTGCTGGATCAGCCCATCGAAACTCTGTCGAAAGGTTTCAAACGGCGCGTGGGGCTGGCACAAGCGATCCTGCACGATCCGCCGGTGCTCATCATGGACGAGCCGACGGACGGCCTCGACCCCAATCAGAAACATGCGGTGCGCGGATTGATCCGCGCGATGGCACCGCAAAAGGCGATCATCGTTTCCACGCATCTGTTGGAAGAAGTGGAAGCCATCTGCACTCGCGCCGTGATCATCGACCGCGGCCGCGTGGTGGCCGACGGCACGCCGGGCCAGTTGATAGCACGTTCGAGACATCACAACGCCGTCACCCTCACCGTTGCGGCGGGCGATGCGGGCGCGATCAAGGCGAAACTGAAATCGCTGCACGATTGCGCGGGCGTCGAGGAACGCAAGCTACCCAACAACATGGTCGAGCTGACCGCGTTCCCGAAAAGCGGCGCGCTGCTGATCGAAGACGTGAGCGCGCTCGCCAAGAGCTGGGACGTGAAAGAGCTTTACGCCGAAGCCGGCCGCCTCGACGAAGTCTTCCGCGCCATCACCACGCAAGACACCGCGCGCGCCAGAGAGGCCCGCGGATGAAACAGGTGTGGCCCATCTTCAAGCGGGAGTTCGCCGCCTATTTCGCGACGCCGCTTGCCTATGTCTTCATCGTGATCTTCCTGTTCGCGATGGGCGCATTCACCTTCTACATCGGCCGGTTCTACGACAACGGCATCGCCGACCTCACCGTCTTCTTCGGTTATCACCCGTGGCTCTATCTCTTTCTCGTGCCCGCCATCGCGATGCGGCTGTGGGCAGAGGAACGCCGCACCGGGACGATGGAATTGTTGCTCACCCTGCCCGTTCCGATCCGCGCCGCGGTGGTGGGTAAATTCCTCGCCGCATGGGCGTTCACCGGCATCGCGCTGGCGCTGACCTTCCCGATCTGGATCACGGTCAACTACCTGGGCAACCCCGATAACGGCGTGATCTTTGCCAGCTATATCGGCAGTTTCCTGATGGCGGGTGCTTATCTTGCCATCGGCGAATGCATCTCCGCCGTCACCGCCAATCAGGTGATCGCATTCGTGGTGAGTGTGGTGGTGTGTTTCCTGTTCACCGTCTCCGGCGCGCCCATCGTGCTCGATTTCTTCCAGGCATGGGCGCCGCTCGTTCTGGTGAACGCCGTCTCGTCTTTCAGCTTCCTCACCCATTTCGCCTCCATCGCGGCTGGCGTGATCGACTTGCGCGACGTCGTCTATTTCCTTTCGGTCATCGTGCTGTTCCTCACCATCAATGTGGTCGTCATCGACCTCAAGAAGGTGGGCTAGATGAGCACGACCTCACGCCGCGTCTATGCCCTGGCGCTCATCGTGCTGGCCGTGGTGATCTATGCCGCGCTCAACATCGCGCTCGACGCCTCCGTCACCAACGCGAAGATCGACCTGACGGAGAACGGCCTCTTCACGCTTTCGCGCGGCACCAAGAGCACGATCGAAAAGCTGCAGGAGCCAATCACCCTCAAATTCTTCTATTCGAAGAAGGTCGCGTCCGACTACGCGCAGATCCAGGCCTATGCCAATCGCGTGCGCGACCTGCTGCACAACTATGCCGCCATTTCCGACGGCAAGATCATCCTCGAAGAAATCGATCCCGAACCGTTCACGCCCGCCGAAGACGAAGCGGTGTCGGACGGGCTGACCGGCGCGCCCACCGAATCCGGCGACATGGTCTATTTCGGCCTCGTCGGCACCAACACCATCGACGGCAAGGAAGCGATCCCGTTCTTCTCGCAGGATCGCGAAGCCTATCTCGAATACGATCTCACTTCGCTGATCTATCGCCTTTCGACGCCGAAGAAGCCGGTGCTCGGCATCATCACCAGCCTGCCGCTCGATGTCGGCGCGGGCGGTATGATGGCCGCGATGCAGGGACGCGCGCAGCCCTACATCGTCTACGAGCAGCTTCGCCAGACCTACGACACGCGCATGGTGCCGGCAGAGTTCGACCGCATCCCCGCCGACGTCGATGTGTTGATGATCGCGCACCCGACGTCGCTGAACGACACGCAGACTTATGCCATCGATCAGTTCGTGCTGCGCGGCGGACGCGTGCTGGTGTTCGTCGATCCGAATTCCGAAATGGCGCAACCCGCGGGCGGCATCGATCCGCAATCGGGGCAGTCGCCGGTGTCCGATCTGCCGAAACTGTTCAAGGCGTGGGGCATCGCTTACGATCCCGACAAGGTGGTGGTGGACCGTTCGCTGGCCCAGCACGTTCAGATTTCCGCCGATCCGCGCAATCCGGTGACGGCCTATCCGCTGTGGCTGCACCTGACGCCGGACAATTTCGACAAGCACGATCCGCTGACCGCGAATTTGCAGGTGCTCAATCTCGCAAGCGTCGGCTTCTTCACGCCACTAAAAGGTGCGACGACGAAATTCATTCCACTCGTGCAATCCTCCGATCTCGCCATGCCGATCAGCGGCGACGAAGCGCGCAGCAAGATCCAGCCCGAACAGTTGATGGCGTCGATCCGCGCCACCGGCGAGCGTTACGCGATCGCCGCGCGCATCTCCGGCCCGGTGAAAACCGCATTCCCGGACGGCCCTCCGCCGCAAGCCGCCAACGCGCCGCCATTGCCGGCCGAAATCAAATCCAGCAAGGCCGACGCCAACATCGTCGTTGTCGCCGACACCGACCTCCTCGACGACCGTTTCTGGGTCCGCGTACAGGATCTCTACGGCAAGCGCCTCGCCGCCACATTCGCGGACAACGGCTCGTTCGTCCTGAACGCCGTCGAAAACCTGATGGGCTCGGACGACCTGATCTCCCTGCGCACCCGCGCCACCAATGACCGCCCCTTCACTGTCGTGCAAAAACTGCAAGCCGACGCGCAGGCGCAATTCCAGTCCGAAGCCGACGCGCTGAAGCAGAAAATGACCGACACGCAGGATCGCCTGCGCGCGCTACAACAGGGCGCCAATGGCGCAAACCTGCAAGCGGGCGCAGCCGCCCAACAATCCGAGATCGAACGCTTCCGCCGCGAACTCCTCGACACGCGCTCGCAACTGCGCGACGTGCAGCACAATCTCCGCAAAGAGGTTGACCGCTTGGGCGAATGGCTGGCCTTCATCAACATCGCGCTGGTACCGTTGCTCGTCGCCGTGTTCGCCATCGGCCTCGCGCTCTTGCGCCGCCGCCGCCGCGCGCGCGCGTTGAGCCTGTAGGAGCACGCGATGGAAACCCGCCGCCGCAATCTCCTCGTTCTCACCGTCGTCGCCGTGGCGCTTGTGGCGCTCGCGGCGCTGGCGCTCTACCGCCAGGAAAAAGCGTCCGCGCCCGTGCCGACGCCGGAAACCTTCTTCCCGCACCTCGCCCACAACGTCCGCAATGTCGCGAAGATCCACATCGCCTCGCAGAAATTTGGCGCGTTCGACGTCGTGTTCGTGCCCGAAAAAGGCTGGGTGCTGCCCGAACGCGGCAACTATCCCGCCTCGTTCGAAGAAGTGCGCAAGACGATCAACGCGGTCGCAACCCTGCAAACCATCGAACCGCGTACCGCGCGCGTCGACTGGCTGCGCTATCTCGATCTCGATCCGCCGTCGAGCGGCGGCAATGGCGTCCTCATCACGCTGTCGGACGAAAAAGGAAATGCGCTCGCCTCGCTGATCGCCGGCAAGGCACAGGACATCGGCGACGCCAGCGGCCTTTCCGGCATCTTCGTGCGCAAACCGGATTCAACGCAAAGCTGGCTCGCCCGTGGAGTGCTGCAGCCCGATGCCGATCCGTCGCAATGGATGGACCGCACGGTGATGGATGTGGATCGCGCGCGCATCCAGGAAGTCGACGTCTTCCCGGCAAAAGGCCCGTCTTATTCCGTGCGCCGCGACAAGCCGAGCGATGCCGATTTCCATCTGGTCTCGACGCCCAAGGGCCGCGAACTCCTCAGCGCACAAGCCCCCGATGGCGTGGCGGTGGCAGCCGTTGGCTTCACCTTCGACGACATCAAACCGGCGCAAGGCTTCGACTTCACCGACGCCACCCGCGTCATCACCCGCACCTTCGACGGCCTGCTGGTCACCGCCAAAGTCATCCAGCAAGGCCAGGATTATTGGGCCACCGTTTCCGCCGAAGCCGTACCCGGCAAGGTCGCCGCCGAGAAGGAAGCCCGCACCATAGATGCGCGCGTCGACGGATGGGCCTATAAGCTGCCTGCCTATAAGGGGCAGCAATTCATGACCACGCTCGACAGCCTGTTGAAGCCGATTGGCGGTAAGAAGCCGTGAACGCGGAAACCCCGCAGACAACAGGCGCCGACACTGCGCCGATTTTGCTGCGCGACCTCTGGTACATGGCAGCGCTGGCCGACACGCTCCCGCCCGGCCAGATGCGCCGCGAAATCCTGCTGGGCGAACCCATCGTCATCGGGCGCATGCGCGATGGCAAGGTCTTCGCGCTGCGCGACATCTGCCCCCATCGCGGCGTGCCGCTCTCCGCGGGCCGCGTGATGGATGAAAACACCGTCGAATGCCCCTATCATGGCTGGCGTTTCCGCGCAGATGGCGTCTGCGCGCTCATCCCGTCTCTGGTCGATGAAAAGGACATGGATGCGAGCCGCATCAAGGTCCGCAGCTTTCCCGTGCGCGAACAGGATGGCCTCATCTGGGTGTTCATGCCGTCGCCGGGACGCGACGCGCAGCCCGCGTTCGAACCGCCGAAGGTCGGCGTACCCCATCCCAAACCCCGCTGGCACATCAGCCAGACTTTCCATTGCCATATGGATCACGCCGTCATCGGCCTGATGGACCCGGCGCACGCGCCTTACGTCCATGGCCGCTGGTGGTGGAAGCGTTCACCCCGCCTCAAGGAAAAAGCCTATGCGCCGCAGGAACGCGGCTTCGTGATGAGCCGCCACCAGCCCAGCAAACCGGCCTACAAAATCCTCGGCGGCGACGTGACGACCGAAATCACCTTCGAACTGCCAGGCATCCGATTCGAGAACATCCGCGGCACCGTGCTCGGCCGCCAGATCGACGTGGTAGGGCTGACCGCCTGCACCCCCATCGACGCCGAAACGACTCAGGTCACCCAGATATTCTATTGGCCGCTTTGGCTGGGTTTTATCCGCCCGTTCTTCATGGCACTGGGCCCCACCTTCCTGAGCGACGACCGGAAGATGGTGGAACTCCAGCGCGAGGGGCTGAAATTCAACCCCAACCTGATGCTGATCCGCGACGCCGACCAGCCCGCCATCTGGTACCACCGCCTCAAGAAAAACTGGGCGGAAGCCACCGCCACGGGGGCCGCCTTCATCAATCCTGTGCAGGAAACCGTCCTCAGGTGGCGGAGCTAGTTTGCCGCCCTCGATTCGGGTTGCCCCCGCCGCCCTACACGGCTAAACGGTCCCCTTAACCTACAACAAAAGCTGCCCGCCGCGCGCGTTTGCGCGTGTCCGGCCGCGCGCGAGACAAGATGCCCAAACGCACAGACATCCATACCGTCCTCATCATCGGCGCAGGCCCCATCGTCATCGGGCAGGCCTGCGAGTTCGACTATTCGGGGGCGCAGGCGTGCAAGGCATTGCGGGCGGAGGGTTACCGGGTGGTCCTCGTCAATTCCAACCCCGCCACGATCATGACCGATCCGGGTCTGGCGGATGCGACCTATATCGAACCCATCACGCCGGATTTCGTCGAAAAGATCATCGCCCGCGAACGCCCCAACGTGCCGGAAGGCCGGGGGTTCGCGCTTTTGCCGACAATGGGCGGGCAGACCGCGCTCAACACCGCGCTTTCCCTGCGCAAACGCGGAACGCTGGAAAAATACGATGTCGAACTGATCGGCGCGTCCGCCGATGCCATCGACAAGGCGGAAGACCGCGAACTCTTCCGCCGCGCGATGCTGAAGATCGGTCTCGAAGTTCCGCGCGGCATCACCTTGAAAGGCGAACTCCGCCACAAGAAGGACGAACAGGGCAACTTCCTCTACGACAGCCGTAACAACGCCATCATGGGGTTGGCGCCGGAAGCGCAAGGCGCCGCGAAAGATGCGCTCGCCATGGTGGGCCTGCCCGCTGTCATCCGTCCCTCCTTCACGCTCGGCGGCACGGGCGGCGGCATCGCCTATAACAAGGAAGAGTATTTCGAGATCGTCGAAGCGGGTCTCGAAGCCTCGCCCACCAACGAAGTGCTGATCGAAGAATCCGTGCTCGGCTGGAAGGAATTCGAGATGGAAGTCGTGCGCGACCGCGCCGACAATGCCATCATCGTCTGCTCCATCGAGAATGTGGATGCGATGGGCGTCCACACTGGCGACTCCATCACAGTCGCGCCCGCGCTGACGCTGACCGACAAGGAATATCAGCGCATGCGTTCGGCCTCCATCGCGGTCCTGCGCGAGATCGGCGTAGAGACCGGCGGATCGAACGTGCAGTTCGCGGTGAATCCGAAAGACGGCCGCATGGTCGTCATCGAAATGAACCCGCGCGTGTCGCGTTCGTCTGCACTGGCTTCGAAAGCAACAGGTTTCCCGATTGCGAAGATCGCCGCCAAACTCGCGGTCGGCTACACGCTCGACGAATTGCAGAACGACATCACCAAGGTCACGCCCGCCTCGTTCGAACCCACCATCGACTATGTGGTGACCAAAATCCCGCGTTTCGCGTTCGAGAAATTTCCCGGCGCCGAACCGATCCTTACCACTTCGATGAAATCGGTCGGCGAAGCGATGGCCATCGGCCGCACCTTTGCGGAATCGTTCCAGAAAGCCCTGCGCTCGATGGAAACCGGCCTCACCGGCCTCGACGAGATCGACCTCGCCAACGACAAGGATGCGATCCGCGCCGCACTTGCGCGCCAGACGCCCGATCGCATCCGGCTCACCGCGCAAGCCATCCGCTATGGCTTCCCGATGGACGACGTTGCCGCGATTACCAAATACGATCCTTGGTTCCTGGGCGAAATCAAAGCCATCATCGATGTGGAAGAGCAGGTGCGTTTTGGCGGGTTGCCTGAAGATGCGGCAAGCCTTTCGCGCCTCAAGATGATGGGCTTTTCCGATGCGCGCCTCGCCAAGCTCACCGGGCAAAAGGAAAAGCAAATTCGCGCACTGCGCGCGAAACTGAACGTCCATCCGGTGTTCAAGCGCATCGATAGCTGCGCCGCCGAATTCGCCGCCATCACGCCCTACATGTATTCGACTTACGAAAACCCGGTCGCGGGCGAGGTCGAATGCGAGAGCAAGCCGACCAATAAAAAGAAGATCATCATCCTGGGCGGCGGGCCCAACCGCATCGGCCAGGGTATCGAATTCGACTATTGCTGCTGCCACGCAGCGTTCTCGCTGTCGGCGCAGGGTTTCGAGACCATCATGGTCAACTGCAACCCCGAAACTGTCTCAACCGATTACGACACCTCCGACCGCCTCTATTTCGAACCGCTGACGGCGGAAGACGTTCTCGAAATCGTCCGCAAGGAACAATCGAACGGCACGCTTGCAGGCGTGATCGTGCAATTCGGCGGACAGACGCCACTCAAGCTTGCCAACACGCTGGTCGATGAAGGCGTGCCGATCCTTGGCACATCCGCCGATGCCATCGACCTCGCCGAAGACCGCAAGCGTTTCCAGGTGTTGCTGCAGAAGCTCGACCTCAAGCAGCCGCGCAACGCCACCGCCATGACGGCGGAGGAAACCGTCGTGGCCGCGCGCGAGATCGGTTATCCCGTCATCCTGCGCCCGTCCTATGTGCTGGGCGGCCGCGGCATGGTGGTGATCCCCGATGAAGCGGCGATGAAGACCAATGTGCAATCGGGCGACGTCTTCCGTATCTCTGGGGACAATCCGGTTCTGATCGACGCCTTCCTGCACCACGCCATCGAAGTCGATGTCGACGCCATCGGCGATCATGACGGCGACGTGTTCATCGCCGGTATCATGGAACATATCGAAGAAGCGGGCGTGCATTCCGGCGACTCCGCTTGCGCCATTCCGCCCCATTCGCTGAAGCCCGAAGTCATCAAGGAAATCGAACGCCAGACCGTAGCGCTTGCAAAAGCATTGAACGTGCGCGGGTTGATGAACGTGCAATACGCCGTGCAGAACGGCGACATCTATGTGCTGGAGGTCAATCCGCGCGCCAGCCGCACGGTGCCGTTCGTGGCGAAAGCCGTGGGTCTTCCCATCGCTGCCATCGCGGCGCGCGTGATGTCCGGCGAGAAGCTGAAAGATTTCGATCTCAAGCGCACCACCTCCAAACACATCGCGGTCAAGGAAGCAGTTATGCCGTTCGGCCGCTTCCCCGGCGTGGACACGGTGCTCGGCCCCGAAATGCGTTCCACCGGCGAAGTGATGGGCCTCGACGAAAACTTTGGCCGCGCATTTGCCAAGAGCCAGATTGGTGCGGGCCTCAAATTGCCGCTCGGCGGAATGGTATTCATCTCTGTGAAGGATGCCGACAAGGAACTGGTGCTTCAGCCTGCGCGCGAGCTTGTCGAGATGGGTTTCACCATCGTCGCCACCCGTGGTACGGCCAAACTGCTGCGCGATGCCGGCATCGAGGCCCGCGACATCAACAAGGTTCTGGAGGGCCGCCCGCACATCGTGGACGCGCTCAAGAACGGCGAGGTTCAGCTCGTCTTCAACACCACGGAGGGGGCACGCGCCCTGTCCGACTCGTTCTCCATCCGGCGGACGGCGTTGCAGATGAAGGTTCCCTATTACACGACCATCGCGGGGGCTGCGGCTGCGACACAGGCCATCGCGGCACTTAGGACCGGCTCCCTTGAAGTCGCCCCCCTTCAATCTTACAATTTGTGATGGTCCGACTGGGCAATCATCTTAAATAATTCAGTCAGGACAGGGACTTAGGCGAAAGCGTCCGACATTTCGTCCGCTGCGGGAAGCCCCCGCCGGCCGGAGGGAACGGTTTTGCCTCTTTTGGGATTGGCCATGGAACGCATACCGATGACCGCGGGCGGCTACAAAGCCCTCGAAGACGAGATCAACCATCTGAAGAACGTGGAGCGCCACGAGATCATCAAGTTGATCGCCGAAGCGCGCGCCCACGGCGACCTTTCCGAAAACGCCGAATATCATGCCGCCAAGGAACGCCAGGCGTTCATCGAAGGCCGTGTGATCGAGCTGGAAGACAAGCTCGGCCGCGCCGACGTGATCGACGTTTCCAAACTATCCGGCTCCACGGTGAAGTTCGGCGCCACCATCACCCTCATCGACGAAGACACCGATGAGGAGCGCAGATACCAGATCGTCGGCGACCACGAGGCCGACATCAAAAAGGGCCGCATTTCCGTCTCCTCGCCCATCTCGCGCGCCCTCATCGGCAAGGCGAAGGGCGATTCGGTGGAAGTCGCGGCCCCCGGCGGCGCCCGCTCCTACGAGATTTTGAAGGTCGAATTCGTCTGATCGGCGGTTGCCGCAATTCCGCTTGGTTTCCGCCACTTTGAAATGCAGGTCAGGGGCCTATATTAGGCCCCCTCACCGGCTGGGATTGGGCCATGGCGACTATCGCTCTCGTTGACGACGACAAGAACATCCTCACCTCCGTCAGCATGTTGCTGGAGCAGGAGGGTTACAACGTCCGCACCTATTCCGACGGCGCCTCGGCGCTCACCGCGCTTTCATCCACGCCGCCGGACCTTGCGATCCTCGACATCAAGATGCCGCGCATGGACGGTCTCGAACTGCTCCGCCGCCTGCGCCAGACCGCCGATATGCCCGTGATCTTCCTCACGTCGAAAGACGAAGAGATCGACGAGTTGATGGGCCTCAACGCGGGCGCCGACGATTACATCCGCAAGCCCTTCTCGCAGCGTCTGTTGCTGGAACGCGTGCGCGCGATCCTGCGCCGCGCCGATCCCAACAAGGGTGCGCCCGCCAACAGTACCGAACCGAAGAAGGAAGCCTTGGTGCGCGGCAAGCTGGCGCTCGATCCGCAGCGGCACGAATGCACCTGGGAGGCAAAACCTGTGCGCCTCACTGTCACCGAATTCCTGATCCTGCAATGCCTCGCGCAACGTCCCGGTTTCGTGAAGAGCCGTGACAACCTGATGGACGCGGCGTATGACGACCAGGTCTATGTCGACGACCGCACCATCGACAGCCACATCAAGCGCCTGCGCAAGAAATTCAAAGCCGTGGACGACAATTTCGACGCTATCGAGACGCTCTACGGCGTCGGCTACCGCTACCGCGAGGCGTGACGCCCACGAACGACCGCACACCAAATCGTCCGACCTTCACCGGCGCCCTGCCCCGGCTTGGCGACCGGTTGCCCACGCGCGCCGCGCGCCAATCCGGCGCGGGATTCCAGGCCCGCGCTTCCGCGCTCACGCAACGCATCATCCTGTTCAATGCTGCGACGCTGGTGGTGCTGATCGCGGGTGTCATCATCGTGCAGGCCAACCGCGTCGGCCTCGTCGACGAACGTTTGCAGGGCATCAAGGAGCAGGCGCTGATCGTCGCTTCCACGCTCGCCGAATACACCACCAACGAAAACGCGCGCGACATCAAGATCGCCGAAGCCGAACCGTTGCTCCGTCAGCTCATCGAGCCCACGCGTCTGCGTGCCCGGCTCTATGCAACGGACGGCCGCCTGTCGCTCGACACGCGCAACCTGCTCGCCCGCAACATCGTTGAAACGCGCGAACTGCCGCCGCTCGACACCTGGAGCCAGATCAAGGGCTGGTGGACGCGCATCTTCGACGGCGTGATGGGCGTGCGCCCGTTCGCGAAACTCGCGCCCTATTTCGAAGCCGGTATCGATGGCCGGGTGTACAGCGAAGTGCTCACCGCCCTTTCCGGCAGCACCGGCACCGGCGAAAGAGTGAACGATCAGAACCAGCTCGTGCTTTCCGTCGCCGTTCCGATCCAGCGCTTCCGCACCGTTTACGGTGTGCTGATGGTCTCCACCGAAGGCGGGGACATCGACGCGATCCTGCGCGAAGAACGCACCACGCTGCTCGAAGTCTTCGCGGTCGGCATGATCGCGATGATCGTGTCGTCGCTCTATCTCGCCCGTTTCGTGGCCCAACCGGTGCGCCGCCTGGCCGACGCGGCGGATCGCGTGCGCCGTGGTCGCACGGGCCGCGAGACCATTCCGCTGATGGACGAGCGGCGCGACGAAATTTCCGATCTCGCCACCTCCATCTCCGGCATGACGCGCGCGCTCTATGACCGGATCGACGCCATCGAGCGTTTCGCAGCCGACGTCGCGCACGAATTGAAAAACCCGCTCACTTCGCTGAAAAGCGCCACCGAAATGCTTTCCCGCACCAAGGACGAGGCCTCGCGCGACAGCCTGACCCAGATCGTGAAGAACGACGTCAAACGCATCGACCGTCTGATCAGCGATATTTCCGATGCTTCACGTCTCGACGCCGAACTAAGTCGCGAGCACTCCGAACCGGTGGACATCGAGCACCTGCTCGAAACCATTGTGGAAATCTATCACTATTCCGAAGTTCCGCGCGGCATAAAGATCCTGCTGCAAAGCCGCTTGCCCGCGAATGCCATCGTGCTCGGCCGCGATGAAAGATTGGGCCAGGTCTTCCGCAACCTCATCGATAACGCCATTTCCTTCAGCCCTGAAAACGGCACGGTCATGGTCACTGCCACCGCTTCGGGCTTTCGCGCGCGTTTCATCGTCGATGACGAAGGTCCCGGCATCCCGCCCGATAATCTCGAAACCATCTTCCAGCGTTTTTACACCGAACGTCCCGCAGGCCACGGCTTCGGCAACAATTCGGGCCTCGGCCTTTCCATCGCGCGGCAGATCTGTTCCGGCTTCGGCGGACGCATCTGGGCCGAAAACCGCCACAGCGCGGATGGCCGGCGCATCGGGGCGCGCTTTGTGGTCGAGCTGCCGCTCTCCCGCTCATGAAAAAACCGATCGCCAACATTCATGCAAGTTGCATTCGCCTGGAACGCGCTGGCGCACCGTTCGGCGCGCCGGCGAAGGCGGGCGTTCTTATCCTCGGCGAAAGCGGCAGCGGAAAATCGTTGTTGTCACTCATGTTGATTGCTGCCGGAGCAAAGCTCGTCGCCGACGACCGGGTTGAACTTTTCGTGCGCAAGGGAAGACTCATGGCGCGTGCGCCCGCGAACATTGCGGGCTTCGTCGAAGCGCGCGGTGTGGGAATCGTGGAAATCCCTCATGTTCGCGATGCTGCGATTGCACTTGTTGTAAATCTCTCGGACACAAAGCCATCGCGCTTGCCGCGCCACGGCATTTACGAACCTCCCAAATCGCTCTTGCTTGTGCGCGACAAATGGCCACCCATGCTAAAACTGGCCGCTGCGGATCAAGCGGCACCCGCAAAAGTGGCTCTGGCCGCCGCAGCGTTCTCGCAGAATCGATTCCGGCACCGCGCAAAAGGTCTTTAATCGCCGAAAAGGATTGCTATGTTTTCATCAGATAACCACCTGACATCGACATGATCGGAATCGTCCTCGTTACTCACGGCCGCCTGGCGCAGGAATTCATCTCCGCGATGGAGCACATGGTAGGGCCGCAAACCCACCTGCGCGCCGTCTGCATCGGCCCCGAAGACGACATCGAGCGGCGCCAGCGCGAAATCGCGGCGGCGGCAAAGTCTGTCGATGTCGGCAACGGCGTCGTCATCGCGACCGATATGTTCGGCGGAACACCCTGCAATCTTGCGCTCACGCTGCTCGACCGTGGCAAGATAGAAGTTCTGGCCGGCGCCAATCTTCCGAGCCTTATCAAGCTCGTCGATGTTCGCAACAAACTCCCGCTCGAACAGGCGGTGAAGGAAGCCATCGACGCCGGCCGAAAATATATGCGCGCCGGCTCCGCCGATCTCGCCGGTGTCGCCTAGATGAGCGCAGCGCGCATTTGCGCCATTGCCAAAATCACGAACAAGCGGGGGCTTCACGCCCGCGCTTCGGCCAAGGTCGTGGAAGCCGCGGCGCGCTTCAAATCGCACATCACTGTTTCCAAAGACGGCCAGACAGTAGACGCCCGTTCCATCATGGGCCTGATGATGCTCGCCGCCAGCATGGGCACGGAAGTCGAAATCTGCGCCGAGGGCGAAGATGCGGAAGCCGCAGTGGTGGCGCTGCTTGCATTGGCAGACGCGAAATTCGGCGAAGACTGAGGGAGCCCCCTCCACCGCTGCGCGGTCCCCCCTCCCCCGCTTCGCAGGGGAGGATCAACGATACATATGTCCTCCCCTGCGAAGCGGGGGAGGTACCCTCGCGCAGCGAGGCGGAGGGGGTAAGTCGTTACAGCCCTACTCTCACCCGCGCTTCGATCGACGCTGCGAACCCGCGATCCGGCCGCGGTTGGTCGCTCTGCAGGCGGCCTTCCAGATCGAGCTTCACCGCACGGAACGGAATCGTCACCCGCGCGACACCCATATCGATCTTCACCGGCGAGGTCGTGACGATGTTGCCGATGAGGTTTTGCGCGGTCGAAATCTCCGCATGATGGAATGTCAACGTATAGGTGCGGTCGCCGCCGTCGATCCAGCTTGCCTGCGCCGAGAACAGTCGCGAATCGCTGTCCAGACTGAATCCGATCGTCTGTCCGCGATAGCGCATGCCATCGACGAAATCGTAATTGTTGTAGGAGAAGCCGTGAAAATAATCGCCGAAGCTGAAGATGTCCGCGGTCGCAACGCTGTCGGTGTATTCGACCGTCAGGCGAACCGGATTGCCGCCGATGGGCACCCAGATGCTGCCGCCGAACAGATGGCTGGTGCCCGAATGCGTGATGGGGCTCGAATCCTCGTTCATCATCTGGGTATAAAGTTCGAACGGCACGCCACCCAGGTTGTTGGTGTAACGGATGTCGAACGTGCCTTCGTCGTTGGTGTGGTTCACTTCGTTCGGATCGTTGGCGAAGTGGAAATAGTCGACGACGGGATCGCAGCGATGATGATTGCCGCATAGCTCCTGCGTGCGCGACAGACCGATTTCCAAACCCGGCAGCGGATTGAAGACGATGTGCAATCCGTCATACATCGTGTCTTCGATTACCCGGTCGTCGTTGAGCCAGCCGAAGAAGAACTCCGCCTGCCAGGGCCCGATCCAGCTCAGCCACGGACTTTTGAAGGGTTCGGTGTCGAGCCGCGCAATGCCCACTTGCGGAAAAGGTCGCGCGTTGTTGGAAAGCGACAGCGCCGAGATCCAGCCCGGTCCCCACCAATGCGAAAGCGTGCCGCCATAGAGCACGGCGCCGCCCACCTGCTGCGCGATGTAGGAATTGTCGGGAAGGAAGTGGACCTTGTGCGTGTCGTGATCGACCTGCGCGCCTGCAGCCAGACGGATGGAGGTCGATTCCCAATTGTATTCGGCGGCCAATTGGCCGTCGAAATCGCCGCGCGCCAATGCATCGAAGCCGCGCACGACAGAGGGAAGATTGGTGCCGTCGGCGGTCGCGCTCGCGCGCAAAGTGCCGATGCGCGTTTCGATCCTCGCGCGCGCCATCACCCGGCGCGCCGCGGCGCGCACAAAAACAGGTTGATGCGAAAGCGAATCGGAATCGTGCAAGCGGGCAACAATGTCACGCCAGGGCAACGGCCAATGCGTCGTGATGTTATCGAGCAGCCCCGCATTGGCGAGGATTTCGATGTCGGAACGCAATTGCGGATCGCCGGCTTCCGCCCATGGCGAAGCCATCGCCGAGGTGCTTATCGCTGTCAGTAAAAGAACGGCTGCAGCAGCAAGGGATTTCGCCGCAAAACTTCGCGCCGGACCGGCTTCCATACACAACTCCGTCCAGTGGAGGTGTCATCCCTAGCCGGGAAGCAAAAAAAAGGCGAGTTAAAATCTCGCCTCACCCTCTCCCCGTTGCGAGGAGAGGGTGAGGCCAAGACTCATTTCAAAATCAACTCGCGTGTCAGCGTTTCGCCGCGGAGTGTACGAATCATGCCACGGTCAGCCTGTTCCTTGTTGGCTTGATCCTGAGAACCGAATTGCTTGGCAAAGAAGGCCTCCATCTCGTCCAGCGAGCGGTCATACTCGGCCATATTTTTCACTTGGGTGGCGAGGTAGATGTCCGGTTCGTTGTCGCGGGGGTCGACCACTACGTAGACCTTGTAGTCGGTGATGTAGCCGGCCTTCTTCAGGGCCTCTTGCTGCTTTTTCCAAGTGGTGGTGACGAACTTCATGTAATCGTCGAAGTGGCCGTCCTTCGTCTGGACCGCCGCGAAATCCCAAACCGGGCCGTTGTCGTAACCGCGATCTGATGCGGCAAATGCAGGCAGCACGACCAATGCAAACAGAGCCGCAAGCGCGGCAGTAACGCGTTTCATGGGGAATCCTCCGATTGTGACTGGAAATGAACGAGCACTCAGACGCAGTGCGATTGCTGAATGACCAGCGTCAAAACGATACGCCTCGTCCGGAGAACTCGCGAATCGCTTTTCCTCGGCGGAAATCCGTGGTAGGACTACCCACCTAACGGGTGCTTGGGAGAGATACCCCCAGCCCACCCCCCCATCTTCAAAAATGCGCAAACAAATAAAGGTAGCCGCAGGATTTTTGACCGCAAAATATAGAAATAAACACATGCATATTTCTTTATATGTTTCTTGCCCACCCCTGCTCCCGCTGCTATATCGCCCTGCCGTCAACAGGAGCCGTCCGTGAGCCAGGATTACGCCGTCAAAGACATCAGCCTCGCCAATTGGGGCCGCAAGGAAATCGAAATCGCCGAAACCGAAATGCCGGGCCTGATGGCCACGCGCGCCGAATACGGCTCGAAGCAGCCGCTCAAAGGCGCGCGCATCGCGGGCTCGTTGCACATGACGATTCAGACGGCGGTGCTGATCGAAACGTTGACGGCACTCGGCGCAGATGTTCGCTGGGCTTCGTGCAATATCTATTCGACGCAAGACCACGCCGCCGCCGCGATCGCCGCGGGCGGCACGCCTGTCTTCGCGATCAAGGGCGAAAGCCTCGTCGACTACTGGAATTACACCCGCAAGATCCTCGAATGGCATGACGGCGGCACGCCGAACATGATCCTCGACGACGGCGGCGACGCCACCATGCTGGTCCATCACGGCCTGCGTGCCGAGAAGGGCGACACCGCGTTTCTCGACAAGGCGGAAAACGAGGAAGAGGAAGTTTTCTTCGCGCTCATCAAGCGCACCCTGAAGGAAAAGCCGGGCTGGTTCGCCGAACTGGCAAAGAACATCAAAGGCGTTTCTGAAGAGACGACCACGGGCGTTCACCGCCTCTACATCATGGAAAAGGAAGGCAAGCTCCTCTTCCCCGCCATCAATGTGAACGACAGCGTCACCAAGTCGAAATTCGACAATCTCTATGGCTGCCGCGAGTCGCTGGTGGACGGGATTCGCCGCGGCACCGACGTGATGATGGCCGGCAAGGTGGCGATGGTTGCGGGCTTTGGCGACGTCGGCAAAGGCTCGGCCGCTTCGCTGCGCCAGGCCGGCTGCCGCGTGATGGTTTCCGAAGTCGATCCGATCTGCGCGCTGCAGGCCGCGATGGAAGGCTACGAAGTGGTGACCATGGAACAGGCCGCTCCCCGCGCCGACATCTTCGTCACCGCGACGGGCAATGTGGACGTCATCACGCTCGACCATATGCGGGCCATGAAGGACCGCGCCATCGTCTGCAACATCGGCCACTTCGATTCGGAAATTCAGGTCGCGAGCCTGCGCAATTACAAATGGTCCAACATCAAGCCGCAGGTCGATGAAATCGAATTCCCGGACGGCAAGAAGCTGATCCTTCTTTCCGAAGGCCGCCTGGTGAACCTCGGCAACGCGATGGGCCACCCCTCCTTCGTGATGAGCGCCAGCTTCACCAACCAGACGCTGGCCCAGATCGAGCTGTTCGCGAACGAAGGCAAATACCAGAAGAAGGTCTATACCCTTCCCAAACACCTCGACGAAAAAGTCGCCCGTCTCCACCTCGAAAAGATCGGCGCCAATCTCACCGAACTCTCCCCCAAACAGGCGTCTTATATCGGCGTACCCGAGCAAGGCCCCTTCAAGCCCGACCACTACCGCTATTAACAATCTAAGCGGCTGTTTGGACTCGATCCTTCGAATTGAACCCCAGATGTCGTTCATCAAACGACATCTGGGCCATTCATTCTTTTTTAACCATATTCCCTTGCGCTGTGGATAAGCCCCCCTATCATGTTGATTCCACAGTGATTCGTCGCTCAGCGGCGAAATATGGGGGCGGCGGGAATGCGTCCCACCACAAGGGGACAATCGACCAGGCTTGGCGTCGAGGGGCGTAGTAAGCGTAGAGGTCTCGCATTGGCGGCATCGGCGGCTCTGTCCGCCTTTTTGGCCGTGCCTGCCTATGCCCAAGAGATAACCGCCACTGACCTCAACATCCTCTCCACCTGCATCGCCACCGGCGCTGTTGCGCTGGCATTCGCCGTCGGTCTCTGGGCGCTTGCCGAACAGCGCGCTGCGCGCCGGCTTCGCCGCAACATCCGTCAATCGGGCGCGCGCGCGCGCGCGGCAGTGGGCGAACGCGATGCGCTGATCTCGGCGGGACGCGAAGCACTCGTCGTTTGGGGACGCGATGGCAGCGGGCCGTTCTGCTATCGCGGCGCTGATGCGATGCTCGACGGCTGTCTTGGCGGGCCCGATGCGACGGTGCTGTCGAAGGCACTCGATGATCTCGGAGCGAACGGCGCGTCATTCGAGATCAGAGTGCGCGACAGACAAGAGCGTAAATTCACCGCGCGCGGGCGTGCCATCGGCGGCATGGCGGCGGTTTGGCTGGAAGAGGAAGAAGCCGAGGAAGAGAAGGCTAATTTCGAAGCGGTGCTGAACGCGCTGCCAGTACCGGTGTGGCTGCGCGACAAGTCCCTGTCGCTGAAATGGGGAAATCTCGCCTTCCTTTCGTCTTCCGGCGAAAGGGATTTGCCGACTGCAATTCAGCATCAAGCCGCGCTGGACAAATCGGAACGCGATCTGGCCAGCACCGCAAAAAACCAGCAGCAGATGACGTCGTCGAAACGGTTTGCCGTTATCGGCGGGCAGCGACGTGCACTGGAATTCGTGCACGTTCCATTGGACGAAGGCGAAATTATCGGCACAGCGCTCGATGCAACGGATGTGGCTGCCGCCGAGGCCAGATTGCAGCAACATATCGATGCCCATGCCGATACGCTTGACAAGATCGCGACGGCGGTTGCGATTTTCGGGCCCGATCAAAAGCTTTCGTTCTACAACCGCGCTTTCGTGAAGCTATGGGAATTACCGGAAACCTGGCTCGACAAGCATCCGACGGACGGAGAGGTTCTCGACCGATTGCGCGAGGGGCGCAAATTGCCGGAGCAGCGCGACTATCAGGCGTGGAAGCGGCATCGTTTGGCGCTGCATGAAAAAGCGCACGAACAGCCTTCGGAAGACGTTTGGCATATTCCGGGCGGAACAACATTGCGTGTCGTGGCGCAGCGCCATCCGTTCGGCGGGCTGACATTTCTCTACGAAGACGTCACTCAGCAGATCACGCTCGAAAGCTCCTACAACACGCTCATCAAGGTTCAGTCTGCGACACTCGATACGTTGCAGGAAGCGGTTGCCGTGTTCGGACTCGATGGGAAGCTCAAATTCTCCAATGCCGCCTTTGCGCGTATCTGGGATTTGAGCGAGCACGATCTTGCAGGCGAGCCGCATGTGCGGCAGATCGCGGCCAGTTGCATCGAGAAGTTTGGCGAACAGCCGGTTTGGGAAAAACTCGTCTCAAGCATCGTTGCGGGGTCGGAGCGGCGGCGGGACTGGGGCGAGATCGAGCGTAACGATCACACAGTCCTTTCGGTGGCCTTGTCGCCGCTGCCGGATGGGGCGACACTGGTGACGTTTGTCGACGTCACGGATCGCTTCCGTATCGAGACGGCGCTGCGCGACCGCAACGAGGCTCTTGAGGCGGCAGATAATCTGAAATCCGACTTCATCAAGCACGTGTCTTATGAATTGCGCACGCCGCTGAACACCATTCTTGGATTTGCCGAGCATTTGGCAACCGGCGTGCCCGGCGAACTGTCGCCGCGTCAGTCCGAATATGTGCAGGCGATCGTGACGGGCGGAAACACGCTGCGCAGCCTCGTCAACGATATTCTCGATCTGTCGCTGATCGAGGCGGGCGCCCTCAGGCTGGAGCTTGAACGCATCGACCTGTTCGCGCTGTTGTCGGAAGTCGCGGGACATGTAAGGGAATGGGCGGCAAAGGCCGGGCTCGAACTGCGGCTCGATTGCCGTGAAGACGTGGGTGTGTTCCTGGCGGATGGACGGCGCATTCGGCAGGTTGTTTTCAACCTGTTATCGAATGCGCTGAAATACACACCACGCGGCGGCACGATCACGCTGATCGGCGACATTCAGGACGAAGATGTCAGCATTTCTGTCACCGACACCGGACCCGGCATCGCGCCGGAAGTGAAGGCAAATGTGTTCGAGCGCTTTGCGGCGAAGGGCCGTGGCGGGCAACGCGCGGGCGCAGGGCTTGGCCTTGCGCTGGTGAACCGATTTATCGAACTGCACGACGGCTGGGTCGAGATCGACAGCCAAGCCGAACAGGGAACGGTCGTGCGGTGCCACATCCCGCGCCGCGTACATGACGGGGCGCCGGACGACCGGGAAATTCACGCGGCTGAATAAGCTCTAGTGTTGGCTCTTGGGCGTGCGGACGACGAGACCGTCGAGTTCGTGCGTCACCTTGATCTGGCAGGAAAGACGGCTCGTCGGTTCGAGATCCTGCGCGAAGTCCAGCATGGTTTCTTCCATATCGGACTTGGGCGGAATCTTTTCGATCCATGCCGGATCGACATAGACGTGGCAGGTGGCGCAGGCGCAGGCCCCGCCGCAATCGGCATCGATACCGGGCACGAGGTTCTTCACCGCACCCTCCATCACGGACCAGCCGACAGGGACGTCTATCTCGCGGTCTTTTCCGGTGTGGTCGACATATTTGATCTTGGGCATGGAAGCTCCTTCGTACCGGTAATTAAGCCATGTTCTTCATGGGAATGGAAAGATCGGCAAGCTTTTCGGCGTCGATGGGCTTGCCCTCGGCAATCAGCTTGCGGCCCACGAGGTATTCGGGCGCGGCATTGATGGCTTCCACGGCGGCGACCTTGCCATCGCGCAGGTGGAAGACCGCGAATTTGCGCGCCGCCGGATCGCCCCGCAGCACGTGTTGATCTGTGGGGCGGCCGAGGCCCGCGATCTGCAGTTTCAGGTCGTATTGGTCGGACCAGAACCACGGTACTTCGGAGTAAGGCGCGGGCTTGCCGACCATGGCCAGCGCCGCATGCTTGGCCTGATCGATGGCGTTTTGAACGCTTTCCAGACGCAGGAACACGCCTTCGCGGCCCGGATGCCAGGTACAATCGCCGGCGGCGAAGACGAATGGGTCTTCGGTGCGTGCGCAATTGTCCACCACGATACCGTTGTCGACGGCGAGACCGGCGTCCTTTGCCAGTTCGGCATTCGGCACGACACCGATGCCGACAAGTGCGAAATCGGCGGGCCAGGTTTTCCCGCCGGCGGTGACGCCTTCCAGCGTTTTTTCGCCTTCGAATTTTTCAATGGCCGTGTTGAAAAGGATTTTCACGCCAGCCGCGCGATGAACATCCTCGTAGAATTTCGATACGGTTGGCGAAACAGCGCGCTGCATCAATCGGTCCAACGCTTCGAACACAGTGACGTCGAGGCCATGCTTCACCGCAACTGCTGCAACTTCCAGACCGATATAACCGCCGCCGACAATTGCCAGGCGTTTTCCGGGCTGGAAAACTTCCCGCAACGCATCGACGTCCGCAATAGTCCGAAGATAGTAGATCCCGTTCAGACCAGCGTTCGGCACCAGAATGGGGCGGACGCGCGTGCCGGTGGCGATCAGCAGTTTGTCGTAGGACAGAACACGGCCGTCGGTGAGCGTGACCTGCTTCTTCGTCCGGTCGATCCGGGCAGCGGGGGTGCCGAGGATGAGTTCGACTTTCGACTCGGCGTAGAAATTTTGCGGCTTCAGGAACAGGCGCTCGCGTTCGAGCTTGCCTTGCAGATAAGCCTTGGACAGCGGCGGGCGCTGATAGGGCAGAAAAGGCTCGTCGCCGACCATGGTGATGGCGCCCGTGAACCCGTCTGCCCTGAGGCTCGCAACCGCCTGGGCACCGGCCTGGCCTGCGCCGATGATGACTATCCGTTCCGACATTTCCGCCCGGTTTTGCTGGGGTAAGCCCTTGCGGCGGTATCACGTTTGCCGCCTTTCGCGCAATCAGCCCGAAGCCGCTTTGTGGCGGCGGACGGCACGCGCTAAAACGCTGTTATGGCAGACAGAATCGAAGGATTCCGCAGGTCCTTTCCCCTCCCCGACCTTGCCGCGACCGACGCGCTGGCCGCGCGGATTGCCGCAGGATTGCGCGCAGGCCACAGCATTGCGCTGAAAGGCGATCTGGGCGCAGGCAAGACAACGCTGGCGCGCGCCATCCTGCGGGCGCTCGGAGTGAGCGAACACGTGCCGAGCCCGACCTTCACGCTGGTCCAATCCTACGAGACGGCGAAGGGGACTGTGTTCCACTTCGATCTCTATCGGGTGGAGGCGGCGCGCGAACTCGACGAACTTGGCTTCGACGATGCGCTGGATCAGGGCATCGTTCTGGTCGAATGGCCGGAACGCGCGGGCGGACGGCTGCCCGACGACGCGCTGAACGTGGCGCTGACGATGGATGCGAGTGGCCGATCGGCGACGGTTTCTGGCGACGTATATTGGAAGCAGTTTTTGGCAGAAGAAAAACAACATGTCTGATCGTCACGATGCGATGATGGCTTTCCTGCGGGACGCGGGGTGGGCGGACGCGGAAGTGCACGCGCTGCCGGGAGATGCGTCCACGCGGCGTTATTTCCGGGTGGCGTCCAAAGGGCGGCACGCGATGTTGATGGATCAGCCGCAACATGCCGAGACGCCATCTGCGCCTGCGGACGCCTCGCCCGAAGAACGTCACGCGCTGGGTTACAACGCCGTTGCGCGGTTGGCGGGAGCGGATTGCGGCAGGTTCGTGGCGGTTTCGGAATATCTGCGCGGGCGCGGACTGAGTGCGCCGCAAATCTACGCGGCGGATTGCGAAAACGGATTCGTTTTGTTGGAAGATTTCGGCGACCGGTTGTATGCGGACATCCTGGCCGGTGGCGGAAACGAGCGCGAGCTTTATGCGGCGGCTGTGGAGGCCCTTGCGACATTGCACACCCATCCCGCACCTGCCCAAATTTCTCCGCAGGTTTCGCTTTATCCTTATGACGAGACGGCGATGCTGGCGGAGACCGGATTGCTGACGGAATGGTATCTGCCTTTGGTGTTGGGCCGGAAGGCGACGGCGGAGGAGACGGCGGAGCATCGTGCGCTGTGGCAGAAACTTCTTTCGGATGCCAACGAGGCCGCACCGGCGTTCGTACATCGCGACTACCACGCGCAGAATCTTTTGTGGTTGCCGGACCGTAGCGGGATTGCACGCGTGGGATTGATCGACTTTCAGGACGCCGTGGCGGGATCCAAGGCTTACGACCTTGTATCGCTTCTCGAAGATGCGCGGCGGGACGTGGAGCCGGAATTGGCGGAAGCGACGCTTGCGCATTATCTTGCCGCGATGCGCGAACAGGGGATGGCGGTGGACGAGGCGCGGTTTCGCAGTGTCTTTGCCGTGATGGCCGCGCAGCGCAATGCGAAGATCGCGGGCATATTTGCGCGGCTGCAGGTGCGCGATGGCAAGCCGCGCTATCTGGGTTACCTGCCGCGGGTATGGGGTTATCTGCGGCACGATCTGGAGCATCCGTCATTGGCGCCATTGAAGAACTGGTATGAACGCGTTCTGCCGCAATCCGCGCGTGAGGGACGCATCGCAGGAGTGGCTGCCTGATGACCAAGCCGATCACACGCGCGATGATCATGGCCGCCGGGTTGGGGACGCGGATGCGCCCGCTGACCAACGACAGGCCGAAACCGCTGGTGAAGGTTCGCGGCAAGGCGCTGATCGACCATGCGATCGACCGGCTGGTGAAAGCCGGCGTGAAGACGATCGTGGTCAACATTCATCATCATGCCGAAATGCTTCGCGCGCATCTGGCGAACCGGAAGGATGTGAAGATCGTCATCTCGGATGAGAGCGAGGCGCTTTTGGATTCCGGCGGCGGGATCGCGAAAGTCCTGGATCTGTTCGAGGGCCAGCCGTTCTTCACGCACAATTCCGACTCGGTCTGGGTGGAAGGGGCCAGCAGCGCGCTGGAGCGTATGAAGGCGCGCTGGAATCCGGACACGATGGATTCGCTGATGTTGGTGGCGCCGACGGTAAATGCGCGTTGCTACGAAGGGCGCGGCGATTTCATGATGGATGCGGGTGGACGGTTGACACGCGTGCCGGAGCATCGCGTGGCGCCGTTCGTGTGGATAGGCGTACAGATATTGCACCCTCGCCTGTTCGATGGCGCGCCGCTGGGGCGTTTCTCCATCAATCCGCTTTGGGACAAGGCAATGGAGAAAGGCCGGCTGTTCGGCATTCGGCTCGATGGGATCTGGATGCATATCGACCGGCCCGATGCCGTGACAGATGCGGAACGGTTTCTTGCCGATCTCCCACCGTCCACCTGAGCCGTGGCGAACGTCTTCACGATCCCCGCCGGTGCGCCATTTGCGCAAATGCTTGCCGACGAACTGATAGAACGTCTCGACGCGAAGAACGATCCGCTGGCGCTTTCGCGCGCCACGATCTTCGTGCCGACGCGGCGCGCGGTGCGTTCGCTGGGCGAGATTTTTGCGCGCGCCGTGGGCGGCGCAGCCTTGTTGCCGGATATCCGACCGCTGGGCGATGTGGATGAGGACGACGTTTTGTTCGACGCGGCTTCGGACGACATCGAACTCGTTCCGGCGATTTCTCCGGTGCGGCGGCGGCTGTTGCTTGCGACACTGATTTCGGGTTGGGCGCGCGCGAAGGACGGCGAAGAAATCGGGTTTGCGCAGGCCGTGCGGTTGGCGCGCAGTCTGGGTGCGTTTCTCGACGAGGCTCAGACGCAAGGCGCCGATCTTTCGAAGTTGAAAGACCTCGCGCCGGCCGGGCTTTCCAAATATTGGGCGGACGTGCAGACCTTTCTCGAACTGCTGACGACGCATTGGCCGGCGGTGCTGGACGACGAAAAGCGGCAGGATCATGTTACCCATCGCGACGACGCGTTGCGGCGGCTGGCGAAGCGGTTTGAAAACGATCCGCCCGATGGGCCGGTGATCGCAGCGGGGTCGACTGGCAGCATTCCGGCGACGGCCGAGCTTCTGGGCGTTGTTTCGCGATTGGCGGATGGCTCGGTCATCCTTCCCGGCCTCGATCTTTCGCTGGATGAGGCAAGCTGGAACGATCTCGATGAAGGCCATCCGCAGTTCGGGATGCGGCAGCTTTTGAAACGCATCGGCGTTGCGCGGAAGGACGTGCGCGTTTGGGGTGGAGCGGATGCGGCGGCTTCGCCGCGCGAGATTCTTTTGCGCGAGACGTTGCGGCCCGCGCCGACCACTGATGCGTGGCGGGCGCTTGCAGAAAAGGGTGGCGACGTAATTGCCAAGGGGCTCGAAGGATTGTCGCTGGTCGAAGCGGACAATCCCGCGCAGGAGGCCACCGCCATCGCGCTGATGTTGCGCGAGGTGCTGGAGAGCGAGCATCGCACGGGTGCGCTGGTGACGCCGGATCGCGCACTGGCGCGGCGCGTGGCGGCGGAATTGAAACGCTGGAATATCGACATCGACGATTCCGCCGGACGGCCGCTGGCGCGCACGGCGCCGGGGACGTTCCTGTGCCTGCTTGCGGATGCAGCGTTGCAGGGATTTGCGCCGGTGCCGCTGTTGGCGCTGCTGAAGCATCCACTGGCATCGGGTGGCGAGGAGACCGTTTCGTTCCGGCAATCCGTGCGGCAGCTCGATCTTCGTTTGCGCGGACCGCGGCCGGATGAAGGGCTGGCGGGAATTGCGAAAGCCATTGCGCGCGTGGACGAGAAAAAGGGGACGCGGCTTTCGGAATGGTTTGAGAAGGTCGCGCGCATTCTGGCGCCGTTTGAGAAGATTAATGAGGCTGCACTTTCGAAATTGCTTGCGCTGCATGTCGAGGTGGCGGAAGCGTTGGCGGCGACGGACACGGAAAGCGGCGGCGAGCGGCTGTGGCGCGGGGACGCGGGGCGTGGGGCGCAGGCGCTTATTGCCGAATTGTTTGTGGAGGCCGAAGGCGTTTCGGCGATTCGTGCTGCGTCTTATGCGCCGCTGTTCCGGATGCTGGCAGAAGAGAAAGCAGTGCGGCCCGCATTCGGGCGGCATCCGCGGCTTGCGATACTTGGGCCGCTGGAAGCGCGGTTGCAACGGTTCGATCTGGTGGTGCTGGGCGGATTGAACGAAGGGACCTGGCCGCAGGATGCGCCGGTCGATCCATGGTTGTCGCGGCCGATGCGGCGTGCGTTGGGACTGGAGCAGCCGGAACGCGCGATCGGACTTGCGGCACATGATTTCGCGACGCTGGCCGCGGGACCGCGCGTGGTGAT
The DNA here is from genome assembly GCA_035543495.1 of Rhizomicrobium sp. Lineage (GTDB taxonomy): Bacteria > Pseudomonadota > Alphaproteobacteria > Micropepsales > Micropepsaceae > Rhizomicrobium. The sequence continues at coordinate 69,366 of DATKJT010000045.1, read as the reverse complement.
GACGCGTTCGCGCAAGGTGGAGGGTTCGCCCGCCGTTGCCTCGCGGTGGCTGCAACGCATGATCCAGTTGACGCGCGGATTGAAACTGGAAAACCGCCTCCATGACGAGCGCGACTACTGCGCAGTGGCTTCGGCTTTGGCGGAGCCGGTAATGGTCACGCGCATGCCGCGGCCGGAACCGAAACCGCCGGTGGCGGCGCGGCCGCGCAGACTTTCCGTCACCGAGATCGAGACGTGGTTGCGCGATCCTTATGCGATCTATGCGCGGCGGGTTTTGAAGCTGGAGCCGCTGCATCCGCTTGACGAGGAAATCGGCGCGCGAGATCGCGGAACGGCCATTCACAAGGCGCTCGAAGAATTCGTGAAGGCCTTTCCCGACGGGCCGCCGCCGGGCGCGGAGCGAAAGTTTGTCGAGATCGCGGATGAGGTGTTTGCCGATTACGGCATTCCGAAAGCTGCGATTGCGATGTGGCGGCCGCGCTTCGTGAAGGCAGCCAACTGGTTTGTCGGCGTGGAGCGCGAGCGCAGGGCCAATGTCGTGAAGGCGCATGTCGAGTTGAAGGGCGAGATCAGGTTTGCGGCACCCGGCGGCGAATTCCTGTTGCATGGGAAGGCGGATCGGATTGACGAGTTGATCGGAAAGAGTGCGGCGATCATCGATTACAAGACGGGCGCACCACCAACGGACAAGCAAGTCATTCAGATCATCGCGGCACAGCTTCCGCTGGAAGCCGCGATGGTGATGGAAGGCGGGTTTGCGCAGGCCGGAACGCTCGATCCGCTGGAGCTGGTGTATGTGCGGTTTGCCGGCGGCGCGAAGCCGGGCGACGTGCGCGTGGTGAAAGCGGATGCGCGCGAGCTTGCGGGCAAGGCGAAAGCGCTGTTGGTGGGGCGCGTGGCGGAGTTTGATCACGAGGAGCGGGCTTACCTGCCGCGTGTGATGCCGTTCCGCGCCGATGCGACGGGCGACTACGATCATCTGGCGCGCGTGCAGGAATGGTCGGCGAGCGGATGGGGCGAGGAAGAATGAGCGCGCACGATCCCGTTCTCGCCGCCGCCGATCCGCGGCATTCGGCATGGGTTTCGGCCAATGCGGGCGCGGGCAAGACGCACACGCTCGCCAATCGCGTGACGCGATTGCTGCTGGCCGATGCGCAGCCGGAACGGATTTTGTGCCTGACCTATACGAAGGCTGCCGCCGCAGAGATGGCGGGGCGGCTGTTCGACCTGCTCGGCAAATGGGCGATGGCGCCGGACGACGAACTTGCGAAATACGTCACCGAGATCGGCGGCGGCGCGCCGGAAGGCAAAGAAGATTTGCGCAAAGCGCGGCGGCTGTTCGCCAAGGCGCTGGAGACGCCGGGCGGGTTGAAGATCCAGACCATTCATTCGTTCTGCCAGAATGTGCTGTCGCGGTTTTCCGTCGAGGCGAATGTGCCGCCGGGATTCACGGTGATCGACGAGCAGACCTCGCGCGAGATGATCAGCAATGCGCGGGCGAAGGTTCTGGAACGCGCGGGTTCCGGCGACATGGCGCTTGGGGCGGCGGTTGGTTTGCTTGTCACCGAAACCAACGAGCAGAAGCTGCAGGATATTCTGGATGCGGCACTGGGCAACGAGCGGCGCAAACTTTCGCGGGCGCTGGCAGGATGTCATCCGCGCGACGGATCGCTGACGCGCGCGGTGCGGCGGTTTCACGGGGCAAGCGAAACGCAGAGCGCGCATGATGTGGTTGCGGAGTTCTGCTCTTCGCTGAAGGCGGACGTTCAGCGCATCAGGGATATCGTTGCGTGGATGAGCGCGGGAACATCCACCGATCAGAAACGCGTGCGCGGCATCGCGCGGTTCGTTGAAACGGGATTGGAGGTGGGCACATTCGCCGACCTGCTGGGATCGTTTCAAAGGCAGGATGGTGAGCCGTACAAAGAACTCGTGACCAAAAAACCACGTGAGGCGCGGCCGGATCTTCTGATTTATCTGGAAGACCTGGCGCAGCGCGCGCGCGATACCGAAGAACGCAGGCGCGCGGCGCATGCGGCGGCGCTTTGCGATGCGGCGCTGACGATTGCCGATGCGGTGCGCGGCCTTTATGCGGCGGAGAAGCGGGCGCGCGGAGCACTCGATTACGACGACCTCATCACCGAAACGCTTTCGCTGCTGGAGCGCGGCGAAACAGCGGCCTGGGTGCTTTACAAGCTCGACGGCGGGCTCGATCACGTGTTGATCGACGAGGCGCAGGATACGAGCCCCGAGCAATGGGCGATCCTGAAGAAGCTGACCGAGGAATTCTTCTCCGGCGCGGGGCGCGAGACCAAGACGGTGCGCACCGTGTTTGCGGTGGGCGACGAGAAGCAATCCATCTTCAGCTTCCAGGGCGCCGACCCCGCGCAGTTCGATGTGAACCGGCAACATTTCGAAGCGCACATCAAAAGTGCCGGACTCGCGTTCAACTACGAGATGCTGAAAACCTCGCGCCGTTCGGTGCCGGAAGTGCTTACGTTTGTCGATCGCGTGTTCGGCGATGGCGAGGCGCGCGCGGGGTTGACCTCGCTCAATCTGGAGATCGAACACGAGCCCTTGCGTAAACAGGCGCGCGGGCGCGTCGAGTTCTGGCCGTCGATCAAGCCGAACGACAAGGAAGACCCCGATCCGTGGCGGCCCGTCGATACGCCGTCGGAGGCAAGCCCCGTTGTGCGGTTGGCGGAGAAGATTGCGCGCACGATCAGGCAATGGATCGCGAAAGGTGTGGCGCTTCCCAACCGCGATCATCCGATCCGGCCGGGGGACATCATGATTTTGCTGCCGCGGCGCGAGCCGTTCGGCAGCGAGATCATCCGGCAATTGAAGGCCGTCGGCGTTCCGGTTGCGGGGGCCGATCGCATCCGCATCACCGAGCAGATTGCGGTGCAGGATCTGATGGCGCTGGCGCGGTTTGTGTTGTTGCCGGAAGACGATCTGACGCTTGCCACCATCTTGCGGTCGCCGCTGGTGCGCATCAGCGAAGAACAGTTGTTCGCACTGAGCTACGAGCGCGAGGGGACGTTGTGGCGGGCCTTGCAGGCGAGCGAAGACCCCACGTTTGACGGCGCGCACGAATTTCTTTCCGAATGTCTGGCGCGGGCGGATTTCGTGCCGCCTTACGAGTTTTTCGCGCATGTGCTGACCGTGCGCGGGATGCGGTTGAAGCTGCTCTTGCGGTTGGGCGCGGAAGCGGCGGACGCCATCGAGGAATTTCTTTCGCTGTCGCTCGCCTATGAGACGCAGAACCCGCCGTCGCTGGAGGGCTTCCTGCACTGGATCGAGCGCGGCGGGGCGGAGATCAAGCGCGATATGGAACGCGGGCGCGATGAGGTTCGCGTGATGACGGTGCATGGCGCCAAGGGTTTGGAAGCCGACATCGTGATCCTGCCGGATACGACGCGCGCTGCTTCCAATATGCAGAAGCGGCATCTGCTTTATGCGGATGACCGTGTGCTGTTCTCGGTGCCGAACGATATGGCACCGCAATCGGTGAAAGCGGCCCGGCAGGCAGCCAAGGCCGAAGCGCTGAACGAACACCGGCGGCTGCTCTATGTGGCGCTGACGCGGGCGAAGGAGCGGCTTTACATCTGCGGGTTTGAAAACAGCAAAGGCGTTCACGACGAATCCTGGTACGCGCTGATGCAGCGCGCGGCAGAGGAATTGGGCGTGCCGGTGGAGCGCAGTGGCGAGACCATTCGCATTTATGGCGATACCGAAGACGGTTTGCCGAAGACGGCCGCCGTTGCCGACATTGTGAAAACCGAAGTGCCCAAATGGGCGCGCACGCCTGCGAAGGAAGAAGCGGAACGGCCGCGCGTGGTGCGTCCATCGCTGGTCGAGCCCAAAGCGGTCGCGTTGTCGCCGCTTTCGAAGGAAGGAAAGACGTTCAAGCGCGGGGTTTTGATTCACGCGGTGCTGGCGCGGTTACCGGAGATCGCGACGGAAAAACGGGGCGAGATCGCGCGCAAATTCTTGCTCGCGCGCGGCGTTTCCGAATCCGACGCGCAAAGTTGTGTGGCGGAAATTCTGGGCGTGCTCGGCGATGAGACGTTTGCTCCTGTTTTTGCAAAAGGCAGCCGGGCGGAAGTGGCGCTGGCGGCGGAGCTTCCGGAATTCGGCGGTATCAAGGTGAACGGGCGGGTGGACCGGCTGGCGGTTTCGGGCGACGAGGTGCTCGTGCTCGATTTCAAGACGGACCGGGCGGTGCCGGAGACGGAGGCGGATGTGTCTGCCGGATACCTGTCCCAGATGGCGCTTTACCGGGCGGCGCTGAAAAAGGTGTTCCCCGGAAAACGCATCGTTTCCGGGCTGTTGTGGACCGCGGGGCCCAGACTGATGCGGCTTTCGGACGGGGTGCTCGACGCACAGCTTCGGGCGGGCGCGGACCTTGACCCCCGGGGGTCGCGTTCCTAGATTCCCTCAACAGAACGCATCCATCCAACCCAAGGAACACAATATGTCGGCCCCCCTCAAAGTTTCGGACAGCTCGTTTCAAAATGACGTGCTTTCGGCGAAGAAGCCGGTGGTTGTGGATTTCTGGGCGGAATGGTGCGGACCCTGCCGCATGATTGCGCCGGCGCTGGAAGAACTTGCCACCGAACTGGGCGAGAAAGTCACCGTCGCCAAGATCAACATCGACGAGAACCCGCATGTGCCGACGAAATACGGCGTGCGCGGAATCCCCACCCTGATGATCTTCAACCAGGGACAGGTCGCGGCCACGAAAGTGGGCGCGCTGCCGAAATCCAAGATCAAGGAATGGATCGAGGCTTCGATCTGATTTCTCTGCGCGGGCACTGACGTCCCCATCCGCCAATTCTTCGCTTCGCTCTGAATTGTCGACCTCCCCGCGAAGGGGAGGTACGATTCTGGCCTGTGCTATCGCGGCTTTCAGCGCATAGATTCTCAAGCGCGCTTGCTGGCGCAAGGCGCGCATCTCTTTCGTGTGACGGCCGGTTTTTAGGGCGTTGCGGTTGCCGGGTTGGGCGCCGCGGTTGCGGGCGGTCATTCGTGGTTATTCGTTTTCGATTTTTCGGGGGTGGTATCTCCCCCCTCCCCCGCTGCGGGCGCGGACTGCACGGTGACGGTGTGATGGGTGCCGGGACTGCGCAGGCGCCTGAGCGCGCATGCCGCGTTGGCGCTTGCCTGCATCATGCGGCTGCCGGCTTTCATCGCTTCAAGCTGCGCCTTGGGATCGGGATGCGTTTCGGCAAAGCGGAAGGCGGCCATGACGGCGGCATGGCATTCGTACAGCTCGTCTTCCAGCAGGGCGGCCACCCGGTTGAGTTCGGGGGACACGGCGGTATTGCTTGTCATATATAGGCTCTAACTCCAAAATGCTGGAGATCATAAGTCTTCGCCGGCGCAAAGTAAAGGATTTATTTCTTATAATGGGCCCAAAGGCTTAGGGCTATCGAACGCTCCAAACGCGCCTTTCCACAGGCAGGCGAGATGTGGCGCCAAGCCAACCCGTTGCCGGACCAAACTTTTGGCCGCATTGGACCTACGTTGCGGGGGCACCACCCCATAGCTATAAGGGCGCCCCGATCTGAAGACCGGAGAGTAGCTCAGCCTGGTAGAGCACCACGTTCGGGACGTGGGGGCCGGAGGTTCGAATCCTCTCTCTCCGACCATTTTCAAAAAACAGCCTTCATTTTCGAGCGGCGGATATTCAAGCTGCTCGATGGGCGTTGTCATTTTCAGATGGGGTACAGTCACGTGAATATTCCCGACGATATTTTCACCGAACCGGAAGAGGTCGATCCCGATACCTTGGCCAACCTTGGTCCGCTGCGCCGTTTGGCGGGAATTTGGGAAGGCAAGATGGGTGTGGACCTGAACCCGAAAGCGGAGGGTCCGCAGCGCAAGGAATTCACCGAGCGGATCGAATTGCAGCCGACCGATTATCAATTGAACGGGCCGCAGGTTTTCTATGGCTTGCGCTATCACACGCGCATCCTGTCGCCGGGCGAAGCGCCGACGTTTCACGATCAGGTGGGTTATTGGCTTTGGGAGCCTGCAACGGGGCTGGTGATGCAGACGCTTGCCATTCCGCGCGGGCAGATTGCTATCGCCTCCGGTTTTGCGAAGCCCGACGACATGACATTGGCGTTGACGGCGACGCGCGGAACGACGGGATATGGCATCTGTTCCACCGATTTTCTGGAACAGGCGTTTCGCACGGATTCGTATCGCATCGAAGTCACCTTCAATGCGGATGGAAGCTGGAGCTATGTGCTGAAGACCATGCTTTTGGTGCGCGGGCGCAAGGAGCTGTTCGAGCATCGCGACGTGAACACGCTGTTCAAGGTGGCCGAGCCCACGCCCAATCCGCTGATGCTGCTGCCGAAAGAGTGAACCCCGGCATTCTTTCCGGCGCCGATCTGTGAAAAGCTGCGGTCAGCGATATCGGGGAAACACGGGATGAACGGCGCGGAAAGTCTGGTTCGGACGTTGCTCAATTGCGGGGTGGAGGTTTGCTTTGCCAACCCCGGCACGTCGGAAATGCATTTCGTGGCGGCTCTCGACCGCGCGCCCGCGATGCGTCCGGTTCTGGCATTGTTCGAAGGCGTGGTGACGGGTGCCGCCGACGGATATGGCCGCATGGCGAAGAAGCCGGCGGCGACGCTTCTGCATCTGGGGCCGGGGCTCGCAAACGGACTTGCGAATTTGCACAACGCGCGCAGGGCGGCCACGCCGATCGTCAACATTGTGGGCGATCACGCGACCTATCATGCGCAATACGATGCGCCGCTTGCGTCCGACCTCATGGGGTTCGCGCGGCCTGTTTCGGGATGGCTTTATTCGAGCCCCAGTTCGCGCACCGTTGCAGCGGATGCCGCGCGCGCGGTGCGGGCGGCGATGGAGCCGCCGGGACAGATCGCGACACTGGTTCTGCCGGCCAATGCGGCGTGGGACGAGGCCGAAGGTCCGGTCGGGCCGCTGGCGCCGCTGCAACCCGCGAGCGTTGAAGCGCCGAGGATCGATGCGGTGGCGCAGGCGCTGCTGGGTGGGAAAAAGAGTGCGATCCTTATTCGCGGCGAAGGTTTGGAGGCGCGCGGGCTTGAGGCGGCGGGACGGATTGCGGCGAAGACCGGCGCGCGATTGCTGTGCGATACGTTTGCGCCGCGTATCAGACGCGGGGCGGGCGTTGTGGGCGTTGAGCGGATTCCCTATTTCGCCGAACAGATTGTCGATTTCCTGAAAGATCTGGAACATCTGGTTTTGGTGGGATCGAAACCGCCGGTTTCGTTTTTCGCCTATCCCGGAAAGCCGAGCTGGTGCACGCCGGAAGGATGCGCGATCCACACGCTTGCACATCCGCATGAAGACGGCGTGGCGGCATTGGACGCGCTGGCAGAAGCCGTGCGTGCAACGAAAGACGTTGCGGGCCGCGCGGAATTGCGGCGGCCCGATTTGCCGAAAGGCCGGTTGGATGCGCAGGCCGCAGCACTGGCGATTGCGAATTTGCTGCCGGAGAATGTGATCATCTCCGATGAATCGGCGACGAGCGGATTCAGCACCGGCGTGCTGACGGCGAATTCTCCCGCGCACGATCATCTGGCATTGACCGGCGGGTCCATCGGACAGGGGTTGCCGGTGGCGACGGGAGCCGCGGTTGCCTGTCCCGACCGCAAGGTGGTTTGCCTGCATGGCGATGGCGGCGCGATGTACACCGTGCAGGCGCTGTGGACGCAGGCGCGCGAGAAGCTGGATGTCACCACGGTGATCTTCTCGAACCGGTCTTATGCGATCCTGAAGATCGAGCTCATGCGCGTGGGTGCGGAGAATGCGGGGCCGCGTGCGCTTTCGATGTTCGACCTCGGCAATCCCGATCTCGGCTGGGTGGACCTTGCGCGCGGGATGGGCGTGGAAGCGACACGCGCCACCACGGCGGAAGAATTTTCCGCGCAGTTCGCCGACGCGATGAAGCAGCGCGGGCCGCGGCTGATCGAAGTGGTGCTTTAGGCTTTCAAAAAAATGCGGAACGCGGGAGCCGGAGAGTTACGGCTCTCCGGCCAGCCGGTCTTGCAAAGAACACTTAAGACCGGCCCACGTCCCGCACCGTAGTGCTCGGTTGGACAGCGAGAGCGGGAGAGACCCTCGCTATCTTAGAAACGGATACCGACGCCCAACCCTACGAGCCACGGATCAATATCGACATTGGCTTTCAGCGCACCGGCCAGACCCTTCACATTGGTGCTCAGGAAGAGCTTCTTGATGTCGAAGTTCACGAAATAAGGCGTGTTGGGGATGGGCGCATCGAGACCCGCTTGCAACGCCCAGCCGAAACGATCGCCGAATTTGAGATCGGGGATGGCGCTGCGCGTGTCGTAGAAGATCGTGTAGTTGATGCCCGCGCCGACATAGGGGCGGATCCAGCTATCCGGCATGAAGTGGTATTGCGCCGTGAGCGTTGGCGGCAGGAGCCAGACACTGGCGATAGGGCCGGTGTTCGAGTTGCTGGCGGTGTGTTTGGTGGTGGCGGCGATTAGTTCGACGCCGATATTGTCTGTGATGAAATAGGTGCCGTCGATTTCGGGCACGACGCTGTCGGTGATGGTTGTGGTTCCGCCAACATCGTTGCCCGACAGCGTGATCTTCGCGCTGGGTTCGGGTTCGACGGCGACAGCGCGCACGCGCACCTGGAAATGACCGGCGACGCCAGAGTCGTCGTCCGCAATGGCGGGTGAAAGAGCGGCGGTGGACACCAACGCGGCAGAGAAAAGCGATATGAGAGAACGCACGTGAACACCCTCAGAGTTTCGTGTTCCTTGCGTAGGCGAGCGGTGTGTGGCGGCGGTTGATCTCCATCAACCGAAATTCCATCGCCTTTGGCTGTTGCGAAAGCACCACAAAAATTGCGAACGCCTCGCGTGTGCAAGGCTTGCGTTATGGCAGGCGTTCGATCGCGATGTCTTTTGCCAACCGATCGATGTTCGCCCGTTCGCAGAGGCCTGTTCCGACGGCGAGCATGGCGGCCGAACCGGCGGCGACGGCGAAGGGCAATGCGTCCGGCGGAGCGGCGCCGTTCGCGAGCTTCCAGACAAGAGCTGCGAGGAAGCTGTCACCAGCGCCCACGGCATTGGCGGATGACATGGCGGGCGCGGTTGCACGCCAGATGCCGTTGCTTGCCGCGAGAAGCGCGCCTTCCGGGCCAAGAGATAGTGCGACAAGATCGGCTTTGCGCTCCGCAACGATATTCGTGCAAGCGGTTTGCCACGATGCGAGGTTGGGGAGCGCGTGGCCGACGAGATCGCTCATTTCGCTGCGGCTCGTTTTGAGGAGATGGACTTTTTGCGTGTCGAAGCCCTTCAGCGCGGGACCGGAGGCATCGACGACGGCGTTGGCACCTTTGGCTTGCGCCGCGCGGGCCATTCGCGCGTAGAAATCTTCCGGCACGCCGGGCGGAAGACTGCCGCTGCCGACGAGATAATCGCCGGGGGTTAGAAGCGCGAGGGCGGCGTTGAGGCAGGCACGCCAATCGATTTCGGACAACGCCGAGCCGGGAAAGATGAACCGGTACTGTTTGGTCGTTTCGCGGTCGATGACGTTAAAGTTTTCGCGCGTTTCGCCCGCGACCGGGATGGCGTGGAACGGTACGCGTTCTTCGCGCAGACGCTGGCAGACGACTTCGCCTGCCACGCCGCCGGCCGGAAAAATTGCGGTGACCTCGCCTTCGAGGCGATGAATGACGCGCGCGACGTTGACGCCGCCGCCGCCGGAATCTTTCCGCGTGTCCTCGCAACGCAATTTGCGGTCGGGCACGAGTTTGGCGACGCTCGCGGCGATGTCGAGCGCCGGATTGAGCGTGAGTGTGACCACTCTTTTGCGCATGTCAGGGCGGTGAGAGCGATTCGAGATAGGCGTTGATATCGTCGATCTGCTGGCGGGAAAGGTTGAGGCCCTTCATCGGCGGATGCGGATTCATCAACCAGGTGCGGACCCATGTACGGTCGCCTTTGTGATCGCGCGCGATGTTGGCGAAAGGCGGCGCCGTGTCGGCACCTTCGTGCGCGGAGGGAAGCGTGTGGCAACCCGAACAGGATGAGGCGGCCAGATCGCGACCGGCCTCCGCGTTTCCCGGCGCGGCTTCCGCCGTGGTGCAGAGAAGGAAAAGCGTTGCGGTGAGTGGAACGAGGTAACGCATGGTTCAACGCGCCGTGTAGCCGCCGTCGATCACGAATTCCGCGCCGGTGACGAATTTGGCTTCGTCTGAGGCGAGATAGACGATGATCCAGGCGATGTCATCCGGCTCGCCGAGATGGCCGAGCGGATGAAGCTGTTCAAGCGCCGCCTGCTGGGTGGCAGCGTCCGGCGATTGTTCGAGAACGTGCTGGACCATGGGCGTCCAGATGTAGCCGGGATGGACGGAGTTCACGCGGATCCTGTCCGGCGCATAAATCATGGCGTCGGTTTTGGACATCAGGCGCACGGCACCTTTCGACGCGTGATAGGGCGGCGCATCGGGGGCGCCCACAAGTCCATAGATCGACGACAGGTTGATGATGCTGCCGCCACCCGCCTTCTTCAGGTGCGGGATCGCGTGTTTGGTGCAGAAGAAGACGCCTTTGACGTTTACCGCCTGCACGAAGTCCCACTCGGCTTCGGTGATTTCGTGGGTGGGCTTGCTGGCGCCGGAGACGCCCGCATTGTTGACGAGGATGTCCAGGCGGCCGAATTCGGATGCGGCGGCGTTTATGGCGCGGGCGACATCGGCTTCTTTCGTGACGTCACAGGGAAAAAATTTTGCGTTGTGGCCGCGCGACTTTAGATCGTCGGCGAAGGCGCGGCCTTCTTTTTCCAGCATGTCGAGAGCGGCGATGCTCGCGCCCTCCTCCGCCATGCGAAGGGCGGTGGCGTGACCGATACCCAACCCTGCGCCGGTGATAATGGCGGTTTTTCCCTTGAGCCTGTTCACGCGGAGATCCCTTTCAATGGACGATGAACACCGGAACGTCGGTGGAGTCCAAAGCATAGCGCGTGACGCCGCCCAGTACGAATTCGCGGGCGCGGCTGTGGCCATAGCCGCCGAGAAGCAGGAGGCCCGCTTGTGCTTTTTGCGCGGCGTGGACGAGAGTTTGGCCAACCTCTCCCGCCTCGCCGGAGATGCAATGGATTTCGGGCTCGACGCCGTGCCAGCGCAAGTGATCGGAAAGTTTTTCGGCGGAGCCGATTTTGACATTGGTGTCGCCATCTTCGGCGGCGACGAAGATGACGACCTTTTCGGCTTCCTCGATGATCGGCATGGCGGCGCTGATCATGTGCGCGCTTTCGGCCGTTTCCTTCCACGCAATCGCGACGGTGCCGAAGACGGGTTCGTGTTTTTTGGAATGCGACGCCAGCAATATCGGGCGGCCGGACCGGACGAGAATATCGCCCAACTCGCCGGCATCGAAGGCGCCGCGCGTGGTGACGGTGAGATCGTGGAAACGGGCACGCGCCGCGACCTCCCTGGCGAATTCGCCTTCGCATTCGATCCAGTTGGCGTTGGGCGTGGGAGACAGTTTTGGATCCGCGACAGCGCGCAGGTCTTTTGTCTTGCAGAAGGCATCGAAGCTGTTCTTCGCCTTGTCGCGCTTGCGTTTGATCTCGTCGGTGATGGCGTCCCACAACGTCCGGGTGACAAGGCCGTCGCCGACGGTCATCTGCACCAGTTCCTGAACCGGATTGGCGCGGACATGCAGCACGTCGATATGGGCATCGAACTGTTTGGCGATGGCGTGCGCAAGTTCGAGTGTTGCTTCGTCGGCATCGCCCGCAAGCGGAACGAGAATGGTCTTTATCATAAGAGCCTCCGTTGCCAGCCAAGATGCCACCCTGCCCACGCTTTACCCTGACCCAGATCAAACTGGCGGGCGGCGAACGGACTTAATGAAGGATTAATTTGGCGACGCGGAGCACCGTATCCTGCGGGTTTGTGGGGTTAACAGCTTGGAAACACTCACCCGGCAATACTTGCCGCCTGAATTCGGGACGGCGGCTTTTCCATGCTCAACATTCTCATCGTGATGACCTACGCGACGGTTTGCGCGCTGGCGGCGGGTGCGACCGGCATGTGGCTGGGATGGCCGATGTCGCAAGCGTTGATGATGACGTTCATCGCCACCGTTCTTTGCGGGCAGATTCACGCGAGCTTCCTGCGCCGCCGGGACAAGACGCGCACCGCCAACGACATTCGCATGTTGAAGACCGCGGGACTTTCGTTTCAGAAATCGATCGACGAGACGAGCGGCAAGATCGCTGAGATCACGCAGATCGTGGAAACCAAGACGAACGAGAACAACCGCAAGATCGTGGCCGAACTGCAGATGCTCGAAGGGCTGATGCGGGAGTTCGCGCATCGCATTTCCAACAAGGCGAAAGAGATTCCTGCGCAGGTCAAACCGGCCGCGCTGGCGGCGCCGCAACGGGCGGGTTTCAACGCGCTGGCCGATTCCACGCTTTTGGAAATGGTGCGCACCTCGCTGGAGCAGAACCGCGTCGACCTTTACCTGCAGCCGACAGTCAGTTTGCCGCAGCGGAAACTGCGTTATTACGAAGCGCTGTCGCGGTTGCGCGCCGAAGACGGCACCGTCATCATGCCAGCGCAATATATGCGCATCGCGGCACCGGCCGGTTTGATGAGCGTGGTGGACAATCTGCTGCTGTTCCGTTGCGTGCAGGTGATGCGCCGGTTGACGCAGAAGAACCGCGAGATCGCGATCTTCTGCAACATCGCGGGCGATACGCTGACCGATCCGGAGTTCTTTCCGCAATTCCTCGAATACATGCACCACAACCGCGACCTGGCGGGGCGGATCGTGTTCGAATTTTCGCAGGATGCGATCGACAAGGCGGGTGCGGAAGGCGAAACCAACCTCTCCTATCTCTCCGGGCTCGGCTTTGCGTTGTCGCTCGATCACGTCGAAACGCTGGCGCTCGACTTCGCCAAGCTGAAGCGGCTGGGCTTCCGCCACATCAAGGTGCGGGCGTCCACGCTTGTGGGTGGAATGGGCGATGCCAGGGCGATGGTTTCGGCGCAGGATTTCAAGGAATTGCTCCAGCGCCACGGGTTGAACCTGATTGCCGAGCGCGTGGAAGACGAAAAGACCGTCGTGCAACTGCTCGAATACGGCGTGGATTTCGCGCAAGGCTATCTGTTCGGCGAACCGCGCGCGGTGCGCGACGAAGTGCTGAAGGAAACGCCTTCCGCCGAACGGCCGCAGGGGCCGGCAGCGATCATTCCCCTGCGCAAAGCAGGATAAGGTTCAGTCCTCTTTCACCGGATACATGGCGAGGCGGCCGTGCTGGACGCCGCGTTCGGCGATCACCTTGCCGCCGATCTGGCGCAGGATCTTTGCAGGCCCTTTGAGGATGCTGACTTCAAGACAGTTTTCGTGGTCGAGATGGACGTGCATCGAGGCCACCGTGCTCGCGTGATGATCGTGGAACGCCTCGGTCAGGCGTTTGGCGAGATCGCGGGAGTGGTGGTTGTAAACATAAGATAGCGCGGCGACCCGTTTGCCTTTCGACTGATCTTCTTCCTGCGCTTCCCGCAGGCCGGAGCGCGCAAGATCGCGGATGGCCTCCGAACGGTTCTGGTAGCCGCGGCGCGCGACCAGCCCATCGATTTCTTCCGCCAGTTCGTCGTCGAGAACGATGGTCACGCGCTGCATTGCCGAAACTCCTGCCCTGTACCGATGCGATATTTATCGCGAACACATTACCCTTTTGATAGACCATGCCAAACCGGTATGGGAGCTATTCAGATCGGAATAGGATTCCGCTTTACATCGGCCGATCCGCCATTAAGGTGTATGATGAATTTGGATAATCATCATACCCGGCGGGAGGGCATACCTTGGTTCGGAGAGGATGTTTTGCGGCAGCCGCTTTGGCCGGCACACTATCGGGCGCCAGCGCGTTCGCCAGCCAGGATGCGAGCATCGAAACGGTGACCGTGACGGGACGGGCGGCCAATCTGGAAGGGATCGCCGATTCCGCCAATCAAGGCAGCGTGAGCGCGGCGGACCTTGCGTTGCGTCCGTTGCTGAGGCCCGGTGAAATCGTGGAGAACATTCCCGGCGTTATCATCACGCAGCATTCGGGCAGCGGCAAGGCCAACCAGTATTTCCTGCGCGGGTTCAATCTCGATCATGGCACCGACATTTCGGTGAACCTCGACGATGTGCCGGTCAACATGGTGAGCCATGCGCACGGGCAGGGGTATTCCGATCTCAACATGCTGATCCCGGAGCTTGTGGAGCGGGTGGACTACAAGAAAGGCCCCTACTACGCCGATGTCGGAGACTTCGGTGCGGCGGGCGCGATCGACATTCATTATTACGATGTACTGCCCAACGGGCTTGTGAAGCTGGAAGGCGGGCAGTTCGGTTATGCGCGCGGGTTGATCGCCAACAATGCGGCGGTCGCGGACGGCAATCTGATCTATGCGATGGAGTTCGAACACAACAACGGACCGTGGGACAATCCCGACGACGAGCGAAAGTTCGACGGGTTGCTGCGGTACACAGCCGGTGCATGGACCATCACCGCCAGCGGCTATCACAACATCTGGAATTCGACCGACCAGGTGGCGGACCGCGCCATCGATGACGGGCTGATCGACCGCTGGGGCTCGCTCGACACATCCGACGGCGGCAAGACGGGACGCTATGCGCTGACGGCAGGGTGGCATTCGGCGGATGACGCGACGCAAGCCAAGGTCTACGGGCTCTATTACGACCTCGACCTGTTTTCCGATTTCACCTACTTCCTCGACGATCCGGTGCATGGCGACCAGATCGAGCAGCAGGATCACCGTTACATGCTGGGCGGCAACACCACGCACGAATGGTCGGGCAGTCTGTTCGGAACGGAGATCGACAACACGGTGGGTGCGGATTTCCGCAGCGACTTCATTCACAACGGACTGTTCCATACCGAGCAGCGCATGCGGCTCGAACCGCGCACCATAAACAGCATCGACGAGACGAGCGGCGCGATCACCTTTGAAAGCCGCGCCAAGTGGACGTCATGGTTCCGCACCACCTTGGGCGCGCGGGAGGATGTGTTTCGTTTCGGCGTCGACAACATCGTAGGCGGAAATTCCGGCGATGTGACGGCGGCGCAATTCAGCCCGAAACTTGCGATGGTGTTCGGGCCATGGGCGCAGACGGAATTCTATCTGAATGCGGGTTATGGTTTTCACAGCAACGATGCACGCGGCGTGGTGGCGACCGTCGATCCGGCGACACCGCTGGCGCGCGCAAGAGGCGCGGAGATCGGCGCGCGAACGGAAATCTTTCCGGGGCTGCAGAGTTCGGTGTCGTTCTGGATGCTGGACATTGCGTCGGAGCTTACCTGGGCGGGCGACGAAGGCACGACGGAGCCGAGCGGGCCCACGCGGCGCTACGGCATCGAGCTTGCGAATTTCTACACGCCGACGCCGTGGCTGACGATCGATGCGGATTATGCTTGGTCGCATTCGCGATTCACCGATTACGAGCCGGACGGTCCCTATGTTCCGGAAGCGCTGGTGGCGACATTCGATGGCGGTGTCGCGCTGCACGATCTGGGGCCTTGGACGGCGGGATTGCGGCTTCGCTATTTCGGGCCGCGGCCTTTGACGCAGGACAATGCGATACAATCCAAATCGACCACCCTGCTCTATGCCGATCTGGGCTATGCGATCGACGAACGCTGGACGGTTGGGGTGAGCGTGTTCAACCTGCTCGATGCATCGGTCAGCGACATCGATTATTATTACACCTCCCGGCTTCCCGGCGAGCCGGCGGGCGGTGTGGACGACATCCACACCCATCCGGCCGAGCCGCGCGAAGTGCGATTCTCGTTGACGGCCAAACTTTAGAACCCGCCTCCCCTTGAGGCTTTGCGCGCCATCGGCTACGGCGTGACACATGGACGACATCCGTATCATCTCCGGCCTTTCCGACATCGCGGGCGAATACGATGCGCTTGTTTGCGACGTGTGGGGTGTGTTGCATAACGGGAAAGAGCCGTTTCTGGCGGCGGCGGACGCGCTGAGGAAATTCCGCGCGGATCGCGGGCCGGTGGTTCTGCTTTCCAATGCGCCGCGGCTGGTACCGACTCTGATGAAACAGTTCGAGACCATTGGCGTGCCGCTCGATTGTTTCGATGCGGTGGTGACGTCGGGCGTGGCGGCGCGGGACGATCTTCTCTGGCGGACGCGGGACAAGACGCTTGCCATGCTGCATCTGGGACCGGAGCGGGACTGCGACGTGTTCGAGGGTTTGAACGTCGCGAGTGTGGAAGCCGATCAGGCGGAGATCGTGCTGTGCACCGGACTTTATCACGACGATCACGAGACGCCGGATGACTACGCGGAACTGCTGGCGAAGCTGAAGGAAAAAGAACTGACGATGCTGTGCGCCAATCCCGATCAGGTGGTGCAGCGCGGCGGGCAGCTTGTCTATTGCGCGGGCGCACTTGCACGCGCCTATGAAAAGATCGAGGGCGAAGTCGTTTATTTCGGCAAGCCGTATCCGGCGATCTACGATCTGGCGCTGGAGACCATGCGCCGGGCGACGCGGCGGACCATCACGCGGGTGCTCGCGGTAGGCGATGCGATGGAGACCGATCTCAAGGGGGCCAATGCGATCGGATTCGACGTGCTGTTCATAGCCCACGGCATCCATGCCGCCGAGCTGGGGGAAATGACCACCGAGACTTTGGTGCAACTGTTTGAAAAAACAGGGGTAAATGCTCGCGCGGCGATGCGTGAGCTTGTCTGGTAGCGCCCCTGCCGATAAGACGAAGGTTCACCTTCGAGGGGCGGGACCGCAATGGGATATTACATCGACGAGTTGAAGCCGGGAATGTCGGAGAGCTACGTCCACACCGTGACGGAGCGTGACATCCAGATGTTCGGCGAATTATCGGGCGACATGAACCCGGCGCATTTCGACGAAGCCTATGCGGCCACCACGCCGTTCAAGACGCGCATCGCGCACGGCATGCTTTCGGCAAGCTACATCTCGACCATTCTCGGCATGAAGATGCCGGGACCGGGTACGATCTTCATGAGCCTGACGACGAAGTTCAAGGCGCCGGTGAAGATCGGCGACGAGGTGACCGCGACCTGCACGGTGCGCGAGGTAATCGCAGAGAAACGGCGCGTGATCTTCGATTGCGTGTGCAAGGTTGGCGATCTCGTGGTGATCGAGGGCGAGGCCATGGTGATGGCTCCGTCGCGGCCGAAAGGATAAGTCCCGCGCACCATGCGCATCTTCCGTCACTATAACGATATTCCCGACGCCTATAAGGGCGCGGTGGTGGCGCTTGGCAATTTCGACGGCGTGCATCGCGGCCATCAGGCACTGATCGGCGAAGCGCAGCGCATGGCCGAAGAACGCGGCAGCCCGTTCGGCGTGATCGCATTCGAGCCGCATCCGCAGGAATTCTTCCGGCCACCGACGGAATCATTTCGCCTGACGCCCTTTCGCCGCAAGGCGCGGCTGATCGCAGAACTGGGCGCGGACGTGATGTTCGCGCTGTCGTTCGACGCCGAGATGGCGAAGAAACACGCGCATGAATTCGTGCAGGACGTTCTGGTGGACGGGCTGGGCGTCGGCGCGATTGTGGTGGGAGAGGATTTCCAGTTCGGCAAGGCGCGCACGGGAAATGTGACCTCGCTTTCCTATATGGGCGAGCAGGAGGGGTTTGGCGTGACGGTGTTCGAACCGGTCACGGCGGAAGGACACGAGAAGATTTCGTCGACGCGCATCCGCGAGGCGTTGAAACAGGGACGGCCGGAGGAAGCGGCGGAACTGCTCGGGCATTTCTGGAGCGTGGAGGCGCGCGTCGATCACGGCGACAAGCGCGGCCGCACGATCGGGTTTCCCACGGCGAACATGCGGATCGACGATTTTCTGTGGCCGGCTTACGGCGTTTATGCGGTGCGGGCGACGATCATCGAGGATGACAAGCCTGTCGGGCGCTACGGCGGCGTGGCGAATTTCGGCGTGCGGCCGATGTATGAGATCGCGACGCCGCTGCTGGAGACATATCTGTTCGATTTCGACGGCGATCTTTACGGGAAGCATATGGCGGTGGAGTTCATCCGCTACATTCGGCCGGAAGCGAAACTCGACGGGCTGGAAGCGCTGAAGGTGCAGATCGCGAAGGACAGCGATGCTGCGCGGAAGGTTTTGGCGGGGATTTAAAACTTACCTCCCCCTTGTGGGGAGGTCGACAAAATCTGAGCGCAGCGAAGATTTTTCGGGTGGGGGACGGGGTCTGTCATTGTCTTCGGCCCCCCGCCCGAAAAATGCTTCGCATTTTTCGACCTCCCCACAAGGGGGAGGTGAGATTATGTCTTCAACCGTTCCAGAATTTCTTCCGCGGTGAAGCCCAGCGCGGTCAGTCTTCCCGAGCGGGCCATTACCGCAAGGCCGGTCAAGGTTGCGGCCAACAGCACCGTGTCGAGTTGGGCGTTGCGGCTTTCCATTTTTATGTCGGCGGCATCGGACAGCGATCGCAGCGCGGCGATCAGTCGGCCGTTGAAGATGCGTTCGGCATCGGGCGCTGTGCCGCTTGCGAGCGCGGAGGGCGCGGTGGCAAGCGTTTCGGTTTGTTCGAGGAGCTTCACAGCGGCCAGCGCGGCTTTCGCGAGTTTCTCGGACGGCGGCGCGTTGGTGGCGGCGTCTTTCATCGCGCGGGCCAATAGCGAAAGATCGTCGGCAGCGAGCGCGAGCAGCAGTTCGTCCTTGTTGCGGAAATAGCCGTAGAGGGCTGCGGGTGCGAAACCGGCTTCGGCGGCGACGGCGCGAAGCGAGAGCTGGCGGGCGCCGTCTCGCGCGCCGACCCTGCGGGCGGCATCCAGAATACCGGCGCGCGTGGCGCCTTGCTCCTGGGCGCGGCGGCGGGCGCGGTTCTGGGCGATGGCTTGTCCGGTCATGGCCGCGATGATAGGTGATTCGGATGAAGACCGGCGAAAGTTCTACTCACCTCCCCCTTGTGGGGAGGTCGGAGAGGTTCATAGCGACAGCGTATGAACGCGATCCGGGTGGGGGGCCGCTGCGAGCGACGGGCGCCGTCCCCCACCCGAAAAATTCTTCGCTGCGCTCCGAATTTTATCGACCTCCCCACAAGGGGGAGGTGAGTCCTTATCTCAGCTGCCGGGGTGTTTGTTTTTGAAGGTGACGGCGGCGGCGTTGTATTCGGCGCCGACTTTTTCCTTCTCCTTCTGATTGTCCTGCACCTTGTCGTTCACGGCGTCTTCGATGGAGGACGGAAACACCTTCTTGTCCTTCACGGCCTGGAGTTTCTGCGCCTTCAGGTCGGCGAACAGGCAGGACTGATAATCGTCCGACGCCTTGATGAAGTTCACGGTGTCGTCGCGGGCCTGCTGGATCTGCTCCTTGGTGGCGGTGGAGCCATCGACGGCGGCCGGCGGAATGGGTTCCGAGCACGAGTCCGCGAGCGCAGGCGTTGCGATGCCCGCGGCCAGAGCCAGCGCCAGAGCGAGTTTGAGCGACATGAAATTCCTCTCCCCTGATTGGATGTGTCCCACCCTCGGGGGATCAAAACACATCCAATGCGGCGGAAGAAAGGCTTTTCAGACCTCGGCTTCGTAGGGCGGCGCGGGATCGTATTCCATGCCGCGCTGCACGAGGCGGGCGAACTTCGGGTTGTGCAACTGGCCCGTGAGCCAAAGCGCCATATCGATGCCCGCCGAGACACCCGCAGCGGTGACAACATTGCCGTCGCGGACATAGCGCACATTGTCGAGCACTTCGGAAGCCTCTTTCCGGCCGCGCAGCGTTTCGACGAAGGCCCAGTGCGTGGTGACCCGCTTGCCCTTTGCGGGACCTGCGGCGGTGAGAAGTAACGCGCCGGTGCAAACACTGGTCACCCATTGGCAATCTTTCGCGACCTTGGCGATCCAGCCGAGCATCGTGTCGTTTTCGACCTCGCGGCGGGTGCCCTGCCCGCCCGGGATCAGCACCACGTCGAGCTTGGGGCAATTTTCGAACGTCACATCCGGCAACACACGCAAGCCCTTGGCGCATCGCACGGGCTTGTCCGTTTCGGCGACCAGCATCACCTCATGGGCGCCGGGCTGGATGTTGGTGGCCATGGTGAAGACTTCCCACGGGCCGACAAAATCCAGTTCTTCCGCATCGTCGAACACGACGACGCCGATCTTGATGGTCATGATGCTTCTCCTTGTGCGCGAAACCGTTCGCGGAAATCGCTGGGGCTGATCTTGAGATGGCGCTGGAAAACGCGGCGCATGCGTTCTTCCGAACCGAAGCCTGCCCGGCTGGCGACCGAGGCCACCGGAAGCGTGGAGCCTGCGAGCAGGCGGCGCGCGCCATCCAGCCGCATGCGTTCGACATAGTGCGCGGGCGTTTCGCCGGTCTCCTTGCGGAAGATTCGGGCGAAGCTGCGCTCGCTCATATGCGCGCGGGCGGCAAGGGCTGCGATATCGAGATCGCCGGAAATGTTTTCGGGAATCCAGCGCAGGAGCGAGGCGAGGCGCGAGCGCGGATAGGCTTCGGTTTCCAAATGGGCGCTGAATTGCGACTGGCCGCCGGGGCGCATGACGAACATGACATGGCGGCGGGCGATCTTGAGCGCCATCTCGTCGCCGAAATCCTCGCGGACCATGGCGAGTGCGAGGTCCATCCCGGCTGTGACGCCGGCGGAGGTCCAGACTTTTCCGTCGCGCACGAAGATCGCATCGGGATCGACGGTGGTGCCGGGATAGAGTTTGGCAAGGAGATGCGCAGACGCCCAATGCGTGGTGGCGCGCTTGTTTTCCAGAAGACCGGCTGTCGCCAGAAGAAACGCACCGGTGCAGACGGAAGCCACACGGCGCGATTTCTTTGCGGTGTTGCGGATGGCTGCGATCAAATCCTTGTCGCGCACGGCTTCGACCGTGCCGTCGCCACCGGAGACAAGCATGGTATCGATGTTGGCGAAGAATTCCTTCGGGGGCTGAATGTATGAAACGTCGGCGACCAGTTTGATGCCGGATGAGGTTTTGAGTTCGCCCTTCTCGCGCGCGGCTATGACGATTTCATAAGCAGGCTCGCCTTTGGGGTGTTCGTCGTTGACGGCGGCGAGGATTTGCAACGGGCCGGTGACGTCGAGCAACTGCGCGCCTTCGAAGGCGAACATGACGATGCGGCGGGGACGTTGTTTCGGCATGAGCGCATACTAGGCCCCCGCCCGTCTGGCAGGAATGACAATCAGCCCACTTTTTCTGCCATAGGCCGGACCCAGACCGATTTGAGGGCGCCGGAGAAGCGGACCAAAAGGGCCACGACCAAAACCATCAGGCCGATGCCAAAGGACGCATCCGCAATATGCGGGCCGTCGAAATGGCCGATATAGGCGAAGGTATACGCCAGCCAGAAGAACCAGAGAGTCGCGTTCTGGAACTGGCGGCAGAGGGGATGGTTCGTGACGTCCCTGAACCAGACGCCGGAGGTCGCAACCAGGCTGGAAAGCATCAGAAGCTGGAAGGCGATGTTCGCCGTACCAATGGCGCCGAGACGTTCGCCGTCGATGGTGGCCGCAAGAATGGCGACGCTCAAATGGATCGCATAGGCAGCGACGAATCCCAGCGCAAGGCGGCGGTAATCCCGGCGGGTGGTTTTTCTCTGGCCCGAAAACAGTGTCGCCACGGCGGGCGCCAGGAACGGGACGAGGAACATCAGGCCGGCAAATTCATCCGTCGCGCGGTTGGCGAGCGACCAGCCTTCATAGGTGAAGCCGAGGAAGGCGAGCGGGCCGGCGGCAGCCCAGATGGCTCCCGCAAGGCCGCCGCCGATGAGGAGAGCAGGCAAATTGAATCGAATTTGCGAAGGCGCTCTTGCGGCGCTGTCCAACGCGACCATGGAAAAATCATCCCCGCTTCACATCTGTCGAGGACAACGCGCCAGCGCGGTTTTTGTGCCTAAGAAACTTTCTGTAACGCGACGGCGAAACCTTCCACCGGCGTTCCGGCTTCGGTGCGGGGGCTGGCGGCGAGGAGACCGGCGATCTCGAAACCGGATTGTTGAGCAAGATCGCGCAGATAGGTTTCGGCGTGACGCCAGCGGCGCTTGGGGCCAAGCTCGAAACCATCTTCGGCTTTCTCGACGGTGAAGAGAAAAGTTCCGCCCGGTTTGAGCACGTGGGCGGCGGCTTTGAAGACCGGGGCGAGGTCACCGAGATAAACGAGCGTGTCGGCGGCGATCAGCAGATCATAACGATGGCCGGTTTGGGCGAGCGTTTCGATGTCGCCGACTATCAGCGTGTCGTAGATGCCTCGTTCTTTGGCCTTCGCGATCATGGCGGGGCTGAGGTCGATGCCATCAAGACGACTGGCGATGTCTTTAAAGGCCACACCGCCAAGACCGGTGCCGCAGCCGAGATCGAGGATGTCGTGCCGGGAGAATTGCAGGCCGATTATCTCGGCGAGGCTGCGCAGGATTTCGGGAGCGGCATAGGCAAGCTGGCCGCGCATGCGCTGGTCGTAGTCCGTTGAGAACTGATCGAAGAGATGGCGCACATAGCCTGCATCGGAACGCTGCTGTTCGTGCATGGCACCGGCCCGTTCGATGAGGGCGGCTCGTGTCGGGCTTTCTTCGACGGCTTCGAGAGCTTCGATGGCTTTGCCGGCCTCGCCCGCTGCGAGCCAGGCTTCGGCGAGTTTGAGGCGTGCTTCACTGAGTGCGGGGTCGATGCGCAGCGCGCGCTGGAATTCGGCGATGGCCGATGGAAGGGCTTCGGCGGCGAGCAAGGCTTCACCAAGCGAAAGCGCGGCTTGGGCAACGCCGGGATAAAGCGAGGCCGTGTCGCGCGCGGTTTCTAGGGCGGCCGCTATGTCGCCGCTTGCGAGATGCGCAGTCGCGAGCAACAGCCTCGCCAGGAGACCGCCGCGGTTGCCTTCGATCAGTGTACGGAGGATTTGCACCGCTTCATAGGCGCGGCCTTGTTCGAGAAGATCGCGAACACTGTCGAGCGGGGATGACGTCACACTTACCTCCCCCCACGCGGGGAGGTCGACGCTGCGCAGCAGCGGCGGGTGGGAGGCTGATAAAGCGAGGCTCGCTGAACCCCACCCGGTCGCGTGCCGATGCACGCGCCCGACCTCCCCGCGAGGGGGAGGTAAGGAGAGGGGCTTCCGGTCTGGCTACGCGGCAAGTATGCATTTGCCATTGTTGAGGACGACGACGTCGCGTTCCTTCAGCTTGCAGCGGAAGGAGAGCACGTTTCCGTCGACCCACATTTCAGTGACGATGGTTTCGCCGGGGAATACGGGCGACGAGAAGCGCGCGTCGAAACTCGTGATCTTCGTCGGATCGAATTTGCAGACGGTGGAAATCACAGAGCGGCAGGCCGTGCCATAAGTGCACAGGCCGTGCAGGATCGGACGCGGGAAGCCCGCCATCTTCGCAAAATTCGGATCGCGGTGGAGCGGATTGCGGTCGCCGGAGAGCGCGTAGAGGAACGCCTGATCGGCGCGCGTATCGGCTTCGTGCGACAGATCGGGAGCGCGCGTCGGCAAGGTGTGCGGTTCGGGCGCACCGTCTTTCGGGCCGCCGAAGCCGCCATCGCCGCGGGCGAAGATCGTCGTCTGCAGGGTGCAGAGCTTGGTGCCGGAATTCTTTTCGCGAACGGTGCGTTCGGTGATGACAATGGCGCCCTTGCCTGCGCCCTTGTCGTAGACGCCCGCGACGTGTTCATCCATCAGCACGTCGGCGGTATCCGGCAGCGGCTTGTGAAGCGTCAGGCGCTGTTCGCCGTGGACGACCATCATGTAGTTGATGTTGGCGCGGGCGAGCGTGTTGGTCTGGCCCCAGCCGATGACAGTCGCCATGGTGGGAACGGTCTTCAGGCCGTTCTCATAAGCAAAGGGAAGTTCGTCGGCGTTCATGGGATCGCGCATGAAGCCGATGCCAAGTGCGTAGAGCATGGTCTCGCGGTCGCCGTAATGCGCCGGAACATCGGTCGCCTTGGCCTGCATGAGTTCGTCGTAATTGATGGGCATTCGATCCTCCCTGTCTGGCCGGGAGTGAAACGAAAAGGCGGGGCGCGGGCAAGCCGATACGCTTGCGTCAAACCGCGCCCGTCAACGCAGCCAGTTCTCCAGCTTCAAGCCGGGGACGCGGGAGAATTCGCGGGTGTTGTCGCTGACCAGCGTGGCATCGAGCGCAAGTGCATGGGCGGCAATGAAAAGGTCGTTTGCACCGATGAGCTTACCCTTACCTTGCAGGAAGGCGCGGATTTCGCCGTAGCGTTCGTCGGCAGGCGCGTCCCAAGGCTGGATATCCAGACCGCTGAGGACCGTTTCGAGTTGGCCAGCAAGGCGATCCGATCGATTGCGGGCCAAGCCAAAGTACAGTTCGGCCGTTACGACGATACTGGTGAAGATCGAATCTTCGCCGAGTTTGGCGATGCGGGTAGCGATGGTGCCCTGAGGGTTGCGAACAAGATCGCTGACGATGTTGGTATCCAGAAGATACCGCATCGGTCAAAAATCGACCGGATCTGGCGGAAGATCTTCGATTTCGCCGAAATCTTCTTCAATGGGTTCGAGCGTGGCAAGCAATGCCAGCAGCGATTTGCGAGGAGCGGGTTCGATGATGAGCTTGTCGCCTTCCTTGCGCATGATCGCGTCGTCGCCCGGCAGTTCGAACTCGCGCGGGATGCGCACGGCCTGATTTCGGCCATTGCGGAAAAGACGGACGTGGCGTTCGTAACCCAT
This sequence comes from Rhizomicrobium sp., assembly GCA_035543495.1. Classification (GTDB taxonomy): domain Bacteria; phylum Pseudomonadota; class Alphaproteobacteria; order Micropepsales; family Micropepsaceae; genus Rhizomicrobium. The sequence goes on along the minus strand of DATKJT010000045.1, from coordinate 44,618 downwards.
GGCATATGCCTTAGCATATGCCAACTTTCAATTCAAACCGCCTTTTTCCGGGGTATGGCGACGGCGGGGCCTTCGGTCCAGACGTCGGTCAGGGGCACGCCTTTTTGTTCGATGGTGGCGATGGCGTGGGCATAACCTTCCTCGACGGCGCGGTCGAAGGATTTCCAGTCTCGCAGGCCGATGTCCTTAAGCGGCGGTTCGAACAGATAATCCGCCTGTTCGCGCACCACGCGGCGCTGGGCTTCGGAACCCACGGTGCCGGAGCGTGTGAGGATCGAGACGATGGATGGCGAGCCGCGCATGCCTTCGCGGATCAGCCACCAGAACGGGCGTTCGCCATATTGATCGTCGGTGGCCTTGAGGTCGATCTCGCCCGTCACATCGGACGCGATGATTGGACCGTTGGGTTGCTCGGCCATCACATCCACCGGCAGGTTGTTCATCACGCCGCCGTCCACCAGCAGGTGACCGTGATAGGTGACGGGCGGAAGAATGCCGGGAAGCGCCACGCTGGCGCGAAGCGCGCGCCACAACAGGCCGCTTCTGTGTGTGTGGATGCGGCCGCTGGTGAGATCCGACGAAACGCAGAAGAACGGCTTGGGCATTTCCTCGATACGGACGTCGCCGAATCCGTTCTGCAGAAGGCGCGAGACCTTGCGGCCGCGCACCAGCGCAATCAGCGGGAAGGTATAATCGTCGAGCGGGTTGGAAGTGACGAAGGCTTCGCGCAGGCGTTCCGTTACTTCCTCGAGCGACCATTCCAGCGCGAAACCGGCGGCGACGATGGCGCCCATGCTGGTGCCGCCCAGATGATCGATGGGCACGCCTGCTTCGTAGAGCGCCTTGATGACGCCGATATGGGCGAAGCCGCGTGCGCCGCCGCCTGCGAGCACGAGACCGACAGCGCGGCCCGCGATGAAACGCGCAACGCGGTGGATGTCATTCGTGTTGCCGATGCGGACGTGGTGGTGGGATTCGAAGAGGCCGCTTCTGAGCGCGAAATGTTCTGGCAAGTCGCGGGTCTGGTCTTCCGGATGCAGGAGGAGAAGCTGCGGCAGGCCGGTGGCGCGTTCCTTGAACGCGGGCATATCGAGCGGACGCAAGGGCAGCGGACGATCGGAACGGGCGAGCAGGAAAATGCGATCGGCCTGACGCAGGCACAGATGCGTCCATGCGCTGTCGGGCGCATCGCCGCGATAGAAGACGACGTCGTGATCGGCTTCGAAATTGGTAAACCATTCCGCGGATTGATCGGCGGCGCTCGCATCCAGAACCGAAGCATGCGAGCCCATTTCGACCAGTGCATTGGACAGGCGATGCGCGATGGGTTCGGCGTCGAGGCCGTCCTGCAACGGAATGATCGCGAAGGTTTTGGGGCGCGCCTTGCTGTCGCCGCCGCGCGTGGTGTTTTGCAGACGCTTCACAATCACGCGCATAAGGTTGAGCATCACGCGGGGATAACGCGAGATCAGGCCGTCGAACGCTTCGGGGCTGACGCGCAGCAATTCGCTGTCGCGCAACGCAACAAGTTGTGCGGAGTGGGCTTCGCCGGAGATGAGCGACATTTCGCCGACAGTTTCGCCGGCCGGAATATGCGCCACCAGTTTGCGGGTTCCGTGATCGTCCTCGACGAAAACGCCCAGCGATCCGGTGACGACGAGAAAGAGGGCACGGGAATTTTCGCCGTCGCGTTGCAGCAACATGCCACCGGGCAGGCAGAACCAGTTGGCTTCGCCGAGCAGGCGCTTGAGGCCGCTGTCGCTGACTTCGGACAATAGCGGGAAGTTGCGCAACTGGGTGCGCAAGGACTCCGGATAGACGGTTTCCGATCCAACCTTGAAAGACGACAGGAAGGCCATGTTCATCGGCTTGGTTTTCCGCCTTCTACCACGCCGTCCATCCGCCATCGACTGTCAGGGACGAGCCCGTGACGAAGCTCGATGCGGTTGACGCGAGAAACTGGACGGGGCCGGCGATTTCGTTGGACTCGCCAAGACGGCCCAGCATGGTGCGCGCGGCAAGGCGATCTGCGAATTGGGGATCGCTGGTGCGCACATCGGGGCGCGGGAAAGGGCCGGGGACGAGTGCGTTGACGCGGATGCGCTCGGGGCCGAACTCGGCTGCGAGATGGCGGGTCAACTGGATGAGAGCCGCCTTCGCGGGGCCGTAGTGAAAGGGGCTCGCCTGTTCGGGCTTAGCGTAGATGCGCGCGTCGGGAGAAACCGCGCCGTACATCGATGCAATGTTGATGATGCTTGCGTCGTTCGTGGCTTTCACGGCGTTGCGCAATGCGGGCAATGCAGCGCGCGCGATCTCGAAAGCAGCGGTGACGCTGGAACGGTAGGTCAAATCGAAATCTTCCGGCGAGAGAGCCGTGCGCGGTTTCGGCGTCATCGAGATCGCGTTGTTGACGATCACGTCGATGCGGTCGCGGCCCGCGAAGAATTTGCGCACGGATTCGAAATCAGAAACATCGAAGGCCGCACATTCGGTGGAGCGCAGGTTTTTGGCCAGATCCTTCAGGCGCGCTTCGTTGCGACCGTTGAGGATGAGGTGAGCCCCTGCCCTGTCCAATGCTTGCGCGATGGCCGTGCCCAGATGGCCTGCGGCGCCGCTGATGAACGCAACGCGGCCGTCGAGGCGGAAATCCGGTGCTATTTCGGCCATTGGGCGGGATCGAGCAACCGCTCGGGAACGCGCGGGATCATCTTTTCGATCCAGGCGCAGTCCTCTCGCGAGAGCGGCGGTTTGATGGAGAGACGCAAATTCGCGTCGAGCTGGGCCTCGGTTTCCATGCCGATGACGGTGCCGTCGATCCAATCCTGTCCGCGCGCATAGGCGAGGCAGAGGTCGGCGGCACTTTCGCGGCCGAATTCCTCGGCACAATCGGAGATGACGGCGAGCAGTTCCTTGCCGTTCACGCCCGGAATGTTGGGCCAGGTGTGAGGATCGTTCGACGCGAGAATGCCTTGCAGGAAGATGCTGCGCGCGTGGACGGTGACATCCCCGCGCTGCCGGATGGCGGCGATGACGCCCGCTTCGTTCCAGCGCCAGTCGAGGATGTTGAAGGGAAGCTGGATGTGATCCACATCCTGGCTTGCGAGCGCGGTCAGCGCTTCGGAGGTGGATTGGATGGAGACGCCGAGGCTGTTGATCGTGCCGTTGCGGCGCAATTCGAGAAGACGCGTCCACACTGCGCCATCATAAGCCGTCATGTGCGAGGCGCGGTGGAGCAGAACGCAATCGAGCTTTTCGCGCTGAAGCGCAAAGCGGGATTGTTCGATGCTCGAGTCCACGGCGGCGCAGACCGCGTGCCATGAGGGGCGGTCGGTGAGATCGGCAAGCGGGCTCAGCTTGGTGATGGTGCGGACCGGCTTGGTGACGGCGAGCGCTTCGCCCAGACGTTCCTCGCTGTCGCCATAGGCACGCGCGGTGTCGAAGGTCTTCACGCCGGATTCGGCGGCGCGGCGGACGAGCCTGAGCGCAGCCTCGCGGCTGGGCTTACCGGTGCGGTTGGCGGCGCCATAGTCGAGGCCGATCTGGACCGACCCCATGACGAGTTCCGCCGGGCGCTGGCTGGGCATGAAGGCTCCCTTCGAGCATTTAGAATCACCCCGGTATGGTAAAGGCGCGGTTACGAACGCCTAGCGATACCTTTGGATTTCCTAGGAAATGCCCCGCCAGGCACCGGGGCTGGCCCCCATGATGCGCTTGAAGGCCCGGCTGAAGGCCGCCTCGCTCTCATAGCCCGTCTCGTGGGCGACCTGGGCCAGGCGCTGGGTTCCGCTGCGCAGCCGGTCAGCCGCGAGCTGAATACGCCAATGGGTGAGGTATTCCATTGGCGACTTGCCAATGAGGCGATTGAAACGTTCGTTCAACACCGTTCGTGAGGAGCCCACCTCTTCGGCCAGTACTTCGACCGTCCAGCGGCGCGTTGGCTGGCTGTGCAGCAGGGAAAGCGCGCGACCGACAACCGCGTCGCCCACAGCGGCGAGAACGCCCTTCGAGTCCGGCGGCAGGCGCGCCGCATGTCCGCGCAACACTTCAAGGAACAGCATTTCCATCAGGCGCGACAACAGATAGGTGGCGCCGGGATCGGCGCTGTCCACACGCTGGAAGATTTCCTTGACGATGCTCGCCAGAAGTTCCGACACGGTACTGTCCGACGTTCGCACGATGAGCAATGGCGGAAGCGAACGGAACAGCGGCGCGGCCATCAGTTCCGCGGATTCGATAAAGCCGCAGACGAAGCGGGTTTCATCGCCGCCTCCGCCGTAACACAATGTGTCGACGCCGGGCATCGGTCCGGCCTGCACCAGATCGGGCGCGTAACCGAAATCGTTTGTCTTGCCCTGCCAGAAGCGATGCTCAGCGGTAAATGGCAAAAGCAATATGTCGCCTGCACCCACTTCATGCGTTTTGCCATCCGCCGTTTCGAGCGTGCACCCGCCCCTCGCGATCAGATGAAAGGTACTGATGTGGCGCAAATGCGAGAACGCGTCTCTGCCATCCCAGCGCTGCGGGCTGATGACCCCGAACGGCTCGGTGAAACGCCCGTCCAGAAAGACCGAACCTGTCAGGCGCACGCCGCGCAAAATCTCGGACAGCACATCGGGGCCTGAGCCCGGTGTTCCGGCAATGATTGGCGGCGTTGCAGTCATCGTCACGAGCGAAGGTCCAGCACATATAGCGGAGGCAAGGGCGCTCTCGCTTCCGGGAGATTATGCCGAAAACAATTTGTTGGAGAACTGCATGAACGTGAGAACCGTTATTCCGGGCAACAAGGAAACCGCCGCCAAATCCGCAAACGCGGACAACTGGCGGGAAATCCTCGATAAAATCGGGCCGGAGATCGAAGAGCAGGGCCGGTTGTGTGACCGTTCGGGCACATTTGTGTCGTCAAATCTCACCCTGTTGCAGCGCCTCGGCTTTTTCGCGCTTGGCGTTCCGGCAGAACTCGGCGGCGGCGGCGCGGACTTCGCCCAGATGTGCGCAATGCTGCGCGCGCTGGGGCGCTGGGACGGATCGACCGCACTGACGCTTTCGATGCATTCGCATCAGGTGATGGTGCCGGAATGGAAGCGCCGCGTGATGGGTGCGCCCACCGAAGGACTGCTCAAGCGTGTTGCCGAGGAAGGCGTTCGGCTCGTCTCGAGCGGCGGATCGGACTGGCTGCCGGGATCGGGACGCGCCGAAAAGGTCGACGGCGGCTACAAGATCTACGCCCGCAAAGTGTTTTCCTCCGGCTCGCCGGAGGGCCACATCCTGATGACGAGTGCGGTCTATAACGATCCCGAAAAGGGTCCGCAGGTCCTGCACTTCCCGCTGCCGATGCATGCCGAAGGCGTGAAGGTGCTGTCGAACTGGGACACGATGGGGATGCGCGGCACCGGATCGAACGATGTGGAAATCGACGGCGTGTTCATTCCCGACGCCGCGATTGCCGCGACACGCGATCCGGATGTGTGGCACTTCCTGTTTCACCTGATCTCGATGATCGCGATGCCATTGGTCTATTCCGTCTATGCGGGCATCGCGGACGGCATTCGCGAGGGCGCGCTGGAACAGGTGCGCAAGAAACGCAGCGATCCGGCATTGTTGATGGCGGTGGGCGAGATGGAAAACGCCTACACGACTCTCAACCTCGCACATGCGGCGATGGTGGAATGCGGCGGCATGAAGCCGTCCGAAGAAACCACCAATCGTGTGATGACCTTGCGCAATCTCACCGGCAAGGCGGCGATGGACGTGGGGTCCAGGGCGCTCGATTGCGCGAGCGGCGCGGGCTTCTTCCGGGCCGCTGGAATCGAGTTGCGGTTCCGGGACATGCAGGCGGCGCGTTTCCATCCGCTGCAGGACCGGGTGCAGCAATTCTATGCTGCGCGCATGGCGCTTGGACTGAACGTCAACGGTTGAGCTTTGGGCGCGTGCGTTCCTACGCGCCCAACAGCTTCCATACGCTCGATGCCGTCATCACGATTTCACTGCCCACGGTGAAATCACCCCGGATGAACAGCATCGAGCGTGTGCGCCTTGTGAGTTCGGGCTTCACCTCGATGATCTTCCCGAGCGGCGCGGGCGCGAGGAATTGCGACTGCATGTTCAGTGTGACGGCGATCATGCCGTCGCTCAAATCGGCGGCGAGCGCACCGAGCGTTGCGTCGGCATAAGTCATCATCATGCCGCCGTGCATGACCTTGCGGCGGTTGACGTGGCGGTCGTCGATCAGGAAAGCGAAGCGGCGGTTGGGCTTCTCGCCCGTTTCGTGAATCGGGCCCAAATAGATCTCGAACGGATCGGCGAGTTTGGTCTCGCGGTAGCCTGCGGGGATCATGCGATTTTCCAGATGCCGGAGGCGACCAGAAGCACGCGGTCGTCGGAGATGATGTCGGCGGAAAGGAAGACGGTGGTGCGCGCCCTGCGGGTGACGCGGACCTTCGCTTCGATGATCTCGCCCAGCTTGCCGGGCGCCACGAAATCGCAGGAGAGCGAAACCGTGCTCGAATTCTGGGCGTCGGTCCCGGCCCTGGCCGCGCGGCTCATGGCGATGTCGGCCAGGCTCATCAACATGCCGCCATGGACGGCGCCGGCGCAGTTCATATGGCGCTCGTCGACGCGGAAGCAGAAGCGGTGGAAGCCGTCCCGGTCAGGCAGACGGTAGAGCGGTCCGACATAATGGTTGTAGCCGACGAAAGGGATTTCCTCGGCCCCCTCCGGCAGGGCGGCAGCGGTCATCTGGGTCTCGAAATTGCGGTCGGAACCCTCGATAGGGGGTTTCTGACCTCGCGGCAATAATCCCCGTTGGAAAGGAAATCCCGCCACACTAAAGTTGCATTTCAATTCCAGAACAGCGACGTGGCCCCATTCTGCCGGCCTACAGTCCGATCCAAAACGAGGAACGCCTTATGAATAAGAATATCGTCCGTGCTGCGTTTGCTGCCATTCTTCTGAGCACCACGGCGAGCGTCGCTCTGGTCGCCACGCCAGTGATCGCCGCCAGCGACAAGGACAAGCCGCCGGAGAAATCGATCAGCCGATCCATCATCAAGCCGATGATCGAAGTGCAGAAAGCCGTGCAGGCAGGGGACTGGGCCACCGCCATGGTGCACCTGAAAGAAGCGCAGGCGATTCCCGAACGCACCGCGTATGACGACTACAAGATCGAACAGTTCATGGCCTATGCCGCCGTGAACCTGAAGGATTACCCGGCTGCCATCGCGGCATATGAAGCCATGGCGGCTTCGCCGGAAGAAGAACCCGCCGACAAGGCCGGCACCCGTCACAACCTCGTGCTGCTCAACTACGACGCGAAGGACTACGCCAAGACCATCAAATATGGCGAAGAACTGGTGGCGCTGGGAACGGTGGACGAGAAGATCGCGACCACCATGGCGCAGGCCTATTACTTCACCAACGATTATCCCAAGGCCGAACAGTGGGCGAAGAAGGTCATCGACGCCGATACCGCCGCGAACAAGCCGCCGGATCAGGGCGCGCTGAGCGTCATGCTTTCCGCTCAGGCCAAACAGGGCAAGCAGGGTGATGCCGCGGGCACGCTCGAACTGCTGGCCGCCAACTACGGCAAGCCGAGCGACTGGGCGAAGCTGATCGACGTCGCGCTGGGTACGCCCGGCATTCAGAATTCGGACGGCATCGATCTCTATCGTCTTCGCGACGCGACGGGCGCGATGCAGGACGCCAACGACTATGCGCTGATGGCCACCATCTCGCTTCAGATGGGCTTCCCCGGCGAAGCCAAGACGATCCTCGACAAGGGTATCGCGGCGGGCCGCCTCACCACCACCGGCATGGCCGCCAATCAGTATAAGTCGGCGGTTGCGGGTGCTGCGTCCGACGACAAGACGCTGCCGAAATTTGCGACCGAAGCGGCTGCGCGCAAAACCGGCGACTACGACGAAAAGCTGGCCGAGACCTATTACGGCTACAAGCGTTACGACGAAGCCGAAACGGTGGCGCGCCGCGCGCTGTCGAAGCCGGGCCTGAAAGATCCGGAACAGGCCAAGATGATACTCGGCATGTCGCTTACCCAGCAGGGCAAGTATGAAGACGCCATCGCGCAGTTCAAGGAAGTGGAAACCGCGGGCGGTCGTGCTGCGCGCGTGAAGGCGGCGCATCTGTGGGCGTCGTTCGCCCATTCCAAGCTGCCGGCACCGACGGCGTCCGCAGCACCTGCGGCGGCTCCCACCGGCCAGGCCGCGCAACCGGCACAACAGCCTCAGCAGTAGGCATTCGGGACGGCCCCTTCCCAACCGGGAAGGGGCTTTCGTCTATCGCGAGGCCGGCAAGAGGAGGGGGCTCTGATGCAAATGCTTTTCGGATTTTCACCGATTCTTTTGTTCGTGATCGTCTCCAACGTCTCGATCAGTCTGGCGTTGTGGATTTCCTTCGCGGCGGCGTTCGCCGTGGGGATGCGCACCTTTTTGCAGAAGCGCGAAATCCGCCTTCTGGATGCGGGCAACATCGTGCTGTTCGGCGGCATGACGCTTCTGACAGCCGTTGCCCAAGTCAAACCCGAGGCGATCAAGTTGACCATCGACGGCGGGTTGATGCTGGTGGTGCTCTACTCGCTGGCCGTGAAGCGGCCCTTCACCCTGCCCTATGCGAAGGAACAGACGCCGGAGCCCATCTGGGGCCTGCCGATCTTCCTGCAGGTGAATTCCACCATCAGCGCCGCTTGGGCCGCGGCGTTCGGCGTGATGACCATGGCCGATCTTGCAGCACTGCTCAAACTCCTGTCGCTGCCGCTGGCCATCGCAATTGGGCTTCTGGCCCTGATAGGGGCCATTGTGTTCTCGGTACGCTACCCCTCCGTCGTGCGCAAACGCTTCGGCTTGCCGGGTTAATCGCAAGGAAATCCGCCGCAGGTAGCAACCTCTTTCCGCGCAACCCCGGCCCGGGCTAGGGTCGCCCGCTTTTTTGCCGTCCATCAGGAGAACTACCATGAAAGAAGCCGTCATCGTTTCGACCGCCCGCACGGGTCTCGCCAAATCCGTTCGTGGCGGATTCAACATGACGCACGGCGCGGCCATGGGCGGTCACGCCATCAAGCATGCCGTCGCCCGCGCCGGTATCGACCCGGCCGAAGTCGAAGACGTGTTCATGGGCTGCGCCCAGCCGGAAGGTGCGACGGGCATGAACGTCGCCCGCAACGCCGCGATCTGGGGCGGCTGTCCGGTGACGACATCTGGCACGACGATCAACCGTTTCTGCTCCTCGGGCCTTCAGGCCATCGCCATGGCGGCGCAGCAGGTGATGACAGAACAGACGCCGGTCGCGATCGGTTCGGGCGTCGAATCCATCTCGCTCGTTCAGATGGGCGGCATGAACCTGAAGAACATCACCGAAGAACACCTGATGCAGGTCAAACCTGCGCTGTGGATGAGCATGATCGAGACGGCGGAAGTCGTCTCCGCACGCTACAACATTCCGCGCGACCGCCAGGACGAATATGCGCTCGAAAGCCAGCGCCGCACGGCTGCCGCGCAACAGGCGCAGAAGTTCAAGGACGAAATCGTGCCGATGCCGACCAAGATGAAGAAGGTCGACAAGGCGACGGGCACCGAGACCATCGTGGACTATGTGGTGGACCGCGACGAGTGCAATCGCCCCGACACGACGCTGGAAGGCCTGAAGGCGCTGCAGCCGGTGTTCCGCGGCGGCATGGAAATCCGCGAAGGCAAGTACATCACGGCGGGCAATGCCTCGCAGTTCTCCGACGGCGCTTCGGCCTGCGTGGTGATGGATTCCAAAGTCGCCGAAAAGCGCGGGATCAAGCCGCTGGGCATCTTCCGCGGTTTCGCGGTGGCCGGTCTTGAGCCCGATGAAATGGGGATCGGTCCGGTTTATGCCGTGCCGCGTCTTCTGGAACGCCACGGCCTGAAGGTCGACGACATCGACCTGTGGGAACTGAACGAAGCGTTTGCCTGCCAGGTGCTTTACAGCGCCGACAAGCTAGGCATTCCGCACGACAAGCTGAACGTCGATGGCGGCGCGATCTCGATCGGCCATCCTTACGGCATGTCGGGCGCACGCATGACGGGCCATCTGCTGCTTGAAGGCCGCCGCCGCAAGGCCAAGCTCGGCGTCGTCACGATGTGCATCGGCGGCGGCATGGGCGCTGCCGGTCTGTTCGAGATCCTGCAGTAAAGTCCGTTGAAGGACACGAACAAGGCGCGTCCGTTTTCCCGCTTGCGGGGAGGGATGCGCCTTTTTCTTTTGGCGCCGTTGCTGGCCGTGGCGGTTTCGGGCTGCGCGACGCATCAGGCGACGCAATCGCAGACCGCGGCGGTCATGGTTGCCGATCCGGTGACGCAGATGCGGCCGCTGGAAGATCGCCTCTTCCGGCTGGTGCAGGACGAACGCAAAACCATCGATCCGGCCGCGAAGCCTTTGGTGCTCGATCCGATCCTGATGGACGTGGCGCGCAAACGCAGCCTGGACATGGCGAAGAAGGGCTACTTCCAGGACCGCGCGCCGGATGGAACGACTTCGGCATCCATGGTGATGGACGAGGATTCCAAGTTTCAGGGTCTGCTGGGCGTGAACATGGCGGCACAGCATTACAACCCGCAATCCGGCGTGGACGTGGACGCGTTCGCGCACCGCTTTCTGGAGACCTGGCTTGCTAGCCAGAGCCATAAACAGAACCTGGCCTTCCCCGACTACAACCGCACTGGCGTGGGCTGCGCGCTGAACGGCGACACCGTTTACGTGACCCAGCTCTTCGCCACCGATCTTGGCCTGCCCCCGCCGAAGGAAGACACCAGGCGAGACTCCGTCTCGGCCATGCCGAGCCCCCAGGCGGCCAAATCGGCCATGCAGTCCAAGAAACCGGCACTTAGGGCCTCCGATCTGGAGTGGCCGGAGGATTGAGGGGGTTTCCCCGGCGGTTACCCGGTGTATACTCGTTGGTGTATAAGTATACACTGATAGGTCTAGACCCATGGCATTCCACGTAAAAGACCCAGCGACAGACCAGGCCGTCCGGCGGCTTGCCAAGATCAAAGGCAAGTCCCTGACGGAGACCATCCGCGAGGCGGTGGAGCAGGAGTACGAGCGCGAGCAGGAAAAGGTGCCGTTCCTCGAGAAGGTGAAGGCAATTCAGGAAGAATTCGCCGCTCTTTCCAAACCAGGCGGGCTGCCTGCGGACAAAGCATTCTTCGATGAACTTTCCGGTGACGACTGATGTTTCTCGATGCTTCGGCCTTGATAGCCATCATCGCGAAAGAAGAGGACGGTACGGCACTTGGGGCACGGCTTGCCAAGGCAAGCAAAGCATTCACGTCACCGATCGCCATTTATGAAGCCTCGCTCGGGCTCGCCCGCATCGGCAAGGTTTCGTCATCCGAGGCAAAAATGCCGCTCGAACGTTTGCTAAAATCAGCAAAGGTCGAAGTGAAGTGTATAGACAAGGACACTGCCGACATCGCATTGCACGCATTTTCGCATTTCGGCAAAGGCCGCCATCCGGCAGCTTTGAACATGGGCGATTGTTTTGCCTACGCCTGCGCCAAACAGCTGGGAGTGCCGCTGCTGTTCAAGGGCGACGATTTTGCCAAGACCGATATTGAGGTAGCCTGACGTCATGGCGGACGCTCACCACCTTTCCAATTCCAAGATCGCGACCTATCGCGATTTCTGGCCGTACTATCTGCGCGAACATGGGAAGCCGGCGACGCGGGCGATCCATTTCTTCGGGACGGGACTTGCGGTTGCTTCGCTTACCGCGCTGGCGGCGACGGGGATCGGATGGTTTGGGCTCTCCGCGCTGGTGGGCGGATATGCGCCGGCCTGGATCGGGCATTTTTTCATCGAGAAGAACCGGCCCGCGACCTTCACCTATCCGTTCTGGTCGCTGATCTCCGATTTCCGAATGGCCGGGCTTTGGGCCATCGGGCGGCTACAGCCGGAATTGGAGCGGGCCGGGGTTCCTTCGCGGTAACCCGATATTAACGTCGATTGTTAATCATTAAGCGGTCGACGGCCGCGGGAAGCACCCACAGCCCATCGACGTTGTGTAGATTCTTTACACAACATCTCGGCGTCGATACCTTGCATTGTTGCGGGCTATTCGGGCGCTGTGAGTCGTATGCGGGCGGACCTTCCGTGGAATGTAGCCGGAATCCCTCCAGAAGCGCGCGAAGCAGCCCGGGCTGCGGCCCGTCGCGAGGGGCTGTCCGTCGGCGAGTGGCTCACACGTCAGATCGCAAGAACTGCAGCGGACGCCCTGGGCGAACCGGGACGGCCTGCCCGTCCGGCCACGCGCCCTGCTGAGGAGCCCGTCATGGCAGCGACCCCCAAAGAATCGCAAGACATGCTGGCCCACGTGAGCCGCACGGAATCCGAGACGAGCAACGCCTACAAAAAGATCGAAGATCATCTGCGCTCGCTGGCGCGCCGGCTGGATTCGGCGGAGCGCTCGCAGACCGACAACAGCCAGATGATGAGCCAGGCGGCGCAGGAAATCAGCCACGCCTCGCACGAACAGATGCAGGCGTTCGACACGCTGGGCGCGCATGTGATTTCGCTGGGCGAGCGGGTGGACCGCATCGAACAGCGCGCGAGCACCGATACGACGCGGGATGTGGTGCACGGATTGCAGAACGGGCTTGCCCGCATGGCTGACCAGGTGGCGCAGACGGCCAACCAGTCGGCATCGCAGATTTCGGTGCTGGCAAGCGCCATGGAAGCCGTCGTCACCAAGATGAGCGAAGCGCACAAGGAAGCGGCCGGGACCGCCACCTTGATGACGCAGCGCATGAGCTATCTCGACGACCGCATGCAGGCGGTGGAGACGACGCTGCGCGTGAAGAGCGAAGCGACCGACCGCGCGATACGGCGGCTGGAAGAACGCAGCGGCCCGGATGCCGATTTCTCCGACGTGTTGCTTGCGGGCGTGGAAGAACGCCACGCGGCGATCCGCGACGAGTTCATGCAGAATTTGAAGTCGCTGGACACGCGTTACGGCACGCGGCGCCACGAATTGCAGCAAGCGATTGAACAAATTCGCGGCGCGCAAGACGACACGCGCAACGAAGTTCATGCGCGCATCGCCGAATTGGAGAAGCGGTTCTCCGACGACGATGGCGAAGCGCAACGCAAGATTGCGCTCGAAAAGCTGCAGCAGGCGATCGAAGAAACGCGCTCGTCGCAGAGAGACGTGCTCGACACCGTGCAGGCGCGGATCGGCGAATTGGAAAGCCATTTTGCGGCAATTTCCGACGGGTCGGCCGAGCGCGCGGCGGTGGAAGAATTGCAGCGGGCGATGGATGAGACGCGTTCGTCGCACAAAGAGGTGCTCGACACGGTGCAGTCCCGCATCGGCGAACTAGAGGGGCGCTTCGCGGCGATCTCCGACGGTTCGGCGGAACGCACGGCCGTCGAAGAACTACAGCGCGCGATGGATGAGACGCATTCGGCACAGAAAGATGCGCTAAACGAAGTTCATGCCCGCATCAGCGCGCTGGAAAGCCATCTGGCCAAGGAAAAAGATGCGTCCGGAGACGGAGAACTGAACCAGCAATTGCATCGGCTGGAAGACAGCATCGAACAGCTTTCCGCGCGCGTGGCAGGGCAGGAAGTTCAATCGGCTTCGGCGCTGGCGCGGCTGGAAGAAGGATTTGCGCGCGTCGAAAGCCGCCAGGATGGCGGGCTGGACCGCCGTGTATACGGCGTGGAGCGCAGCATCCAGGAATTGATGGAGCGGCTGGAAGCGGCCGAGCGCCATTCGTTGGCGACGAGCACGAGCATCGAAGAACAGTTACGCGCGCTTTCGGGCAAGATCGACGACGTTCATCGCACGACGCAGGAATCGATTTCCGGGTTGCGCCGCACGGTGGAAAATACCTCCGGCCGTCTGGAAGTGATCGAAGGGGTGGCGCCCTCGCCTGCTCCGCTGGAAGAACCCGAAGCGCCTGTCGAGATGGCCGCACCGGCGGACGAAGCGCCGGAAGAACCGGAAGAAGCGCCTGTTGAATTGTCGGCGGAAGACGAAGCCGAGGCCGGCCGCGAGTTGCCGCAATTCGATATGCCGCCGTTCGATGAACCGATTGCGGCGGCGTTCAAGGACAGCGCGATCAACCGCGCGTTCGGGCAACGCCACAAGGATGCGTTCACGCCGCCCGAAACGGATCACGACGATATTTTCCGCGAGGAACGCCCGCTTGCAGCGGATGGATTTGCGGCTGCGCGGGAAGACGAGGAATTCCTAAGTGCCGCACGGCGTTCGGCCGTGGTGACGGCCATTCCGGACGAGCCCGTGCCGACGACATTGGGCGGTTTCACCTGGGGCGCGCGCCGCGAAGAACCGGAAGCACGCGAAGAACAGCCCCGCTCCCGCGTGGTGTTGATTGGCGGGATTGCGCTCGTCGCCATTCTGGCGATCGGACTTGGCGTGATGCTGAGCCAGCGGCTTGGCAGCCACAAGATTTTGCAGACGGCTCCGGCGGCGCAAACCGTTCCGGCGACAACGAAACCACTTCCGGTGAGGCCTTCGGTTGCTCCGACGCAGAGCGAGCCGAAGCCGAACGCGATGGTGCTTCCGCCGAAGACGCCAACCACAGCACCGAAGACAGAGAAGCCCGAAGCGTCTGCCGGTACCGGCGACCGGCTTACTGTGCTCGCCAATGGGGGCAATTCGAAAGCCCAGTTGCTGCTCGGCTTGAAGTATCTCGATGGCGACGGCGTGACCGTTGACGAAGCCGTGGCGGCGAAATGGCTGCAGCGGGCGGCGGATCAGGGCGAGCCGATTGCACAGTTCCGTCTGGGCACACTCTACGAACGCGGTCACGGCGTGGCGACCGATGCGGCCAAGGCCCTGCATTGGTATGAAGCGGCAGCCCGTCAGGGCAATCGCAAGGCGATGCACAATCTGGCCGTGGCATATGCCGAAGGTACGGGTTCTGCAAAGAATTATGCGGAGGCTGCGCGCTGGTTCGGGCGGGCGGCGACGCTGGGACTCGCAGATTCACAGTTCAATCTTGCAGTGCTTTATGAGCGTGGGCTCGGCGTGCCGCAAAGCCTGACGGAAGCGTACAAATGGTATGCGATCGCCGCTTCGCAGGGCGACAATGAATCGAAGGCACGCGTGGCGGCATTGGCCACGCAGCTTTCGCCCGCAGATCACGATGCGGCGCAGAAGGCCGCCGATACGTTCCGGCCCGAACCGATCAATCGCGCGGCCAACGTGCCGCCGGAGACGCCGGGTCGCGGATAATCAAGCCGCTATCCCACAGCCCATAGCGATTTTCAGCGATACCGGGTGGCCCGTCGCGCGCGGCCATGACATGGTTGCGAACCAAGCAATCTGGTTCGTTTTCCGGGCTCATGGAAATCTATCTGCCGATCGCCGAAATGTCGGTTCACTGGCTGCTTCTGTTCGCCATCGGCGGCGCGGTGGGATTTCTTTCGGGCATGTTTGGCGTGGGCGGCGGATTTCTGCTGACGCCGCTTCTGATGTTCTATGGCATTCCATCGGGCGTGGCGGTGGCCACCACCGCAAGCCACGTGACGGCATCATCGATGTCGGGGGCGATCACCCAATGGCGCAACCGGGCGGTGGACCTGAAACTCGGCGCGATCATGACGGCGAGCGGCATTGTGGGCACGGGCGCCGGCGTGTGGCTGTTCGGCGTGTTGCGCGCAGCGGGACAGATGGAGCTGATCGTTTCGGCATCCTACGTGATACTGCTCGGCACCATCGGGACGTTGATGCTGCGGGAGTCGCTGGAAGCGCTGGCAGCGCAGCGGCGAGGGGAACCCACGCCATCCGCACGCGCACAGCATCACAACTGGATTCATGGATTGCCATTCAAAGTGCGGTTCCGGGACTCGCGGCTTTACATCAGCGTGATACCGCCGGTGCTGATCGGGTTCAGCATCGGCGTGCTGTCGGCCATCATGGGTATCGGCGGGGGATTTCTTCTGGTACCGGCGCTGATCTATCTCGTGCGGGTGCCGGCGAACATCGTGATGGGGACATCGCTGTTGCAGATCGTGTTCGTGACGGCGGCGAGCACCATTCTGCATTCGGTGAGCGATTTCACTGTCGACATCGTTCTGGCGGGCATCCTGATTTCCGGCGGCGTGATCGGCGCGCAGTTCGGATTGCGTGCGGCATCGCGGATGCGCGGCGAGCAATTGCGGTTCTGGCTGGCGGTGCTGGTGTTGGCGGTGGGCGCGCGATTGCTTTACGGGTTGCTCGTTTCGCCGGGCGATCCGTTCAGCGTGGTGGATGCGTCATGAGAAGCGCCCCCCACCCGGTCGCTTGCCGATGCAAGCGCCCGACCTCCCCGCGAGGGGGAGGTAAGAAAGGAGCACTGCTGCTGGCGCTTTCACTATCGCTTTGTACTGCTTCGGCACAAGCCGACGATCTTGTGGCGGGGCTTTCGCAGGACATCATTCAGATCACGTCGAATTACACCGGCACCGACATCGTGGCGTTCGGGGCCATCGAGAACATGAATGTGATGACGGCGGCGGGGCCGATGGACATTGTGGTCGCGGTGCGCGGGCCCGATGGCGACATGATTGTGCGCAAGAAGGAGCGGGTGGCGGGCATCTGGCTGAACAACCACGGCGTCGAGATGCACAGCATCCCGTCTTACTACTATGTCGCGAGCACGCGGCCGCTTTCGGCGATTGCGCCGGTCGAAACGCTGAAGCGATACGAGTTGGGGTTGGATGAGGTTTCGCCGCGTTCGACGAGCGCGCGCACACCGGAAATTGCCGAGCCGTATCGCGAGGCGCTGGTGCGGCACAAATTGATCGACGGGCTTTATAACGAGAATGCGGGCGGTGTGGAGTTTTTAAGCCCTACGCTGTTTCGCGCACGCGTGCCGGTTCCGGCGGATGTGCCGCGTGGGCAATATAACGTGCAGGTCTATCTGTTCCGCGACGGCAATGTGATCAGCGCGCAATCGACGCCGCTTTATGTGGATCAAACGGGGCTGGAGCGGCGGCTGTTCAATTTCGCGCACCAATCGCCGCTGGCTTACGGCGTTTCCACCGTATTGATGGCGACCATGCTGGGGTGGCTGTCGTCCACGCTGTTCCGGCGCATCAGCTGAGGATCGCCCGCCACCGCATAGACGCGGCGGCCGCCGAGCGCATAAGCGAGATAGGACGTTCCAAACAGCGATTGAAACGCGGGATCGCGCACGTTGAGGCCGCCGGTATAGGCACCGAAAGCGGGCATGACGAGGCGCACGCCGTCGCTCACGAAACAGCGGCGCCGCATGGAATGGCCGCGGCGTGTGACGGTGGCGCACGGATGAAGATGGCCCGCGATTTCGCCCGCCGTATCCGCACGCGGTTCATGACGGAAGACGAGGCCGCCGATGGCGATTTCGCAGGTGGCTTTGCCGCCGAGCCAGGCGGGAACATCCGGGTCGTGGTTGCCTTCGATCCAGATCCATTCGGCGCGGGACATGAAATTCGACAGCCTGTCGCGCGCGGCATCGGGCAGGCGGTCGGGGCCTTCGCCGTCGTGGAAGGAGTCGCCCAGCGCGATGACGCGTTTTGGTTTGTGGCGCGCGAACAGATCGGCGATGTGGGCGAGCGTCGTCATCGTATCGTAGGGCGGCAGCATCTGGCCCTTGCGCGCGAAGGAGGAACCTTTTTCGAAATGGAGATCGGAAACGATCAGCGTGGCTTCGGCGGGCCAGAAGGCGGCGCCGAGTGCATCCAGCAAAAGCGTTTCACGATTTACGATAATACGCATCGGTTCATACACGCCCAACCTCAAACACGCATGGCATCCCTAACGAGAGCTTCTTCGGTTTCACGCAACAACTCGTCGCGGGCTTCGCCCGCCACCATTTCCTTGCTGATTTCCAGCAATGCCGGAACCGCGAGCGGCGACACGCGCTCCAGGTTCCGCACCACGATCTGGCCCTTGATCCGTTTCAGCATCTCGGCCAGCCGCGTGATATCGAGAAGCCCCGAAGCGGCATCCCCATAGGTCGCGCGCAGGAGAATGTGGTCGGGCTCGTGCGCGCGCAAGACATCGTAGATCAGATCGGAGGAAAAATTCACCTGGCGGCCGGTTTTTTCGGCGTTGATGGTTTTGCGTTCGATCAGGCCGGAAATGATGGCGCAGTTGCGGAAGGTGCGTTTGTAGAGCGCCGATTCGGCGAGCCAGGCGTCCAGATCGTCTCCCAGCATGTCTTCATCGAACAGGCGATCCATGTTCAGGCCGCCCATATCGCTCAGCGCCCAAACGGCGAGTGCATATTCGTTGGCGACGAAACCGAGCGGGCGTTTGCGCAGGCGTTCGAGACGCCGCGTGATGAGCATGCCGAGCGTTTGATGCGCGAGCCGGCCTTCGAAAGGATAGCAGACGAGATATTCCTTTGAACCGCGCGGGAAGGTTTCGACCAGAAGCTGGCCGGGTTTTGGCAGGATCGAACGGACTTCCTGAATGCGCAGCCATTCGCCGACGGGATCGGGCAGGACTTTCCATTGCTCCGGATGGGCGATCATTTCGCGCACGCGGCCCGCGAGGAATGTAGAGAGCGGGAACTTGCCGCCATTGTAGGACGGGATTTGCGCTTCGGGATCGTTGGTGCGGGTGACGTAAGCGGCGGTTTCGCGGATGCCTTCGAAGCGCAAGACCTGACCGGAGAAGATGAAGGTGTCGCCGGGGGCAAGGCTTTCGAGGAAATACTCTTCCATCTTGCCCAGCACGCGGCCGCCGGCACCCACGGGCCTGCCTTTGCCTTGCAGGCGGACGTCCAGCATCGGGTCTTCGACGATGACACCCGCGTTGAGGCGGTATTGCTGGGCGACGCGCGGGCTTGCGATCCGCCACAAGCCTTCGGGCGTTTTGCGCAGGCGGGCGTAGCGTTCGTAGGTTTTCAGCGCGTAGCCGCCGGTGGCGACGAAATCCACAGCGTCGTCGAAATCCTTGCGGCTGAGATCGGCGTAGGGAGAGGCGGTGACGATTTCCTTGTACAGCGCGTCGGCATAGAAGGGCGCGGAAACGGCCATGCAGAGAATGTGTTGTGTGAGCACATCGAGGCTGCCCGTCTTCAAACGCTCGCCATCCAGTTCGCCCGCCATGACGGCATCGCGCGCGGCTTCGCATTCCAGCACTTCGAAGCGGTTGGCGGGGACGAGCAGCGCTTCCGAAGGTTCATCGAGCCTGTGATTGGCGCGGCCGATGCGCTGAACCAGACGGGCGGCACCTTTGGGGGCACCGATGCAGATAACTTTGTCGACGGCGCCCCAATCTATGCCGAGATCGAGGGTTGAGGTGCAGACCACGGCGCGCAACGCGCCCTTGGTCATGGCGGCTTCGACCTTTCGGCGTTGTTCGGGGGCGAGCGAGCCGTGGTGAAGCGCGATGGCGAGATTTTCTTCGTTGAGCTTCCACAATTCCTGAAAGGTGCGTTCGGCCTGGCTGCGGGTGTTGACGAAGACGAGCGTGGTGACGGATTTTTTGATCTCCTCCATCACCTCCGGCATCGAATGGTGCGCGAGGTGTCCGGCCCACGGAACGTAGGCATCGGAGGCGAGGATATCGATTTGCGGTTTGGCGCCGCCCTGCCCCATGACCAGCGCGGAAAGATTTTCGCGATCCGGCGATTGGGGGACGAGGAAGCGTTGCAGAGGTGCGGGATCTTTTACCGTGGCGGAGAGGCCAATGCGACGATGCTGCGGGGCCAGCGTCGTGAGGCGCGAGAGCGCGAGCGCGAGGAGATCGCCGCGCTTGGAATTGTAGAGCGCGTGCAATTCGTCCAGCACCACGGCTTGGACTTTGGCGAAGAAGCGCGGGGCGTCTTTCGACGACAGCAGCAGAGAGAGTTGTTCGGGAGTCGTGAGAAGAATGTCTGGTGGCAGATGCTTCTGCCGTTGGCGGCGCGATGTGGGCGTGTCGCCGGTGCGGGTTTCGATGCGGATGTTGAGGCCCATCTCGGCGGCGGGCGTTTCGAGATTGCGGGCGACGTCCACCGCCAGCGCTTTCAGTGGCGAGATGTAGAGCGTGTGAACGGCGCGGGCGCGGCTGCGCGGGTGCGTGCCCGCGAGGTCGATCAGGCTGGGGAGGAAGCCGGCCAAGGTTTTGCCGCCGCCGGTGGGGGCGACGAGCAGCACGCTTTCCCCGGCCTGCGCGAGTTCGATCAGGGCAAGCTGGTGGGCGCGTGGCGACCAGCCTTTGGCGGCGAACCAATCGGCGAAAACCGGCGGCAGCGGGCTATCGATTTTGGCCAGGAGGTTCATGGGCGGGCACGATAGCGGCACGGGAACAAAACGAAAACCTCTTTCGCGAGGTGCGCCGCCATGCCCTAATGAGCGGGAACAATTGTTGGAGGAACGCCGTGGATTTGATGTTCAGGGACGGGATTTTGAAGGGCAAGCGCATCCTCGTGACCGGGGGCGGAACCGGGCTCGGCGAGGTGATGAGCGAGGCTTATGCGCAGCTTGGCGCGACCGTTTACATCTGCGGGCGGCGGGCGAGCGTGCTCGACGAAACGGCGAAGCGGATTTCGGACGCGACCGGATCGATGGTGAAGGGGATCGCCTGCGATATCCGCGTGGCCGAGGCCGTGGACGACATGGTGGCGCAGGTTTGGGCCGATGGCGGCGCGCTGACCGGCCTTGTGAACAACGCAGCGGGGAATTTCATCTCGCGCACGAAGGATCTTTCGCCGCGCGGGTTCAATGCGATTGCCGACATCGTGTTTCGCGGCAGCTTTTACGTGACGCTGGCGTGCGGGAAACGCTGGATCGAGGGCGGCCACAAGGCGAGCGTGATTTCGATTTTGACGACATGGATATGGAACGGCGGGCCGTTCACCGTGCCGTCTGCGATGTCGAAGGCGGGGTTGAACATCATGACCAAATCGCTGGCGACGGAATGGGGGCCGAACGGCATTCGTTTGAACGCGATTGCGCCGGGGCCGTTTCCGACGAAAGGCGCTTGGGACCGGTTGAGTCCGCAATCTGCCAATCGCGGGGAGTCGCGCAACACGATTCCGATGGGGCGCAACGGCGAGATGCCGGAGCTTGCGAACCTTGCGGTGTTTTTGATGTCGGATGGATGCGATTATCTCACCGGACAGACGATTGCCATCGACGGCGCGTTGCATCTGGCGGCGGGCGGGAATTTCGCGCAGCTTTCGACGCTGGGCGATGCGGAATGGGAAATGATCCGCAACGAAATCCGCGGGTCTAACGAGAAAGACAAGGCCAAGCGCGCGGTTTGATGCGGTGGGCCGAATCATGGGCTAATCACGGCCCATGAATCGCAAGGAATGGAACAAGCACGCTCACACGTTCGAGAAGAACGTGTGCGATATCACGCGCGAAGAGACCGACAATCAGTTGCACCGGCTTGTTGCGCGCGTGCGGTTGCCGAAGAACGCAACCTTGGTCGATATGGGGTGTGGGATCGGGACGTTTATTCTGCGTTACGGCGAAAAGTTCTCGCGGATCGAGGGCGTGGAATATGCCTCGCGCACCATTGCGCGGGCCAAGAAGCGCTGTGCGGACGTGCGCGGCGTGACGTGGCGGACGATGGGGATCGAGCGGGCCTCGCGCGTGATCGGGCGGTGCGGGGATTTGACGGTGTGCATGAATGTTATCACGTCGCATTCGACGGCGCGGCGGGCGGCGCAATGGCGCAGCATCGCGGGCGTCACCAAACGCGGCGGATATGCGCTGCTCGTGGTGCCGTCGATCGAATCCGAGGAGATGGTGGAGCTGGAATATCAGGCGCGGAAGAAGAACAAGACGCCGCTTGAGCACGATGATGGCGTGGTGGAACGCGATGGTGCTTATCAGAAGCACTTCGCGCGCGAGGAATTGAGACGCTTGATGAGCGATGAAGGGTTCGCGGTCGAGCGGATTGCGAAGATCTACTATCCCTGGGCCAAGGAAGGGATGCGCGAGACGCCTTCACGTGCGAAGAAGCGGCCTTGGGATTGGGCTTGTTTGGCGAAGCGCGTCTAACACTTACCTCCCCTTTGGGGAGGTCGGGCGCGTGCAACGGCACGCGACCGGGTGGGGTTCAGCGAGGCTCGCTGGAGAGCCCCACCCGCCGTCGCGCTTGCGCGCGCCGTCGACCTCCCCGCGTTGGGGGAGGTAAGTTTAGCGTGGCCGCCAAATAGTTTCTGATCTGCCGTAGTCAGGTAGATCGAATTGGGGTTTTGCCGGATCGTTTTCGAATTTGATCGCAGGGCCGATGTGAGGGTTGCCCTCGCCGTCGCGTAGCAGCATCTGACGCGCGGCGCTGTTTGAATCTTCGAAGCCGTCTTTCAGAGAGCGCACCGGCGCCCAGCACAGGTCTATCGGTTCGAGGAAGGCTTCCCATTCGGCGCGGGTTTTGGATTTGAAGGTATCGGTGAAGAAATCGGTCAGCGGTTTTTGCGCTGGCCCGGGTTCGCCTTTGGCGATGTCGAGGAAATCGAGGCGGCCAAGCGCGCGCAACAAATTCTCGCTGAACTTGGCTTCCGAACCGGCGAGCACGATGTATTGGCCGTCCTTCGTTTCGTAGATGCGGTTCATGGCCTGGCCGCCGTAGTTGCGCATCTGGTGTGGGACCGGCGCTTTGTGTTGGGCAAAGACGGGGCCGGTGATGTTGGGTGTCCAGGCGATGAGGCTGTCGTACATCGCGATGTCGATGTAATCGCCTTTGCCGGTTTTCTCGCGTGCAAACAGCGCCATCAGAATGGCATTCAGCGCGGTGAGCGACGAGGCCATGTCGGCAGCGACCAGATTGGGCATGTTGGGCTTGTTGTCGGCGAGGCCGCGCGAGAGATCGAGCGTGCCCGCCAAGGCTTGCACGCCCAGATCGTGCGAAGGCTTGTCGCGATACGGGCCGTTCTGGCCGAAGGCGCTGATGCTGCAATAGACCACGCGCGGATTTTTCGCGGCGATAGTGGCATAGTCGATGCCCAGACGCTTGACGACGCCGGGACGGAAGGCTTCCACGATCACGTCGGCTTCATGCGCGAGCTTCAGGAATTTCCCTTTATCGTCCGCCTTCTTGAGATCGAGCGTGATGCTGCGTTTGCCGCGCGCGATATTGCGAAACCAGACAGCAGTACCATCGGGCATGCGCGCGCCCATGGCGCGTACGGGTTCGCCCACGCCGTTATTCGGTTCGACCATGATCACATCCGCGCCGTGATCGGCCATCGTCATGGTGAGATGCGGCCCCGGCAGGAATTGCGACAGGTCGAGAACGCGAATGCCTTCGAGCTTCATTTAGCTGAACGCCTGAATGCCCGTGATCGCGCGACCCATGATGAGGGCGTGAACATCGTGCGTGCCCTCGTAAGTGTTCACCGCTTCGAGATTGAGAACGTGGCGGATGACACCATATTCGTCCGACACGCCATTGCCGCCGTGCATGTCGCGGGCTTCACGCGCAATGGCGAGCGCCTTGCCGCAATTGTTGCGCTTCATGAGCGAGATCGCGGGCGGAGCAGCCTTGTGATCGTCCATCATGCGGCCCAGACGCAGCGCGCCTAACAGGCCGAGGGTGATTTCGGTTTGCATGTCGGCGAGTTTTTTCTGGATTAATTGATTGGCGGCGAGCGGACGGCCGAATTGTTTGCGGTCCATCGTGTATTGGCGCGCGGCGTGCCAGCAGAATTCGGCAGCACCCATCGCGCCCCAGGCGATGCCATAACGCGCGCGGTTGAGACAGCCGAAGGGGCCGGACAATCCCTTCACGTTCGGCAGGAGATTGGCTTCGGGGATGATGCAGTCTTCCAGCACGATTTCGCCGGTGATCGAGGCGCGCAGCGAGAATTTGCCTTCGATCTTCGGTGTGGAGAAACCTTTGGTGCCGCGTTCGACGATGAACCCGCGGATAACGCCGTCTTCCGTTTTCGCCCACACCACCGCAACGTCTGCGATGGGCGAATTGGTGATCCACATTTTCGCGCCGTTGAGGCGGTAACCGCCCTGCTCTTTCACGGCGCGCGTTTTCATGCCGCCGGGATCGGAGCCGAAATCGGGTTCAGTGAGGCCGAAGCAGCCGACGAATTCGCCGCTTGCGAGTTTGGGGAGATATTTCTTGCGCTGTTCTTCGGTGCCGTAGGCGAAGATCGGATACATCACGAGCGAGTTCTGCACGCTCATGGCGGAGCGATAGCCGGAATCCACGCGTTCGACTTCGCGCGCGACGAGGCCATATGACACATAGTTCATGTTCGCGCCGCCATATTCTTCGGGCAGCGTGATGCCGAGGAAACCGATCTCGCCCATCTCGTTCACGATCTTGCGGTCGAAGGTTTCGTGGCGGAAGCCTTCGCGCACGCGGGTGAGCAGCTTGTCGGTGCAATAATCGCGTGCGGAATCGCGGACCATGCGTTCTTCCGAAGTCAGTTCCTCGTCGAGCAGCAGCGGATCGGCCCAATCGTAGGGCGCTTCTTTTTCCGGCGATATTTTCGAATGAGCGTTCATGGGCTTTGTCCAAAGAATTCCAATACGGCGGCCTTATAGACCTTGTCGCCAACGGTCGTCATGTGGTCGCGGCGCGGCACGGTGACGGCGCGGCCATCGGCGAAGGCAGAGGCCAGTGGGCCGGGCGGGCCTGTGAGCACGTCGTTTTCGCCGCAAACAACCAAAACGGGACGCTGCGATTGGCGCAATTCGTTTTGCGGGAAGTTGCGGCGCATGGCGCGCATGCAGGCAGCGAGCGCCAGGCGATCCTTGCCGGATTGATCGGCGAAATCGCGGAAGATTCGCGCGGTGGGGTCGGCGATCTTCGATTTGTCGGGTTCTATCAAGGCATCGGCGATGCGATTGCGCGTTTGCGGATCGGCCATGCGGTTGCCGGGTTGGGGAGAGGTATTCAGATAGGTGGCACCTACGCCGCCAATGGCCAGCTTTCGCAATTCATCAGGGTGTTCGAGGAGAAGGTGCAGCGAGATGAAGCCACCCATCGAGTAGCCCATCAGGAAGGTGGGCGCGATGCCGGTGGCGGTCATCACTGTGCGGGCATCTTCGGCCATCTTGTCGTGGCCGTAGAATTCCATCTCGTGCGGCTTGTCGCTTTCGCCGTGGCCGCGGCAGTCCATCGCGACGACCTGATAGCCTGCGCCGGAGAGGGTTTGGTACCAGCCGGCGTCTTTCCAGTTCTGGGTTCGGCTGGAGGCGAAGCCATGAATCAGGAGGACCGGAGGCCCCTGCCCCACGACATCGTAGGCGAGGCGGACACCGTCTGCGGCAGTGGCGAAATCGGGCATGGGGCGACCTTCGCAAAGGCAGAACGGACTGTCTATGATGGGCCGGAAACCCTTGGAATCCCGCCATGGATGCCGAAAGCCTGAAGAAGGATGTGGGGGCTGCCATCGACGCCATGCGGGAGGAATTCCTCGCCCTTTCGCATGCGATTCACGGCGAGCCCGAACTGGCGCTGGAGGAGTTCAAAGCGGCCAAACGGCTGGGCGATGCGGTGGCGGGGCATGGCATCGAGGTGCAACGGGAAGCCTTTGGGCTGAAGACGGCGTTTGCGGCGGAGTTCGGCAAGGCGTCCGGCCCCAACATCGCGATCCTTTCGGAATATGACGCCCTGCCCGGCATCGGCCATGCCTGCGGGCACAATATTATTGCGACCTCCGGTTATGGGGCGGCCATTGCGCTGTCCAAGCTCAACGGGCGGTTGCCGGGACGCGTTCGCTATATGGGGACACCGGCGGAGGAACGGTTCGGCGGCAAGGAGATGATGGCGCGCGAAGGCGCGTTCGAGAAAGTGGATGCGGCGATGATGATGCATCCCTCCAATCTCAACATGGTCACCATGCCGTGCATCGCGATTTCGGAAGTGGAAGTCGTTTATCACGGGCGGTCGGCACATGCCTCCGCCATGCCCTATCGCGGGCTCAACGCGCTGGATGCGGTGGTGACGGCGTATCAAACGATCGCGCAGTTGCGCCAGCACATCAAACCCACCGAACGCATCCACGGCATCATCACCGAAGGTGGTCTGGCCGCGAACATCGTGCCGGAGCGCGCAGCTTGCCGGTTCTATGTGCGCGCGGCGGACGCGCATGAGCTGGCGCCATTGAAAGCACGCGTTCACGCATGTTTCGAGGCGGGAGCGCTTGCGACTGGCTGCAAGGCGGAAATCCAGTGGGGGATCACCGATTATCTCGACCTGAAGACCAACTGGCCGATGGCTGAGGCTTATAAAAAGAACGCGCAAGCCCTGGGGCGCGATTTCTTTCCGGTCGAGCACATTCCGCCGGGGTTCGCGGGTTCGACCGACATGGGCAATGTGAGCCATCGCGTGCCGTCGATCCACCCGATGCTGGCGGTGGCGCCGCCCAATGTCATCATCCACAATCCGGAATTCGCGCGCTGGGCGGCTTCGGAACAGGGCGATCAGGCGGTGATCGACGGGGCGAAATCGCTGGCATTCACGGCCATCGACCTGATGTGCGATCCGCAACTGATGAAAACGGCGAAATCGGATTTCGAGGCGACGGCCGAGCTTTCGCGCAACGCAGTGGCGAAAATCAAGGAACACAATCACGTACACGGAGGCTGTGGCTGCGCATGAACGGATGGCTGGTTGTTGCGGCGGTAAACGGGTTTCTCGCGGTGGCCGCGGGCGCATTTGGCGCGCACGGATTGCGCGGGTCTCACGATCCGCAATCGATGAGCGTGTTCGAAACGGCGGCGCTCTATCATATGTTTCATGCGCTCGCGATCGGGATTGCGGCGGTTGCCTTGCGCGGATCGGGGTCGACCAATTGGGCCGGATGGTTTTTCCTGATCGGGATCGTGCTGTTCTGCGGATCGCTTTATCTGCTGGCGCTGACGGGCGTGCGGGGGCTTGGCATCGTGACGCCGTTCGGCGGGCTTGCCTTTCTCGTCGGATGGGCGGCGCTGGCTTATGCGGCGTGGAAGACGGTGCAATAAATGGCCGAAAATATACTTGTTGCGGGGGCCGGAATTGCAGGGCTCGGCGTGGCGCTCGCCTTCGGCGGCACCGAACACGAGGTCACATTGCTCGACCGCGATCCCGAACCGCCGGGGGATTCGCTGGAAGATGCGTTCACCTCGTGGGAACGGCGCGGGGCGACGCAGCTCCGGCACAGTCACGGATTTCTTGGGCGGCTGACCGTTCTGTTGCGCGACCGGCATCCGGCGTTGCTGGAGGAATTGTTCGCGAACGGCGTGCGCGCGCTCGACTTCCAGTTCGGGATTCCGCCGCATCTGCGCGAGAAATATAAGCCGCAACCGGGCGACGAGGATTTGCGCATCCTGTTCAGCCGTCGCACCACCATGGAACTGGTGTTGCGCCGCCATGTGCAGCAATTCGCGAATATTCGCGTTGTGCCCGATGCAGGTATCCACGGCATTCTCACGCGCCGTGACGGGAGCGCGCTTGTGGCGGAGGGCATCAAGGCCGAGATCGACGGCAAGATGCAGGATCTGCGCGGCGACATCATTGTGGATGCCAGTGGACGCAATACCGCTTTTCCCGACTGGCTGCGAGCAGATGGGATTGAGGTTCGCGAGGAAACGGCGCCGACCGGGATTTTGTATTTCACGCGGCACTACCGCCTTCTCGATGGCGCGGAAGAACCATTGCGGGATGCAACGCCGCTGGCGGCCGATCTGGGGTACATCAAATACGGCGTATTCGCTGCGGACAACCGGCATTTCTCCATCACGCTGGCGACGCCGGAAATCGAATCCGATCTGCGCACGATGATCATGCGGCCGGAAGTGTTTGAAGCCATTTGCGCCACGCTGCCGGGAACCGAACGGTGGGTGGAGAAAACCAGGGCTGAGCCTGTCAGTGCGATCTATTCCATGGGCAATCTGCAGAGTGTTTGGCGGCATTACCTTAAGGACGGCGAGCCGCAGGTTCTGAATTTCTTTGCCGTGGGCGATGCGGCGGTCAGGACCAATCCGCTTTACGGGCGCGGATGTTCGGCGGGTGTCGTGCACGCGCATGTGTTGCGCGAGGTGCTGGATGCGGAAGGCGATACACGCGCGCGGGCGAAGATTTTCGAGCGGCGCACGCGCGAGACGTTGCGGCCGTTTTACGATGCGATGGCGCGGCAGGACGGCGTCGCGATACGCCGTGCGCGGCATGAGCGCGACGCCAATTACAAGCCTGGCCTGCGGGCGCGGATGGCGAAGAGCTTTATCGAAGAAGGATTGGTGCCGGCGTTGCGTGGCGACCTGACCGTGCTGCGCGCGTTTTCACGCGGGTTTCACATGCTGGACGATCCATCGCACTGGCTGAAGCGGCCCGAGATACTGGCCACCATCCTGAAATTCTGGCGGATGTCGAAAGCGCAGAAAGCGGCGCACGGGTATTATCCGCCCAAGCTGGGGCCTTCGCGCGCCGAAATGCTGACGAAACTTGGAATTGCCGCATAAGACATTTGGAGGAAATTTTATGGTTGCCTTTCCCGAACCCACGATGGTGAAAACGAACGGCATCGATATGGCCGTTTACGAGGCGGGACCAAAGGACGGATTTCCCGTTGTTCTGTGTCACGGGTTTCCGGAACTTGCCTATTCGTGGCGGCATCAGCTTCCGGCATTCGCGGCGGCAGGTTATCGCGCGATTGCGCCGGACCAGCGCGGATATGGGCGTTCGTCGCGGCCGGAGAAGATCGAGGATTACGACATTTTGCATCTAACGGGCGATCTGACCGGAATGCTGGATGCGCTCGGCTTGGAAAAGGCTGTGTTCGTCGGGCACGACTGGGGCGGGCTGGTGGTTTGGCAATTGCCGCTGGTGCACCCGGATCGCGTGGCGGGCGTGATCGGGATCAACACGCCGTTTCTTTCGCGGCCGCCGATCGATCCGATCATGGGCATGAAGGCGCTGTATGGCGAGGACATGTACATCGTCTATTTTCAGAAGCCGGGCGAAGCCGACGCGGCGCTGGCCAAGGATGTGGGCCGCGTGTTCCGCTTTTTCATGCGCAAAAACGGCATCACGGCGGACGTCTTTGCGCAGATGCCGGAAGAATTGAAGCGTTTCGCGCTGGTGAAAGCGCTGGAGATGGACGAAACGCTGTGGCCGGGCGAGCTTTTGTTGAATCCAGAGGAAATGGATTACTTCGTGCAGACGTTCCAACGAACGGGTTTCACCGGCGGCATCAACTGGTACCGCAATTTCTCGCGCAACTGGAAGCTTTCCGGGCCGTGGGCGCAGAAGGTGCATCAGCCGTCGCTGATGATCATGGCGGAAGACGACGTGATCCTTTCGCCGAAGATGGCGGATGGGATGGAGCGCTTTGTGCCGGACCTGGAGAAAGTGCTGATCCGCAAATGCGGGCACTGGACGCAGCAGGAGCACCCGCAGGAAACCAATGATGCGATGATCGGCTGGCTGAAACGCAGATTTCCGGTGTGACCATGAACGTCGAGACCGTTTTCAATATCGCCAACAACGGCATTCTGATTTTCTGGTTGCTGCTGATCGTTGCGCCGCGCTGGCGGGTGACCGAGCTTCTGGTGCAATCGGTCGCCATTCCGGTGGTGATCGGACTGACCTACACCTGGTTGATAGCAACGGTGTTTTTCGGCGGCGCACTGCCCGCGGGCGGAAATTTCAGTTCGCTGCACGGCGTGATGACGTTCTTCACTTCGCCAGTCGCGGCGACGGCGGGATGGATTCACTATCTCGTGTTCGATCTGTTTGTCGGGTCGTGGGAAGTGCGCGATGCGCAGCGGCGCGGTATTCCGCATCTGGCGGTCGTGCCCTGCCTGGTGCTGACATTGCTCGCGGGGCCAGTGGGGCTGCTGCTTTATGTGGCGCTTCGGTTCGGGATGCGGCGGGGCGGGTTTCTGATCGAAGATCCTGCTTAGGCGATGGGCGCCGCTGCGGATACTGTCGATACGTTTTCCTATGCGGCGCCGAGCGATCCGTGGCTGAAACGGGCCTTGATCCGCGCCATCGAGCGGATGACGGGGCAGCCCTATCTCAAGCACATCTATGAGGACAATCGTGCACGGCCGGTGACGGGCGAGACGTTTTTCGATGCGGCTATCCGGCGGTTGGAACTGAAGATCACCGTGAATGACGACGCGTTGGGGCGGTGGCCGAAGACGGGGCCGTTGGTGGTGGTGGCGAACCATCCGTTCGGGGTGCTGGATGGGATCATCATCTGTCATCTGGTGGCAAAGGTGCGTGACGACTTCCGGGTGCTGACCAATTCGGTTCTGTACCGGGCGGAGGAAATCCGCTCATTCCTGTTGCCGGTCGATTTTGCGGATACGCAGGCAGCACTTGAGACGAATTTGCGGACACGGGCGGAGGCGAAGCTGCATCTTTCGCGCGGAGGATGTCTGGTGGTGTTTCCGGCGGGCGGGGTTTCGACCACGCCATCGCTTTGGGACCGGCGTGCCATCGATGCGGAATGGAAGACGTTCACCGGGCGGCTGATTGCGCAGACGCGGGCGCCTGTGGCACCAGTGTTCTTTGCCGGCCAGAATTCGCGGCTGTTCCAGATTGCGAGTCACATCAGCATGACGTTGCGGCTTTCGCTGCTGTTCAAGGAAATCCACGACCGGATCGGGACCGAGGTGCGGGTGCGTGTGGGCGAGGTAATCGGGTTCGAGGCGCTGCCGCCGGCGGCGGACCGGCAGGCATTCATGCTGGGCTTGCGCGAGCGCACCTACGCTTTGGAACGCGAGATTCATTGATGCCGAAGGTTGGGCTCTTCGTCACCTGTCTTGTCGACCTGGTGCGGCCGCAGGTTGGGTTTGCGGCAGTGAAACTGCTGGAACAGGCGGGCTGCGAGGTTGACGTGCCGCGAGCGCAGACCTGCTGCGGGCAACCGGCGTGGAATGCGGGCGACAATGCCGATGCGGCGGCGATCGCGCGTAACGTGATCGATGCATTTGAAGGGTTTGACTATGTCATAGCACCTTCGGGATCGTGCGCGGGAATGTTGCGGCGGCACTATCCCAAGGTGCTGGAAGGCGATACGCGGTATGCGGCGCGCGCGGTGGCGCTGGCGGAACGAAGCTATGAATTGATGTCGTTCCTCGTGCGGGTGTGCGGGGTGAAGGCCGTTCCGGCGTCCTGCGCGAGAAGTTTTTGCTATCACGATTCCTGTTCGAGCTTGCGCGAGATGGGCGTGCGGGAAGAGCCGCGCGCCCTGCTTTCTTCCGTTGCGGGGCTTGAGAAGCGCGAACTCGCCGATCCGGAAATCTGCTGCGGGTTCGGCGGATTGTTTTCGGTGAAATACCCGGAGATTTCCGAACGGATGGCCGATGACAAGCTGACGGATGCGGCAGCGACCGGGGCTTCGATGCTGTTGGGCGGCGATCTGGGGTGTCTTTTGCATCTTGCGGGGCGTGCGCGGCGCAGAGGGATGGCGCTGGAGGTGCGGCACGCGGCGGAAATTCTGGCGGATCAGAAAGAATGAAACTCGATCCGACTGCGTTTCCGCAAGCAGCGCATGAAGCGCTGGACGATGCACGGCTCAGGACCGCGCTTGGGCGGTTGAAAACGCATTTCGTGCACAAGCGGGCGGAAGCGATTGCGCATTACGGCGATTTCGAAGCCTTGCGCGAGGCCGGCGCTGCTATTCGAGATGCGGCACTTTCCAATCTCGATGTCTTGCTGGAGACATTCGAGCGCAACGTGACGGCGCGGGGCGGGCATGTGCACTGGGCGCGCGACGCTGCCGAGGCGCGAGGGATTGTTGTGAACATTCTGCGAGAAGCGGGTGCGAAGACCGTGACCAAGGGAAAATCCATGGTCACCGAAGAAATCGAACTCAATCCGTTTCTCGAACGGAACGGCATCCGCCCGATTGAAACGGATCTGGGGGAATACATCATCCAGCTTCGCCACGAACCGCCGAGCCACATCATCGCGCCCGCTTTTCATCTCAACAAGGAAGATGTGGCAGAGACGTTTCGGGAAGCGCATACGGAGCTTCCGGCGTCGCGCCCGTTGAACGAACGCAGCGCGCTGGTGGCGGAAGCGCGCGTGATGCTGCGCAAGCAATTCGAAGCGGCGGATGCGGGGATCACGGGCGCGAATTTTCTGGCGGCGGAAGAAGGGGCGGCCGTCATCGTCACCAATGAGGGGAATGGAGACCTGACGCGGTTGTTGCCGCGGACGCATATTGTGGTGACGGGGCTGGAGAAAGTTGTCGCCGACATGAACGATGTCTCCGTTCTGTTGCGACTTCTGACGCGATCCGCCACGGGGCAGGAGATTTCCAGCTACGTCAGCGTGATGAGCGGGCCGGGCGACGAGCGCGGGGGGCCGAGGAATTTCCATGTCGTGTTGCTGGACAATGGGCGGACATCGCTTCTCGGCGGCGAGACATCCGAAGTGTTGCGGTGCATACGATGTGCGGCGTGTCTCAACCATTGTCCGATCTACAATGCGATCGGTGGGCACGCCTATGGCGCGACCTATCCGGGACCGATCGGTGCCGCACTAAATCCGGGACTGCTGGGGATTGCGGAAGCGCATCACCATCCCAATGCGTCGACATTTTGCGGGCGATGCGCGGAGGTTTGTCCGGTAAAAATTCCGCTGCCGTCGATCATGCGGTACTGGCGCGCGAAGGAATTTGAATCTCGGATTGTGCCGAAGGCAACACGTTTTGGTCTTTCGCTTTGGGCATTCGCGGCGAAGAGGCCGTGGCTTTACCGGATAGGGGTACGAGTGCTTGCCAGTGTGCTGAAGGTTTTGGGCTGGTCCGAAGGCGCGGTTCATTCGCTTCCGATGATGCGAGGTTGGTTCGCGGTGCGCGATTTTCCGGCGCCGCTGGGCAAGACGTTTCAGGATTTGTGGCGGGCACGATGACTGCGCGGGACGATATTCTGAATACGATACGGGCGCGGAAAGGTGCGGTTCTGCCCCGCCCGGCAGCCTATATGCGGCGCGTGAATGGCGAGGCCGTCGAACAATTTGTGGCTTACGCGAATGCGGCGAATGCGACAGTGGACGTCTTGAATGATTTGACCGAGGTGCCGGAGCAGGTGGCGCGATTGTTGCGCGAGCGGAATTTGGCGGCGGCGGTGCATTCGCCGGAAAGCTCCGAATTGGGGGCGCTTGCTTGGCGTGGCGTTACCGTCTCGAGCGAGGCACCCGGACCGGATGACACGGCCGTTTCTATCGCCGCCTTCGGCGTGGCGGAGACGGGGACGCTGGTTTATCCATCAAGCGCAGAACGACCGGCGAGCTGGCACTTCCGGCCGGGATTCGAGATCGCGGTTTTGCACGAAGGCGATGTTCTAGGCGATCTGGAAAGTGCGTTCGCAAAACTGCGCAGCAACTGGCCTGCCACGATCAATCTGGTCACCGGTCCTTCGCGCACCGGCGACATCGAGCAGACGCTCGAACTGGGGGCGCATGGGCCGAAGGCGCTCGCGATCCTGCTTATTCGCGCGCGCTCAAAAGGCTGACCTGACGGTCTAGCTTGTGCATCAGGTCCCGCAGTGTCGTGCGCTCTTGCGCAGAAAGGCTTGAAAGCAGCAGGCTTTCGAGATGCAGCGCGAGGGGCGCCACTTCTTCATAAATGGCGCGGCCTCTTGCCGTGAGCGTGAGACGGGTGATGCGGGCGTCCGTCGCGTCTTCCGTTCGAGCCACCCGTTTTGCAGAGACGAGGCTGGTAACGGCGCGGCTGACCTGCACCTTGTCCATCGCGGTACGGGCGGCGACGTCACGCGCGGAAAGATCCGGTGACTGGCCGAGAACAGCGATGATGCGCCATTCCGGAATAGAGAGATTGAAACGCTCGGAATATTGCCGGGCGATGGCATCGCTCACGCGATTGGAGAGAACCGACAGGCGATAAGGAAGAAACGTATCCAGGTTGAGCTGCGGCTTAGATACCGTGACGCGGCTATTCCGCATCGGGTTGTTCTTTCGGCTGGGCGGCCGCGAAGGCGGGATGAGCGAGCGCCGTTTGTTCGATGCGGGTGAGCGTCGGATAAGGCGCGAGATCGAGATTCACGCGGCGCGCGTTGGCCAATTGCGGGATCAGGCAGATGTCGGCGAGTGTGGGCAAGTTGCCGTGGCACCAGACGCCGGTGTCGGTGGATTGGGCCAGAAGCGTTTCGATGGCCTCGAAGCCAATCGCGATCCAGTGTTTTTGCCAATCGGTCCTTTGATCTTCGTCGATGCCGAGACGTTTGAGATGCTGCAGGACGCGCAGATTGTTGACGGGATGGATGTCGCAGGCGACGACATAGGCAAGTTGGCGCACACGGGCGCGCCCCGGAGCATCTTTCGGTAACAGCGGGGGATCTGGATGGGTGTCTTCGAGATATTCGATGATGGCGAGCGACTGGGCGATGACATGGCCGTGGTCGATCAGCGTCGGGACGAGTTCCTGCGGATTTATAGATTTGTACGTTTCGCCGTGTTGCTGACCGCCGTCTTTGAGCAGATGGACGAATCGATAGTCGGGTTTCAAGCCTTTCAGATTCAGCGCGATACGCACGCGATAGGCCGCAGACGAACGGAAATAGGTGTAGAGCGTGAGAGGGTCAGCCATGGTATCGGACGACCTCCTGATCGATCGCGCCGAAGATCGAACGGTTTTCGGCGTCGAACATTTCGAAGCGGATGCGGTCGCCGAACGACATGAACGGCGTTTTCGGAGCACCCTGCTCGATCGTTTCCAATGTGCGGCGTTCGGCGAGGCAGGCTGAACCTGCGGCGCGGTTGGCGTTGGAGATCGTACCCGAACCGACGATCGTGCCGGCGGCCAGCGCACGCGTTTTGGCAGCATGCGCAATGAGTTGCGGGAAGGAGAACGTCATGTCGACGCCTGCATTTGGCTGGCCGAAATCCCTGCCGTTGTAGGTGACATGTAGCGGGAGGTGGACTTTGCCGTCGTGCCAGGCTTCGCCCAGTTCGTCGGGCGTGACGGCGACAGGCGAGAAGGCAGTCGCGGGTTTGGATTGGAAAAAGCCGAAGCCTTTGGCAAGTTCGTTCGGGATGAGATTGCGTAGCGACACGTCGTTGACAAGCATCAGAAGCTTGATGTGGCTTTCGGAATTTGCGGCGGGCGTGCCCATCTTCACATCGTCGGTGACGACGGCAATTTCGCCTTCGAAATCTATACCCCAGGATTCGTCGGCGGCGAGAATGGGATCGCGTGCGCCGATCAGGCTGTCGGAACCGCCCTGATACATCAACGGATCGGTCCAGAAACTTTGCGGCATTTCGGCGTTACGCGCTTTGCGGACGAGTTCGACATGGGTGACATAGGCCGAACCATCCGCCCATTGATAGGCACGTGGCAGCGGAGCTGCAACTTGAACGGGGTCGAAGGCATGCGTGCCATCGGCCATGCTTTCGTTGAGGAGATCGTAGACGCGCATGAGCCGCGGTGCGACTTCATGCCAGTTGTCGAGGGCGCGCTGCAGGGTTGGTGCAACATGCGGGACCGGCACGAAGCGGGAAAGGTCGCGCGAGACCACGATGAGCGCGCCATCCCTGCCGTGTTTGAGCGAGGCCAGTTTCATAGCGTAGCGCCCAATGGATTTTCGCGTGGCGTTTCGGGACAGGCGCGATAGCTCCATTCGATGACGGTATCCAGTTCGTCGCCGAGTATTTTCGCCATGGTGGAGGCTTCGGCGGCTCTGCGGTCTGCGCTGAAAGATTGGGATGTGTTCTTTGCATCCTGCGTAAGCAGCGGACCGGACGCGATGGCATCGAGATGCGACGGTGAGAAATTCAGATCGAAAAAAGTGTTCAGACGATCCAAAGTGGCACGCGGGTTGGCAAGGAAGTCGTCACAGTTGAGCGCAGCAGACCTGGATATGTCGCGAGAACGGCGGAATTCGGCGATCTGCATGTGCCAGACGATGGCTGCGACTTGTAGATCCGACAGTTCGAACAGAGTTTGCCAGGGCCATTTGGCCTGGGGGTGACCATCGGCGGCGAACAATCCAAAGAGTTTGCGGGCAAAGATGCGGCCCATCTCTCCCTTCTTGGCGATGGAGATGAGGAAGCTTTTGCAATCGGAATAAAGAAACAGCATGCGGCCATCGGTGGCGCGCAGAGCCTCGGGGATCAAATTGTTGACGGCATTTGTCGGTTTGACTAGCACGCGTTCGTTGGGCGCATGACGAGCCAAGAGCTTGAAGACGGCATCGGGTACGGTGGGTTGTTGCGCGAGATGGCCCGCGCGTTTGGCTTCCGCAAGCGAGATGAGGACTTGCGGTTCCTTTAGGGAAAGGTTGATGCCCTCGGCATCCAGGCATCGCGCAATCAGCGTGGAACAGCAGAAGGCCGTGTGCCAGACGAGATTCAGGTTTGGGCGTGGAGAGTTCGTTAAAGCAGAAACCGCGGTGGAGATCGGAATATCCACACGCGGGAGAATGCTGCGGTCCCAGCGGTTGTCGAGAAAAGACTGTTTCGACAGCGATTGGCGATCGGTTTCGATAAAGCCCAATGTGCTGCGCTGAAAATTCACATTGTCCGGAAACCAGAATGGGTTGCCGATAATATCTTCCAAAGTCCAGGATTGCGCGTTCATCAGCGGTGCCAAGATTCCGCATAGGCTGCGAATTCGACTTCGGCGGGCGCATTGAAATCGAGCGGATCTCGCGCATCGATCATCACAGCTACCTCGTCGGTCATGGTCTTGGCGGCTTTGGCGCCGGTCTCGAACGCCTTGGGGTGCGGGCCGTGGGTGAAGCCGTTGGGATGCCAGGTGACCATGCCCGGATGGATGTTATCGCGACTGAAGAATTCGCCGCGGTGATAGAAGATCACTTCGTCGAAATCGTCATTGGAATGGAAGAACGGCACTTTCAGCGCGCCAGGATCGCTTTCGATGGGGCGCGGCACGAACGTGCAGACGACGAAACGGTCCGACACAAAAGTGGAATGTACCGAAGGTGGAATGTGATAGCGGTGGCTCATGACAGGCCGGATGTCGCGCCAGTTGAGTTTGACCGGTGCGAGATTGCCTTTCCAGCCGACGGCGTCAAGCGGGTTGAAGGGATAGGTTATGGTGGAGAAAGCACCGTGGCGTTTCACCCGGACCTGCCATTGCTGCTCGCCCTGCTGGTCGCGGAAGGCATCGTCGAGTTTGGGCGTGACAAGCACTGCCGGATCGAAGATCGCGTGCGGGCCGAGGATGCCTCGATCTGGAAGTTTGAAGGCGCTGTTGGTGGCTTCAATCAACAGCACGACCGTACGTGACTTCGGTTCGATGCGCCACATTGTGCCGCGCGGCAGGACGATGTAATCGCCTTCGGTATAGGTGAGGCGGCCAAAATCACAGAACAGATCGCCCTCGCCTTCATGGATGAACAGCAGTTCGTCGCCATCGGCATTACGGACAAGGTGCTCCATGTTCCGCGCACAAGACCAGATGCGGATTTTCACGCTCGCATTCGATAGCAGCGTTCGTGCGGAGAGAGGGTCGCCTTCCTCCGCCGCTTTGGCCGCGTCGAAGGCGCGAGGACGCAAAGGGCCTTCGAAATTCGACCATCCTGTTGGGGGGTGGCGATGATAAATGTGGGCGGCAGGGCCGAAGAAGCCATCACGGCCGATTTCGCGTTCGTAAGTACCGGTCGGCAAGTCGGCGTGAGCCTGATGAGAGGTTTCGCCTTCGGTGCGGGGGAATTCGATCCAGTTGCGATGGCTCATCTGTGCGTGTCCTCAAGTACCCCACGTCTAACCTGATCGGCTTCGATGGATTCAAACAGGGCGCGGAAATTGCCTTCGCCGAAGCCTTCATTGCCTTTGCGCTGGATGAGTTCGAAAAAGATAGGCCCGATAGCGTTTTGAGTAAAGATTTGCAGAAGCAAACCTTCGTCCTTGCCGCCATCGATCAGGATACGGTCGTGCTTCATGCGCTGCACATCTTCGCCGTGGCCTTTGAGGCGATTGTCGATACGTTCGTAATAGGTATCCGGCGTGTCCTGGAACGCCACGCCCTTCGCGCGCAAGGTTTCGACGGATTTGTAGATGTCTTTTGCGCCGAGCGCGATGTGCTGGATGCCTTCGCCGTGATAGGCGTGGAGATATTCTTCGATCTGCGACTTGTCGTCGGAAGATTCGTTTATGGGGATGCGGATTTTTCCGTCCGGGCTCGTCATGGCGCGTGATTTCAGGCCGGTCAGCTTGCCCTCAATATCGAAATAGCGGATCTCGCGGAAATTAAAGAGCCGTTCGTAGAAGCCGGCCCACTTTTCCATATTGCCGCGGAAGACGTTGTGCGTGACGTGGTCGATATCAGCTAATCCTGCGCCTTCGTGTTCAAACCCTTTCGCCGGATCGGTGGGGACAAAATCGACATCGTAGATAGAATGGTCGCCATAACGATCCACCAGATAGATCACGCTGCCGCCGATTCCCTCGATCGCCGGAATGTTGAGTTCCATCGGACCCACCTGGTTTTGGAACGGCGTGGCGCCAAGAGAGATAAGCTTTTTGTAAGCGTATGCTGCGTCCCTCACGCGGAAGGCCATGGCGCAAGCCGACGGCCCGTGGGCGCGGGCAAAGCGGCTGCCGTGGCTTTCCGGTTCGGCATTGACGACAAAGTTTACCTCGCCCTGCCGGTATAGCGTGACCGCCTTCGAGCGGTGGCGCGCAACGGCGCGAAAGCCCATCTCGTCAAAGAGCTTGTGGAGTTGCGCCACGTCGGGGGCGGTGTATTCGACGAATTCGAAACCGTCGGTTCCGATGGGGTTTTCCCAGAGAGCAGCCATGGGAGCGCCTTTGTTGCAAATGAAACCAATATAGTTTCATATGAAACTTTATGACGGTCAACATGCAGCGCGGGAAATCACGCCGAAATTCACATTAATTTTGCGGTCCGCGGACGAGTTTGCCGGGGAGTGCGCCGGTCGCCCTCCCTTCGCGATAGACGATTTCGCCGGAGACGATGGTGGCGTCATATCCTTGCGCACCCTGCAACAGGCGTTTGCCGCCCGCCGGGAGATCGAAGGCCATGGTCGGCGATTCGACTTTGAGCCTGTCGAAATCGATCACATTGATGTCGGCTTTCATGCCAGGTGCGATGACGCCGCGGTCGTTGAGGCCGACGGCGCGGGCCGTGTCGTGAGTTTGGCGCTTGATGAGCCAGCCGATATCGAATTTTCCATGCGCACGGTCGCGGCCCCAATGGGTGAGAAGATAGGTGGCATAACTTGCGTCGGAAATGATGCCGACATGCGCGCCACCGTCGCCGAGCCCCATGACGCAATCCGGGTGTGCAATCATCTCGCCACACGCATCCAGATTGTAATGTGCGTAATTGGCGAACGGCATGAAGAGGAAATTCTTTCCGTCATTTTCCAACAGCAAATCGTAAACGAGATCGGCAGGATCGCGATTTTCGCGTTTGGCGGCTGCAGCGAGTGATTTCTCGCGCGGCGGTTCGTAATCCGGCGGATTGCCTAGCGGGAAGATATGGTCGAACGCCATGACACGGCGGGCCAGCGGATGGTTTTGACGCGTGTCGGCCTCCGCAAGGATCGCTGCACGGAATGACGGATCGCGCATCGCTGCAAGTTTTTCGGCGAGAGGCTTGTCCTTGATCGCGGCAAAAGCGCGGTGAGCAGAGAACGGGTTAAGCGTGGCCTGCAGACCGAGAAGGATACCGATGGGACGGGGCGCGACCTGCGCACGGATGGGCAGGCCGTCACGCGCTGACTCTTCGATCAGGCCGAGCAACGTGCGCCAGCTTTCGGGGACACTGTGGGCTTGCGCCAGCGAAAGCGACAATGGGCGGCCCGAAGTTTCGACCAGACGGCGGATCATGCCGAATTCGGTTTCGAGATCGGGCGCATTGAAATCGGAGATCATCTCGATCACACCGCTTCCCGCATCGGCAAGACCTTGTGCGATGCCGAGCAGTTCGGCTTCGGTCGCGCGCAAGGAGGGCGTTGGTTCGCCCTTGACCGAGCGATGGTTGAGCGTGCGCGAACTGGAGAAGCCGATGGCGCCCGCGCGCATGGCTTCCGCGCTCAAGTGGCGCATCTGGGCGATGTCGTCGTTCGTTGCGGGTTCGAGTTTGGCTCCGCGTTCACCCATCACGTACACGCGTAACGCGCCATGCGGGAGTTGGGCGCAGATGTCGATGTCGCGTTGGCGCGTTTCGAGCGCATCGAGATAGTCGGCGAAACTCTCCCAATTCCAGCTCAGACCCTCGTGCAGGGCCGCGCCCGGAATATCTTCGACACCTTCCATCAGTTCGATCAGGCGGTCGCGATCCTGTTTGCGGACTGGTGCGAAGCCCACGCCGCAATTGCCCATGACGACGGTGGTGACGCCGTGCCAGCTGGAAGGTGCCAGATGCGAATCCCACGTCGCCTGGCCGTCATAATGGGTGTGGATGTCGACGAATCCGGGGGTGACGAGGCGGCCCCTGGCGTCCAGCTCCTCACGCCCCGAACCTTCCACCCGGCCAACCGCCGCAATCCGGCCATCGGAAATGGCGATGTCGGTTTCGTAAGGCGTACCGCCTTTTCCATCGGCCACTGTGCCGTGCCGGATAACGAGATCGAACGATTGTTTCATGGTCTGGATCTTTCGAATGGCGGTTCGAAAACGGTTTGGGTTTGGGCGGTGGTTGTCAAGGGAAAACGGGCATGGGAGCGGCAGGAAATGATGTTGCGTCGGGAACCTAAACCCGCTGTTATGCGGCGCCTCAGGGTGGCGTTTGCACCCGGCGCTCGGGGCATTTGCACGGGTTCCTCCTTTTTCGTGGGCTGGACGGAAGCGGATGCCTAACTCGATTGACATGCCCGCCCGCGAGGCGCGCTCCAACGGGAGTGCGCCCTTGGTCGGCTATGTGCTCAAGCAGAGGAGCACGGCATTCCGCATCTTCCTGCTGGTGGTGGCGGTTGCAGCCGTGACGCTGGTACGGGCGGTGTTCGGCCTGCTGTTCCCGCAGGCAGGGTTCTTCGCCTTCTACTTCCCGGCAGTGATGATCGTGACCATCATGGCGGGATGGCAGATGGGTATTGCCTGCATCCTGCTCAGCATCCTTGTTTCCACCTGGCTGTTCATGCCGCCGATAATGTCGTTCGGCGTCCCCAGCACCCCGCAGACACTGGCGATCTTCTCCTTTGTCGTGGCGGCGTTGCTGCAGGTCGCACTCGCCCAGTGGCTGAGGAGCGTGCTCCAGCAGATGGAGCGGAACGAGAACCGGTATCGCCAGCTGGTGAGTGCGACATCGGGCGTGGTGTGGACCACCGACAAGTCGGGACGCGTGGAGGAACAGCAGCCGGGCTGGCTGGAGATCACGGGCATGGAATGGCCTGCCTATGCGGGACATGCGTGGATGCAGAGCATCCATGAGGAGGACCGCGGCAAGCTGATGTTCGATACCTGGGATACCGATTCCACGGGTGCTCATCATGCGGAAGTGCGTGTGCATCATGCACCATCCGGCGACTGGCGGTGGTTCGCGATGCGGGCCGTGGCGATACGCGATACCAGCGGCAACCCGCGAGAATGGGTGACCATCATCACCGATGTGCACGAGCGCAAGCTGGCGCGCGACCGGCGTGAGCTGGTGATCGGGGAATTGCGGCATCGGCTGAAGAACCTCTTCACCGTGATCGGATCGCTGGCGCAGAGTTCGCGGCCGCGGAGCGAGCCTGCGGTCGACCTGTTCATCGGCAAGCTGACGGGACGTTTGCAGGCGCTGAGCGCCGCCGCCGATCTGGTGATGGCGCGCGGACGGGTTTCGCTGGAACTGGGCGAAGCAGTGCGCGCGACGCTTGCGCCATTCATGGGGGAACGGTCTTCGCGGATGTCCATCGATGGGCCACCGATCGAGCTGTCGGAGGAAACGGGTGCCGCGATTGCACTGGCGATCCATGAGCTGGCGACCAATGCGATCAAGTATGGCGCGCTTTCGGTGCCGGAGGGAAAGGTGAGCCTGAGCTGGTGGCACAATCCTGTTCCCGATGGCGAGCGCGTGGAGATCGTGTGGAAGGAAACTGGCGGACCGGCATGTTCGCCACCGACGCAAGTGGGCTTCGGTTCGCGCGTCATCAAATTCGCCGCGTCGCGTGAAAAAGCCGGCGAGGTGACGCTCGACTATCCGCCCGAGGGCGTGTTCTGCCGCATCTCCTTCGTGAAGCCGATGGACACGCCCGCGACGTCGGGCCCGAACCCGACGTTCGAGGACGTGGGGATCCTCTAACCCAGCCTTCCGATCGCCGAGATCACCTGATCGGTTTTCTCCAGCGTCACCATGTGGCCTGCTTCCGGGATCACCACGAGTTCGGAGCCGGGAATCCCTTTCTTGAATGCGTGCGCATAGGCCGGAACGATCAGCCTGTCATTGTCGCCCCAGATGAGAACGGTCTTCGCCTTGATGCGATAGAGGCGCGAGGACAAGCCCCGATCCGGAATGGGAAACAGGATGCGGCCCGCCATGCCCATCTGTCGCGCGTTGGTAACGAGGAAGCCCTTCAGCCATTCGGGATCGTCGAGCGCCATTCCGGCAGTCAGCAATTCCGTACCTTTCTTCACGTCGTGAAAGAGCAGCGCGGGGTATTCGTAAGGCATCGTCGAGAAGATGTCGGGGATTGGGTGCGTATCCAGCCACAAGCCGCCGGGGCAAATGAGCGCCAAGCGCGAAACATCGTGCGGCGCGATGGCGGCCATTTCGGCTGCGATCATGCCGCCCATGGAATGTCCGACGATGATCGGATCTTTCAGGC
Source organism: Rhizomicrobium sp. (assembly GCA_035543495.1). GTDB lineage: Bacteria > Pseudomonadota > Alphaproteobacteria > Micropepsales > Micropepsaceae > Rhizomicrobium. Next base: position 1,994 of record DATKJT010000045.1, on the reverse strand, counting down.
CCAGCGCATCGATCACATCCCAGTAGTGCAGCGTGAAATCGAGCATGTCGCGGATTTCGGGACATTCCTCGGAATCGCCGTAGCCCGGCGTTAGCGGCGCATAGACGTGATACTTTTCCGCAAGTCCGTTGAGGAAGGGATCGTTGCCCAACACACCGCCTGCGCCATGCAGGAACACCAGCGGTTGGCCCTTGCCACCTTCGAAATAGCGGACCGGCACTTTGGGAGCGGCGACTGTTTTCAATTCCATTTCACCCTCCCCTAGCGTGCCGCGACGGCGGCGGCCGCTTCGCGTTCGTTGGGAAGGCTTCCCGGTTTCACCTGCTTGTCGACGGGATGGCACCAGAAGCGGCTGTCATCGGCATAGTCCGGGAACATGTTGCGCAGCTTCGGCATCACCTTCTCGGCGAACAGCTTGGTCGAGTACATGCACTTCTCTTTCGGCATGTTGCCGACATGGAGAAGGCAGAAGATGTTGCCGACGTGTAGCGACTTGATGAGGTCTTCCATGCGCTGGCGCACGGTCTCGGGCGAACCCGCGATGATGTGGCCGCCCTCGGTCAGTTCTTCCCACGTCACATCGGAGAACGGACGCGGCGGGGCGTATTGCGACAGCGCGCCGGACTGGATGGTCTTGATGGTGCGATAGCCAGGCGCATCCGCAAAGCCGGGGAAGACGTGCAGGCAGCGATTGTAGAAATACATCACATGCTCTTCGTAGAGCTTGCGCGCTTCGGCATCGGTTTCGGCGACGCAGATGGTTTGCGCGAAGCCTGCGCGATAGGGCGATTTGTCGGGCACGTCGCGTTCGGCCACGCGATTCCAATAACCTTTCATCAGCGCCTGCGCGCGGATGTAGCCGGTGAAGGAGAGGTAGGAATAGGAATAGGTGTTGTCGATGCAGAAATCATACGTCTCGACCGAACCGCCGCCGGGAATGTGGATCGGCGGATGCGGCTGCTGAATCGGGCGCGGCCAGATGTTGACGTGGCGCAGCTTGTTGTAGCGGCCGTTGAAGGCAAAGGGATCGGGTTCATGCCACGCGCGCATGATGAGATCGTGCGCTTCCATATATTTCTCGCGGGTGAGCGAAGGGATCTGGCCGTAGCAATAGTTGGTGTCCATCGAGGTGCCGACGGGAAAGCCCGCCACAAGTCGGCCGCCCGAAATGCAATCGAGCATTGCGAACTCCTCCGCCACGCGGACGGGCGGATTGTAGAGCGCGATCGAATTGCCGAGCACGACCAGCCCCACATCTTTCGTGCGACGCGCCAAGGTGGCCGCGATGAGATTGGGCGACGGCATGATGCCGTAGCCGTTCTGGTGGTGCTCGTTCACGCCGATACCGTCGAAGCCGAGCGTGGAGGCGTATTCCAGAAGATCGAGATAGGTGTTGTAGACCTCGTGACTCTTCACCGGATCGAACAGGCGGGAGTCGATGTCCACCCAAACGGAGCGGTTCTTCTGACGAAAATCGTCCGGCAGATGGGGCCAGGGCATCAGGTTGAACCAGGTGAATTTCATCGGCGCGCTCCCGGTTTTTGGATGTTCGTTGGGGGCGATCCTGACAAGGTGTCAGGGGGTTGGCAAATGCGTTACTTACCTCCCCTTGCGGGGAGGTCGACGCGCGACAGCGCGGCGGGTGGGGGTTGCTTCCGCACACGCTGCTCTTTGTGATTTGCTCCCGCGGACCCCACCCGTCGTCGCGCTGACGCGCGCCGCCGACCTCCCCGTGAAGGGGAGGTAAGGAAAAGGGTGCGGGATAAAGTTTGAGAGAGGCTCGGGAAAGTTTTGCGACAAGCTTGGCGCATGCTTTCTGCATGGCAAAGCTTCCACGTATCAACCGCACTCTACTTACCTCCCCCCACGCGGGGAGGTCGACGCGCGTAGCGCGGCGGGTGGGGGCGCGATGGCGGGTGGGGCCGCCCGAAGAATAGTCTCAACGACATCTTCCTTCCCCTCCAACACCTCAACATTCCAAAACCGCAAAACTT
>DATKJT010000044.1:0-15574 GCA_035543495.1 Rhizomicrobium sp. | reverse complement strand
GTGAGACGCAGTTCAGGCCAGGTGGCGTTGGGTATGTGACTCAGCCGCGGGTGTGGCGAAACGATCTTTGCGGACTTCGAGCAGTTTGCCGTCCGACAGGGCGCTGCCGATAAGGGGGGAGGCGACAAACGACAGGAGCGTCCACGCCATAATCGTAAGTGCCCACCACATGTCTTGAGCCTCCGGCCCGATCCACCAAAACTGGGTAAGAAATGTCGTTGAGGCGCCTTAAGGACAGGTTAAGCGGCGAAAGATCGATCATGTATTCGAGGCGTTTGTTGTGTTGCTGTTGTTGTGGTTACCGGCGAATTTACAAAAGAAATGGCGGGCGCCTCGCTCCAGTGGAGGTGCGAACAGCTTCCTTCACGACGTCTTCGCGAGCGTTGGCTGCGACGGGACGGCGCGGCGTCCAAGACGCGCATTTGTTAGGACAGGCTCAACGCTTTACTGTCCGTTTTGCCTTGACCGGTTAAGTTTGGAGGGGCCGCGTGGAGGATTGGACGGGCAGGCTGGCTGCGTGGAGCGAGTTCGCGCTGTTCCACGTCCTGCCAATTGCGGTCGCCCAGATCTACGACTGGATCCGGGAGTGGCAGATTCTTGTCGCCACGGTCTTGGTCCTTGCCTTCATCCATCTTTGGACCCGGACGGTCCTGCGGGCTGCCCGGCAGGCCGCCCGCGACACCGTGCAGAGCGAAACCCGTGGGTTGGATGCCGGCATCAAGCTGCTTCGCCAGAAGGTGGAGGGAGGTCAGGAGCCGTCGAAGTCTGGCCCCGCGCCGTCCGTGCCTCCACAGCCCCCTCCATCCCCACCGCGGGCCGAAGAATCGCAAATGGACGCCAAGGCTGCGGTGGAGCATTTGCGACAGGCCATTCGGCTCGCCCTGGGAACCATTCCGCTTTCGGATTCGCCTTTGCCGCCGGACTGTGCCCGGCTCTACAAAGCAGCGATTGGTGCGCTGGCGGGCGCCAGCGTCACGGCAGAAGAACGCCAAGGCGTGTTCGGCCAGATTCTTGCGGAGCTGCAACGGCTCGAACAGGAATTCCCACCCCAATCCTGCCGTCAGGCCTGGGAGTCGCTGGTGAAGGCAAACAGGCTCGCACGAGAGTTCCACGAGCCTCCGCAAACTCCTACCGCGGTCCGTCTTGCAACGCCTTGAGCGTGTCCCAACACGATACACCAGATACGGTTGTAGATTTTCGTGTTCATAATAGTTGATCGCAGCGGCTGCGCTTTATTAACCAAAAAAATCGAGGAATCGACGCAACAAGCTTGTCGATTCGAGCCGCTGCGGTAACGATTCTGAACGTAAAAACGATCTCGTTTCCGTTCAAAAATTCACTTTAATTGGTTCACGCTATTGCAGAAAACTGCCCTCATGGGTAGTGCAATACATACAGCGTTTCGTTAGAGTTTTACCAAGTTCCCGTCAGCGTATCCTTGTTAGGGGTAGTTCGTGGCGCACGAGGAATCCGTATCTCGTTTCGCGTCGTCGCGCGAAGCTCGTGAAGGCGTGGCCGCCGATGTTGCCCGGTTTCCGCGCCGCGGCGCGCGCGAAGACAGGTCATCGTCTCCCGTGGCAGGTGCGTTTCGCACGCCCGCTGTTGAAGGATACGAATTGACCGCCAAGCCTGCCCATCGCTACGTCCCCAATTCCGCTCTCGTCCTGTTCCTGCTCGATTTCGTGTTCCTCGGGATCGCACAGGCCGGACTGTTCGGCGGCATCGGTGGACGATTGGATGTGAGAGACCCGATACAACTGTGGGCCCTCGTATTCGTCTCGCTGGCCGTGCATCTGACGTTCCTCTACGGCGCGGGATGCTTCCGCAGGGACACGCTCGTCAATTTCTCCACCGCCACGTCGCGGTTGGCGGTGGCATTGGGTTTCAGCGCCGTGGTGCTGCTTCTCGTCATGCACTTCGTGATGGAGCTTGTGTTTCCCACCGCCATTATCTTCCGCAGCATCAGCCGCTCGGCGACAATCGCATTTCTCGGCATGGGCGTTTCGCTATGCGCGGGCCTTTACAGTCGTGTGCTGTTCTTTGCGATGGCGCGGCGCCACTGGTTTCGCCGCCGTATATTGATCGTGGGCACGGGCTCGCGTGCGCTTTATCTCTACAATCTGCTCAATCACGATTCGCATCGCCAGCTGACCGAACTGTCGTTTCTTCCGGAGACGTTGATCGGCGGCGAGCCTACGCAGGTTCCTGCCGCGTTGCGCGATACCGTGCTGCCGATTGCAGGCAAGAGTGTCGAAACATTGGCCAGCGAACTTTTGGTCGACGAACTCGTCGTGGCGGTGGACGAGCAGCGCGGCCTCGCACTCGAAGCATTGCTGCCATGGAAGACCAACGGCATCCCGGTGTTCGAGTTCAACACCTTCATCGAGCGCGAGACGGGCAGGGTCGATCTGCGCTGGCTGGAATTGTCCTATCTGCTGTTCTCGAACGGTTTCCAGATTCGCGTGATGGACTCGGTACTGAAGCGCGGCCTGGACATTCTGGCAAGTTCGCTGGCGCTTCTGATCTCGTTTCCCATGCTGCTCCTCTCCGCGATCGCCATCGTGGCGGAAGATTTCGGGCCGGTTTTTTATCGCCAGACGCGCGTCACCCAGGGCGGACGTACCTTCTGGATCTACAAGCTGCGCACGATGCGCACGGATGCCGAAAAGTTCGGCGCCCAGTGGGCCGAGGAAGACGATCCGCGCATCACCCGCGTGGGACGCATCCTGCGGCGCAGCCGCATCGACGAGATTCCGCAACTCTTCAACGTGCTCATAGGCCAGATGTCGCTGGTGGGCCCACGCCCCGAGCGGCCGCTGTTCGTGGCCGATCTGTCGAAAAAGATCAGGCTCTATGGCCTGCGCCATAACGTGAAGTCGGGACTCACGGGCTGGGCGCAGATCAACTACCCATACGGGGCCTCAGAAGAGGATGCTCGCCGCAAGCTGGAATACGATCTTTACTACATGAAGAATTACAGCCTGTTACGCGACCTCTCCATCATGTTACAGACCTTCCGGGTTCTGATTTGGCCGCAGGGCGTGCGTTAGGTCGGAGCCCGATAGGCTTGGCCATCCCGACTCGCGAGGGCGCATGAGCGGTATTTATTATCTGCTGTCGATGATTGCGATCGGTCTGGTGATCCATTGGGTCATCCAGAACGAGAAGGTCGGTCCGGGTCAGCAAACGCACGGTTGGCTGGCCATAAGAAGTCCCGAGGAACTGAGCGCCCGGCGTGCCGAACGCGCCGCCCGGAGGAGCAGGAAGAAGCTGTCCTGGTCGCCGCCGCAGCAATAGGTTCTCTGGCGGCTGGAACGTCCGCCCCGGCAACACCCCAAGTCCCCCCGAAACGCCGAATGAGCCATTGAGCGAGGCCTCGAGAGGCATATCTGCGATCTGTTAAGCCGTTAACGATTGGTGGCTGGCCAGCAGGCACGTTTACACAATATACCTGATTCGATTGTTAGTTTTGGCCCAGAAGGGTAGGGCGCCGGCATGCGCGATCTCGTACTTGTCCTGTTCATAGTGTTCGGACTTGTGGTCACCCTGCGCTACCCCTTCACGGGTATCCTGTTGTGGACCTGGTTCACGCTGATGAACCCCCATCAGGATGCGTATACCTTTGCTACCACCGCTCCGCTGAATCTGATAATCGCGGTTGTGACGATCGGTGCGTTGGCGGCATCGGGCCAGTTGAAGATGCCGTTACAGCAAACGATCTTCTGGATGATTGTGGTTTTCCTTGCGTGGATGACCATCGCCACGCCGTTCTCGGAGGCGCCGGAAATTTCCTGGTCGCTCTGGAACACCTACTGGAAGATTTTCGCACTCGGCATTTTGATTGCTGCAACAGCAACGGACAAAGTGCGCATTCAGGCCCTGATGTGGGTCGTCGTGATTTCCTTGTTCTACTACGGCGTAAAGGGCGGTTTTTTCGTCTTCTTCACGGGTGGCGTCTTTCGGGTCCAGGGCCCTGCGGGCACGATCATCGGGGACAACAATCAATTGGCGGTGGCGCTTCTAATGGCACTTCCGCTGGCGAACTACTTGCGGGCGCACTCCGCCCGGCGAGAGATAAGGATGATATTGCTGGTGGGAATGGTGCTGACGGTGGTTGCCATCGTCGGTACGTATTCGCGCGGCGCGATCATCGGTCTGGCGGCATTGATGCTTGCAGGCTGGTTTCGGGTTCGGGGCAAGATTGTCTACCTCATTGTCGCTGCGATCGTCATGGTTCCGTTGCTGTATTTCATGCCCCAGGAGTTCTACGACCGTTTGAACACAATGAATTCGCTGTCGACCGACGGGTCCTTCCAGGGGCGCGTCATGGCCTGGCAAGTTGCGATCTATTGCGCGCTCGATCACATGCCTATCGGCGCCGGGTTCGGCAGCCCTCAGACCGCCGCGGTGTTTCACAAATATTTTCCGGATGCCACGACGCACGCCGCGCACAGCATTTATTTTCAGGTCCTTGGAGACCTCGGATTTGTCGGAGCCGGGATATATCTGGCGCTGATCGCCGGCGCGTTCATGAAAACATTCGCGATAAATCGCGAAGCTAAGCGAAGGCCCGAGCTTCGCTGGACACAAGATCTCACGTCGATGATTCAGGTTTCGCTGTTCGTTTTTTGTGTAGCCGGCGCGGGGTTGAGTATGGCCTACTATGATCTGTTCGTTATCTTGATTTGCTTGGTGATGCCGCTCAGCGAGATCGTCATGGGAAAGAAGGTCGGGCAAGCCAAATTTAAACCGGCGGGGTTTGTGGACCCGCAGCTCGAACAGCAAAATCTTTGAGGCGCAGGCGGAGCGACCCCTGGCCGGCTTCTTTGCCGTCGTTACGACCGTTCGATAATCCGATTAACGATGCGTCTGGAAGCCTGGCCGTCGCCAAACGGGTTCTTGGCCTGCGCCATTGCCGTGTAAGCGGCGCTATCGTCCAGCAAGGTGTTTGCCGCGGAAACCAGGTTCTCGGTATTTGTGCCGATCAGTTTGGCGGTTCCGGCCTGCACCGCTTCCGGCCGTTCGGTCGTATCGCGGGTGATGAGAACGGGTATGCCCAGGCCCGGTGCTTCTTCCTGAATTCCGCCGCTGTCGGTGACAATCAGGTATGACTGCCGCATCAGTTCGATGAACGGCACATAGTTCATCGGCGCGAGCAATTGAATTGCAGGATGATCCGCAAGGACGTTTTTGGCGACGGATTGAACACGCGGGTTGAGATGCACGGGGTAGATGATCTCCACATCGCCGCGGTCTGCCAGCCTGCGCAACGCGATGCAGGTCGTTTCAAGCCCGGAATCGAAATTCTCCCGGCGATGTCCCGTCACCAGGATAAGCCTGCGGTCGGGAAACCTGCGTTTGACGCCCTGTGCAAACCGGCTTCTGAAATTTGTATCATCCGAGAGTCGTTTCACCACCCATTGCAGGGCATCGATGACGGTGTTGCCTGTCATCAGCACGTTTTCGCGCGCGATACCTTCGCCCAGCAGGTTCCTGGCCGATGCTTCCGTCGGCGGAAAATGCATCGTCGTCAATTGCGAGATGAGGCGCCGGTTCATTTCTTCCGGCCAGGGCGAATAGATATTGCCCGTGCGCAGGCCCGCTTCCACGTGGCCCACCTTGACCTTCCGATAAAATGCGGCGAGCGCTCCGGCGAAGGCGGTTGTCGTGTCGCCTTGCACCAGAACCCAATCGGGCTTGGTCTTGTCCAATGCCTCGCCGATACCCGTCAGCGCGGCCGACGTAATGTGTTCGAGCTTCTGGTTGGGCCGCATCAGATCGAGATCGATGTCCGGCCTGATATCGAACGTCTGCAGCACCTGGTCGAGCATCTCCCGGTGTTGACCGGTGACGCAGGTGATGTGTTCGACGGATCCGGAGTTCTGAAATGCCAGGACCACGGGCGCCAGTTTTATGGCTTCCGGCCTCGTGCCGAAGATGGTCATTACGCGCATAAGTTCTCTACCGTATCCGATGTGCTGGACGCCGACTTGGTAGCAGATATTGGAAGCAATGCCTCAATTTTCGGTGTCGCCGCGCGACGGGAATAGGAATGTCGTCTGAAATTTTGGTTCCCGCGAAATCAGGGCGCCGTGCCTGTGGAGGCAGTCGTTAACAAAGGTGAATTTCGCACGCCTGCGCGTCAGCTACCGTCATCCGGTTCCAAAGCCAGCCTAGAGCGCTTGCGGATTAAACCGCGCGAACAGGTATTCCAGCGTGCAGATTCTCGCAAACTGTATGTCCGCTTTCACCTTCGCGACGTCGAAGTATTTCGACATATAGGGGAACGAGGTATCGATGATCCCGCGAAGATACGGTTCTGTGTGGAGCGGGGGCCTGGTTTCGGGCGAACCCAAACGGCTCTTCAAGCGGTAGGTCATGCCGCGCAGGTAGGGCGGCCGCATATATGTCAGCGTATCGTTCAACCGGGCGCGAGCGGGCGCGTCGTTGGTGAAATCGAAGCCGTAAAGCGACATATGACGCGCAAGCGAAGGATCGGTCTGGCGGATCAACGCGGCCTCGAAGTCCCCGAATTTCTTGTAACCGACGGGTATCTGAAGAGCTTCGTGCACGGTTTGATAGTCGAAAAACGGCAGCACGGAATAGCCGTAGCGGCTATTGACGCTGTTCTCCCGCCCAAACCATGACCGGCATCGGAAATAAGGATAGAGGGCCTCCACCTGCCGGCGCGACAGCGAATTGCCGTTCGTTCCGAACAAGGCTTTCACCTTGGCGGAAACCGCATCTTCGTAACCGCGCTGCGTGAAGCCACCTGCGCAATCGGCAGGATCGTATTGCGTATAGAACGTCCACACGAATTGGCGTGGCGTCAGAGAGCGGTCGAACAGGTTGAAAAAGTTCCGATAAACTTCGCCGCCGCCGCCATTGACGTGCAGCGCTCCCCCCGCGTTGCGTTGGACGCGAGCGATCTGTTCGCCGCCATTGCTGAAGATGCCACCCGAACTCATGCAGTCGTCGCGAAGAAAGATCGACTCCACGATTTCGGGAAATTCTTCGGGGGTAACGTCTTTAAGATGTGACTTGTCGACGTGGTTTATCTCGATTCCTTCCGCCTCTCCTATCCGTTTCGCTGCCAGAACGTCTTCGTCGTTCGAACCGCCATAGACGAAGAGGTGAGGAGTGATGCCGCATTTGCGGAACAGGGCGAGGAGAAACCGGCTATCATAGCCGCCCGACAGCGCAACCTTCACATTGCTGCCGAACAGCCCCACCAGATCGGACGTGTATTGGAGCAGGCCGTGAAGGTTTTGCGTGACAAGCTCGGTGCGCGATTGCCCGCTTTCGTCGGGCAAAAGGGATTGCCGCCGCCGTGAAAGTGCGATGCGCGGCGAAAGTTCCGCGCTTTCGAAAAGATCGAGCCTGCGTATTTCCGCGAAGGGCGTTTCGTTTCCAAGCGTGCAGCCGTTGAAAACGTATTCGTAACATTCCTGCGGCGATACCGTGAGCCGTTCGCTGACGCTGGCTGCCGCGATGAAGGAAGATGTGGCGCACCGCCCGTCCTGTGTCAGAAAAACGTCATGCGCGCCCAGCGGATCGCGGTAAAGGCGTGTGCGGCCGTTCTTTCGGATGATGACGACGAAATGCCCGCGCGTGTTCCGCAACTGGGCTTCGTGATCGCCTTCATCCGCGAATGCTTTCAGCGCATCGGCGCCGATTTTTCCCTTGTAGATAAAGGTGCCGTTCGCGACGGCGAAATCGCCATTCTCGAAGACATGGTAATTTTTCGCGTCGTATTGAATCTTGCCGTAGTAATCGAGCGTATAGGCATCGTCTTCGAAAGTAATGGGAGAGGAAAATCCGGTACGTGCGAAATGGGCCCTGCTTTTTTCCAGAGCATTGGCCGCACGGTTTCCTTGATCCTTGGAAACGACGAAAAAACTACCCACGAACGAACCTGGAAATGAGGCCGATCTTGATGCACCGGACGGCATTTCCGGTCAAGACCGGGTGTTAATGAAAGCCGCCGGTGCAGGGCGATCGGCGGCATCGCGGGAACGCAATGCATCGCGTTAACACTTGTACGCGCTTGAAGCACATCTCTCTGGCGAAAAGACCCTCACCACGATTCCACCTACAACCTTGCAAACGACGTGATGCGAGCGTCGAAGCCGGATCGTCGCTTGTCGGGACGTCTCAACAAAACTGGGAGCTGCGGTCGATGGCAGTCACGTGACGTTCCATCGGTCGTTGGGGAGGGTGGAGCGGCGGCAATTTTCGGAGCCGACCTGTGAGTTCGCCGGGGTCCACGCCTTGGAAAAACTGCCGCTCAACCGTTAACGGCCGCCTGCCGGGTATCAGCTTAAGCCGTTAATTTGATTGCCGTTTACCGAAAGCTGGGGTCTGTATGGTCAATAGTCACCCACATGGTATCTAGATAAACTGATTTTCTATCGATTTGGCTTGAAATGGGTCGCGGTCCGGCGCCCGGACCGAGCGTTCTGCGGTTGTTGGAGTACTTCAGTGCCTGGCGATGTTGTCGAAAAGAATCCGAAAGCTTTGTTCAAGACCGTCTCTGTGTTCGGTCTGGGGTATGTGGGGTTGCCGGTTTCCGCCGTCTTGGCGAGCCGTGGCGTGGAGGTCATCGGGGTCGATGTGAATCCGACTGCCGTGTCGATGATCAACAGCGGCCGTATCCACATCGTAGAGCCAGATCTCGAAATGCTGGTGCAGGCTGCCGTGTCGAACGGCAAACTCCGCGCCACAATGGAACCTGAGCCGGCCGATGCGTTCGTCATTGCAGTACCCACACCGTTCACGGAAGATCGCAAGCCCGACCTTACTTATGTCCGGCAGGCGACCGAAGCCATCGCGCCGCTGCTGCGCAAAGGCAATCTCGTCATCCTGGAATCGACGTCTCCGGTTGGCACGACCGAACTGATCTGCAAATGGATCGGCGAGAAACGGCCCGATCTTCTGATGCCGGACGCAACGCGCGAGGAAGCAGATGTGCAGGTCGCCCACTGCCCCGAGCGCGTTCTGCCGGGAACCGTGCTGCGCGAATTGATCTACAACGATCGTATCATAGGCGGCATTTCGCCGGCCTGCGCGCGCCGCGGTGGCGATCTTTATTCGTTGTTCGTCACCGGCGAACTCCATCTTACAACCGCCCGCACGGCCGAACTCGGGAAGCTGGTCGAAAACGCGTTTCGCGACGTCAACATCGCCTTCGCCAACGAATTGTCGGTCATTTGTGACGAGCTGCACGTCAATGTGTGGGAACTGATCGATCTCGCAAACCATCATCCACGCGTGAACATTTTGAAGCCCGGTCCCGGCGTCGGCGGTCACTGCATCGCGGTCGACCCGTGGTTCATCATTTCCGCGGTGGGCGACAAGGCGCGCGTCATGCGCGCGGCCCGCGACGTGAATGACGCAATGCCCGATCGCGTTGTCGGCAAGGTGAAGGCCGCAGCCGGAAAATTCCGTCAGCCGAAGGTCGCCTGTCTGGGCCTGGCCTACAAGCCGAACATCGATGATCTGCGTGAAAGTCCCGCTGTCCATGTGGTCGAGACGCTTGCAAAAGCCGATGTCGGCGAACTCCTCGTTGTCGAACCAAATGTGAAGGAACTTCCGGCTTCGCTGCGCGATCTGCCGGGCCTGCGCAAGGTGGAACTACGCGAAGCGCTCGATGAAGCAGATATCGTCGTACTTCTGGTGGATCACCGTCAGTTCTTGCGGATCGACCGCGAATTGCTCGATCTCAAGATCGTCATCGATACGCGCGGCGCACTGCGCACCTCGATGCCTGAGAAATATTACCCGGGCGCGTAAGCACGTCGTCAGTGCGCGACCATTTTGTTCAGCAGGTCGGCAAACTGTTGCACAAGCTGCGGGCGCGCATATTGCGCGACAACCGAAGCTGCCGGGGCAGGTGGAGTTAGCCTCTGCTTCTTGCCTTCGAATGCCTTGAGGATCATGGCGCGAATTTCCTCGACATCGTTCGGATCGGCGCAATACCCCGCGCCTGTCTGCCGAATGAAATTGCCCACTTCGCTGTCGCCTGCGGCGATTGTCAGGAAAGGCTTGCCCGTGGCGAGATATTCATAGGCCTTGCCGGGCATACTGATCTTGTCCGTCATTGTCATCAGCACGTAGTCGGTATCTTCCAGATAGCCGAGCGCTTTCTGTTGCGGCATGAAGCCGAGAAGCTGGATTTCGCTTTTCGCGTTTTGCAGAAGTTCTTTTTCTGCGTCTTCCACGCGGCCCACGAAGCGGGTCACGATTCCGTCGCGAACCTCTTCCGGCAATCCGTTCAGCGCTGCCGCGTAATAGCGCGGCGAGGAATTGAGATAGGCCGTCCCCATATGCGTGACGATCAGTTTGGCTGTTTCGTTTTCGCGCGCTTTGAAGCCGGTAAAGGCGGCGGGATCGTAGCCGTTGGCGATGCGATGAAATTTGGCATCGGGTTGTTCGGGGTAGCGTTTGCGGATCGTTGCCAGCGACATGTCGGTGACAGAGATCACTGCATCGGCGCGTTCGATGGTTTCCCGCTCGATCTCGACGGCGCGCTTGCGTGCATAGGGGTTGTTCTGGAAAGCGTTGTTGTTGATATAGAATTCCAGCCATTCGTCCCGGAAATCGGCGATGAATTTCACCTGCGGAAATATCCGCTTCAATCTGTTGCCGACGACGAAGGCGGAGAACGGCGGCGCCGTAACGATCACCGCATCGATCTTGTGTCGCCGTATGATGCGCTTGGCCGCGCGCAAGGCGAACGGCACCCAAAGAATCTCCGGTTCCGGTGCCAGCACCTTGCGGATGATCCGGCCGAGCAGAGGCTGACGCTTGGAAACAACCGGGGCCGGGGCCGGAGTTGCAGGCTTTCTCTTGGCGCGGTTGAGCCATTGCCAGGCCTTCTGCCGTAAGGAAAACGGTATCTCGGGCGTGAACGCGCTGTGGACCTGAACGTCTTCCGGCACGAGATTGACGAGGGCTGGGTCCATCACGGGCCCGGCGGCGTTGGGCGCTCTCAAGACGTGCAGTTCGAACCCCATACCCGGCAGATAGCGCGCAATGCTCAGGGCACGTTGCACGCCGATCCCGCCCATGGGCGGGAACAGATAGGAGATCAGCAGTATACGGGGGCGGGACATGGGAAGGGTGTGGGTGGCTGGCTGAAAGATGAGATCGGACAAAGGCTTATACCGTATTCGTTAACTTTGCGCGACCTCGGAAAGCATTGGCCATGTTTGAGGTTTTGCAATATCTCTGCCCTGAGAATGACGCCCCGCCAGCCGCGCAAGGACAAGCTGCAATGACAACGGGCAATGTCGCGCCGGCGCTTTCTGTGCTGACAGTATCGACGCTCTTTCCCAACCCGGTTCAGCGCTCGCACGGAATTTTCGTCGAGACGCGGCTGCGCAAACTCGTGGCCTCCGGGCAGGTTCGATCGCATGTGATCGCACCGATTCCGTGGCTGCCCGGCTTTTTGCGATACGGCTCTTACGGGCCTCTCCATCGCGTGCCGCAGCATGTTGAACGGGACGGATTGTCTATTGAACATCCGCGTTATCTCGTCGTGCCCAAGATCGGGATGAGTTTGACGCCGCATACACTCTATCGCGCCATGCGTCGTTCCCTGCGCCGGTTGCTGGATGCGGGACACAAGTTCGATATCATCGATGCCCATTACTTTTATCCCGACGGCGTGGCGGCCGTGTGGTTGGGCAAGGAGTTCGGTCTTCCGGTCGTGGTGACGTCGCGCGGGACGGACATTAGCCTCATTCCGCAATATCCCGGTCCGCGTCGCCTGATTTGCGATGCTGCGGCGCGTGCCGACGGCCTCATCACGGTTTGTCAGGCACTGAAAGACGGGCTGGTGGAACTTGGCGTTCAACCCGATCGCGTCACCGTTCTGCGCAATGGCGTGGATCTCGAACTGTTTCATCCCATGGATCGCGAAGCGGCGCGCAAGGAGCTTGGGCTCACCCGCCGCACGCTTGCCAGCGTTGGCCATCTTGTGGAGCGCAAGGGTCATCACCATGTGATTGCCGCCCTCGCTCAACTGCCCGAGACCGATCTTCTGATAGCCGGCGGCGGCGAAGAACTCGGCAACCTCAAGAAATTGGCAGAGACGAATGGCGTAGCGGATCGTGTCCGCTTTCTCGGCGTACTGGATCAGAAACGGTTGGCAGGGCTTTACAACGCCGTTGACGCGCTCGTTCTGGCGTCGAGTCGCGAAGGGTGGGCCAATGTTCTGCTTGAAGCCATGGCTTGCGGAACGCCGGTCGTCGCATCGGCCGTCTGGGGCACGCCGGAAGTCGTTGCAAGCCCCGAGGCCGGCGTACTGATGTCGTCGTCGGATGCGAACGGAGTGGCCGATGGCGTACGCCGCTTGTTCGCCGCTTATCCGGCGCACGCGGATACACGGCGCTACGCCGAAGGTTTCGACTGGGAACCGACGACCCAGGGACAGCTAAAATTGTTTCGAGGCGCGATCGCGCATTACAAGCTCAGTCATTGAATGCGAGAGCGACGATACCGCACACGATGAAAACAACGCGCGGAATGTTTCACCATGCAAATCGTAGCCGCTTGCCGATTTGGGAAACGATGTCCTGCTCAGGACCGGACGGCCGGCCATTGAGGTGCCAGAGTGCGAGAAGCGTTGCGCCGAACGTTGTCGCGCCCGCAGCAATTTTCAGGAGCAATTCCGTCACCAACGGTGCCTGAACATATCTCTCAAGCGCGGTCACGACCAGCGCCATGACAATGGCCGCCGTGATTGGCCGCCACACGACATGGAAATAATCCGCAGTACGGATTCCGAGCACATTGCCGGCTGTCCGGAACAGCGCGGGGACGAATATCGTGATTGCCGCCAGTCTGGCCATTGCGATTGCGACGAGGTTGTGCGTGAAGTAACCCACCGGGACGAGTATGACGGCGAGCATCACGACGCGCACCCACTGCATTCTCGCGCCGAGATGGGGTTTACCCAACGCATCGAACAATGTGTAAGTCGCGCTGCTCACGCCCAGTATACCGCCGCTGAGAGCGAGCCATCCCATCAGCGGGATCACATCCAGCCATTTGTCGCCCAGAATGACTTTCACCATTTGCTCGGCCACCAACGCGACCCCCACGCTTCCGGACACGCATATGATGGTGGACCAGCCCACGGTGCGCAGATAAAGCGCCCGCAATTCGTCAAGATCATCCTGCAGGCGCGACATCACCGGATAAAGCACCGCGATCATCGGATCGTTGATTTCCAAGAACGGGCTCGATGAAACGTCCGTGGCGACTGCATATCGTCCCATCGAGGCAGCGCCGGAGATGCCGCCGATGACAATGCCGTCCACCTGTTGGTTGAAATAGAAGCCAAGCGAACGCATGAACGTCCATGCCGAGAATTTCCCGATGTCGGAGAACTTTTTCAAGGACAGCCGGGGCCGGAACGGATGCATCACGTAGCTGAGAACGGTCAGCGACAGCTGGCTTACCAAAATCCCGACTACGAGCGCCCAATAATTCTGCCACAGGACCGCCAGGCCGACGGTAACGACGAAGGAAATAATTTTTGGGCAGGAATTGTAGAGAAAATAGATATGGAACTTGAGATCGCGGCGGAAATCGGTGGCCCCGATGTTTTCAAACCCGCCGAGCACCGCACGCAGGGCCAGACATTGTATGACCGGCACAACGCGAGGGTCATGGAAATAAAGCGCGCTGAAAGGGGCGGCGATGCAGATCGCAATGCCGGTCAGAAGGCCGAGACTGACCGAAATGGTCCACGCCGCGTCATAATGATCGCGGCTGGGGTCGCGCTGGCGGATGATGGCAAGCTTCTGCCCCGTTTGATTGAGCACCTCGAGCATGCCGACGACGATCATTGCCATGGCGACGACGCCAAAATCGGAAGGCGTGAGCAGGCGTGCGAGAACGATTGTACTGACAAGGCCCGTCAGCCGGATGGTCCAACGCAGCAGGATCATCCAGAACGAGCCGTGCAACATCTCGCCGCCGGCGCTCCGGTTCAACTTGCTCTTCGAGGCGTTCATTTCCGATCGATCCGACACAGAGCGGTGGCTATCCTTCCGTAGGCGGACTTTTGTTTCCTCGCCTGAAGCCGCGCAGCTATAGCACGCATCTGGCTTAAATAAAGTAAAAGAATCAAGTAATTGGTGGGTCTCCTGCCGGGTATCGCCAGAGCCGCTTCTGCTATCGTTCCCCTCATAAAATATTGACGATTACAAACGATCTTGCATGGACTTGGACCATCCCCTAACGATGAAATTCTTGAAAAAGCCTTGGTAAGCCATGTCCGAGTTGAAGGCACACGTCACAAGGCCAGGTGACCTCTCGGGCGACGATTTGGCGCTCTGGCGATCGTTCATGGATATCACACCGGCATTGAAGGTCGCCTTCCTGTCTCCGTCTTATGCGTTGACCGCCCAAAGATGTTTTCCATCGGTGCGTGTCGCAAAGCTTCTTCGAGATGGCGAGACCGTCGGCTTCTTTCCCTTTCAGTTTCGCTCCGCGCTTCATCGCGCCTTCGGTATCGGGCAGCGGCTATCGGGCAACCTTGCCGACTATTTCGGTATAGTCGCCGCGCCTGGATTCAAAACCACGAATGTCGAGCTGTTGCGGGCATGCGGATTGAAATCGCTTTTCTTCGACCACCTGGACGAAACGCAAATCGCCTTCGGCCTCACCGGCACGCAATCCTACCCCGGATTGCGCATCGGCTTTGAAGCCGGAGCGAAAGCGTTCTGGGAAGACCGCCGGGTTGTCGACAAGAAGTTCACCTCCGATACCGAGCGTCGCGAACGCAAGATCGTGGAAGCGCTGGGACCGCTGCGTTTCACCTTCGACCACGAAGACACAGCAGGCGAATTGGCGAAGCTGATCGAGGCGAAGCGCCGTCAGTACGCCCGTACCGGCGCCAGCGATTCGATGGCCAGGCCTTCGACCAGGCGGTTTCTCGAAGCCATATCGTCCCTGAAGGAAACCGATTGTCGTGCCGTTCTTTCGGTGCTGGAAGCCGGTGAAACGTGGGTGTGCTCTCATTTCGGGCTGATGTGCGGCGGCACGCTGCATTACTGGTTTCCGGTCTACAATCCCGAACTGCGCGCCTTTGCGCCGGGCCGTCTTTTGGTGAAGGCAATCATCGGCTGCGCCGAACAATCCGGCGTGACCGAAATCGATCGCGGTGCAGGCGACACGCAAGCCAAGCGCGATTTCGCGACGTCGCGGCACACATATTCTCGCGGCCTTTGGGGAACGGGCGGCATGACATCGGCCATCTATCACGCGGGCCTTTCCGTTGGCTGGCGAATGGAAAGCCTGAAACAGGCGGCCTCCGGCATGGGCGCTAAGGCCGGCGAGCGTATTAAACAATCGACCTTTATTCGTGCCGAAAACAGCCAGCCGTAATGTTATTTGAGCAGCGTCGGGAAAGCATTTCGCAGTGAGAACAGAGCCCCGCTTGCATTTGCTTCACGTGTTTTCGACGTTTTCCGTCGGAGGCCAGCAGACGAGATTCACGTCTCTCGTCAACGCGCTGGGGAGTGGTTATCGCCATACCGTGCTGTCGATGGACGGCCGCTAT
>DATKJT010000043.1:0-71495 GCA_035543495.1 Rhizomicrobium sp. | reverse complement strand
GATCCGCCGCTCTCTTCTTTTACCTTGGGTGAAACCGGCGCAGCGACAGCAATCCCGTCACCACGAAAAACAGCAACACCGCCCCTTGCGTGATCGCGAACGGCGGCTCGTTGCCGGCGGGCGCCAGCACATGCAGTTGCGGCACTTTCAGGAACGCCTGCACAACCAGCACGAAACAGTTGAAATAAAGCGCCAGAACCGCGCCGCCCACATAAATCCACCGCCACATCCCGCGCATGCCGAATGCGTAACGCGCCGCGAAAGTGGGTATCAGCACCAGCGTCGAAATGATGCCCAGCGCCACCGCCGGGGTGATGGTGTGAAACGGCAGGAAGAACCCGGTCAATGTCGTGGCCGCGGTGGTGAGAAGGAACACGTTCGTCATGCCGTCCATCCGGTCCGACCGCAGCATCCCGAACAGCACCACAAGCCCGGCTGCAATCCCGATCAGGCTCAACGCCACATGCACAATCAAAAGTGGAGACATCCCCATCACCCCATCCCGAGTCCCGCCCGCAATATAGCTGCGCGCGTGGAACCCTTCCATCCTTCGAGGCTCGCTCCGCTCGCACCTCAGGATGACGAGCATCGGTGTCGTCATCCTGAGGTGGCCGCGCAAGCGGCCCCCGAAGGACGAAACAAAATTTCTAGAGGGTAATCGCGTCGTCGTTCGCTCTACCATGTGCGGACACGAGCTTTCCTCGAAGCAGGGAATGCCAGGGGGAATGGGCGACACGTCGGATTTCGAGCGCGGAGAAACGACCCTGCCAAAAGCGGGCGAGGGCCCCAGCACGGCCGAAGTGAAGGCTTGGTTTGTCCGCGAGGTTCTGCCTCTGGAGGCAACGCTCGTGCAATTCCTGCGCAAGGCCAGCCGCAATGCGAGCGACGTGGAAGACCTCCGCCAGGAAGTCTACATGCGCCTCTACGAGACCGCGAAGAAAGAACTCCCCAACCCCGCGCGCCCGCTCGTCTTCCGCATCGCGCGCCATTTGCTCATCGATCGCGCGCGCCGCGAACAGGTGGTTTCCATCGAAGCGGTGGAAAATCTCGAAAACCTCAACCTCGCAATAGACGAACCCGGCCCCGACCGCACGGTGATCGCGCGCGAAGAATTGCGCCGCATGCAGGCCGCACTCGATCAACTGCCGCGCCGTTTTCGCAACGCCGTGGTGATGCGCAAGGTGCAGGGCCTCACCACCCGCGAAATCGCGCTGCGTCTGGGCATCGCGGAGAAAACGGTCGAAAAACATCTCACCGAAGGCGTGCGCGCGCTCGCCAACATCCTCTATCGCGAACGCGAAGCTGGAGGCGCGCCATGAACGCAGCCGAAATCGAAGCCCGCGCCGCCGAATGGCTGATCCGCAAGCGCGATGCGCAAGGCTGGCGCGAAGAAGATGCCACCGCGCTCGCCGCCTGGCTCGCGGAATCTCCCGCGCACGAGATGGCCTATTGGCGCCTGGAATCCGCGTGGGATCGCGCCGATCGTCTCACGGCGTTGAGCCCGCAATCGCGCCGCGAAATGCTCGTCCGCGCGGGCCGCAAAGCCGCCCCCATCGCCACGCGTGTCGCCGCCGCACTTGTTATCCTCGGCGGCCTCGCCACGGCCACCAACATGCTGTGGCCGCGCGCGCCGCAAGCGCAGATCTACAAAACCGCCGTCGGCGGCCGCGAAACGCTCTCGCTCGCCGACGGTTCGCAAATCGAACTCAACACCGATACCGAAGTCCGCATCGCGGGCAATGCGAAAGAATGCCGGGTGTGGCTGGAAAAGGGCGAAGTGTATCTGCAGATCAAACACGATCCGTCTCGCCAGTTCATCGTTTTTGCCGGTAACCGCCGTATCGTCGATCTCGGCACCAAATTCATCGTGCGGCGCGATGCCGACAGGCTGGAGGTCAGCCTGCTCGAAGGCCGCGCCCGCCTCGAAGCGCCCAACGATGCCGATGGTCCCAAATCAATCGAACTCGAACCCGGCGACATGGCGGTTGCCAAAGCCAATCAAACCACGCTGTGGAAGAAACCCGTCTCCACTCTCGCCGATACGCTCGCCTGGCGCCGCGGCCTTCTGGTGTTCGATGAAACGCCGCTGGTAGACGTCGCCACCGAATTCAACCGCTACAACCGCAAGAAGCTGATCGTCGTCGGCGAGACCGCAAAGAAACTCGCCATCGGCGGGCATTTCCAGGCCGACAACGTCGAAACCTTCGCGCGCCTCGCACAAGGCACGCTGGGCCTGCACGTCCAGACCAAAGACGACGAAATCATCATCACGCACTGACAGAGAGAGCAGGGGGGATAACCATGAAAACCAGACGCCTCGCACATTTCACGTTGCATTTGCTGTGCGCAGCCTCTTTCGCGGGCCTCGCCCATGCCGAAGATTTCAACATCCCGCGTGGAGACCTGAAAACCGCGCTCGACAATTACGCCACGCAGACGGGCACGCAATTCATTTACGAAAGCTCGTCGCTGAAGGGCATCCAGACCCAGGGCGTTCGCGGCAACCTTTCCGCCGATGCCGCACTCTCGCGCCTCCTCTCCGGCACGGGCTTCACGATGCGCAAGGATGCAACCGGCGCCGTCGGCATCACCCGGTCCACGCAAAGCGCCGTCGATATGCCGGTGATGACACTGGCGCAAGCTGCGCCCGCGCGCACCGCGGTGGAAACGGTGACGGTCACGTCATCCAAGCTCGGCGGAGCCGACGTTCAATCGATTCCGATTTCGATCACCGCTCTTTCGCAAGAGCAACTGACCGCCACGCAGACGGCGGGCGGTCCCGATCTCGTGAAGCAGGTTCCGAACCTGACATTCTCGAAGACGAACTTCACCGGCTACAACATCCAGGTTCGCGGCATCGGCACGCAGGCGATCTCGGTAACGACCGATCCCGCGGTCGCCGTCGCGCTGAACGATATTCCCTTCATCCGCAACCACTTCTTCGAGCAGGAATTCTACGATCTCAGCCAGGCCGAAGTCCTGCGCGGCCCTCAAGGCACGCTCTACGGCCGCAACGCAACGGCCGGCGTGGTGAACCTCGTAACCGCAAAGCCATCGGATCAATTTGAGGCGATGGCGTCGGGCGAAATCGGCAATTATCACCAGAAGCGCTTTGAAGGCATGATCAACCTGCCGATCATCGACGATCGGGTCGATCTGCGCATCGCCGGCGAATGGACGAAGCGCCAGGGCTATTCGTTCAACGCGCTGGATAACCAGCGCATCGATGGCCGCGATTTGTGGTCGGGCCGCGCCACGCTGGCGTTGAAGCCTTTCGAGCGCCTGCAGATCACGGCGATGTGGGAACACTTCTCGGAAAACGATGATCGCATGCGCACGGCGAAGCAATTGTGCAAGACGGCGCCCATTCCCGACACGGTGAATGGTATCTCGACGGCTGGCGGCTATGGCGTTGCCGCCTATCGCGCAGGCCATTATTTGAGCCAGGGCTGCGAGATGACCTCGCTCTATTCCGCCGATGCCTTCCAGGTGCCCAACGGAAAGATCCTTCCCTATTACGCGGCCCTGTCGGCGGTCGATGTTCCGGTAAACAACGATGTCGAGTTCGACCCCTATGCCAGCACGACCCAATCGAGAAATCTGCGCGTCATCGAAACCGCGCTGAACCCCATCTACAAGGCCAAGAACGATACGATCGAGTTGAATGCGGATTATGAATTGACGCCGGAAGTGACGTTCACGTCGCAAACCGGATTCAACAACGATTTCCTTTGGTCGACGGAAGACTATAACCGGTTCAACACCAGACCTGGCGCCTTTCAGGCAAACGGCAAGCTGGGCAGCACCTCGCCGCTCGATCCCAACAACGGGATTTGTACACGCGTCGAGGGCAGCTGCACGGCCGTTTATCAACCTTGCACCGGTGCCGCAGTCGGAGACCCGTTCAGCTCGACACCACTTTGCATCGGCGTCGGCACTTTCTGCGATCCGCAGCTCGGCTGCAGCGACCGGCTGGTGGCCCAAGATCTATCAACGGAAAAGGCATGGCAGCTCAGCCAGGAATTCCGCTTCGCCTCGCATTTCAGCGGGCCCTTCAATTTCAGCGTGGGCGGCAATTACCTCCATTACGAAACGGAGGAGAACTATTACGTCTTCATCAACTCGCTATCGCTTGCCACCTACACATGGCGGCATGGTGGCCCCTTTCCAACGCAAAACCTCCCATATGTTCCGGGTGTTTCAGACAATTCGAATTGTCTACTCGGCGGTCTGCAGGATCCCAATCTCGGAACCAACGACAAGCTCCAGCTGGAAGGCGACATGGAATGCCAATACATGGACCCGAATAACCTTGAGCATCTGAACAATCAAGGTCACAACTATTTTCTGAGCCAAAACCCCTACACCCTCAATTCCTACGCGGCGTTCGGCGAGGTCTATTACAACATCTTCAACGACGTGAAGTTGATCGCCGGTTTGCGCTGGACGGAAGACCAGAAACACTTCACCGATATTCCCAGCGAACTGCTTGTCGGCGGCTACGGTTATCCGATCACAGGCGTCATAAACCAGCAATGGGATCAGTTCACGGGCCGGGCGGCGGTCAACTGGACGCCGAAGCTCGATTTCACCGATCAAACGCTGATCTATGGTTCCTACGCACACGGATATAAGGCGGGCGGCGCAAACCCGCCGGGCGCTACTCTGGTCGTGTATCAAAACGTCAACGGTCAGACGAGCAATCCTGTCCACCCATTAACTTTCAAACCGGAATTCGTCGATGCCTTCGAAATCGGTTCGAAGAATACCTTGTTGGATGGTGCGCTGACGCTCAACGTCGACATGTTCTACTATAATTACGAGAACTACCAGATATCCCGTATCGTGGATCGCACCTCGATCAACGACAATTTCGACGCCCATGTGAAAGGCGCGGAAATCGAATCCACCTGGGAACCTGTTGCCGGCCTGCGATTCAATTTTGCTGGCGGTTGGGAAGACACATCGGTCGCCAAGGGGGAAAAATCCATCGATCTGATGGATAGGGCGGATGTCGCCAATCATCCCGACTGGATCGTGGTCAAGCCTTGGGTCACACAGGCATCGAACTGCATCCTTCCGAAATATGTCGTTGCGGAAGATCTGACCATTACTGATGGCCCAGGGCCGGGCGCCGTCAACTCGGCCTGCGGTCTGGCCTATGGCGCGCATGTCGATCCGGCGACC
The DNA here is from genome assembly GCA_035543495.1 of Rhizomicrobium sp. GTDB lineage: Bacteria > Pseudomonadota > Alphaproteobacteria > Micropepsales > Micropepsaceae > Rhizomicrobium. The sequence continues at coordinate 66,308 of DATKJT010000043.1, read as the reverse complement.
GGCGCGCCCTTCGGCGTCGTCTCACTTCCGGGGTACCCGGGATTTGATCCCAATCAGCCCGGCATCAACAATGGCGAAGGCTTTTCAAAGGATCTTTCCGGCAACCAATTGCCGAATGCGCCGCCGTTCACGGTTTCGTTCGGCGCGCAGTACACGATCCCGCTGACGTCTGATTGGGCCGGAACGCTCCGCACCGACTATTACTGGCAGGATTATTCTTGGGCCCGCATCTTCAACGACAGGCCGTATGACCGTTTGCGGGGGTACACCAACGTCAATCTGACGTTGATCCTGACGAGCCAGAACGGCTGGCAGGTCATGCTCTACGACAAGAACGTCTTCAATACGACGGCCATCACCGGCGACTTCCTGAACAGCGACGACAGCGGGCTCACGACCAACGTGTTCCTGACCGATCCGAAATTGATCGGCATCCGCGTAACGAAGAACTGGTGAGGGGGAAACAATGAGTGAATTGATAAGCACATCCGGCCGCGGCAAGCAGGCTCTCTGGCAACTTCTGAGCACGGCGTCTGCCCTTGTTCTGATAGGCGCGATGACCCAGGCGAAAGCGGCCGACGACGAAGATCGTCCCACCGTCTGGATCGAGTTGGGCGGATCGCTTCAACGCGTGGATACGAGCGAGGAGAAATACGCGCCGCCGTTTCTTTTCGGCGAGAAGCGCCCCGATCCCGAAACCGTCGATCCTCTAAGCGTGGGCCATCTTCCGCGCAGCGCCTTCGATGGCGAAGGTAAAATTACGTTCCAGCCTGGCGGCTCGAGTTGGGATTTCACGGTTGCCGCAAAATTCGGCCGCTCCGAAGCCCATCAGCATCTTCACCAGCAATCCTCCGCAACCGGACCTATAGCCGGTGAAGGCCTACCCGGCTTCAGTCCGATATATCAGCATGTGTTCCAGTTTATCGATGCCAAGAAAGACAGCAGCGAAAGCCATGCCATCTTAGACTTTCAGGTCGGCAAGGATGTCGGCTTTGGGATGTTCGGCTCCGGCAGCACCTCCGTCTTCAGTGCCGGCGTGCGGTTCGCGCAATTCGATGCACGGTCATCAACAAGCTTTGCATCCGACCCGGATGCGAAGCTTCACATAAAATATTTCACCATCATCCCGCACTATATCACGGTGCCTCAGGTGACGAATGCGGTCTATCATATCAACCAGGGCTCCTCATGGGCTTCGCGAAGCTTCCATGGCATCGGCCCCGCGCTGTCATGGAATGGTTCCGCGCCTGTCATCGGAAATGCGCGTGATGGCGAAGTTGTGCTCGATTTCGGCGTGAACGCCGCGGTTCTGTTCGGCCGGCAGAAAGCAAAGACCCATCACCAATCCACCGCCAGATATCATCACGGCAAATACTACAACATCGTGGCCGATCCCACGCATCCCGATCCCGGACACGATTTCTCCCGCTCGAAAATGGTGACCGTGCCGAATGTCGGCGCGTTCGCCGGGCTCACCTATCAAATCCAGAACTTCAAGATCAGCGCCGGCTATCGCGCGGACTTCTTCTTCGGCGCGATGGATGGCGGCATCGATACACGCAAATCCGAAGACGAGAAATTCTACGGACCATTCGCCACCATCAGCCTCGGGTTGGGCGGATAGTCCGGCGTTCAGCGGGCTCCCCCTCGGGCGGCAGAGCGATCTGCCGCCCTTTTCTTTGAAATAAGATTGCCGAATAAAATTTCGCGGCCCCCACCTGTCCGTTCGCGCATCTCTTTCGTCGCACTGGATGTAGTCTGAAACATCCACCTCCCTAAAGGCAGGAAGCTGACGGGGGAATGAGCGACACGCCGGATATCAGCCGTGAAGACGCAACGCCGCGCGCCCGCGAAGCCGGCCGCATGAGTGCGCCCGATCTGCGCGGCTGGTTTCTCGCAAATGTGTTGCCGCTGGAGGCGAGCTTGGTGCGGTTTCTGCGCCGGAACTGGCGCAACGAGAGCGACATCCCCGACCTGCTGCACGAAACCTATGTGCGGGTCTATGACGCCGCCGCGCGCGAACGCCCGGACAACGCGAAAGCCTTTGCCTTCGCCACCGCCCAGAACCTGCTGACCGATCTCGTGCGCCGCGAAAAGGTCGTCCCCATCGAAGCGGCGGGCGAACTCGATGCGCTCGACGTGGCGCTCGACGAACCGGGCCCCGACCGCAAAACCATCGCGCGGGACGAACTGCGCCGCCTGCAACTTGCGCTCGACAACCTGCCGCCGCGCGCCCGCGAAGCCATCGTGCTGCGCCAGGTGGAAGGGCTCTCCCGCCGCGAAGTGGCCCAGCGCATGCAGATCACCGAACGCACCGTCAAATGGCATTTGGCGGAAGGTCTGCGTGCGCTCGCCAAGGCGCTTTATGGCGAACCGCGGGGGCCGCAATGAGCGAACGCTCTACCCAGCTCGGCCTTGCGGATTCCGAAGCTATCTCTGCCCGCGCCGCCGAATTCATTATCGACCGTCAAACCGGCGAATGGAGCGAGGCCGATGAGGCCGCACTGGAAGCATGGCTCGCCGAGTCTACTGCCAATCGCATCGCCTATTGGAAGTTGGAATCCGCCTGGGATCGCACCAAACGCATCGCAGCCCTCAAACCTGCCAATCGCCGTGTGCACCTGGCCGAAATCGGCCGCCGCGTCTGGCCGGTTCTGTCGCGCACGGCGGCAGCGCTTGCGCTTGTCTGCGCGGGTGGTGCGGCGGCATTTTATTATTCGCATCGCGCGCCGCAAGAACAAGCCTACGCCACCACCATCGGCGGCCACGAAACGCTGGCGCTGGACGATGGCTCCCGCATCGAACTCAACACCGACACCTCCATCCGCATTGCGATGAAAGGCAAGACCCGCAAGGTGTTCCTCGATCGCGGCGAAGCCTATTTCGACATCCATCACGATGCGCAACGCCCCTTTGTGGTGATGGCCGGCAACGCGCGCGTCACCGATCTCGGCACCAAATTCACCGTGCGGCGCGAAGAAAAGCGCCTCAACGTCTCGCTGATCGAAGGCCGCGCCGAACTCGACAATGGCGAGCAGGGCGACAACGCGCGTTCCGCCGTGCTGAAGCCGGGCGATGTGGCGGTTGCCACGCGCGATACGCTGGCGGTCACGCGCAAACATGATGAAGTGTTGAAAGATGCGCTCGGCTGGCGCCGTGGCGTGCTGGTGTTCGAAGATACCGAACTGGCCGCCGCCGCGCAGGAATTCAACCGCTACAACCGCAAGAAAGTGGTCGTGGCCGACGCGCACACCGCGCATCTGCGCATCGGCGGCACGTTCCCATCGACCAATGTGGATGCCTTCGCCGACGCCGCCGAAGCCATTCTCGGATTGCACGTCAAGACTCAAGGCAACGTCATCGTCATCTCGCGCTAGACCTGCGGGAAAAACTTCAGGGGGGATTATGAAGAACCTTTCCATCTTCAAGGCATTGCTCACCGCAACGGTGTTTGTTTCGGCGCCCGCGCTCGCCGAAGAGTTCAACATTCCAGCGGGCGATCTCGGCAAGGCGCTGAATGCCTATGCGGTGCAAAGCGGCGTGATGCTGATCGTCTCCTCTGATCAAATCCGCAACGCACACACGCAAGGCTTGAAAGGTGCGCTTTCGCCGGACGAAGCCTTGAGCCGCCTCCTGAAAGGCACCGGGTTCACCACACGCAGAGCGCCTTCCGGCGCCATCGGCATTGTGCCGGGCCCATCATCATCAAGCGCCATCGAAAGCGTGGTGCCGATGCAATTGGCGCAAGCAACTCCTTCGCGCGCAGCGGTTGAAACGGTGACGGTGACATCGTCGAAGCTCGGCGGCGCGGATGTGCAAAGTATCCCCATCGCGATCACGGCATTGAGCCAGGAACAGCTCACGTCTTCGCAAACCGCAGGCGGTCCCGATCTGGTGAAGCAGGTGCCGAACCTCACCTTCACCAAAACCAATTTCACCGGCTACAGCATTCAAATCCGCGGCATCGGCACGCAGGCCATTTCGGTCACCACCGATCCCGCCGTCGCCGTGGCGCTGAATGACATCCCGTTCATTCGCAATCATTTCTTCGAACAGGAATTCTACGATCTCGGTCAGGCCGAAGTTCTGCGCGGGCCCCAAGGCACGCTTTACGGCCGCAATGCCACGGCGGGCGTGGTGAACCTCGTCACCGCCAAGCCCACCGATCAGTTCGAAGCCATGGCGTCGGCCGACCTCGGCAACTATCACAACCGCCGCTTCGAAGGCATGCTGAACTTGCCTATCGTCGACGATTTCCTCGACGTGCGTCTCGCCGGCGAGTGGACCAAGCGCGACGGTTACACCACCAACACGCTGACCGGCAGCGATGTCGACGGCCGCGATCTATGGTCCGGCCGCGTCAGCATCGCGCTGAAGCCGACAGAAGACCTGCAGGTGAACCTGGTCTGGGAACATTTCTCCGAAAACGACGACCGCATGCGCACGGCCAAACAATTGTGCAAAACCGATCCGGGGCTTTCCAGCGTGCTCGGCGTGCATGTCCCGTCCCCGCCCGACGGTCTTCAGGGCGCCTTCACGCTGAGCACGGCCTATTTGAGTCAGGGATGTCTGCCGACGTCGCTCTATTCGCCCGACGCTTTCGAAGTGCCAAACGGTTTTTCGCTTCCCTATGTCGTCGCCGGCCAAGTCAGCGGCGGGTTGTCCGGCAATCCTTATGCCAGTGCCACGCAATCGAGCAATCTGCGCGAGATCGAAACCCAGATCGATCCCCGATACAGGGCGAAGAACGATACGGTCGAGTTGAACGCCGATTACGAGCTTTCGCCCGAACTGACCTTGAGTTCGCAGACGGGGTACAATGAGGATTTCCTGTGGTCGACGGAAGACTACAACCGGTTCAACACCGCGCCTGGCATTTTCAGACATATCGATAGCTCGAAGCCATACCTGACCACTCTCGTAAGTCCCGATGGCGTATTCTGCGATCCACAACTCGGCTGCAGCAATCGCCTCGTTGCGCAAGATATTTCGTCCGAGCACGCCTGGCAGTTGAGCCAGGAATTTCGGCTGGCATCGCATTTCTCCGGGCCGTTCAATTTCAGCGCCGGCGGAAACTACATGCACTATGAGACGGAGGAGAACTATTACGTTTTCGCCAATTCTCTCACCCTGTTCGCCGCAACGTCCGCGACGCCGGGATTTGGCCCCAACCAGCCGACCGCCTGGATTCCCGGCGTTTCGGACAATCATCAGTGCCAATCCGCCAACGGCGGCGTTCTGTTCTCCGGCGGCTACGGCCACCAGTACAACGATCCGTCGAGAGGCGCGGGCCAGCCGACTTCGGTTTGCTACTACATCGATCCCAATTCGCTCACCAACCTCAACGATGAGGGCCACAACTATTTCCTCAGTCAGAACCCCTACACGCTGAATTCCTATGCGGGCTTTGGAGAGGCCTATTACAACGTCTTCAAGGACCTGAAGCTGACCGGCGGCCTGCGCTGGACCGACGACCAGAAGCACTTCACATTGATCCCCAGCGAATTGCTCGCCAACGGCATGGGCTATCTCAGCACCGGCGTCGTCGATCAGGACTGGCAGAAATTCACCGGCCGTTTCGCGGCAAACTGGACGCCGCAACTCGATTTCACCGATCAGACGCTGGTCTATGCCTCCTACGCGCGCGGCTACAAGGCCGGCGGCGCCAATCCGCCCGGCGCGCCGCTTTACTCTTATGGTTCCGGCGCCGGCGTGGAAGGCATCCCGATTCATCCCCTGACATTCGAGCCCGAATACATCAACGCCTACGAAGTCGGCACCAAGAACACGCTGTTGGACGGCGCACTCACCTTCAACGCCAGCGCCTTCTATTACGATTACAAGGGCTATCAGATTTCCGAAATCGTCGACCGCACGTCGATCAATCTGAATTTCGACGCCACCGTCAAAGGCGCGGAAATCGAAGCAACATACGAGCCGCTTCCCGGCCTCAAATTTCATTTCGCCGGCGGTTACGAACACACGCGACTGGCGGATGGCTCCCAATCCATCGATCTGATGGATCGCACGGCCGGACACAGCGATTGGGTGTTGGTGAAGCCGTTCGTGACCCAATCCTCCAACTGCATCCTGCCGGCCTATGTCGTTGCCGCGCTGTTGAGCGGCTTCAACGATGGCAGTCAGGGAAATCCCGCCGTCTCGGCCTGTGGTTATGCGTATGAATCCGGCCTCGATCCGGTCACGCTGGGCACCTATCACGCGTCATGGACCGGCGCGAACGATCCGGCCAACAATCTCGTCAATGGCCAGCCCTATTTCTCGATAGACAATTTCGGTACCATCACCAACACGGGTTATCCCTTCAATGTCATTGCGCCCGGTGGTGGCGTCGGCGCCGTATACAATGGCTTCGATCCCGCCACGGCACCGAATGGCGGAGCAGGCTTCGCCAAGAACCTCAGCGGCAACGAACTCCCCAATGCGCCGCCGTTCACGGTGTCGATGTCCGCGGATTACACCATACCTGTGACATCGGATTGGGCGAGCACGTTCCATATTGATTATTACTGGCAGGATTATTCCTGGGCCCGTGTTTTCAACGACAATCCGTATGACCGCCTTCGCGGTTACACCAGCGTCAATCTCGCGCTGATCCTGACGAGCCAGGAAGGCTGGCAGGTGATGGGCTACGTCAAGAACGTGTTCGACACCGCGGCGATCACCGGCACCTTCCTCAATTCCGACGACAGCGGTCTCACAACAAACGTGTTCCTCACCGATCCACGCCTGTTCGGCGTTCGCGTGACGAAGAACTGGTAAGGGGGGAAAGACAATGAGCGAACTGATCAACATTTCTGCAAACCGCATCTTCATCCGCAAGCAATTGCTGGCGACTGCCTCGGCTGCTGTGTTGCTGGCTTATGTTTCGGCAGGCGATGCGGCTCAGGCTGGTGAAGACCGCCCGACGGTGTGGCTCGAACTGGGCGGCCAGATGGAATCCGTCGAAGGGTCCACCGGTCCGTTCACCGCGCCGTTCATGGTGCTGCCTTCTGACGCCTACGATCGCGAAAAGCTCATCACCGATCAACGCGGCGCCCCGCACGCCGTCGGCTTCGAAGGCAAGGCCGTTGTACAGTCCCAGGATTCCGATTGGTCCTTTTCAGCTGCTATCCGTTATGGCCGTTCGCATGCAGATCGGCACACTCACGAACAGGGCCCCTCTGCGACGCGCTCGCTTGGCTCTTTTGCCATTCCGAAATATGCCGCGCCTTTTGACGACATCAAAACCCACTACGCAGAAAGCCACACTGTTCTGGATTTCATGGCCGGAAAGGATGTCGGCTTAGGCCGGTTCGGCAGCGAAGGCACATCCACAATAAATTTCGGCGTTCGCTATGCCCAATTTTCTCAGAAATCCACGTTCGATGCGTTCGCCCGGCCGGAAGTCAACCTTGTTACACCGGGATTCCGCGCCTATCTGTCCTTCCACCAATACACGATGGCCGCCAGCGCCGAGCGCAGTTTCCGCGGCATCGGGCCCTCGGTATCTTGGAACGCCTCCGCCGCCCTTGTCGGCAACCAGGACCGCGGAGAGATTTCGCTCGATTGGGGCGTCAATGGCGCTCTTCTGTTCGGAAGGCAGAAGGCAAAAAATACTCATCACACGCAGGGCTATTACCTGCCGCCGACATACTATTTCTATCTGAACTACTCGAAATTCTACGAACACAGCCGCCACAACACGCGTTCCCGCTCCGTCGTGGTCCCCAACATCGGCGCCTTCGCCGGTCTTTCGCTCAAGAAAGGCGTTGCCAAGATCAGCCTCGGCTACCGCGCGGACTTCTTCTTCGGCGCGGTCGACACCGGCATCGACGAACGGCAAACCAAGACGCTCGGCTTCTACGGCCCCTTCGCCACCATCAGCATCGGTTTGGGAGGATAGGGCGCTAGTGTGAAATCGCTTCCGCGGGCGGTTCCGGCTTGGAGACGTGCCGGATGCGTTTGAGGAACAGCTTCACCGCCTGATAGTGGATCAGCCCGATCACCTTGAACGGCATCAGCGGATTGGCGAGCAGCGTGCGCAACAACGCGCCGCTCGTCAAAGCCCGTATCTCGCCGGAAATCGAGGTGCGCAACAGCAACCCGTCCTCATCCGAAAGGTCGATCAGGATCGCCATGCGGTCTTCCGCCAGCGAAAACCGGAAGCAGTATTCGCCCTTCGTCTCGATGAACGGCGACACGTGAAAAATCTTCCGCGCGGTCAGAACGTCGGTTGCGGCAATCGCCCGCCGGTCGGGGTGGAAACACAAATAACAATGCCGCTCGCCGAAGGTGTTGTTCACCTCCGCCAGCACCGCGCGCAATCCGCCTTGCGCATCGCGGCACAGCCAGAAATTCACCGGATTGAACGCATATCCCAGCACGCGCGGCATCGTCACGAGAACGACGTCGCCGTCGGCCTGCGCTATGTTCCACTGCTTCAGAACGCCCGCAATCCAATCCGCCGGTTCGCCATCGCCATAATCCGCGCGCCGCAACCCGAACAGATTGGCACGGTCGATGGAAAACAACCCCGTCCGCCGCGAAACAAACTCGCTAAGCGGCACCGTCAGATAGGCTGCACCATAGCGAAAGCTGTTCCGCTTCGGCCGCACCCGCGCGTGAAAGATTTTGGCGGACACAAGCCCGATCATATTCGCGCCTATTCCCCGGCCAGAACGCGTTCGGCAATCACCGGGTCCACCTCGCGCCACGGCGTGCGCTCCATCCCGCCCGAAACATCGCCGCCAACCCATGGCGCGGGCGCGCCCAGCATTTCGGCAACCTTCATCCCGCTTTTCAGCCCGTCTTCATGGAAGCCGTAGCCGAGATATGCCCCGCAGAACCATGTGTTGCGTGCGCCCTGCATCGCCATGATGTCGGTCTGCGCGCGCATCGCCGCGAAATCGAACACCGGGTGGGCGAACAGATGCGTGTCGAACGTGTCTTCCGGCGCAATCGGCTTGGCGGGGTTCAGCGTCACGAACAGCGGATAGCGCTTGTCGATCCCCTGCAGATTGTTCATCCAGTACGAAACCGAAATCGCCGGCTCCTCGCCCGCACCGTCGGAATGATAAACCCAGCTCGCCCAACACGCCTTGCGTTTGGGCATGAAACTCTCGTCCTTGTGCAACACCGCGCGATTGGGTTGATAACGTATCGCGCCCAACGCCGCGCGCTCCTCCGCGCTCGCATCCGTCAGCAAAGCCAATGCTTCGTCGGAATGGCACGCCAGAACCACTTCGTCATAGGCGCGCGTCTCGCCGCTCGCATCCGTCACCCGCGCCCCGCGTGCCGTGCGCTCCACGCGCACAGCGCCGCACGCCACGCGAACTTGGCCCTCCAGCGAAGCCGCCAACCGCTCGACATATTTTTGCGATCCGCCGTCCACCGTCATCCATTGCGGCTGCCCGCTCACGGAAAGCAGATTGTGATTGGCGAAGAACTGCACCAGAGAACTCGCCGGGAATTCCAGCATCTGGCACGGCGGGCAACTCCATATCGCGCCCGCCATCGGCAAGAGATAATGCCGGCGAAACCAATCTCCCAATCCCATGCGCTGGAGCAATCCGCCCACGCTCACATCCGGCGCACGCTTCACTTCGGCCAGCGCGTCCTTGTTGAAACGCATCACATCGGCGAACAGCTTGATGAATTGCGGGCGGATCAGGTTGCGCCGCTGCCCCAGAATGGCTGCCAGATCCTTGGCGCCCCATTCCAGCCAGCCGTTGCCCACGGTCAGCGCAAAGCTCATGTCGCTTTTCTTCACCGGCACGTCCAGATGACGGAACAGGGCGGTGAGGTTGGGATAGTTCTGTTCGTTGAAAACGATGAACCCGGTGTCCACCGCGATTGTCCGGTCGCCGTGGCGCACGTCCACCGTCCGGCTGTGCCCGCCAAGGCGGGCCTCCTTTTCGTAAACGGTGACCTCGTAACTGCGGTTCAGAAGATAGGCGGCGGAGAGGCCGGCAATCCCGGTGCCGATAACGGCGATTTTTTCCATGCCGCTTCTACGCAAGGACCTTGCGCACGGATCAGGGCGGGCGAGACATAAAGTGGCGCGGGCTCCCCCTCGCGGCTATGATCTCCGCAAAAAAGGCCCCGAATGATCCGGTTCCGCCCCTGCCGCGTAGAAGTGCACGATGATCCGCAGCGATTGCAAAAGCGCCAGGCCGGGCCGCGCGCCCGGTGCATTTGCCCGCCGGGCCCGGCGTGAGCGCGCGGCCGCCAGCCGGAGCCATGCCATCGTGACGGATTGGTCCAGCGCAATCGTCGCCATCGCCCGTGCCAAAGACCGCCAGCAATTCGCCCTGCTGTTCGCCCATTTCGCGCCGCGGCTGAAAGCCTTTTTCCTGCGCCTCGGCCTTTCCTCCGGCGCTGCCGAAGACCTGGCACAGGACACCATGCTTGCCGTCTGGAACAAGGCGCAGATGTTCGATCCCGCGCGCGCCTCGGCCTCCACCTGGATATTCACCATCGCCCGAAATCTGCGCATCGATATGCTCCGCCGCGAACGCGACCCCAAAGAACTGGCCGAGGCTATTGAAGCCGCCATCGAACCCATGCCCAGCGATCACGTGCTCACCGTCGAACGCGAAACGCGCATCCGCGCAGCACTCGAACAACTCCCCAACGAACAGGCAACGGTCATTCGCCTGTCGTTCTTCGAAGACCGCCCGCAAAGCGAAATCGCAGCGGCGCTCGCCATTCCGCTCGGCACGGTGAAATCGCGTGTGCGTCTTGCCATGAACCGCTTGCGCGCGCTGGTGGAGGATCTGCAATGATCCGCCATCATCCCTCTCCCGAAACCCTGGCCGATTATGCGCGCGGCGCGCTCGATGCGGGTGCGATGCTCGTCATCGCCTGCCACATCCACGATTGCGCCACCTGCCGCAGCGAAGCGGGCCTTTGGGAAAGCACGGGCGGCGCATTGCTCGAAACGATCGAGCCCGTGGCGTTGAGCGAAGGCGCGCTGGAAAAAACATTGGCGCGTCTGGAATCTGCTTCCGCAGCGCACGAACACCATGCCCCGCGCTACCTGCGCCGGTTCAACGTGCCTGCGCCGCTCGCCCGCCAGCACATCGGCTTCCGCCGCTGGGTAACGCCGAACATCTGGTTCGCGCCGGTCTATATGGATGGCGAATCCGAGGCCCGCACCTATCTCGTCTTCGCGCGCGCCGGCACCACGCTTGCCCAACACACCCATGGCGGCGCGGAATATACCCAGGTGGTTTACGGCAGCTTCGCGGACAGCACCGGCACCTTCGCCAAAGGCGATTTCGCCCGCGTCGATGAAGACGTGTTGCATGCGCCAGCGGTGACGCTGGACTGCGATTGCCTCTGCCTCAGCAATTCCGATGCGCCGATGCGGCTCACCGGCAGCATCGCCCGCGTCATCCAGTCGGCCTTGGGGACACTCTATTGAGCTACGCGATCCGATACGCCGTGGCCCTGCTCGTCATGATCGTCGGCGATGCGCTCTGGCTCAGCTATTTCGCCCGGGCGATGTTCCGCCCCACGCTCGGCACCATGTTGCTGGACGATCCGCGCTGGCTCGCCGCCGCACTGTTCTATCTCCTGTATGCCGCCGGCATCGTCTGGTTTGCCGTGACGCCCGCATTGCGCAGCGGCTCGTGGTCCAGCGCCGCTCTTTCCGGTGCGCTGGTCGGATTCCTCGCCTACATGACCTACGACCTCACCAACCTCGCCACCATCAAGGCGTGGACGGTGCAGCTTGCACTTGTAGATATGGCGTGGGGCACGCTGCTCACCGCCATCGCCGCAACCGCGAGTTATTTCGCCGCCGCGCGCCTCGCGTAACAAAATTTCTCGAAAATTTTTTGCCGCGCGATGGCCCATCGCCTCGGCCCGCTTGTTCTACCCCATGAGGGCGTAAGCTCTGGCTTCCACAGGGGTGAAGCACCACAGGGGCATGACCAGTCCATCGGACAGGGATCGTGACAGCATCGGGTCTCGCCCCGAAGGCGAGGGCATGAACGCGTCCGATCTCGATGCCTGGTTTGTGCGCGAAGTGTTGCCGCTTGAAGCCGCGCTGATGCAGTTCCTCCGCCGCAGCTGGCGCAACCGCGCCGATGTGGACGATCTGTGCCAGGAGGTCTACGTGCGGGTTTACGAAGCGGCGAAAGAGCGGATACCGGATCCCGCGCGCCCGTTCGTTTTCGCCACCGCGCGCAATCTCATCATCAATCGCGTGCGCCGCGAACAGATCGTCGCCATCGAAACCATCGCCGATCTCGACGCGCTCAACATCGCAGCCGACGAGCCGGGGCCCGACCGCAACGCGATGGCGCGCGAAGAACTGCGCCGCCTGCAGGCCGCCCTCGACAATCTTCCGCCGCGCTGCCGCCAGGCCGTGATCCTGAAAAAGATCGAAGGTCTCTCGCGCAAGGAAATCGCCCAGCGCATGGGTATCAGCGAAGACACCGTGCACCGCCATCTGACCGAGGGCCGCCACGCGCTGGCCGATCTTCTCTATGGCGAGGATTGGTCGAAATGAGCGACGCCCAATCCATCCGCCTCGCCGCCGCCGAATGGCACGACCGCCGCGAACGCGACGACTGGTCGAAGGAAGACGAAGCGGCGCTGCAAACCTGGCTCGCTCAATCGCCCGCGCACAAAATCGCATTTTTGCGCGTCGATGCGGCGTGGAAACGCGCCGACCGTCTCACCGCGCTCAAAAGTGCGGGCCGCATCCGCCCTTTCGCGAGCCTCACCCATTTCTGGCCTGTCGTGATCCGCATGGCGGCCGCGGCCATCGTCGTGACCGCCGTGGGTTTCGCAGCCGCGCCCTATTTCAAGGAAAAATCCACCGTCCAATCCTATTCCACCACCATCGGCGGCCGCGAAACGCTCGCGCTGGCGGACGGTTCGCAAATCGAACTCAACACCGACACCGCCGTGCGCGTGGACATCACGCCCGAGCGCCGTCTTGTGTGGCTCGATCGCGGCGAAGCCTTCTTCCAGGTCAGGCACGATGCGAACCGCCCCTTCGTGGTGACGGTCGGCGACCGCCGCATCACCGACATCGGCACCAAATTCGTCATCCGCCGCGACGACACCCGCATGAAAGTGGCCGTGCTGGAAGGCGAAGTCGAACTCGCTTCGCTGAACGCGGGCGCGCCGAAATTCCTCAAGCAGGGCGATGTCGCCGTCGCCACCGGCAACACCGTCGCCATCAGCCGCAAGTCGCAACACAAGCTCGCCAACGATCTCGGCTGGCAGCGCGGCGTGATCGTGTTCGACAACGTCACGCTCGCCGAAGCCGCCGCCGAATTCAACCGCTACAACCGCGAGAAGATCGTCATCGCCGACCCGGCCGTGGCCCAGATCACCATCGGCGCGACGCTGCCGGCCAACGACGTACCCGCCTTCGCGCGCGTCGCCCAAAAAATCTTCGGCCTGCACGTCGAACGGCAGGGCGACACCATCGTGATCACGCACTGAACGAAAGCCATCGGGGGAATATATGAGGGGGAACCAGTGAACGCATTCAAAGCATTTCTCTTGTGCGGCGTCAGTACCGCGCTTTTCGCCAATGCCGCGAACGCGCAGGATTTCAACGTCCCCGGCGGCGATCTCAACGCCGCACTTTCGGCTTACATGAAACAATCCGGCGTCACGCTGATGTTCCCCAGCGGCGCCGTCAAAGGCATCAACAGCCAGGGCGCCCACGGCCAGCTTTCGCCGGATGCCGCACTCTCGCGCATTCTCGACGGTACGGGCTTCGGCACCGCCAAGGATTCCTCCGGCGTCATCGCCATTGTGCGCAAACAGCAACAATCCTCCATCGATCTGCCGTCGATGCAGCTTGCGCAAGCCGGCCCCGCACCGCGCGCGGTCGAAACGGTCACCGTCACCTCTTCCAAACTCGGCGGCGCCGATGTGCAGAGCATCCCAATCGCCATCACCGCACTCAGCCAGGAAGAACTGACCTCGCGCCAGGTCGCAGGCGGCCCGGACCTCATCAAGGAAGTCCCGAATCTCACTTTCACCAAAACAAATTTCACCGGCTACAGCATCCAGATCCGCGGTATCGGCACCCAAGCCATTTCGGTGACCACCGATCCGGCCGTGGCCGTCGCTTTCAACGACACACCGTTCATCAGAAATCATTTCTTCGAACAGGAATTCTACGACGTCAGCCAGGTAGAAGTTCTGCGCGGCCCCCAAGGTACTCTTTACGGCCGCAACGCGACGGCAGGCGTGGTCAACGTCACCTCGGCCAAACCGACCGACCAGTTCGAGGCAATGGCCTCCGCCGACATCGGCAACTACAAGAACCGCCGCTTCGAGGCGATGTTGAATCTACCCATCATCGGCGACAAGCTCGATCTGCGCCTCGCCGGAGAATGGACCAAGCGCGACGGCTACAGCTTCAACAGCCTGAAGAACTCGCCGATCGATGGCCGAGACCTGTGGTCCAGCCGTGCTTCACTACGTTGGAAACCGGTCGAAAACGTAACTGCCGATTTTGTCTGGGAGCATTTTTCGGAAAACGACGACCGCCTGCGCAGCTCCAAGCAACTCTGCAAGCGAGACCCCGCGGTTTCAGAAGTTCTCGGTCAGTCGACGGCAATCGGTGCAAACGGTCAAATCGGCGTATCGTTCCTCGGCCAAGGCTGCCTTCCAACGTCCATGTATAGCGATGCTGCGTATGGTGTGCCGAACGCACTATCGCTTCCTTACTATGGCGGATTTGTAGGCGCAGGTTTCGGGCTCGCGATAGGAAATCCGTTGAATTCCGGGTTCGAAGGGGGAACGCGCGATCCGTATGCGAGCACGACACAATCGCATGATTTGCGGGTGATCGAATCGACATTGAACCCGGAATATCGGGCAAAGAACGATACGCTCGAACTCAATGCTGAGTGGCGGGCCTCGCCCAATCTGACTGTGGTCTCTGCAACGGGCTATAATCGCGACTTCCTCTGGTCCACCGAAGACTACAACCGGTTCAACACGCAGCCAGGCATTTTTTCGGCAACCGACCTTTATGGATACGATCTGCGTGACGATAATTTGATTACGCCCGACGGCAACTATCGCTGCGCCGACGGCTATCTGGCAGTTGGCATGGACTGCATTGCGGCCGGTCACAACGTTGCCGGCTCGCTTCATCCTCTGGGCGTACCAACCGGCTACTTCTGCGACCCGCAATTGGGATGCAGCAATCGCCTCGTAGGCGAGGATTTGTCGACCGAAAACGCCTGGCAATTCAGCCAGGAAATCCGGCTGACATCCAATTTCTCCGGCCCGTTCAATTTCAGCGCGGGCGGCAACTACATGCACTACGAAACGGAAGAGAACTATTACGTTTTCTTCAACACCCTCACCATGTGGGCGGCGAACGATGGTCTGTTCGGACGTCGGCATCCTTGGGTGCCGTTTGCCGACACCAACGCGCAATGCGTGCCCTACGGCCACCAATATGCCAACCCCAACGTTCCGACCAGCGTCGAGGATTGCGCGGGGTATATCGATCCGCATCCGTTGGATCAGTTGGACAATGCCGGTCACAACTATTTCTTGAGCCAGAATCCCTACAATCTGAACTCTTACGCGATGTTCGGCGAGGCGTATTACAACGTCACGAACGACCTGAAACTCACTGCTGGCCTGCGCTGGACCGACGATCAGAAACATTTCGTCGAAATTCCCAGCGAATTGCTGACGCGAGGCTATGGCTATCCCGTAACCGGGGTTCTCGATCAGGAATGGAAAGAGTGGACCGGTCGCTTTGTAGCCAACTGGACGCCTAAGCTCGATTTCACTGATCAGAGCATGTTCTACGCGTCTTACGCGCATGGGTACAAAGCCGGCGGTGCCAATCCGCCAGGTGCCGTGTTGCTCATTTACACGACTGGCGACATCTCAAATCCCACGCACCCGAAAACATTTGAGCCCGAATTCAACGATGCATTCGAAATCGGCACCAAGAATACGGCATTCGATGGCGGCCTGACCTTCAACGCCAATCTCTTCTACTACAACTACAAGGGCTATCAGATTTCCTACATCGTCGATCGCTCGGCGGTGAATTTGAATTTCGACGCCACAGTCAAGGGCGCGGAAGTTCAGGCGAGTTGGGAGCCGTTGCCGGGCCTGAAATTTGGATTTGCCGGCGGCTACGAAGATACCCGTCTTGCCGATGGTTCGAAGGCGATCGACCTTCTGGATCGCACGGCGGGCAATCCGAACTGGCTGCTCGTAAAGCCGTTCCCGTCACAAGCCTCGAATTGCGTCCTGCCTGCTTACGTCGTGGCGACTATCGTCGATCCATCGAAATCGATAGATCAACTAACACTTCCGTTTGCATGCTCCAATGCGTATAGCCTCCATCTCGATCCGGTGACGCGGGCCCAATACTCCGCCACGAATCCAGTGCCCGGCTATCCTGGTTTCGATCCGCTTGCCGGAACTTCTGGCGATCCTTACACGGGTCAGAACACCTACAACGGCATCGACTATGGACCCGCTCCGAACAACGGCAACGGGTTTTACAAAAATCTGAGCGGCAACGAGCTTCCAAATGCGCCGCATTACACCGTATCGCTCACGGCTGATTGGACCGTGCCGTTGTCTTCGGATTGGGCGGCCACCTTGCACAGCGATTACTATTGGCAAGCACAGTCTTGGGCGCGCGTATTCAACGAGGACAATGACAAGATTCGCGGCTATTCCACCGTGAATATGGCCCTTATCCTGACCGATGCCTCGGGCTGGCAGTTCATGGGCTACGTCAAGAACGTCTTCGACGTCACGGCTATCACCGGTACGTTCCTGAATAGCGATGACTCGGGCTTGACCACCAACATCTTCCTCACCGATCCGCGCTTGTTCGGCGTGCGTGTGACCAAACATTTCGATGGAGGGGATTCTGGTTTCGATGTCTTCGACAGCCTTGCTGGCAAGCATCCCACGGCGTGGATAACCCTTGGCGGCAACTTCGCGCAGCTTGAGAACGATTGGGAAAAGTTCAACCCGGATTTCGCTTCTGCAATGCCCGCCGGCCTGCCTAATCCCACAATCACGGAAAAGGCTCCCGGTACGACGTTCGATTGGGAAGGCAATATCAAAATCCAACCGGAAGATTCCGATTGGGTGTTGAAAGCCGGCGTGCGTTATGGAAGGTCGTCGCGCAAGCAAACTCTGCATAAGAGCTTGCCCCCGGTGACGGCGGAATACGCTGTCATACCGACATATTTCGCAAACTATTTCGGGTTGCCGACAACGATCGACTGTGAAACGCTCAAGTCGCAACTTATCCCCACACGCGCCTGTCCGTTTGCGGCGCTTGATCCCGAATTCGTCGATTCGCAGACGAGTGAAAACGAAACCCATGCGATGCTTGATTTCACATTGGGCAAGGACGTGGGCATCGGCCTCTTCGGCGAAGATGGAAAGGGAACGGTCAGTGCGGGCGTGCGGATGGCGCAATTCACCACGCACATCCGCGCAGAACTCAACTCCGACCCGCATTACAATTTCCCGTCGCCGCTCAATCCGTTTGGGGGCGGGTTGGCGCTCAAATACGGCAACGTCTACGACGGTACCACCGACGAACATCGCAGTTTCAACGGTATCGGCCCGGAAATTACCTGGGATGCGAGCCAGCCGATCCTGGGCAACGAAGATGAAGGTCAATTGTCGATTGATTGGGGCATGAACTTCGCGGTGCTGATTGGCCGGCAGAAGGTGAACATTCACCAGACGCGCATGCACAAACAATGCCCCGGCTTCGACGGATTTGCGGGGGTCACCTGCACTTACATCTACAACACGCCGACAGACATCAATCGCTCGCGCACCGTCGCCGTGCCAAATCTCGGCGGCTATGTCGGCGGGTCCGTCCGCTACAGCAACGCCAAGATCAATTTCGGCTACCGCGTGGACGAGTTCTTCGGCGCCATGGATGGCGGCCAGGACACTGCGAAGAAATACAATCGCGGCTTCTATGGTCCTTATCTGAACGTCAGCATCGGGCTGGGCGGGTAGCTGCCCCAAATCTCCTCCTTAGAGGCGGCGGAGCGATCC
The DNA here is from genome assembly GCA_035543495.1 of Rhizomicrobium sp. Lineage (GTDB taxonomy): Bacteria > Pseudomonadota > Alphaproteobacteria > Micropepsales > Micropepsaceae > Rhizomicrobium. Next base: position 48,254 of record DATKJT010000043.1, on the reverse strand, counting down.
TCCGCCTTTTTCATTGCGGGCTTATAACCCCCTGAATTTAAAACAAGAAAAAAATCCGTAATAGGTCTTGAAACCAGCTTACATATGTTCTATATTCACCTTCAGAACTTTTTTGAGGACTTCAATCACCGACCATTCGCCGCCCGCGCGGGCCTGCGAGACAGACACGAGGCAAATACAGGGCAGGGTGCGGAACATTCCTCGTGCGCATCCGTGTGGGGCGGTCTGACGAGCCGTTCGCGAAGCCTGCAGCAGAAGCAAAGGTGCGGCGATGATCCGGTTCGTCCCGGATACGTCCCGCCTGCCGTAGTTTCGAACCACCGCGCCGCTGTCGCCCTCCTTAATGTGGAAATTCTTCCGCCATGGATGTCGCGCCGGCGGCGCGGTGCTATTTGCGGCCGCGCGCCGGCATGGGGCAGTTTCGCGCTTCGCCCGGCCATGTTATCGAGAACGCCGCGCGGGCGTAGTTCAATGGTAGAACGGCAGCTTCCCAAGCTGCATACGAGGGTTCGATTCCCTTCGCCCGCTCCAACCCGCGCGCCACGTTGCAAGCGCCATAGGCTGGGTGTTCGATAGTCCCGCATGAGCGACAGATTCGTCCTGTTCGGTGCAGCACATCTTGCCGCCATCGCCTCGGCGTTTGTTGTGCCGCTGGTGCTCTCCGTCGCCACCGCGTTTTCGCCCGGCCCCGTTTTCGAACGTCAGGTCCGCGCGATCTTTGCCGCGTTGCTGATCGGCACCTGGATCCTCTGGTACTGGCTTCTTTACGAACGCAACTGGTTCGCGCCGGGCAATCTGCTACCGATGCATCTGTGCGATTGGGCGGCGATCCTGACCATCTTCACGCTCATCCGCCCCAACCAGCGCACCTATGAGCTTGCCTATTTCTGGGCGCTGGGCGGAACGCTGCAGGCGCTGCTCACGCCGGATCTGCGCTACGGCTTCCCCGACATGCGGTTCGATATCTTCTTCCTGTTTCACTCCGGCATTATCGCCGCCGTGCTTTATCTCACCTTCGGCGCGCGCTTTCGCCCGTGGCCGTCTTCCATTCCGCGCGTGATCTTTTGGTCGCTCGTCTATCTCGTCTCGGCGCTCGCCGTGAACTGGCTGTTCAAAACCAATTTCGGCTATCTCGGCGCCAAACCGCCCGGCCCTTCGCTGTTCGATGCCATGGCCCCCTGGCCCTGGTATATCGGCGAGTTGGCGGTGCTCGGTCTTATTTCCATTGTTGTCTATTACGCCCCCTTCTTCGTGGCGGACCGCCTGCGCGCCCGCACGTAAGGCTTTGGGATATAAAGGATTTGGGGAAGATACCGGTTCCGCCAACCCTTCGTGTTCGAACCACCGCCAAAAAAGCCTTTTGGACTGGGAACCAAACCGTTTGCGTGATATTAATATCGTTAGACGATCCTAGGGATCGGAAACAGACGTGCCGCCTTCGGGCGGACAACCTTCCCCCCTCAACCCCGTATCTCTCAAGGATGCGGGGTTCTTTTTTTTATGCAGATTTCGCCGAAACCTTTTTCGCTTCGCCGCGCCCGGAAATCTTGCGCGCGATGGCTTCGATTGCCTGTGACGCCGGGCATTGCGGATAGAGCGTGAGAAGCGACATCTGCCTGCGCACCGCCGCCAGCGCATGTGCATCGCGCGGAATCGAACCCAGATAATCCGGCGACAGCTTCAGGAAATTCTCCGCCACGCTGATCAGCGCATCCGCCGTGCGCCGCGCTTCGCTTTCGCCCGCCGCCATGTTGACGAGGATCGAAGGCTTGCGCCCTGCCGCGCGATGCGCGAGCAGTTTTGTAAATGCATAGGCGTCCGTGAGTGCCGCCGGATCCGGCGTCATCACCAGAATGTTCTCATCCGCGCCCGCCGCAAATCGCATGACCATCGCGTCCACGCCCGCGCCAAGGTCCAGCAACACGCGATCATATTGCGCGGAAAACCGCAGCGTGGTGAGCAACTGGCTCGCACCCGTCTCGCCTGCATTGGCAAGCGCGCCCGTGCCCGCCGGTGCGCCCAAAAGGTCGAACCCGCCGCGTTCTTTGATGCCGCCGAACACCGGCACCACGGCTTTGTCGATCGGCGCCTTGCCCGCCAGCACGCCGCCAATGTCCCCGCCGTCGTCCAGGCCCAAATGCAGCGCCGTGTTGGAAAGCCCAAGGTCCGCATCGCACAGCAAGATCTTCTCGCCCAGATGCGCCAGTGCATGCGCCAGCGTCACCGTGACGAACGTCTTGCCCGTGCCGCCCTTGCCGGAACCGACGGCGGTGAGTTTGGCAAAGCCATAGTCGGATTGCAGCGAACTCATAGTGGGCTCCCACGATCCGGATTGTTTGATTGCAACAGCAGCCGTGCCAGTGAAAGCGGCGTCAGCGTTTCCAGCCCGCCCGCCACAAAGGGCGAACGCGTCACATGCGCCAGCGGCAGCCCGCGTGTCGCTGCAGAGAGCAATGCTCCCAGACGACGCGCCAGATCGGCACACGTCACAATCAAGCGCTGCGCACCGGCAGTCTTCAGCGCCGAAACCGTTTCGGAAATCTCTTCGGCATCCGACATCGCGCTGACAATCGCGACCGTCTCCACGCCTTCAATCTTGGTGAGTGCCGAAAATGCCGTGCGCGCCTTCCCATCTCGCGGATCGAAGCCCGCCGTGTCGACAATGGTGGTGGCCTTGGCCGCACGCCCTGCGGCAATCGCATTTGCCAAAGCCTCTGCGGATTCGGCGACAACGATTTTGGCATTCAGATGATTGGCAAATGTCTCCAGCCGCGCCACCGCACCGGCTCCGTCCGCATCCGCTGCGATCAGTGTGACCTCGCGTCCCGCAAGACGTGCGTGTGCGGCGATTTTCGCCGCCACTGCCGTCTTGCCCGCGCCATGCGGTCCCGCAAGCATCAGCGTGTTCTGCGCGGCGGCAAAAAGAGGCGAGGTCGGCATTCTCAGATCGAGCGCAGATGCCAGCGCAAGCGTCATATCCGCCAGCCGCGATTTCTCGGCATTCTCCGCCAGAACATGCGCAAGCCCTTCCGGCGTGCGATGCGTATGCAGAACCTTCAGCAACTCGGCCCGGTTGAAATTGAGCGGCTTGGGTCTGGCGGGTGCCGCCTCGCCGCGAATGCGCCGCACCAGATTGTCCTGAAACTGCTGTTCCACGCTCTGCGCCGGAACGGTTTCGTTCTGCGTCTCCGCTTCGCGCAACACGGCGGCCGCACTTTCGGCCTTCGCTTCGGCTTCGCTGTTTTCCACGGCCGCGCGCACGAACAGCCCGCCGGTCTTGCCGCGATGGCTGGAGATGATGATGGCATCCGGCCCCATCTCGTGGCGCACGGCGGCCAGCGCCTCGTTCATGTTCTTGGCGGAAAATGTTTTCAGCCGCATTTAAACTTGCCCCAATGTGCGCAGTTTGACCGACGCATGAATTTCGTTTTGCGACATCACAACCGTTTGCGGCCTGAATCGCTCTATGATCGAACGCACGAACAACCGTATCTGCGGGCTCGTCAGAAGGACCGGCACTTCGCCTTTCTGTCCCGCCTCGTCGAACCGCTCGCGAACCGTCACGATGAATTGCTGAAGCTGCGACGGCGCCATCGCAAGCTGGCGGTCTTCGCCCTGGCCCACAATGGATTCCGAAAACGCCTGCTCCCAAACCGGCGACAGCGCGATGAGCGGCAGGTATCCGCCATGCGAGAGGTGTTGATGACAAATCTGCCGCGCCAGCCGCGCGCGCACGTGTTCGGTGATGTAAAGCGCGTTCTTGGTGAAGCCCACGGCCTCCGCAATGCCTTCGAGAATGGAGGGCAGGTCGCGGATCGAAACGCGTTCGGCCAGCAGCGTCTGCAATACGCGCTGAACGCCGGTAACCGCAATCTGCGCCGGAATGAGCTCGTCCACCAGCTTCTTCTGCTCGGCAGGCAGTTCGTCGAGCAGCTTCTTGGTTTCCGAATACGACAGAAGCTCGCTCATATTGGTCTTGAGCACCTCGGTCAGGTGCGTGGTCAGTACCGTACCGGGATCGACAACCGTGAGCCCGCGGAACGTCGCTTCGTCACGATGGTTCTGCGAAATCCATGTTGCGGGCAGGCCGAACGCAGGTTCCGTTGTGTGCGTGCCGGGCAGGTCGATGGCGCGACCCTGCGGGTCCATCGTGAGCAGATGTCCGGGAAAGAGTTCGCCGCGACCAGCTTCCACTTCCTTCACGCGGATCACGTATTCGTTCGCGCCAAGCTGCATGTTGTCGAGAATGCGCACGCTCGGCATGATGAAGCCCATCTCCTGCGCCAACTGGCGGCGCAACGCTTTGATCTGGTCGGTAATGCGCTGACCGCGCACATCGTTGATGAGCGGCAGCAACCCGTAACCCAGTTCGATCCGCAACAGGTCCAGAGCCAGCGCGTTGGAAATGGGCTCTTCCGTAGGTTCGGCCGCCGTGCGTGCCTGTTCTTCCTGCGCAATCTCCTGCGCCTTGGCTTCGTCCTTGCGCTTGAACGCATACCAGGAGAGCGAACCCGTTCCGAGCGAGAGCAGGGCAAAAACGAGCGTCGGCATACCGGGCAGGATGGCCACAACACCCATCACGGCGGAGGCCATGCCAAGCGCCTGCGGATAGTTCGACAATTGCCCGATCAGCGCCTTGTCGGTCGCGCCTTCGACGCCGGCTTTCGAAACCATCAAGCCCGCAGCCGTTGAAACAATTAGTGCCGGCATCTGCGAAACGAGACCGTCGCCCACCGTCAACAGGGTGAAGGTGTGAGACGCATCGGCAAAGCTCATGCCCTTCTGGGCGACCGCAATAATGATGCCGCCGACCACGTTGATCGCAACGATCAAAAGGCCCGCAACCGCGTCGCCGCGCACGAACTTGCTGGCACCGTCCATCGCGCCGAAGAAATTGGATTCGGCTTCGAGTTCTTTGCGCCGGCGCCGCGCTTCCTTTTCATCGATAAGTCCGGAGGAAAGGTCGGCGTCCACCGCCATTTGCTTGCCGGGCATGGCATCCAGGGTAAAGCGCGCCGCCACTTCGGCGATGCGGCCCGAACCTTTGGTGATGACGACGAAGTTCACGATCACCAGGATCGCAAACACGATCAGCCCGATCACGAAGTTACCTTGCATGATCAGCGTGCCGAACGCCTGGATCACATAGCCCGAGGCATCGGTGCCTTCGTTGCCATGGCCCAGGATCAGCCGCGTCGACGCGAGGTTCAGCGCAAGCCGCATCATTGTGGTGATGAGCAGCACGGCGGGGAACGAGCTGAACTCCAGCGGTTTGCGAATGAAGACCGCCGTCATCAGGATCAAGATGGAAAGCGAAAGTGAAAAAGCGAGCGAAATATCCAAAAGCCACGTCGGCAGCGGCAGGATCAGAACGATCAGGATCGCCATGATCCCGATGGCAAGGCCCAGATCGCTGCGCTTCAGGAGGCCCGGAAGTGAGCCGATCGAGAAGCCGCCGGAAACCGGAGGTGTTGCGACGTCGGTGTTGGCCATTTGCCTTCAGCCTATCCGGCCATCCGCGATTCGCCCGGCTGCGGAATGGCAAGCCCCGTGCTCGAATATTCGCGAAGCTTGTTGCGCAAGGTGCGGATCGAGATGCCAAGAATGTTCGCCGCATGGGTACGATTGCCCAGGCAATGATCGAGCGTGTCGAGGATTAGATCACGCTCCACATCGGCAACCGTGCGGCCTACCAGTCCACGCGTTGCGATCGTCGCGGATTCAACCGCCGCCTGGACCGGCCCGGAAAGATCGCTGGCGCGCACCTGTCCCACAAGCGATCCATCCGGCAGGCGAATGGCTTCCGGCCCGATTTCCGAACCGGTCGCCAAAAGCACCGCACGGTGCATAGTGTTCTCCAGTTCGCGCACGTTGCCGCGCCATTGGTGCGACACGAGCACGCGCTCGGTACCCGATGCAATCGCGCGGAACGGAACGCCGTTGGCATCTGCATACTTCTGCGCAAAGTGGCGGGCGAGGGCCAGAATATCCTTCGGCCGTTCGCGCAGGGCGGGCAGGCGAAGGTTCACCACGTTCAGGCGATAGAGCAGATCTTCGCGGAATGTGCCGTGCTTCACCGCTTCGGCAAGATCGCGGTTCGACGTCGCGATGATGCGGATGTTCACCTTGACCGGCTTGGTACCGCCCACGCGGTCGATCTCGCGTTCCTGAATGGCGCGCAGAAGTTTTGCCTGCAACCGCGCATCCATCTCCGAGATTTCGTCAAGCAGGAGCGTGCCGCCATCGGCTTCTTCGAACTTGCCCACGCGTCGCGCAATTGCGCCCGTGAACGCACCTTTCTCGTGACCGAACAGTTCGGATTCGAGCAGGTTTTCTGGAATGGCCGCGCAGTTGACCGAGATGAACGGCTTGTCGGCGCGCGCCGATTTGCGGTGAACATAGCGCGCCAGCACTTCCTTACCCGTGCCGGATTCGCCGGTGATGAGGATGGAGGCTTCGCTGCCCGCCACCTGGTCGGCCAGCGCCAGCACCATGCCCATTGCTTCGTCTTCATAGACAAGCTGATGGCTTTCGTCGGCAACGGCCGCCAGAACCGCGGCGATCAGTTCGGGGTCCGGCGGCAGCGGCAGATATTCTTTCGCGCCCGCGCGGATCGCATCCACGGCGCGGCGCGCATCGGTGCCGATGCCGCAGGCCACAACCGGCGTGCAGATGCGTTCGGTAGCAAGCGAACGGACGAGGTAGCCGATGTCCGATGCCACGTCGGCGAGCACCAGATCGGCGCCCTTTCCGCCGCGCAATTCAGCGAGCGCCATTTCGTTGTCGCCTGCGTGGGTGACTTTCGCACCGCGATCCATCGCGATCTTGGTGGCCGCGCCGAGCTGGCCCTGCAATTGTCCGACGATGAGAAGACGCATGGCTCTGATCCTTACGACTGTCCGGCTTTGATGATTTCCGTCATGGTGACGCCCAGCCGGTCTTCCACCAGCACGACTTCACCGCGCGCAACCAGCCGGTCGTTCACATAGATGTCGATCGCTTCGCCGACCTTGCGGTCAAGCTCGACAATGGTTCCCTTGCCAAGCTTGAGCAGAGAACTCACTTCCATCGCCGATTTGCCCAGCACTGCGGAAACGGTCACCGGCACGTCGAACACCGCTTCAAGGTCGGTGGCCGAACGCTTTACGTCGGTATCCGGAACATTATCGGTCACCAGCAGGGCAGGGGCATTTCCTTGCGCCTGTTCGTGGCCGAGATCCGGCAGTTCGACTTCGTCATTTCCCGCCATGGCTCAATCCTCTGTCAGCGGATGATGGATGTGGCTGAAGCGCCGTGCGATCAGTTCGCTCAGCGCCGTCTCAAGTGCGGCTTCGGAGCGTTCCGCACCGCCGCCGCGCCATTCGATGCGGCAGTCCGCGCCGCGGATATTCGGATCAGCCGAAATCTGCACCCGGCCTTCGTAACCTTCTTCATGCGCGATCTCGGCAATGCGCGGCTGCAAAACTTCTGCCACTTGCGGCGATGCGCGCAGCACCACCCGGGGTTCGCCGATCGCCTGGTGCAGGGATTCCCGCAGCACATGCTCCACTTCGGTTTGGGGCAGGGCATTCAGCGCCGAGCGCGCCAGTGTTTTTGCCGCCGTCAGCGCCAGCTTGGCCGCTTCTGCGCGCACCATCTCGATGTCGGAATGCGAACGCTGCAGCACGGTGCGCAGCGCGCCGGCCGCCTCGTTGGCTGCCGCGGCAATGGCTTCGGTAGCCCTCACCTGCGCGGAGCTCACACCCTCGGCATGGGCCGCGGCACGCATCGCATCTATCTCGGCCTGCGTCAGCGATTTCTTTTGCCGTGCTTTCGCATTGTCGGACGCGACGTCCGCCTTTTCGGCGAACTCCGTGTCGAAGGTGAATTTGGTGGCGGCGGAGCGCGGGTTCATCAGTACACCAACTCGTCTTCGCCTTGCTTGTTGGCGATCATGATTTCGCCCTTGTTCGCAAGGTCTTTGGCTACGTTGACCATGCGCATTTGCGCCTCGTCCACGTCCTTCAGGCGCACCGGCCCCATCGCTTCCATGTCTTCGCGCAGGATCTTGCCCGCGCGTTCGCTCATGTTGGAGAAGAAGACGTCACGCAGGCTGTCGGTGGCGCCCTTCAGCGCCAGTCCCAGCTTGTCCTTTTCCACGTTGCGCAGCAGCGTCTGGATCGAGCCTGGATCGAGCTTGGAAAGGTCTTCGAAGGTGAACATCAGCGCCTTGATGCGCTCCGCGGAGTCGCGGCTTCTTTCTTCCAGCGCGGTGAGGAAGCGGCCTTCCGTCTGCCGGTCGAAATTGTTGAAGATTTCGGCCATGTGCTCATGGCTGTCGCGTTTGGCCGTGCGGGCGAGATTGGACATGAATTCCACGCGCAAGGTCTTTTCCACCTTGTCGAGAATGTCCTTCTGCACGCTTTCCATGCGCAGCATGCGCTGAACAACTTCCATGGCGAATTCTTCAGGTAGTGCGCCCAGCACGCGGGCGGCGTGCTCCGGCTTGATCTTGGAAAGCACCACCGCGACGGTCTGCGGATATTCGTTCTTCAGGTAATTTGCGAGAACCGTCTCGTTCACGTTCGCAAGTTTGTCCCACATGGTGCGGCCCGCGGGGCCGCGAATTTCTTCCATGATCTGGGAGACTTTTTCCTGCGGCATGAAACGCGCGATCAGGCGCTCGGTGGATTCGTAGGAACCCATCAGCGAACCCGTGCCCGACATCTGCGACACGAAATCGACCAGCAATTTTTCCACCACGCCCGCGCTCACCGAGCCCAATGTGGACATGATTTGGGAGACTTCCTTGACCTCCTCCTCGTCCATCATCTTCCAGATGTGTTCGCTGTGCTCCTCGCCGAGCGAGAGCATGATGACGGCGGCGCGTTCGGCGCCGGTCAGCGACTTCACATCGTCCTTGGTGGCGGATTTTGTGGGGCGGGCCATGGTCGTTATGCCGGTTCGTGCAGCCAGGTGCGAAGGATCGCCAGCGCTTCTTCAGGATGCGACTGCACGACTTCGCCAACCTTGCGGATGGAGGACTCGCGCACCTGTCCTTCGATGCGCGAAACGTCGATCATGTTTTCCTTGGGCGCCGGAAGGGCGGGAGCGCCACCAGCGGCCTGCGCCGCTTGCGCTTCGCCGCCACCGGCCGCGATCATCGCGGGCGTCGGCTGTCCGGTAATCGCCAGCATGCCCGCCGGGCTGAACATCCGGGTGATGAGCGGGCGCATCACAAAGAGGCCGAGGAGAAGTGCCGTGATCGAAAGGATCGCTACTTCGATGATCTTGATCCAGTCGCCGGTTTCGAAACCCAGCATGGGCGCGGCTTCCGGCTCTGCGGGGCCGGTGTCGAGACGGGCGAATTCCATATTGGTGACCTGCACCTGATCGCCGCGCTTGGCATCGAAGCCGATGGCCGATTTCACCAGCGCCTCGATCTGCGTCATTTCCTTTGGCGTGCGGGCTTTATAGGTTGTCTTGCCGGAAGCATCAGTGGCGGCATCGCCGTCCACGACCACGGCCACCGACAGTTTCTTGATTTCCCCGCCGTCGAGCGTGGAGGTCTTCACGGTCTTGGAAATCTCGTAATTGGTCGTTTCTTCCGAGCGCGTGGAAGAAGATTTGTCGCCGCCACCGGGCGTCGAAGGTGGCGTCTGCGCATTCGGCAATGCATTGGCAACAGACACCGCGTTGGCCGCGCCATCGGACTGGGTGTCGCTGGAGCTTTGCTCCACTGTCTGCGACGAACGCACGACCTTGGAGTCCGGATCGAAGGATTCCGATGTCTCGCTAACATGATTGTAGTTCATGTCGGCCGCCACCTGCACCCGTACATGGCCGGGGCCGACGACGCTGGAAAGAATGCCTTCAACCCGTTGGCGCAGACGGTCTTCGAAATTGGTAGTGTCGCGTTCCTGGTCCTGTGCGCTCGCATCGGGCCCGCTCTTGCCGTCGCCGCCCGCCAGAAGATCGCCATGGTCGTCGACAATTGCCACGCGCTGCGAGTCCATGCCCGCAACGGCGGCGGCCACCAGATGCTGAATCGCCTCCACCTGTCCGCGATCCAGGCGCCCGCGCGTTTTCAGAACAACGGAGGCGCTCGGCGGCTGGGAATCGCGTGCGAAAATCTCGTGATCGGGAATGACAAGATGCACCCGCGCACTCTGGATTCCGGAAATGGTGGTGATCGAACGGGAAAGCTCGCCTTCCAGCGCGCGCAGGCGATTGATGTTCTGAGTGAAGGCAGTGGCGCCAAAAGTGTCGGACTTGTCGAAAATCTCGTAGCCCACGCCCGCCGACGGCAGGTTGTCGGAGGCCAGTTCCATGCGCAGCTTGGTCACCTGATCGGCCGGCACCAGAATCGTGCCATCGCCGCGGGTGTCGTATTTCACGTTCATCGCGTCGAGCTTGGCGGTGACCTGTGCGGCCTCGCGCGGCTCAAGCCCGCCATAGAGAACGCTCTTGGCAGGCTCGGAGATCACGCCCGCGACATACAGGAAGAATGCAGTGAGGGCGGCGGCCACGCCCGCCATCGCGCCAAATCGCGCGGCCCCAACACCTCTGAAGAATTCCGGCAAGCTGCCCTCCGCTACCCAGGGGCAGACTCCAAATGGATGTCCGCCCTCGTGCTAGGCAAACATTGCCGGTGTTGTGGTAAAATCTGCCTTAACGCGGAAGCAGGAAGACGGAGCGGTTCGCCGCTTTCTCGGTTAACACTTCATTCAGATTTGAAACAACCTCGCCGAACCTCAGTTACGATATTGCTGCACGCGCGTGGCGCGCAGGCCCGCCAGACCGAAGCGTTCGATGGCGCGCTGCCAGGCGAGGAATTCCTCCACCGTCAGCGTATAACGCTTGCATGCTTCATCGAGGCTCAAAAGCCCGCCGCGCACAGCAGCCACGACTTCGGCTTTGCGGCGGATGACCCAGCGCTTGGTTTGCGGCGGCGGAAGATCGGCCAACGTCAGCGGGCTACCATCCGGCCCGATAACGTAGCTGACGCGCCCTCTGCGCTCGTCGGCCATATTGTTACTCCTGACTTCACTACCCGGCGTCAAGCTACGCTCCGCTTCTAAAAAACAGGCAAAAGAGCAAGGTAAACAAAACGAAAATTCCTTTGCTCGACTTGTCTCAATTCGGTGCGTGAGCGCCGCGCGTTAATGCGGCGCTCACCCTTTCAACTACGTTGGAATCTGATCCAAACGCTGCAGCATCTGATCGGCGGTGGTGATGATGCGCGCCGATGCGGAATATGCCCGCTGCGTCGTAATGAGATTCGTGAATTCGCCGGCGAGATCGACGGTCGAACTTTCCAGCGATTTCGACGAGATCGAACCGGCACCACCCGTGTTCGCTTCGCCGACGATCGCGTTGCCCGATTCGTTGGTCACTGCATACGCATTGCCCGACACCGCGCCCAAACCGTTGGGATTGGCGAAGGTAGCGATCGGCAGCTTGTAGATCTTCTGGATCAGGCCGTTGGAGAACTGCGCGGTCACGAAGCCGCTCGAGTCGACGTTCACGCCGGTCAGGCTGCCGAACAGCGCGCCGTTGACCGAGGAGTTCACCAGCGCCGAGGCGCTGTCGAACTGGGTGAGGCCGTCGGAATTGCCGACCGTGCCCATGTTCAACGACAAAGTTTGCGGCTGCAGACCCGACGTCGTCGGATTCCACGGAATGGTCACGTTCATCGAGCCGCTTGCCGGTGTCGTCGGACTGTTGGCATTGGCGAGCGTGCCGTCGGAATTGAAAGTCATCGTGCCGGTCGCGATCGGGTTGGTGCCCGTGATGTTCGCGGCCGTGCCCTGATAGCTCACTTCATAAGACCAGGTGTTGGCGCCCGTCTTGACGAACGAGATACCGAGGGGTTGCGCGCCACCCTGGCTGTCATAGACGTTGATCGTGCGCGTAAACGCAGGTGTCACGGCGCCGCTCGCCATGTCGCCGGCGGTATAGCCGGAAACCGCGGCCGTTGAGGCCTGTAGGTTCGCCTGCACCGTCATTTCGGTGGTGGCCTGCGCCTTGCCGGAAAGACCCGCCACGTTGACCGGGCTCATGTCATTCCGGTCGGTCGGGATGTTGCCGTTGATATCGACCGGCCAGCCCATCAGATAAAAGCCCGCCGCGTTCTTCAGGTCGCCGTTGCTGTCCGGGGTAAAGTTGCCCGCGCGGGTGTAGAGCACGCGACCTGTGCCGCTCGCCGCCTGGTTGACGACGAAGAAACCGTTGCCGGAAATCGCAAGATCGGTCGGCGATTCCGTGGTCTGCAACAGGCCCTGCTGCGTCACGTTCTGCGAGGCGATCGAGATCACGCCTTGCGAGGAGATGTCGCCCGATCCCATGGAGTCAGCGAGCAGCGTGGAGAAATTGTTCTGACCGGCCTTGTAGCCGACCGTGTTGACGTTCGCGATATTCGATGACGCGACCGAGAGGGCCTGGCTGTTCGCGTTGAGGCCTGTCACGCCGATCATCATGGCGCCGGTGAGGCTCATGGTGTGCTTCCTTTGATCACTCTCCGCTCAAGGCTTCGCCTCTTCGCGGCTATTGCTGGGTGGCGCCGTTTCTCGGCCGCCGGTTCTTCAGTTCTGCAGTGCCGCCACATCCGTGAGCGGTATTTCCATGGGCCCGATCATCAATTGAGGTGACGAGCCGCTGAAATCGACTTGATTGACCACGCCCTTGCTCGCGATCGCGTAATTGACGGCAGATCCGTCTGCGGCTTGCGGCGTAAGGGTGACGGTGTACTGACCGTCCGGAAGCTGGTTGCCGTAGCTGTCCTTGCCGTCCCAATTGAACGTCTGGACACCTGTCGTCAGCGCGCCGGACGTCGAGTAGACGACCTTGCCGTTGGCATCGCTGACGGTCAGCGTGTTCGCCTTCGCCGCGTCGCTGAGCGCATACGTCCACGACGCCGATCCGTTGATGAGCGCGCCCTTGCCGTTCGACAGCGTGACGGATTTGCCGAGATAGCTCACCGCATCCGCGTTGGAGCGGCCCTGCTGCAGGCTGATCAGGGATTCGAGGTTCTTGTTGGTGTTGATCTGCTGCTCGACGCCGGAAAACTCCACCAATTGCTGCGTGAACTGGTTGGAGTCCATCGGCGAAAGCGGATCCTGGTTCTGAAGCTGCGTGGTGAGCAGCGTCAGGAAGGTGTCGAAGTTGCCCGCGAGTTGCTGCGTGGCGGCGCTGCTCTGGCTCTGGCTTGCCGTTGAACTCGAACCGGTGGGGTCGACGGTCGACATGACGTTCTCCTTCAGACGCGAATATCGAGACGGGCATCGCCCGCCGCGTAGGAATTGGTGGAAGCGGCAACAGCCGCCGTTGAGGCTTCGATGGCGGCCGTCACGGCCAGATTGCGGCTTTTCGAACTCTGGCTCTGCGGATTTCCGCTTTGCCTGTCTTGACCTTTGAGCGAGAAGTTCAGCCCGTTCTGCGAAAGATCGACGCCGGAATCCTTGAGCGCACGCTCCAGGCTGCTGCGGTCGTTCTGCAGCATGTCCAACGTCTGCGGCTTCTCGACGGTGAGATGCGCCTGCGCCTGACCAGCATCGTCGATGGAAAGCTTCACCTCGACACGGCCCAGTTCCGGCGGATCGAGGCGGATATCGAAATGCTTGATGCCTTCGTCGGATTTCGCGGCGATCTGCACCGCAAACCCCGTCACGTCGGGCTGTGCCGCTTGCTGTGCGGTCTGCGGCGCCACCTGCAGCGAAGCTGTCACGACGGGCGCGGTCGTCTGCGTCTGCACCTGCGCCGTCACCGGCTGCACGTTATCTGTCGCCGTCTGTACATGCGGCGTGGGCTGCGGCGTGCTGCCGGTGTTGATCGGTGCCTGGCTCGCCGGTTGAATTGCGTCGGTCTTCGGCTGCGTATCGGCGTCGTTCTTGGCGTGCTGAGCCTGCGACTGCGAGGAGTCCTTGCCGTTTGTGCCCGCGTCTTTGTCACCGGTGTTCTGGCTGGTCGCCACCTGCGCGTCGGCCTGCACCGGAACAGCGCGCGCTTGCGAACCCTGCGTGGCTGCGTTCTGCCGCATGCTCTTGTCCGCCGCAGCGGCGAGCGCATCGGCGGCGCTGGGTGTCGAAGCTTGTGCCGCATCTTTCGAAGCGGTCTTCGCGTCCGTTTTCCTATCCGCGATCTTATCAGTTTTGTCGTTCGGTGTTTTTGCCGCTTCGTTCAGCGCCTGCTGACCGTTTGCATTCGCCGCCTGGATCGGATTCGCGACTTTGGCCTCGGCATCCGGGGCCTTCGGCGCATTCGTGTTCGTCGCGTTCGCGGTCGGCGCCGCATTGGCATTTGCCGTCGCGTCAACCGCATCTGGAGCGGTGGCCGTTTTTGCGTTCTTGGCATCTTTTGCCGGTGCGGCGTTGCCGGCGGGCGCTTCGGTCTTGGCGTCCAGCATCCGGTTGAGCAGCGCTTTGGCGTCGTCCGCGGGCGTTACGGCGTCGCTGTTATCGTTCGCCACCTTGTCGGCAGGCGAAGGCGTCTGCCCAGCATCGGTGGATAGCGCCGCACTCAACATTGCCAACTGCGAAGGTTGCATCTGGATGTCCGCGGTGCCCGGCACCATGGCATCGGTAACGTCCTTGTCTTTCTTTGATTTCTCGCCCGGCTTCTGCGCCGCGAGCAGAGCTTCCGGACCGGCCGCTTTCGTATCGTTCTTTGCGTTGTCGCTCCCGTCCCCAGCTTTGGAAAGCAGCTGGGCAAACAGCGCCGTTTCATCCGCCGGAACGGCAGAGCCTTGCGCCCCTTGCGCGCCATGCGCAGGAGAGGTCGATTTCGTTACAGCTGCGTGTGCGGCGATGACTGCCACGCGAATGATCCCGCATTGATCCGCTCCGCAACAAGCAAGGGCCGGACCAGTTTTGCGGCGCGCGGATTCCGCACTTTAGCCATGTGCGCACGCGCGCGCGGTTATCTGGCGAACGTGCCGTGCAAGGCATGTTCTGCCGCAACTGGGCAAACTCTGCCCAACGTTTTGCGTAAGAAGCCGCGAAAACCCCTGAGAAATTGCCGCAAACGCTGGCACGGCCCTTGCGAATAGCTGAGCGGGAAAAAGTATCCGGAGCCCGCCTTGAGCCTCAACGGTATCCTGTCGAGCGCGTTGACCGCACTGCAGACGAACACCGCCGCGTTGCGCGTCGTCTCCAACAACGTCGCCAACATGAACACGCCCGGCTATGCGCGCCGCGTGGTCAACCAGCAGGTGCTTGTTGCCGGCGGCCAGCTTCAGGGCGTGAACATTGCCGACATTCAGCGCGTGGCCGACCAGTTCCTGACTCAGGAAACGCTTTCCTCCAACAGCGCCTCGCAGCAATACTCCACCCAGTCCACCATCTTCGACCAGTTGAACGGCATGCTCGGCCAGCCGGGTGACGGTACCGCGCTCACGAGCCAGCTCGACAACATCTATGCCGCACTTGGCAGTGCCTCGCTCGCGCCGAACTCCAGCGCAAGCCAGCAGGGCATCCTCAATTCTTTCCAGAGCATGGCGAGTACGATCTCCAACCTCTCCACCTCGATCAGCGGCCTGCAGCAGCAGGTGGATCAGCAAGTCGGAAGCTCCATCGGTTCCGTCAACAGCCTCATCAAGCAGATCTATTCGCTGAACCAGCAGATTCAGCAGGCCACTGCCGGCGGAGACACGTCCACCGGCCTGCTCGACCAGCGCGACACGGCAATCCAGAACCTGTCTTCGTTGATCGATGTGCGCACCGCGACCCAGCAGAACGGCGCAGTCGTCGTCATGACCAATGACGGCATGAATTTGGTGGGCGATACCTATGCCCAGCTTTCCTATCAACCTGGCAGCTCAAACGGCACGTACAGCCCGATCACCATCTCCAACATCAATCCGGCCACCGGCGCAACCGTCGGTCCGAGCCAGAACCTCGATCCGCATCTGACATCAGGTTCCATCAAGGGCCTGATCGATATGCGCGATGGCACACTGTCCGAACTTCAGCAGGAGTTGGGCAATTTCGCGCAGAACACCGCGCTCGCCTTCAACGCGCAATCCAACGCCAACACCTCTGTTCCGCCGCCCACCGCCATGCAGGGCCGCGATACCAGTCTGCTTTCGTCGGACGCGCTCAATTTTACCGGCAAAACCACCATTGCGGTCGCCGATGCGAACGGCAATCTCGTGTCGCGCGTGGATGTCGATTTCGGCGCGGGCACCTTGTCGGTCAATGGCGGCGGTTCGGTCGGCATCGGCACGACTGTCGGCAGTTTCGTAAGCGCATTGAACACCGCGCTCGGCGGCAACGGCTCGGCCAGTTTCACCAACGGCGTGCTCACGCTCTCGGCCACCGGCAACAACGGCGTCATCGTGCAGGACGATACCACCACGCCGTCCAGCCGCGCGGGCGCGGGCTTCTCCAATTTCTTCGGCCTCAACGATATCTTCCGTAGCGGTGCGCCCGCCAACACAGCGACCGGCCTTTCGGCGTCGGATGCCGGCGGTTTCAGCGGCGGCAGCATGAGCTTCACCTTGAAGGATTCGAGCGGCAACATCGCCAAACAGGCCACTGTCAACGTCACGTCGGGCATGACGATCGGCAACATCGTCAGCGCCATCAACACCGCGTTCGGCGGTGCGGCGGTGGCGTCGCTCGGCAGCGACGGTAGTCTTTCCATCACGCCGGCCACGCAATATGCGGGCTACCGCCTCGACGTGAACAACGACACCACGCAGCGCGGCACCACGGGCATGAGTTTCACCACCATGTTCGGCATCGGCGCCTCGCAGAAAGGCGCGCTCGCCACGAGTTTCCAGGTGAACAGCGCGCTTGCCGCCCAGCCCTCGCTTATGCCTTTTGCGCAGTCCAACATCACCGCCGCGAGCGTCGCGGGCGACAACATCGCCGGCTCCGGCGACAATCGCGGCCTGCTTGCGTTGCAGAATTTGCAATCGCAAGACCAATCCTTCGCCCGCGTCGGCAATCTCGGCGCGCAGGTGGCCACACTCGGCGATTACGCCGCATCCTTCTATCAGGACAGCGCCACCCGCAGTCAGGCCGTCACCGCCGGCGCCACCGCGCAAAGCGATCGCTTCGCCGAAGCGCAAACGCGCCAGTCGCAGAATTCGGGCGTGAACCTCGACGAAGAACTCACCAATATGATGACCTATCAACAGGCTTATGCCGCAGGCGCGCGCATGCTGACCGTCGTCGGTCAGCTCTACGACACGCTTCTGCAGATTCAATAAGGAGAGAGCGGATGATCGGCCGCGTCGCCACCAACAATCAGGCTCAGGTGCTGCTCGCGCAGCTCATGCAGAACGAATCCAATCTCAACACTTCGCAGCAACAGGTCTCAAGCGGCAAGGTCTCCGATACCTATGCCGGTATGGGCGACAAGGCGTCCGTACTCGAAGCCGCGCGTTCCGCGGCGGCACAGGCCGATGCGGTCCAATCTTCCACGCAACTCGCCGTCAACCAGGCCGATCTGCAGGACACGCAGGTCACTTCGCTTGCCGATCTCGCCGATCAACTCCGTCAGGCGCTCACCAAGGCGATGGCTGACAACGACGGCTCCACCTTGATGGCGCAAGCCCAAAGCATTTTCGATCAGGCCAAGCAGATCCTGAATTCGAAAGATGCCAACGGCAATTATCTCTATGGCGGCGAAAACAACACGGTTCCTCCCGTGAATGTGGACTCGCTGTCCGATCTCGCAGCACTGCCCAGTGTCTCGGATGCGTTCTCGAACGGCACCATAAAGAAGTCGGTCAATATAGGCGGCGGCCAGACCGTGCAGGTGGGCATGCTCGCCTCCGACCTCGGAACCCAATTGTTCCAGTCGCTGTCCGACATCGCCAATTTCGATTCCGGCGCCAACGGTCCCTTCAACTCGACCATCACGACGGCGCAATCCAACTTTCTGACCACACAGGTCCAGGCCGCCCAAACCGCCAACGCCAATCTGAACAACCAGGCCGCCGCGAACG
The DNA here is from genome assembly GCA_035543495.1 of Rhizomicrobium sp. Taxonomy (GTDB): domain Bacteria; phylum Pseudomonadota; class Alphaproteobacteria; order Micropepsales; family Micropepsaceae; genus Rhizomicrobium. Next base: position 30,322 of record DATKJT010000043.1, on the reverse strand, counting down.
GATTTGTCTACAATCACCTGAGCGACGTAATCGATCAGCAAAAAGCCACCTCGACGCTTTACAAAGGTTTCGTCTCGAACCTCGAAGACGTCGATATGGGCACTGCTATCACACAGCTCAACCAGAACCAGGTCGCCCTGCAGGCCGCGGTTCAGGTGACCGCCCAATTGCAGCAGGTTTCGCTCCTGAACTACCTGCCCACCAGCGGCTGATTTCCGCCAAACTTGCGGGGCCTGGATAGGGGGACTATACGCCTGCCCCCATGAGCCAGACCGCGCCCAAACCCCCGCACGAAACCCGCATCGTTGCCGCGATGTCGGGCGGCGTGGATTCGTCCGTCACGGCAGCGCTCCTCAAGCGCGCCGGTTACGACGTCGTCGGCATCACGCTCCAGCTTTACGATCACGGCGCCGCCATCCAGAAGAAGGGTGCCTGTTGTGCGGGGCAGGACATCCATGACGCGCGCCGCGTCGCCGAGGCTTTGTCTATCCCGCACTACGTCCTCGATTACGAACAGCGCTTCAAGAAAGCCGTGATGCAGGATTTCGCGGACAGTTATGCGCGCGGCGAAACGCCCATTCCTTGCGTCCAGTGCAATAGCAAGGTGAAATTCGCCGATCTTCTCGACACGGCAAAGGAACTCGGCGCCGACGCACTGGCCACCGGCCATTACGTTCGTCGCATCGAAGGCGCAAACGGCGCGGAACTCCATCGCGCCGTCGATGCCACACGCGATCAGAGCTACTTCCTCTTCAACACCACGCCGGAACAATTGTCGTTCCTGCGCTTCCCGCTCGGCGGAATGGAAAAGCGCAACGTCCGCGCTATTGCCGCGGAACTGGGCCTCCTCGTCGCCGATAAGCCGGACAGTCAGGACATCTGCTTCGTCCCCGAAGGCCGATACGTTTCGGTGGTGGAAAAGCTGCGCCCTGATGCATCCGTTCCCGGCGATATCGTCGATCTCGATGGAAAAGTAATCGGCCGCCACGATGGTGTCATCAACTTCACCATCGGCCAGCGCAAAGGCCTCGGTCTTTCCGGCAACGAAGAACCGCTGTTCGTCATCAAACTCGATGCCCGCAATGCACGGGTGATCGCAGGCCCGCGTGATGCCTTGCGCGCACGCACCATTGCCTTGCGTGACGTGAACTGGCTTGCCCCGCACGACGGCGCCGTCGAATGCGCGGTGAAGGTGCGTTCGTTGCGCCCTCCGGTCATGGCCCGCGTCACCCCGCTTCCCGGCAACGAAGCGCAAGTCGAACTCCTCTCAGCCGAAGAAGGGGTTGCGCCCGGTCAGGCATGTGTTTTTTATGAGCCAAACGGCACCCGCGTCCTTGGCGGCGGATGGATTTCCGCAGCCGAACCGGCCCGTGCCGCGGCCTGATTTTGCGCGCCTTGACAGTCCCCGACCCCGCCCTTAAACCCCGCGCCTCGGCTGGTTTTTGGCAGCGTAGCTCAGTGGTAGAGCAGGGGAATCATAATCCCTTGGTCGGCGGTTCAAATCCGTCCGCTGCTACCAGCCGGAAGGCGCGTTCCCCATGAAAAAAGCGGCCGTTCCCACCATCTCCCTCAGCGATGTGCGCGCTGCCGCCAAGGTGATCGAAGGCGCGGTCGAACGCACGCCCACCCATCATTCGCGCACGCTTTCCAAACTCGCGGGCTGCGAAATCCATCTCAAATTCGAGAACCTGCAATTTACCGCCTCGTTCAAGGAACGCGGCGCGCTGAACAAACTGCTGTCGCTCACCCCACAGCAAAGAAAACGCGGCGTCGCCGCCATGAGCGCGGGCAATCACGCACAAGGTGTGGCCTATCACGCGGGCCGTTTGAAAATTCCTGCCACCATCGTCATGCCTGAAGGCACGCCGTTCAACAAGGTGAAGCACACCAAGGATTTCGGCGCCCGTGTAGTCCTCGAAGGCAACACGCTGTCGGAGTCCTTCCAGCGTGCCCAGAAGATCGCCGATGAAGAAGACCTCACCTTTATCCATCCCTATGACGATCCCAGAGTCATCGCGGGGCAGGGCACCGTCGCATTGGAACTTCTCGAAGACGTCCCTGAGGTCGATACGCTCGTCGTTCCCATCGGCGGCGGCGGTCTGATCTCCGGCATTTCCACCGCCGCGAAATCGATCAACCCCAAAATCCGGATCTACGGCGTTGAAGCCGAACTCTATCCTTCGATGTTCGACGTCATCAAAAAGAAGGATCTGCCCTGCGCCGGTCAGACCATCGCGGAAGGCATCGCGGTAAAGGAGCCGGGCGTGCTCACCCGTGAGATCATCCGGAAGAATGTCAAAGACATCCTTCTGGTCAGCGAAGAGGAAATCGAACGCGCCATCGCCACATTGCTCGAAATCGAGAAGACCGTGGTGGAAGGCGCGGGCGCCGCCGCCTACGCCGCCGTCGCGCGCAATCCGAAAATCTTCAAGGGCAAGAAAGTCGGTATCGTTCTGTCCGGCGGCAATATCGACATGCGGCTTTTGTCGAATGTGATCCTGCGCGAACTTTCGCGTGAAGGGCGCATTCTGTCGGTCGTCGTGGAAATCGAAGACCGGCCCGGCCTGCTCGCGAAAATCGCAACGCTCGTCGGCCAGGCGGGCGGCAACATTCTCGAAGTCTCGCACAACCGCATGATGACCGACATGCCCGCCAAATCCGCCGATCTCGGCATGGTCATCGAAGCCCGCGATGCGGGCCATGCCGAAGAGATCCGGGAAGTGCTGGAAGAATCCGGTTTCACCATCCGCAAAACCAAACCCACGGTCGTGATGCCGCCGATCCAGACGTGATCAGCGCGAAAACTTTTCCGACAGGATGATCGAGGAAACCGTGCGCGCCACGCCATGCGCTTTGCCGATGCGGTCGAGGATGGCATCCATCCGCGCCGCCGTATCGGTCTCCACAACCGCCATCATGTCGTAGACGCCGGAAACGGCCGCCAGCGAACGCACCTCCGGCATTTTGCGCAATTCCGCGGTCACGCGGTCGCCCTGCCGCGCATCGGCTTCGATCATCACCACCGCGCGAAAATTCTTCGCCGCCGCCTCGTCCGACAGGCGCACCGTATATCCCTTGATCACGCCCTCGCGCTCCAGCCGCGCGATGCGCTCCTGAAGCGTGGATCGTGCGATCCCCAATTTGCGCGCCAGCGAGGCCGCCGGTTCGCGCGCATTGGCCCGCAAAAGCTCCAACAGTTTGGCGTCTTTGTCCCGGATCGGCATATCGCCGGTTCCCCCTGCGATTCGCCGGAGCCTACCCCATTTTCCGGCGCTTCGCCGCCTCCTTTCCGGCGCGTCTCGCATTTATCTCAAGCGGGTGATCGGGAAAGAGAAATCCATGAAGAAAGTCATGCTCGTAGGCGGCGGCAAGATCGGCATCGCCATCACCGAATTCCTCAGTCAGACGGGCGACTATCACGTCACCGTGGCCGACCGCGATCGCGCCAGCCTCGACCGCATGCCCCGGAACAAGAATGTGGAACTGCGCCAGGTCACCATCGCCGACCCGAAAGACTTTGCCCGCGAGGTCGAAGGCCATGACATCGTGCTGATGGCCACGCCCTACACGCTCACTGCCACCATCGCCGAAGCTGCCAAGCGCGCCGGCGCGCACTATCTCGATCTGACGGAAGATGTGGAATCCACCCGCACCATCAAACGCCTCGCCGAAGGTGCGGACACCGCGTTCATCCCGCAATGCGGCCTCGCCCCCGGGTTCATTTCCATCGCGGCTTACGACCTCGCCAAGAAGTTCGACAAACTCCGCGACGTGCAGATGCGCGTGGGCGCGCTGCCGGTGTTCCCGCACAATGCGCTGAAATACAATCTCACCTGGTCCACCGACGGCCTGATCAACGAATATTGCAACCCGTGCGAAGCGGTGCGCGATGGCGTGCGCTGCGAAGTCCCGGCGCTGGAAGAACTCGAACAATTCACGCTCGACGGCGTGGAATACGAAGCCTTCAACACCTCCGGCGGTCTCGGCACGTTGTGCGACACGCTGGAAGGCAAGGTCGAGAACCTGAACTACAAGACCGCGCGCTATCCCGGTCACCGCGACATCATCAAACTGCTGGTGCGCGATCTTCACCTCGGCACGCGCCGCGAAATCTTCAAGGACGTTCTCGAAACTGCGATCCCGATCACCTATCAGGACGTGGTGTTGATCTTCGTGACGGTCAATGGCTGGATCGACGGCCGCCTCACGCAGGAAAGCTATGCCAAGAAGATCTATTCGCAGACGGTGGGCGGCCGCCTGATGAGCGCCATCCAGATCACCACCGCGTGCGGCATCTGCGCGATGACGGACCTCCTGGTCGAAGGCAAGCTCCCGCAAAAGGGCTTCGTGAAGCAGGAGCAGGCGAAACTTTCAGATTTCCTCGCCAACCGCTTCGGCCGCTACTACGCCAAGGGGATCTAATGTGGCGCGGCAGCGCGGGCGCGTTTCTCTTTTCCCTCTGGTTCGGCAAGCGGCGTAGGGATCGGCTCCCCGCTCGTATATGATCGTCCGCACGACGGAGGAAACGGCATGACGCGCACCGGCGGCGAAGCACTTATCGAGGCGCTGAAAGTCCACGGCACCGATCACGTCTTCTGCGTGCCAGGCGAAAGCTATCTTGCCGCGCTGGACGCGCTTTACGAAGCGCGGGACTCCATCCACCTCATCACCTGCCGCCAGGAAGGCGGCGCCGCCAACATGGCGGAAGCTTATGGCAAGCTCACCGGCAAACCCGGCATTTGCTTCGTCACGCGCGGCCCAGGTGCCACCAACGCCTCCATCGGCGTCCACACGGCGTTTCAGGACTCCACGCCGATGATCCTGCTCATCGGTCAGGCCGATCAGTCGATGCTGGACCGCGAAGCGTTTCAGGAAGTCGATTTTCGCGCCATGTTCACGCCGCTCGCCAAATGGGCCGCCGAAATCCGCGATCCCAATCGCATCCCGGAATATATCGCGCGGGCCTTCCACACCGCCGTCAGCGGCCGTCCCGGCCCGGTGGTGTTGTCCCTGCCGGAAGACGTGCTGTTCGGCGAATGTATCGCGCCCGCCACCAGGCCTTACGTCAAAACCGAACCGTCGCCTTCTCGCGCGGACATGGAAAAATTCGCGAGCCTTCTTGCCCGCGCGAAATCTCCGTTGCTGATGCTGGGCGGCCCAGGCTGGAACAAGCAGGCCATCGAAGACGCGCGCATCTTCGCGGAAAATTTCGATCTTCCCGTCTGCACGTCCTTCCGCGCCAAGGATCGTTTCGACAACACGCACAAGAACTATTGCGGCGACATGGGCATCGGCGCCGATCCGAAACTGGTGAAGCGCCTGAAGGAAAGCGATCTCCTCATCGTCGTTGGCGCACGCCTCGGAGAAATGACGACCGATGGCTACACGCGCCTCAAAGCACCGAACCCCGATCAAACCCTGATCCACATCCATCCCGGCGCTGACGAATTGAACCGCGTCTATCAGGCCGATCTCGCGATCCTTTCCGGTGTCGCGCCTTTCTTGCGCGAAGCCGCCTCGCTCAACGCCCCGCGCAATATCGCATGGCGCGAAACGACCGAAGCCGCCCGCGCCGATTACGAAGCCTGGGCCAAACCCGTCGAAGCCCCCGGCGCGGTGAACCCGTCGGACATCTTCGCGTGGCTCAACCAGCATCTCCCGGCAGATGCGATCCTCGCCAATGGCGCAGGCAATTACGCCGGCTGGCTGCACCGCTTCTATCTCTATCGCGGCTACCCCACCTTGCTCGGCCCCACCAGCGGCGCGATGGGTTATGGCTTGCCAGCATCCGTCGCCGCCAAGATCATCCATCCCGAACGTACGGTCGTTTCCTGCGCGGGCGACGGCTGCTTCCTGATGAACGGACAGGAACTCGCCACAGCCGTGCAATACGATGCGCCGATCATCGTGCTGGTGTTCGACAACGGCATCTACGGCACCATCCGCATGCACCAGGAACGCGAATATCCCGGCCACGTCATCGGCACGGAGTTGAAGAACCCCGATTTCGTGGCGCTGGCCAGAAGCTATGGCGCATTGGGCTTCCATGTGAAGCGCACCGATGATTTCGCGCAGGCCTTCTACGAAGCCCAGAATTCCAGAAAGCCCGCGCTCATCCACATCAGCGTCGATCCCGAAGCGATTTCGCCCACGACCACGCTAACCAAACTACGCGCCGCAAAGAAATAGGAGATTCATATGCAAGCCAAAGACATTCTCTCCCATTTCGGCCTCTCGCAATCTGGCGATCACGTCGTTCGTTCTCCCATCGACGGCGCAGAAATCGGCCGCGTATCGTATGACGATGCAAAATCCGTCGATGCCAAGATCAAGAAGTCCGTCGATGCCTTTCTCGCTTGGCGCAATGTGCCTGCCCCGCGCCGTGGCGAGCTCGTGCGCCTGTTCGGGGAAGAACTGCGCGCCAACAAGGAAGCGTTGGGCCGCCTCGTCACGCTCGAAGCCGGAAAGATCCTGCAGGAAGGTCTGGGCGAAGTGCAGGAGATGATCGATATCTGCGATTTCGCCGTCGGTCTCTCGCGTCAGCTTTACGGCCTCACCATCGCGTCCGAACGTCCCGGCCACCGCATGATGGAAACCTGGCATCCGGCAGGTCCCGTCGGCATCATCTCCGCCTTCAATTTCCCCGTCGCCGTCTGGGCTTGGAACGCGGCTCTCGCGCTCGTCTGCGGCGACAGCGTGATCTGGAAACCGTCCGAGAAAACCCCGCTCACAGCACTCGCCACGCAAGTCCTTTTCGAACGCGCCGTGAAACGCTTCGGCGATGCCCCTGCCCATCTCTCGCGAATCGTGTTGGGCCTGCGCGACACGGGCCAATTGCTGGCAAAGGATCACCGTCTCCCGGTCATCAGCGCCACCGGCTCCACGCGCATGGGCCGCGAGCTGGCGCCCGTCGTTGCCGCGCGTTTCGGCCGTTCGATCCTCGAACTCGGCGGCAACAACGCGATGATCGTGGCACCTTCCGCCAAACTCGATCTCGCCCAGCGCGCCATCACCTTCGCCGCCGTCGGCACCGCCGGCCAGCGTTGTACGAGCCTGCGCCGCCTCTTCGTGCACGAAACGATCTACGACAAGCTCGTGTCCTCGCTGAAATCGATCTACTCCAATCTCCCCATCGGCAATCCGCTGGAAGCCAAAACCCTCGTCGGCCCGCTGATCGACAAGGGCGCGTTCGAAAACATGGAACGCGCGCTGTCGAATGCCCGCGACGAGGGCGGCCAAATCGCCGGCGGCGGCCGCGTTCTGGAAAACCAGTTCCCCAACGCCTTCTACGTCCGCCCCGCCATTGCGGAGATGCCCAATCAAACCGCTACCGTGGAACGCGAAACCTTCGCACCGATCCTCTACGTGATGCGCTACAGCAAGTTCGATGAGGCCATCGCGCGCCAGAACGCGGTACCACAAGGCCTCTCCTCCTGCGTCTTCACGCAAGACATGCAGGAAGCCGAAAAATTCCTCGCGTCTGGCGGTTCGGATTGCGGTATCGCCAATGTGAACATCGGTCCCAGCGGCGCGGAAATTGGCGGCGCCTTCGGCGGCGAGAAAGAAACCGGTGGCGGCCGCGAAAGCGGCTCGGATTCGTGGAAAGCCTACATGCGCAGGCAAACCGCCACGATCAATTATTCCGACGCGCTGCCGCTGGCGCAGGGCATCGAATTCGCGGTTTAATCCATCCCGGCTCTGGGATGGATTCCATGGATGGCTTGATCGTCCGCGAAAGCGCGCATGACGTTCCTGTAACGCTTCAGCGTCTGACAAACGCGTTGAAGGCCAAAGGCATCACCATCTTTTCCGTGATCGATCATGGGCAAGGTGCGGCGCAAGCAGGCCTCTCGCTGCGTCCGACCGTGGTTGTGATTTTCGGAAATCCGAAGGCAGGCACGCCGCTCATGCAGGCAAGCCAGACCGCGGGCATCGACCTGCCTCTGAAGATGCTGATCTGGGAAGACGAGGCGCGCAAAACCCGCCTCGCCTACAACGACCCCGCCTGGATCGCCGCCCGCCACCGCGCCGCTGTCCCCAAAATCGTAGCCACCCTGTCGGCCGTACTGGCTGAACTTGCGGAGGAAGCGGGCCGAAATTAACCATTCCTTCACTCTTTCCGCACCCAAAGTCTTAATAAGACGTTAAAGTCCCCGCATAGACCGAGGAGGGGACCGTGCCGAGGAACTACGCGCAATGGGTCGGGATTTTCGTGACGGCTGTCGTCGTTTTGGGCACGGATATGGATGTCGTCTATGCGATGCCGCTCGGCATCATCGCCGGCGCGCTGGCCGTTTTCTTCGTCACCTTGTCGGAATGGAAGCTGGAACAGATCCAGCGCGCACCGTTGTTACGACGCATCCGGCGGGATCGCGCCTAACGCTGCTTCAAGTTCCTGGAATGTCGGCTGCGCTTCGCTGGGCACGCTGCCGCGTCCGATTTCCACCGAAACCTGCGCCGCATTGCCATGCAGATGCGCGACGAGAATGTCGCGGATCACGTGATAGAAGAGGGCGTCCTCGTCCACGATCGCTTTCAGGCGTGTCGCAATCGGCCCCACGATGCCGTAGGCCAGGAACACGCCCATGAACGTTCCGACAAGCGCGGAACCGATCATGCGGCCCAGAACTTCGGGTGGTTCCGAAATCGCACCCATGGTTTTGATAACGCCCAACACCGCGGCCACGATGCCGAGTGCCGGAAGCGCATCCGCCATGTTCTGAAGCGCGGTCGCCGGTCCCAGCGCCTCGTGATGATGTTTTTCGAGCTGTTTTTCCATCGCCGCTTCGACCTGATGCGGGTCTTCCAGGCTCATGGTCATCATGCGCAGCGTGTCGCAGATGAAGGCGAGCGCGAAGTGGTCTTTGGTAATACGCGGATAGCGTTTGAAGATCGAAGATTCTTCCGGCTTTTCGATATGGGCTTCCAGCGCGATCAACCCTTTCGATTTCATCGTCTTGGTCAGCAGATAAAGCAGGCACAGAAGATCGGTGAAATCGTTGTGCTTCCAGCGCGGGCCGGAAACGATCTTGCCCACCTCGCCGCCGATCTGCTTGACCTGGTAAAGCGATCCGCCGATCAGCAAGGCGGCAATGGCCGCGCCGAGAATGGTCAGCATTTCGTGCGGCAATGCTTCCAGCACCACGCCCAACGAACCACCCGACATCAGGTAGCCGCCAAACACCGCACCGAACAAAACGACAAGACCGCCGATTTGAAGCATGAAACCGCCCGCGAATGCGCGCGGCCAGCTCTGGCACACGCGATGAGCGGTCACTATTAAGGAAAGGGCTTAAAAACCCATAAAGGCAGGCCAAAAGCCGCCCAAGCCTTGGCCCAATTCTTACCGGATGGTTTATCCCGGAAGACCCAGGGCCTTGGCTTCGCCCAGTTTGCGGATGACAAGTGCGGTCAATTCCTCCGCCACCACATTGGCGATGGCGCCCGCATCTTCGCCGCTGACCACGCGTTCGATGGCTTCCACGTGCAGCCGGATCGTCGCGCGATCCGCCGCGCCGCCGTCCAGCGCATCGATATAGAGGCAAAGCCCGTTGGCCATTTTTCCCGCGACATCGAATCCCGCGGTCGCTGCAAGCCCGCGAATTTCATGGGCCTGCGCAAACAATTCGTCCAGATCGAGTGCCTGCGAAGCCGCCCCCAGCGTCTTAACATAACCTTCCAGCGCCGCCCGCATCGTGTCGCGTGAGGATGCGATCACCTGTTCGCTGCGTTTCGCCGTGTCGTCGCTTTTCAGATTGGCGATGAACTTGGCCGCTTCCGCTTTCGGCATCACGGCGGGATACGACTCGGACGAAATCATTTCCGCCCCGTTGACGAGAACTTTTCCTTGCGCCTTGACCTGACCGGCGGCGTTCATCTGATCTCGACCTCGTCGTCAAAACGCTTCCACGGTCCTTTGAATTCGCGTTTGATCCGCCTGCGCCTATCCGGTCCGAAAAACTGTTCCGCGCGCACGAAAGGCCGCGGCCGTTCCACGATCTCCGCCACGCGGCTGAACAGCCCCTGCACGGTGATCGGCTTGGCGATGATCTCGGTCACGCCCGCGTCGCGCGCCGCTTCGATGCGGTTGCGTTCGGTGTGCCCGGTCACCATGACGATGGGCACATATGGATTGGGCGCATCCTCTGAAGCGCGCACGAGCCTTGTGAACTCGATCCCGTCCATCGGTTTCATCGAAAGATCGGTCAGCACGAAATCCGGTGCGGTTGCGCAAAGCTCCTTGAACCCTTCGGTCCCGTCGGCCGCTTCCGCCACCTTCTTGATGCCCAGCGCGTTGAGCAACGTGCGCAACAATTCCCGCATGTGGGGATTGTCCTCGACAACGAGGGCCTTGAGATAATCGAACTGCTTCCCCGACATGCGACCCTTCCACCAGGATGTCCTGCGTCGCGCTTGCGACAAAACAAGGGTCAGCCCAATGATGGCGCGCCCCGGTCCCGCAAAGCCGCGCCACAGTAGGAGTTCCATGGTTACAAATCCCTTACGCGAACGATCGGTCTGGCACGACATGGCTCTGGCCGCCCGTTTGGCCGCCCAGGCGGTGCTTCATCCGGTGGCCTACGGCGCCCACGCCATGATCGAAGACGGCGAGGGCAGGGTTCTCCTCGTCCGCCACACTTATATGCCGGGCTGGTTCTTCCCCGGCGGCGGCGTCAACCGCGGGGAACCGGCGCTTGATGCCGTCAAGCGCGAGATGCGGGAAGAAGTGGGGCTTCAAAGCTGCGAGACCTGCGATCTCTTCGGCCTCTACACCCGCAAGCACATTTGGACGACAAACGTGATCGCATTCTTCCACGTCAAAGGCGCGTTGCTCGATTTCAAACCCAACGCCGAAATAGCTGAAGCGAAATTCTTCCCGCTCGATGCCCCGCCGGAAGGAACCGGCGCGGGCGCGCTGCGCCGTTTCGAGGAACGTGCGGGCGGGAGGGAGAAAAGTTGGTATTGGTAATTCACAGTCCCCTCTCCCCCTTGGGGGAGAGGGTTAGGGTGAAGGGGTGATGGTGCAACGATTTCGCTATTGCAGAAGCTGATACAGTCGCCTCCTCACCCCGGCCCTCTCCCCCACTGGGGGAGAGGGAGACTGCTTAAACCGGATCCCAACCGAACACGCTGTTCGTAGCCCCCAGATCGTGGAAGCTCGGCTTCATCGCGGGCATGCAATGTTCGGCGATCGTCTGCGGCGTCCAGCCTTCGATCTTGGCAAGCCCGCGCACCGGCCTGGGCTGGCTCATCAGGAATATCTCGTTGCCGCGCGCCACGAATATCTGCCCCGAAACGTCCTTGCAGGCATTCGACGCCAGCGATACCGCCAACTGCGCCACCTGATCGGCACGCATATAATTTTTCATGCGCTCCACACGCTTGGCGGACGCTTCGTCCTTTATCGGGATCGTGGCGATCATGCGCGACCAGGCGAACGGCGCGATCACGTTGGAGCGCACATTCTTCTGCAACCCTTCCATCGCAATGATGCGCGACAGGCCTACAATGCCCATCTTCGCCGCCGCATAGTTCGCCTGCCCCACATTGCCGATCAGTCCCGACGTCGAAGTGAAGAGGACGAACGAACCTTCTTCCTGCTCGCGGAAGTGATTGATCGCTGCGTGGGTGACGTTGTAGCTGCCGTTCAAATGCACATCGATGACGATGTCCCATTCCTCGTCCGTCATCTTGTGGAACATCTTGTCCCGCAAAATGCCCGCCGGATTGATGACCGCGTGCAACCCTTTGTAGGTGTCCATCGCCTGCTCGAACATGCGCGCCACGCCTTCCCGGCTCGACACGCTGTCGGAATTGGAAACGGACTGGCCGCCCGCCTTGCGGATTTCCTCGGCCACCTGCTCGGCCGGCCCCGCCGACCCTGCGTCGCCACCGGCGGCACTTCCGCCCAGATCGTTGACCACAACCTTGGCGCCTTCCCGCGCCGCCAGGAGCGCGCATTCCTTGCCGATGCCGTTTGCGCCGCCCGTGACCAGAACGACCTTGCCTTCCAGAACGCCCACGTTTACCTCCACTTGCGTTTTGACTGCCGCGACCCTAGCAAGCCGCGCGCGCCGGATAAAAGAGGCGTTTGGACTATGTGGGACATTCGGTCCGAAACCGCCGATGACGCCGCCGCCATCGAAGCGCTGAATCACGCAAGCTTCGGCCCCGGCCGCTACGCCAAATCCGCCTATCGCCTGCGCGAAGGCGTGGACTGCGAAAAGAGCCTCAGCTTTGTCGCCATCGAAGACGGAATCTTGCGCGGCTCGATCCGCTTCTGGCCCGTCAGCATCGGCGGCACCAAGGCGCTGCTCTTGGGCCCGCTCGCCGTCCAGTCCGACCAGCGCGGCCGCGGCATCGGCATCGCGCTGATGAACAGAGGCATCGAAGAAGCGCGCAAGACGGATTACGCCTGCATCATATTGGTCGGCGACGAACCTTATTACGCCCGCGTGGGCTTCACCCGCCTGCCGCCCGGCCGCATCGCGATGCCGGGCCCGGTGGATGTTGCCCGCGTGCTGGGACTGTCATTGCAACCGAACGCATTGTTGTCGCTCAACGGCGCAGTCCGCCGTCCACACATCGATGATCCAGTGTGTGCGGACAGCGTGGCACTCGGCTAAAGCACATCTCTCAACCTCCCCCTTGTGGGGAGGTCGAACAAATCTTGAGCGCAGCGAAAGATTTTTCGGGTGGGGGACGGTGCTGACAACGATGAGCGGCCCCCCACCCGGATCGCTTCGCTCTCCGACCTCCCCACAAGGGGGAGGTAAGTGGAACAACTACCGCCCTTCCATCCGCCACGCGAACAGCACAGCGCCCACCAGCAACACCACCGCCAACCACGGCGGCAACAGCGCCTGCTGCTCTACCGACGTCACGCGATACGCTCCATTCGTGCGCAACCCGATCCAGTCGCCGCCGAATGTCCGGCTGTCCGGCGTCACGCGGCGGATGCTCGGTAATCCATCTACCAGCCAGTGCACCGATCCGCCAGTTGCTGCTGCTGGCGCATCCAAAATGGCATCCGTCGCGCGCATGTCCGCCACTTCTTTCGGATTGAGCGGCCCGGCCGCCGCCACCGCCGTCAGCTTGCCGTCGGTCAGCCGGTAAAGCCCCAGCTCGTTCGCATCGGCTTGCGCGCGCCAGATTCCCGGCTCGATTTTCTTCAACGTCAACTCCGACGTCTTGCCCGAAGGCATCGTCAGGCGAACGGGATCGACCGTTTCTGCCATCGACCGCCGCTCGATAGATATCTTCCCGTCATCGATGCTCGCCGAAAGCCGTTCCTCTTCCAGCTCCGGCTCTTTCATCAACCAGTGCGCCAGCCGCCGCAGCAATTCCGCCTGCGGTCCGCCGCCTTCGAAACCGCGCGCCCAAAGCCACGCCTGATCGGTCAGCAGTTCCGCCACGCGTCCCTTGCCGATGTGATCGAGCACCAGAAGCGGCTTGTCCCCCGGCCCGCTCATCACGGTCTCGCCCGAAACCTTCTCCGCGCCGATCAAACGGAACCAACGGCCCCATGTCGGGGCCTTGTCGCCTTCATTGCTGCCCGGCAGGTCGCGCGTCACCGGATGCGCAAATCCGGTTGGCGTCACCATCGGCTTAAAACCCTGCTGCACCACATCGCCCGTTGGCTGCGCGGGCAGAACGGCGGCCAGCGGCGTGCGGTAGATGCTCATCTCCTGCGCATATTCCGGGCCTGCCGAAACCAGCAACGCGCCGCCGTTCTCCACATAGCTTGCAAGATTCTCGTAGTAGGCGAGCGGCAAAATTCCACGTTCGGAATAGCGGTCGAAGATCACCAGATCGAACGACGAAAGTTTTTCGTCGAACAATTGCCGCGTCGGAAACGCGATCAGCGAAAGTTCGTCGATCGGCGTCGCATCCTGCTTGTCCGGCGGCCGCAGGATGGTGAAGTGCACCAGATCGACCGAAGGATCGGCCTTCAACAGATTGCGCCACACCCGCTCGCCCGCATGCGGCTCGCCCGAAACCAGCATCACGCGCAAGCGGTCGCGCACGCCTGAAATCGTTACCACCGCGCGATTGTTTTCCAGCGTCAGCTCGGATGGCCCCGGCTCCGCCCCAATCTCGACGACGTTCTCTCCGCCATGCGCCACCAGCACGGGAATATTGGCTTCCTTCCCCAGCGGCACCTGACGCACGCCCTTGTCCGAACCATCCACCCAGAGATGCACATTGGCATCGCCCTTTGCGTCAGACCCGAAATCGTCCACTCGCACGGTGATGACCGCAGGCTGTCCCACAATCGCATAACGCGCCGCGTTCACGACGGAGAGCTTGCGATCTTTCTCGTCGCGCCTGCCCACGATGATCGCCTGCAGCGGCGCGTGCAGCGAAACTTTCTTCGGCGGCGGCGCATCGTGGACTTCGCCGTCGGTGAGAAGGATCGCGCCCGCCACCCGCTCCGGCGGCACATCGGCCAGCGCCTGATTGATCGCGGCGAAGGCCTCAGTTCCGTTGTCGTCTCCCGTCGTGCGCGTCACAACCTCCGCCTCGCGCACTTCGAGGTTCTTCTCGTTTTTCAGTTCCTTGCGTATCGTATCCGCAGCCTTCGCCGCATCGGCAGAGCGCGTGTTCACGCCCATGCTTTGCGATTTGTCGACGACGAGTGCCACCACATCGGAAAGCGGCTCGCGCGTTTCATGCACGATCAGCGGATTGGCGAGCGCCATGAGCACAATCGCAAACGCAACCGCCCGCGCCCACGCTCCGCGCGCCCGTTGCAGAAACGCATAGATCGTCACGACAACGGCAAGCCCGCCAAACGTCCACAACAACCAGGGGGCCACATGCGGCGCGAAGTCGATCGCGTAGCTCATTGCCCAAGCCGCTCCAGCAACGCCGGCACATGCACCTGATCGGTTTTGTAATTGCCGGTGAACGCATACATCACCACGTTCACGCCAAAGCGATACGCCATCTCGCGTTGCCGTTCGCCGCCCGGCACAACCGCCACCAGCGGCCGCCCCTGATTGTCAATCGCCCACGCCGCCGCCCAATCGTTGCCGCCGATGATGACCGGCGAAACACCGTCGCCGCCGCGTGCTGGCGAAGGCCCCGCATCGGGATCGGCCGGTGGAAGTTTCTCGACCCAAACCTTGCCGCCGTCCCAGCGTCCCGGAAAACTCTGCAACAGATAAAACGCTTTCGTCAGCACGTGATCCGGCGGAATCGGTTCCAGCGGCGGAAGATCGAGCTTCGCCGCGATCCTGCGCAACGTCTGTTCGCCCGGCGATTGCGGCCCGCGCACAGCACCAAGCGAAAGATCGCGCGTGTCGAACAGAATGGTCCCGCCATTCTTCATATAGTCGGTCAGTTTCTGAATGACCGCAGGCGAAGGATCCTTCTCGCGCGGGTCCATCGGCCAGTAGAGCAGGGGAAAGAACGAAAGATCGTCCTTCTCCAGATCGACGCCCATCGGATCCTGCGGCTCGTAAGAAGTGCGCTGCGTCAGCGCCACGTCGAGCCCCACAAGCCCCGCATGGCTCATATTGTCGAGATCGGACAATCCGGTTTTCACGTAAGCCAGGCGCGTATCCAGCGCCGATTTCATGTCGAACGCATCGTCGGCGCGCGCTTGCGGGATAAGCAACACAAAGAACAGAAGCATGGGCGCTGCCCGGGCCAGTGACCCGCGCGGCACGGTCAAAAGGCCGCGCAGTGCCAGCGACACCAGTGCGTCGATCAACAGCAATGCAAACGCAATCGCCAGCAGCGGCGCGCCCAGCGAGATCGCGTTGCTCGCTGCATAGTATTCGACGTGTTGTCCCGGCAGATCGAGTGCATCGAACGTGAAATCGCCGCCGACCGTGTTCAACGCAACTTCCGCCCCTTCGCTGCCATAATATCCCGGCGGATGCGAAGCCGAAGGTTTCACCTTCCCGATCTGATTTCCCCGCAACGGCAGAGCTTCCGCAGGCGCTTTCTGCAACCGCCCGAACCCATCCATCACCTGCATCGGCGCCAGTGAAACATTCGCGCCAATCGCCGCCGGCCGCGAACCGTTCGACAAATCCAGAATCCGCCGCAACATGTCGACATAAAGCCCGGATAGCGGCAGCGAAGACCATGCGGGGCTCGCCGTCACATGAAACAGAACGATCCATCCCTTGCCGCGCTGTGCCGCGGTGACCAGCGGCGTTCCATCCGCCAGCCGCGCCCATGTGTGCGGCCCCAATTCGACGGAAGGCTCCGCCAATATCTGCCGCGAAATGGTGACATCCTTCGGTATCGAAAGTCCGTTGAACGGACTGGCATCGGGAAACCCCGCCAGACGCTGCGGCTCGGCCCAGGCAAGCGCACCATCGAGATAGCGTCCGCCGCCGCGCAACCGTGCCGGCACCAGATCGTCCGCTCCATCCGTCATGCGCGCGCCCGCAAAGCGAATGAGCACGCCGCCGTCTTCGACGAATTTCGAAACCTTGCCGTATTCCGGCTGCACGATCTTGCCGATATCGGCCAGCACCAGCACCGAAACCCCGCGCGACAATACCTTGTCGATGGAGCCCTTCGTCAGATCCGCATAAGGCGAAAGCGCGCGCTGCAGATAGAACACATCCGACAGAAGCGGCTGCTGCGTCTCCAGACTGCTCGCCGACACAAGCCCCACCGACCGCCTGCGATTGCTGGAATCCAGAAGCTGCACACCGCCCGCCGCATTCTCATTGGCAATCGCGATCCGCGCCGTCCGGTTGCGCATCTCCAGCGGCAAAGGCAGTTTCACCGAAGCATCCGTCTTACCACGCACGAAATTCATGTGCGCGGTCGAAAGCACTTCGCCATGCTGCCCCAACGCTTCGATCTCGACCGAACGATCCCCTAGCGAGGAAAGCCGCTCGGCTTTCACCGTGAATCCTTCCGGGCCGTTGGAAGCCGGGAGCAACGCGATAGCACCCTTTCCGGGCCCGTCGGCTACGACGGTCAGATTGCCGATCTTCGAAAGCCGCGCCGCCACGGCTTCCGCGTGCCCATGATCGGCGCCATCGCTCAACCAGAGAATGTCGGGCTTCGCGGCAAATCTCGTCTTGGCCAGCGCATCCGCCGCCGCCAAGCGATCCGGCGTCCATGCCTCGGGCACCATGCTGCGCGCCAATCGTTCCGCCTGTCCCGCATTCAAAAGCGAAATGTTCTGCGCCGCATCCGCCGTTGCCACAATCGCAACCGGCCGTCCGTCGCGCGCCGCCCCGCGCAATGCTTCCGTCATCGCGTCGTCGCGCGCTTTCCATTCGTGCGCCGCCATCCAGTCATTGTCGACAAACAGCACCAGCGGATTGGAGGATGGCACCGCTTTCGGCTCGCCGAACATCGGCTCCGCCAGCGCCACAATCATCAGCGCCGCAATCAACAACCGGAACAGCAACAACCACAGCGGCGTCCGCGCCGGCGTTTCTTCGGTCGCCGACAACCCCAGCAACAACCGCAACGGCGGAAACACCACGCGACGCGGAGTCGGTGGCGTCACCCGCAACAACCAGAAGATCACCGGCAATACGACGAGTGCCGCCAGCACCAGCGGCGCACCGAAACTGATGTTGCCGAGCCAACCCATCGCTTATCTCTGCGCCATCAATGCGCGCGGGCCGCCCAGCGCCGCATAAAGCGCGATCAGCGCCAGTTCGGGTCGATGATCGGTGCGATGCATGAGATAGGAAAATCCCAATCGCCGCGCCAGATCGGAAATGCTTTCGGAATGCGCCTTGAACCGCGCGCGATATTCCCCGCGCACATTCTCCGCCCGCCCGAAGATCTCCCGCAACCGCCCGTCCACAGTCTCGAACCGCGTGCGCCCCGTGAACGGAAAATCCTCTTCCGCCGGATCGACGATGTGAACGAGATGGGCGTGCAGCCCGTTGCTTGCCAGTCGCCGCAGTACTTTTTCGATCTCCCCGAACGGCGAAAGGAAATCGCTCAACCACACGAAATGCCCGTTGCGCGTCATCCGCGCATCCGGCGGCAACGCCAAGTCGGCCAAATCGTCCGTCAGCGAGTGCCCGATGCGGTTGAGCGTCGCCCGCCCGCTCGATGGCAACCGCCCTTCGCCAAGCAATGCAATCCGCTCTCCGCCGCGCACCAGAAGCGAACACAGCGCCAGCGAAAGCAAACTCGCCCGGTCCACTTTGCTCTCGATTTCGGCACTAGAGGAAAACCGCATCCCCGCCGATCCGTCGCGCCAGAACCAGACCGCTTCGGCTGCTTCCCATTCGCGCTCGCGCACGAACAGATGCTGCGATTTCGCCGATTGCCGCCAGTCGATCGCGCTTGCCGGATCTTCCGCGCGATAGCGCCGGAATTGCCAGAACGTCTCGCCCATTCCCGCCTTGCGCCGCCCATGCACGCCAAGCGCCACGGTCGAAGCCAGGCGTTCGGCGGCCACCAGCAATGGCGGCAGCGCGCCCGCGGCCCGCTCCGCTTTTCCGCGCAGGAGGGAAGATTGCGAAACCCGATCCGTCAGAGGCTCTGGCATAAGCGGTCGATGACGCCTGTGATCGTGGTGCCCTCCGCCCGCGCCGAGAAATTCAGCGCCATGCGATGTTTGAGAACGGGGTGGGCCAGTGCCACCACATCGTCCACGCTCGGTGCAAACCGTCCGTCGAGCAACGCGCGAGCGCGCACCGCCAGCATGAACGCCTGGCTCGCACGCGGCCCCGGTCCCCAGGCGATGAAATCGCGCAAGTCGCCGGCATTCGTTTCGCCCGGCCGCGCCGAACGCACCAGCTTCAAAATCGCATCGACGACTTTCTCGCCGACCGGAATGCGCCGCACGATCTTCTGCGCGTCCATCAGATCGTTCGGCCCGCACAGCGTCGAAATTCCTTCTTCGTCGCCGAACGTGGTGGCGAGCAGCATCTTGCGCTCCGCCTCTTCATCCGGGTAACCGACGTCGATCTGCAGCAGAAACCGGTCCAGCTGCGCTTCCGGCAGCGGATAGGTGCCTTCCTGCTCCAGCGGGTTTTGCGTGGCGATCACATGAAACGGCGCCGGCAGATCGTATCGCGCGCCCGCCACCGTCACATGCCGTTCCTGCATCGCCTGCAACAATGCGGATTGCGTGCGCGGGCTGGCGCGGTTGATCTCGTCCGCCATCAGCAATTGCCCGAACACCGGACCCTTGATGAACCTGAACGTCCGCGTCCCGTTCGCATCGTCCAGCACTTCCGAACCGATGATGTCGGCGGGCATCAGATCCGGCGTGAACTGGATGCGTTTCCAATCCAGGCCCAGCACCACGCCCAGTGCTTCCACCAGCCGCGTCTTGGCCAATCCCGGCACGCCGATCAGCAAGCCGTGGCCGCCGGAGAGCAACGTGATCAGCGCCTGGTCGATCACATCGCGCTGGCCGAAGATCGTGCGCCCGATTCCTTCGCGAACTCGGGCGAAAACACCGGCCGCCCGCTCGGCCTGGGCAACGGCGGGGCCTTTCAATGGCTCTGATGTCAACGTATCGCTCATATGACCACGATTCTTGCCGGTTCCGACCCCCAAGCCTACCATAAGGGGGCAGTTTGCTATGTCGCATCTGGCATGCTGGCGTGCAACCGCACATCGCCGTGAGGCGTGAAAAACAAGGCAAGTTCGTCGAAATGATGACAGGCGATTTACCACTGGGATTGGCCAGCCTGCAGCGGGAAACCGCTCAGGGCCGCAAGCTGCCGCCGGTGGAAAAATGGAACCCCGCCCATTGCGGCGAAATCGACATGCGCATCGCGCGCGACGGCACCTGGTATCACCAGGGCACTCCTATCGGCCGGCGCGAACTCGTGCGCCTGTTCTCCACCATCCTGCGCAAAGACCCGGATGGTTACGTGCTTGTGACCCCGGTCGAGAAAATGCGCATCACCGTCGACGATGCACCGTTCCTCGCCGTGCTGATGGATGTGGAAGGCGCGGGCAGGGAGCAACGCTTGCGCTTCACCACCAATGTCGGCGACGAAGTGGTGGCCGATGCGTCCAATCCCATCCGCGTCGAAACCGATCCGCAAACGCAGGAGCCCGCGCCTTACGTCCACGTCCGCAAAGGTCTGGAAGCTCGCATCTCGCGCGCGGTCTTTTATCAACTGGCCGACATCGCCGTGCCTGAAGAAAAGGGCGAACGTCTGGGCGTGTGGAGCGGCGGCGTGTTCTTTCCCATCGGCAAACCCGAATGAACGTCCACGAAACGCCGCCCCATCATCTCATCACCGAACTGGAATCCGGCGAAACCGGAAGCCTGCGCGCGGCGCTGTTGAAGGAAGCCCCGCCACTTCCGCTCAAACCCACCCGCAGCGATTTCGATCTCAATCCTTCGATCCGCCCGAAGGAAGATCGCCGGCTCCAACCCGCCGCCGTGTTGATGCCGATCATCTCCGGCGCCACGCCGCGCGTTCTCTTCACCGAACGCAGCCGCCATCTCACGCGCCATGCAGGACAAGTTAGTTTCCCCGGCGGCCGCGCCGACGAGACCGACATCTCCCTCGTGCAAACCGCGCTTCGCGAAACGCACGAAGAAACCGGCATCGAACCCGCCTTCGTCACCGTCGCGGGTTTTCTCGACACCTATGAAACAGGAACGGGTTACGCGATCCTGCCCGTGGTCGGTGTGCTCACCGAAGGTTTCGCGCTCCGCCCCGGTGCCGCCGAAGTCGAACGCATCTTCGAAGTCCCGCTCGCCTTCCTGCTCGATGCGAAGAATCGCGAACAGGGCCATGGCCAGTGGCAGGGCCAGAAGCGCACTTATTATACGTATCATTATGCGGGCCACCGCATCTGGGGCGCGACCGCCGCCATGGTCGTCAACTTCGCCGAACGGTTCGCCCGATGATTCGCGTATTGCTGACGCGCCTGGCGCTGTTCCTGCTGCCGTTCGCGCTTTACGGCTTCTACCTGCTTCTGTTGCGGTGGCGCCCAAACGCCACCCGCCCGCCAACACCGTGGACGCCGCTGTTCATCGCAGGCCTCTCTCTGGTGGTGCTGAGCTTTCTCGTGTTGGGATTGACCGAAGGCGAAAGCACGCAAGGCGTGTATATTCCGCCGCATGTTGTGGACGGAAAGATCATCCCCGGCCACGTGGAAAAGAAACCCTGAGATGAAGCGCCTCGATCCCAAACTCCACATCTGGATGCGCGCCCCGGAAACTTTGGCGGTGATGAACGCGCTGGGTGAATCTCGTTTCGTCGGCGGCGCGGTGCGCAACGCGCTCCTCGATCAGCCGGTGATAGACATCGACATCGCCACGCCTCTGACACCGCAAGACGTCACCAAGCGCCTCGAAGGCGCGCATCTAAAAGCCGTCCCCACCGGCATCGAACACGGCACTGTCACCGCAATTGCAAATGGCAAACCCTTCGAAGTGACCACTCTGCGCCGCGACGTCGCCACCGACGGACGCCGGGCCGTTGTCGCCTTCACGACCGACTGGAAAGAAGACGCCGCGCGCCGCGACTTCACCATGAACGCGCTTTACGCATCCGCAGACGGCGAAATCTTCGATTACTTCAATGGGGTCGCCGATCTGGAAGCGGGCAAAGTGCGTTTCGTCGGCGATCCCACCACGCGCATTCGCGAAGACTATCTGCGTATCTTGCGCCTGTTTCGTTTCCACGCCTGGTACGGCAAAGGCGAAATCGACAACGATGCCTTGCGCGCCGCAGCCGCCGAGAAAGCGGGCCTTGCCCAACTTTCCGGCGAGCGCATCGCAAAGGAAACGCTGCGCCTGCTCGAAGCCGACAGTCCCGTGCCGGTTTTGCGCATCATGGCGTCATCGGGAATCCTGGGCGAAATCCTCCCCGGCAATCTCCAGATCGCGCGTCTCGAACGCCTCGCGCAGATCGACGCCAACAATTTCTTCCCGCCCGATCCGATATTGCGTCTGGCAGCGCTGCTCCCGGATGCCGCAACCGCCGACACCATCGCCGACCGCTTCAAACTCTCCAACGTCGACCGCACACGTCTCGAAGACATCGCGGGCGCGAAGGAAAAAATCGTTTCCTATCTTTCGATCAAGGAAGTCCGCAAACTTCTCTATCGGCTCGGCCCCAAAGCCTTCAAAGACCGCGCAACCTTGCGTTGGGCCGAAGACCCGAAGGACTCCAATTCCATCCAATGGCGCGCCCTTCTCGCCGTAGCCGACGCATGGGATCGTCCGGAGTTCCCGCTCACCGGCCGCGAAGTGATGGCCGCAGGCGTTCCCGAAGGCCCGCTTGTGGGGCGCGTTCTTGCCGAAGTCGAGGACTGGTGGATCGAGTCCGATTTTACCGAAGACGAATTTTCGCTCGCCGAGCGCCTGAAAGCGGTTGTGCAAGCCACGGCATATTGATCCCGGCCTGAATTTTCTTTCATATGTCGTCCAAGATCGCGCGCGTGGCGTTTCGCGCTTTCCTTTGCGTACGTTGAGGATTGGCCGTGACGTCGAACCATCTCGAATACGATGCCGCCATTGGCCGCATCTACAAGGCAGCGTTGGGCGAAGGCGCGTGGGAGGAGGCAATCGACTCCATCCTCTCGCTCACCGGCTATGATGGCGCGGCCTTCTACGCCTGGGATCGCGGCGAAGAAGCTTTCGGCGGCCAGAAACTTCGTCACGGTCTCTGGTACAATCTGGCAACCGACACCCAATCCGATTACGAAAACCACTATTTCAAGATCGATCCTCGTGTTGAATTCCTGATCGCCAATCCCAAGGCGCGCATCTTGCACGACTATCTGCACACCTCCGAAAGCGAGATCGCACGCAGCGAATATTACGGCTGGTATCAAAAAGCCCAGCCCACCAAATATTATCTCGGCGGCCGCACCACCGCCAGCGCGCCCGTCGAACTGGGTGTCACGCTGCATCGCCGCGCATCGCGCGGCGCTGCAGAATCCAATGAAATCGCCTTGTTCGACGCGCTCTTCACCCATCTCGAACGCGCGGCCCTCGTCGAATATCGGCTCGGCCTCGCCGATGCACAATCCGCCGCGGATTTCGAACACAACGAAACCGCCATTGTGCTGTTGCGCGCCGACGGTTCGGTGCTGCACGCCAATGCCGCCGCGCGTGCGATCGCGGCCAGCAACGATGGCATCGTCATCGAATCTTCCGGCGTGCGCTCCGGACTTCCGTCCGACAATGCCGCGCTGAAGAAGATCGTCGCCCGCGCCGTTCGCGAAGGCGTCGCAAGTCCCGCGCTGCGGCTGTCGCGCAAATCCGGCCGCGAAGACTACATGGCCATGGTCACACCGGTCCCCAATTCGACCACGCTGTTTTCCGCGCTCAGACCCGCCGTGTGTCTCCTCATCACCGATCCCGTCGCGCGCATCAGCCCGCCGGAAACGGCCTTGCGCCGTCTTTTCGGCCTCACCGCCATGCAGGCCAGCGTTGCAAGCGCGCTGGTTTCGGGATTGTCGGTGGACGAAGTGGCGCAGCATCTAAGCATTTCGCGCCATACTGTGCGCGTGCATCTGGCGCAGATATTGAAAAAGACGGAAACCTCGCGCCAGGCCGAGCTCGTGCGTCTGTTGATGAACGTGCCGTGGCGCACGCTATCGCGGATGAACGAAGACTAGTTCATAGTGGCGCACCATGCGCTTCGACATCCTCGATATGCTCAGCCTGCCGGGCAATCCGGCCAAGCCGAACGACGATGCGTTCTGCCATTCCGATACGCTGGCCGCCGTGTTCGACGGTGCAACCGGACTGGGCGAACAGATTTTGCCGGTCGATAGCGATGCCGCCTGGATCGCGCGCCGCGGCGCCGAAGGTCTGATCCTGCATGAATCTCCAGATATTTCTCCGCGCGAAATCCTTCATCGCGCTGCCATCGATGCGGAGAAACAGTTCCTCGAATTGCGTCTTCGCGCGCCTGCGGAAACGTATGAAATTCCCTTCGCGTCGATGATGTTCGTCGCGGCGCAATCGGATCGCGTCGAAGCACTATGGTTCGGCGATTGCGCGGCGCTGGTGAAAAGACCCGGAGACGATTTGCAGATCATCGGCGAAGCCTTCGCCAAGCGCGAACATGAGGCAAGCGGCCTCGTCGCGCTCGCCGCCGCCGCCAATGTCAGCGCCCCCGCTTCCAATCGCAATCGCCCCGAATTCCTTGCCTTCCTCCGAAGGGAACGCAATGGCGTCAACTCGCGCCCCGGCCGCTGGCTGTTCAGCCCGGATGCACGCTGTGCCGAACACGCGCAAAGCCTCTCCTTCGCAGCACCATCCGGCACCCACATGCTTCTTGTGTCCGACGGTTTCCTCGCACTCGCCAGCGACTATCTGCGCTACGATGCCGACACATTGCTCGAAGCGGCCGTCCCGAAAGGCCTGCGTGCGCTCTACAACGAATTGCGCGCCATCGAAGACGCCGATCCCGAGGGCCGCAAATATCCGCGCTTCAAGAAAAGCGACGATGCTACGGCCGTGCTCCTGCAGGTACACGGCTGACCTTCGTTCCGGTTATCGCGATGAAGATCGCGCCCATCAATATCGTGACGACCGCATCGGTGATCTCCGCAGACCGGCCGGGCAGATAGATCTCCACCACGCTTGTCGCCAGAACAATCGCCGCCACCGCCGCCGTCGCGATCCGCAAGTCCAGCCCCGCGCGCCCCGCGATCCACACAAGGCCGCCATAGAGAAAAGATTTCTCGAAGAACGACTGCACGTTGACGCCGATTGCGCCGCCCAAGAAACTCCGGAACGGCAACCAGCCGAATTGTCCGGGAATCGCACGGAAGACGAACGGCTCCAGCCGCAGCATGATCACCAGCGCGCAAAGCACCACGGCAACGATCGCCGCCCCCCATCGCATGCGTTCCAGCACCGCCAGCCACAGGATGATTGCCGCAAGCCCGCCCGCCAATTCGGCGAGCGAAACCGACTGATCGACGATCAGGACTTTCGCCACGAACACGAAAGCGGCAAGCGACAGAACGAAAAACCATGACCAGCGCGGTCGCCCCAACGCATCGGAAACCAGAAACGAAATCGTCAGCCACAGCGCGAAGTAATGGAACACGACACGCGGACCCGCCAACGGATTGAGCCACAGGGGTTTCAAGGCGTGCCAGTATTTGTGCACGTCGATGGTCGGAACGTAAGGGTAGAGATGGTAGCCCAGCATCGCGGCCAGCAGGAGAAGCGGCACCGGCCGCAGCGATCTCAGCCTGAAGACCGGCGCAAGCGAAGGAATGCGCACGATCACCCCGGCAATCGCGCCCAGCACCGTCCCGGTCGTGTTGAGACAAATATCCATCAGGCTCGTGATGCGGCTGGTGTCGTAGTACTGCGCCAGTTCGATGCTTGTGCAGAGCGCCAGCCCCAGCAAGATCACAAGCGGCAACCGCAGCGGGATGCGAAGGGCAAGGACCGCGAAAAATCCGAACGGCATGTAGAGCAGCACGTTGGCGACCATTTCGCCGAAGCTGTCGCGCGGCGCGTGCCAGCTTTCCAGCAGCGTCGCGATAGGACCGTCGGAACCCGGTTGCGGGCGGAAATCGTAAGGATAAAGCGAGCCGTGCAGAATGACGGCCGTTACCACCAGCGTGACGAGCAGAAACCGGCGGTCCACCGAATATCGCGGCGTACGCCGGCCGGGGGCGGGATCGCGTCGCTCCATTGGCAGGCCCCCAATCGAATGCGGCTTATTGATACCGGCTGGGCGCGCCCACTTCCATCCCGATGCGAACCTTTCAGGTCACGGCATCCAGAACCTTGTCGCCGCCGTGATAGATCATCGAGCAGGCAACATAAACAACAAGTAACAATCCGGCATATCCGATCCACCGGTGCCGTTCGAGCACGTTGGCGATGAAATTCGCCGCCGCTCCCATCAGCGCGACCGACAACACCAATCCCACCGCCAGCACCCACACGTGATGCATGGCAGCGCCCGCCACCGCGAGCACGTTGTCGAGCGACATGGAAAGATCGGCCAGCGTGATGTGAATGATCGCCTGGCGCACGGTTTCGCGACCGCGCAACTTCTTGGCTGCTTCGTCCAGCGTTTCGGTTTCTTCCGTGGGCCCATGCGGGCGGCGCAGGTCGCGATAAAGCCGCCACGACACCCATAGGAGAAGAACGCCGCCCGCAAGCATCAACCCCATGACGTCGAGCAGAAGTGTGGTGACGGATGCCAGCACGATGCGCAGCACCACCGCGATCGCCAGCCCCCAGAAGATCACCTTGGCGCGATATTCCTTGGGCACGTGCGCCGCCGCCATGCCGATGACGACGGCATTGTCGCCCGCCAGCACGATGTCGATCAGGATGACTTGCAGAAGAGCGAAATAGGCCGGGTCAAGCATTCATGGCCACCGCGCTTCCGGCGGCAGCGACATCAGGATGGCTTCCACGTTTCCCCCCGTTTTCAGCCCGAATTGAGTCCCGCGGTCGTACAGCAGGTTGAACTCCACATATCTCCCCCGGCGGACGAGCTGGGCCTGCCGGTCAGCCCCGGTCCAGGCCATCTCCATCCGCCTTCTGACGATTTGGGGATAGACCTCGAGAAATGCCAGCCCCACCTCCCGGGTAAAGGCGAAATCGGCGTCCCAATCCCCGGAATCCAGGTGGTCGTAGAAGATTCCGCCCGCCCCCCTGGCTTCGTTGCGGTGCGGCAAAAAGAAATACTCGTCGCACCACTGCTTGAAGCGCGGATAGTAACCTTGATCGTGCAGGTCGCAGGCCCGCTTGAGCGCAGCATGGAAGGTGCTCGCGTCGTCCTCATTCGGATACATGGGTGTCAGGTCCGTTCCACCGCCGAACCACCCTTGTGTCGTGACAATGTGACGGGTGTTCATGTGCACGGCGGGTACGTGCGGATTTTGCATGTGCGCGACCAGCGAAATGCCGCTCGCCCAGAACCGCGGATCCTTGTCGGCGCCTGTAATGGTTTTCGCGAACTCCGGCGAAAACGATCCGTACACGGTCGAAACGTTGACGCCCACCTTCTCGAACACGCGCCCGCGCATGATGCTCATCACGCCGCCGCCCGCATCCGTGTCGTCGGAACGCGACCACGCCTTGCGCTCGAAGCGCCCCGCGGGCTGGTCTTTCAATTGTCCCTGATGCTCGTCCTCGATCTTTTCGAATTCCGCGCAGATGCGGTCGCGCAGATCTTCGAACCAGGCGCGCGCAAATGCCTTGCGGTCTTCCAGCGGAGGAGCAATCACGGAAATCCCTTTGTCTGACGCAACGCTTCGCCCAGTACCATGGCTCCCGTCAGCGCGACATTGAGCGACCGCAATCCGGGCTGCAGCGGAATGCGCAGCCGCGCATCGCAAACCGCATGCACGTCCTGCGGCACGCCCGCACTTTCGCGGCCAAGCAACAGCGTATCCTCCGCCCTGAACGAAAAGCCCGTATAGGGATCGCTACCCTTCGAGGTCAAAAGAACAAGGCGTCCGGAAAGCGCACCCCGAAAGGCCTCCCACGAAGCATGGCGCGTTACCGCCGCCATCTCCAGATAGTCCATGCCCGCGCGCCGAAATCGCGCATCGCTCAAAACAAACCCGCACGGCTCGATGATATCGACCGGTACCCCAAGGCACGCCCCCAGCCGGATCAGGGTTCCGGCATTGGGTGCGATATCGGGCTGGAAGAGGGCGAGACGCATGAATTGACAGGGCCGAATAGTTAGTACATATTGATGTAGTTACTTTTGTACATATCGGATATGTACCATGAGCAAATATGACCTTCTTGGCCAATATCTGAAAGGCCAACACACGGCGGAAGTGCCCATGACGTTCGCGGAAATCGAACGTGTGGTTGGCACCAAACTTCCGCCATCGGCCTATCGCCATCGCCCTTGGTGGAGCAACAACGCCCGCAACAGCGTGATGACCAAAGTCTGGCTGGACGCAGGATACGAAACCTCACGCGTCGATCTTCAAGCGCACAAACTGGTCTTCCGCCGCATTGCGCGCGAAGCAAAAGGAGCAAGTGGCATGTCCGACGCACATCGCACTTTCGAGCCGGCTCCCGATGCCGCAGATCCGGTGCGCCGCAGTCCTTTGTTCGGCTGCATGAAAGGCACGTTCATCATCGAACCCGGCTACGATCTTACCAGCCCCGTCTACACCGATGAGGAATGGAAAGAGATCGAAAAGTTGATGGAGGAAGATTGGGATCAGATTGAGCAAGGTATGAAGGGCTCCAAATGATCGGCCCGCTTCTGCTCGATACCTGTGCCGCCATCTACATCACCGACAACGAATGGCTGAAACCGCAGGCCATCGAAGCAATCAACGAAGCCGCCGACCGCAAGCAACCAGTTTACCTGTCGCCCATCACGGCGTGGGAAATAGGGCTCTTGGTAAGGAAGGGCCGGTTTAAGTCGTCGCTTGCGCCGAAGCGATGGCTCGACCGGCTCCTGTCCTTCCGCGAAATAACCTACTGCGCCATGCCGCCGGAGGTTTTGCTCGAATCGTCGTTCCTGCCCGGCACCCTCCACGGCGACCCTGCCGACCGCATCATCGCCGCCACCGCGCGGGAGTACGGCTATACCGTTGTCACGCGCGATCGCGCCCTTCTGGACTATGCGGCAGCCGGGCATTTGCGCGCACTGGAATGTTGATCCCCATTTTCCGCCAACCCTGTGAAATCGCCCGGATTTCTGCGTCATCGTGCCGCGAGACCCCCTAGGGTCGACTCTCTATTTTAGCCCTCGCGCGCCGGGATTCCGGGGGTTGGCGTGCGCACCGTTTCATCCGCGCCCCGGATGTCAGTTTCAGAGGTTGTTCCGTGGCATCAGCGACTTCGGACGGCACCACGCGCCGCGATTTTCTCTATATCGCTTCGGGCGCGATGGGAGCTGTGGGTGTGGGCCTGGCGGCCTGGCCGTTCATCGATCAGATGAATCCTTCGGCGGCGGTTCTCGCCCTGTCTTCCACCGAGGTCGATCTGACCCCCGTTCAGGAAGGCCAGCAGATCACCATCATGTGGCGCTCCAAGCCCGTCTTCGTGCGCAAACGCACCAAGAAGGAGATCGAGGAAGCCAAGGAAGTGAATGTCGCCGATTTGCCGGACGGTCTTGCCCGTAACGCCAATCTGGCGGACAGCGCACCCGCGACCGATGCCAACCGCACCATCAAGCCGGACTGGCTGATCCTGATCGGCATCTGCACCCATCTGGGCTGCATCCCGCTGTTCAACCAGGGTGAGTTCGGCGGCTATCTCTGCCCGTGCCACGGCTCGCAATACGATACGGCGGGCCGCATCCGCAAAGGACCGGCGCCGGAGAATCTCTTCATTCCGCCGTATGCTTTCATGAACGACACCCGCATCAAGATCGGGTAACGGAGCACCGAATGTCCGCAGGGGAATCGACTTACGTTCCGAAAACCGGTTTTACGCGCTGGCTCGACAGCCGCTTGCCGATCGTCCGTTTCGCGCACGATACGATGTTGACGTATCCGACTCCGAAGAACCTCAACATCTGGTGGACCTTCGGCGGCATCCTGGCGATCATGCTGGTCTTCCAGATACTGACTGGCGTCGTTCTGGCGATGCATTACGTCGCCAACGACAAGATGGCCTTCGACTCCGTCGAAAACATCATGCGCGACGTGAACTACGGCTGGCTGTTGCGCTATGCGCACGCCAACGGCGCCTCGATGTTCTTCCTCGCGGTATACGTTCACATCTTCCGCGGCCTCTATTACGGCTCCTACAAAGCCCCGCGTGAAGTGCTCTGGATCCTGGGCGTCATCATCTACGTGCTGATGATCGCGACCGCCTTCCTGGGTTACGTGCTGCCGTGGGGCCAGATGTCGTTCTGGGCCGCGACCGTCATCACCAACCTGTTCTCGTCGATCGACCAGATCATTCCGCATCTGGGCACGGCGATCTCCACCTGGCTGTGGGGCGGCTTCGCCGTCGGCGACCCGACGCTGAACCGCTTCTTCTCGCTGCATTACCTCCTGCCGTTCGTGATCTTTGCGGTCGTGGGTCTGCACATCTGGGCGCTGCACGTTCCGGGCAACAACAACCCGGTCGGCATCGACGTGAAAGGCCCGCAGGACACCGTGCCGTTCCATCCGTATTACACGGTGAAAGACGCGTTCTATCTGGTGCTGTTCTTCATCGTCTTCGCCGGTCTCGTTTTCTACGCGCCGAACTTCGTGGGCGACGTCGAAAACTATCAGCCCGCGAACCCGCTGGTGACGCCGCCCGAAATCGTGCCGGAATGGTACCTGCTGCCGTTCTACGCGATGCTGCGGTCCATCCCACAGAAACTGATCGGCGTGATCGTGCTGTTCGGCGCGCTCGTGACGCTGGCGTTTGCGCCGTGGCTCGACACCTCGAAGGTGCGCTCCATGCGCTTCCGCCCGATGATGAAGCCGT
>DATKJT010000042.1:0-234922 GCA_035543495.1 Rhizomicrobium sp. | reverse complement strand
TTTTCATTCCTCCCTATCATGCCCGTTATCTCGAAATTCTGCATGACGCGGGATTCTGGAACAGCTTCGAAGCCTGGAAACGCGCGCTGGTCCAGACCGTCGACGAAGCGGCGGGAAAGCGTCGCGATCTGATCCTGCTGTACGATTTTTCCGGTTACGACGACATCAGCGGTGAACAAGTGCCTCAGCCGGGCGATACCCAGGCCGAGATGCGGTGGTACCGGGACTCGACGCATTACACGCCCGCACTGGGCGACCTGATGATCGCCAGCATGATGGAGGCCGGGCCCGTTCTCGGGCAGGAACTGAATGCCCAAACGCTGGAGGCCGATCTGCAGCGCATCCGCGACGACAGGGACAGGCTGTTTGCGCCGCCGGAAGCGCATAGGTAAACCTCTTCTCGGCCGTGTGTGTTGCGCGAGGTGCAGCATGAAAAAGATAGTATCGATTGGTTTCCTTTCTTTCATTTTTTTCACGATGACGGCGCAGGCCAGCCAGCTTGGCATGATGGCAGGTCTTTTGTTCGCGCATCCACCGCGTGAGCACTTCGATGCCGCGAAGGCACCTTCCGCACCGGATTATTCGCAAGCGCGATTTTGGGCGGCACTGCCGGACGCACCTGGAGCGAGTGCGGCAACGCCCAAGGGCGTGAACCCCATCGATCCACGCACGGCGCAGGTCGATGTCTTCTTCATTCATCCGACGACTTTCTTTTCCAATTCGCAGTGGAACCAACCGCTTGACGATGCGGACACCAATGCGCGAACCGACAAGGGAACCATCCGCAATCAAGCGAGCGTGTTTAACGGCTGCTGCCGTATCTATGCGCCGCGGTACCGGCAGATGACGTTCAGCGGCTATTTGCAACCGTCAAACGATTCCAAAGCCGCCCTGAATCTTGCCTATTCGGACGTCAGGCGCGCGTTCGAATATTACCTTGCTCATTACAATCACGGGCGCCCGTTCATCATCGCATCGCACAGCCAAGGTTCGCGGCATGCGCGGCTTCTGGTGGAACAGATGATCGACGGGTCGAAGCTGCGCAGCCAGTTTGTTGCCGCCTACATCATCGGGAACTGGATCGACCGGGACTGGTTCGATCATCTCAAAACAATCAAGCCTTGCGAACATGCCGATGACGTTGGCTGCGTCGTCACCTGGAGCACGCTTGCCGACGATGCGGATGGGCAGGCCCAGCGGGAGGGGTTCGCGAAACGGTCCGATATCGATGGCGATCTCGCGGCGGAAAAATTCGCTCAACGTCAGTTTGTCTGCATCAATCCCCTCTCCTGGTCTGCGGGCAACGCATTGGCGCCCGCGAAACTCGATCTTGGCGGGTGGGTGTATGGACGCGGAGACAACCCGCGTCCGCCCGATCCCGGTCTTGTCAGCGCGCGTTGCGACGACGGGGCGCTCTATGTGAGCAGGCCCGATGACATCGCTTATCGCATTGCGCTATTGCCCGGCGGCAATTATCACAATTACGACTATCAACTCGCCTATATGAACATCCGCGCCAATGCGATTGCGCGCGTGCATGCGTATCTTGCTCACGCCAAACCGCCTGGCTGACGGTTACATCTGCATCGTCCAGCCTTCGACGCCCATGGCGGCCTGGCGAACGGCTTCGGCGAGCGTCGGGTGGGCGTGACTGGTGCGCGCGATGTCTTCCGAAGATGCGCCGAATTCGATGGCGAGTGCGGCTTCGGCGATCAGATTGCCCGCTTCGGCGCCCATGATGTGTACGCCAAGAACGCGATCCGTTTTCGCATCCGCCAGCACTTTCGCAAATCCGTCGGTCGCGGCGATCGTCTTTGCGCGCGCGTTGGCGGTGAAGGGGAATTTCCCGATCTTGTAGGCGATGCCCGCAGCCTTCAATTCCTCTTCCGTCTTGCCGACGCTTGCGACTTCGGGCGCTGTGTAAACGACGGCCGGAATGGCGTCGTAGTTCACATGGCCTGCGCGGCCCGCGATATTTTCGATGCAGGCGACGGCTTCGTCTTCCGCCTTGTGTGCCAGCATCGCGCCTTCGCGGGCGTCGCCGATGGCCCAGATGCCGGGGACGTTTGTCTTGAAATGCACATCGGTGACGATTCGTCCGCGCGCATCGAGTTTTACGCCGGCATTCGCCGCGCCGAGCTTGTCCGTGTAGGCGCGGCGGCCGATGGAGACCAGCATGACGTCGGTTTCGATGGTCTGCGGTGCGCCGCCCGCGGCCGGTTCGACGGTCACCCGCAATGCATCGTCCTTCTTTTCCACGCCGACCACTTTGGTCGAAAGCTGGAATTTCATGCCCTGCTTTTGCAGCACGCGCTGGAACTGCCTGGCGATTTCGGAATCGAGGCCGGGCGTGATGCGGTCGAGGAATTCGACCACCAGCACTTCGGAACCGAGCCTGCGCCACACCGAACCGAGTTCGAGACCGATATAGCCGCCACCGACGACGAGTAGACGCTTGGGCACTTCCTTCAGCGCGATGGCGCCTGTGGAAGAGACGATACGGTCTTCGTCGATCATGACGCCGGGAAGCGGCATCACATCGGAGCCGGTCGCGATAACGATGTTTTTCGTTTCCAGCGAGCGAACCTGACCATCTGCCGTCTTCACATCGACGCGGCCGGGACTGGCGATGGTCGCTTCTCCGACAATGGCGTCGGATTTGTTTTTCTTGAGCAGGAATTCCACGCCTTTGGTGAGTTCGCCCACCACCTTGGTCTTGTGCGCCATCATGCCGGGCAGATCGAGGCTCACTTCAGCCTTGATGCCGATCTTCGCGAAATGGTTGCGGGCGTCGTCGTAACGCTCGCTCGCAAAGAGGAGCGCCTTGGACGGGATGCAGCCGACGTTGAGGCAAGTGCCGCCGAAGACTCCGCGCTTGTCCACGCAGGCCACGCTCAGGCCCAACTGACCGGCGCGGATCGCCGCGTTGTAGCCGCCGGGGCCGCCGCCAATCACCACCACATCGTATGCCATTGCCCTGCTCTCTCTTCGCACCTGCAACCAAGCCGCTTATGCCCCCGGACGCCCGGAGTTGCAATTGATGGAACCCACGGAGCGGCTGCAACCGGAATTCCTCTCGTCCGTCTGTCCCCAATGTCTTGGACCAGACGTTTTCCACTGGGATGACAGCGCATGCTCCCTCGGAACCATGGAACTCGTGGTACGTTTCCCAGACTCCGCGGGCGCAAGCGTCTTTTGCCCTTCGCATCAACCAACCAGGAGGAATTCCCCATGAATTGGAAAGCACTCGTTCTCGCGGGCACCGCGACCTTGGCCTTGACGACGGCTCCCAGCGCCTTCGCACAGAACGGCACCACCGATACTGCGCCGGCTGCCACCGACACCACGACGACCGACACCGCCACCAAGCCGGATGCGGCGACGCCGAAGAAACATCACAAGCACAAAATGAAGGCTTCGATGTCGGCATCCGATGAAGCGGCTGCGACGGCGAAGCTCAACGAACAACAGCTTCAGAACGCCGGGAACGGCGGTGCTGCTGCCGGCACAACAACGAGCCCTCCCGCGGCACCGGCACCGGCTGCCGCTCCGGCGGCTCCAGCGCCTGCTGCTTCCGCGCCGCCCGCCGACAACGCAGCGCCTGCCGCTTCGCCGGAAGATGCGCAGAAGCCGCTGATGGGCGGACAGGAAAGCAGCATGCCGGCACCTGCCGATCACGGCAACGCCACCGCGCCCGCGGCCCAATCGGACAAGATGGGCAACGGCGACATGAAAAAAGACGATATGAAAGATATGAAGGATAAGACGGACGACACGACGAAAGCGCCGCCGTCTTCCACCACGCCGATGCCCTGAGCATCGTGTCCGAAACGAGAAAGGCCGGTTCGCGAGAACCGGCCTTTTTTGTTTAGCCCACGATCAGCGGCTTTGGCTTTGGCGGCTGTTTCTGCAGGTCGATGAATTTCCTGTGTTTGCGTTTGCGCTTTTTCGGCGCGACTTCATTTTCGGTTACGCCTGCTTCGCTCGCCGGTTGAGCGCCGAAGGTTTTCGCTTGCACCCCGTCCATCTTCGATCCTTTGTTCGCGTCTCGAAGACAACGAATGGACGGGCGTATCGCTTCCGCGGAAAAACGGTCAGCCGCCGTTTTTCTTGTCGCGATTGGGCACGAGGTTTTCGAGTTGGGACATGATCTCCTTCGCGGCGTCGCCGCCGGTCGGGCGTTCGGTGCCCTGCAGCGATTCATTGCCGTCGAGGATGTTGATGAGCGCGCGGCGCGCACGCGCCACACGGCTCTTCACCGTTCCGACTGCGCAATGGCAGATCGCGGCTGCGTCCTCATAAGAGAAGCCGCCGGCGCCCACGAGGATCAACGCTTCGCGTTGCTCGTCCGAAAGGCAGCGCAAGGCGCGCGCCGTGTCGGACAATTCCGCGGCCCAGTTCTGATCCTCGCGCGAACCCGGAATCCGTTCGGCGGATTCCTGATCCCAAGGCGCCTGACGCCAGGCGCGCCTGCGGTCGGAATAGAACTGGTTGCGAAGGATCGTGAACAGCCACGCCTTCAGGTTGGTGCCGGGAATGAAGGTGTCGCGGGACTGCCACGCCTTCACCAGCGTTTCCTGCGCGAGATCGTCGGCGGTTTCCGGGTTGCCGCACAACGAACGCGCGAAGGCGCGAAGGAACGGGATCAGGGCCAGAAGTTCTGTCCTGAAATCGTCCGGGGCTTCGGACCGCCCTGTGGTCGCGCTTTGCATGTCCGGGCTCATCTCAAGAAGCTTTCTTGGGCGAGCTTTCGTCGATCTTTTTCAGGAGATCGAGAAAGTCGTCGGGGATCGGTTCCTGGGCGACATCGTCGTACATGCGGCGCAATTCGCGTCCGATCGCCCGTTGACGGGCGCGGATCGCGCGAGCGTTTTCCCTGTCGGGGCTTTCATCGGCCACTGGGGCCCTCCGGTTATCGTTCACGGTCACTGCTATTCTCCAGCAAGGCTGGTTTCTGGGCCAAAGTGGGCGCTCACCAGGCGGGTTTTGATCTATCCAGAGGGCGAACGCCGACTCCCCAAGAAAGGTTCCGGCCACCCGGGAACTTTTTCGCGAGGCCGGGCGTTGAAAGGTCAGTTTTGGTAGAAAAACCCAATAAGAGGCTGGCTTCCATGAGCATGACGCAAACCCTTGCGCCCCATCTTCCCTTCCTCCGCCGCTATGCCCGGGCCCTGACGGGCTCCCAGTCGAGCGGCGATGCCTATGTCCGGGCGGCCCTTTCCGCCCTTCTCAGCGGCGAGCAGACCCTGGACTCCAAACTTGCCCCCCGTGTGGCCCTTTACCGGCTTTTCCATGCCATCTGGGCTTCGGCCTCCGGCCATGTGGACGAAGAAGCACCCGCCGGCAGCGGAAGCGGCAGCCCGGAAGGCCGGCTGCAGGCGCTGACAGCGACCAAGCGGGCGGCACTGCTTCTGACCGCCGTGGAAGCGTTCAGCCTCGACGAGACGGCCGCGATCCTGAACGCCTCGCCCGACGAAGTCGAAGGCGCGATCCTGGATGCGCAGCAGACGATCGACCGCCAGCTCGCTTCGCGCGTGATGATCATCGAAGACGAGCCCATCATCGCGCTCGATCTCGAAAACCTCGTCACCGAACTCGGCCACAAGGTGGTGGCAACAGCGGCCACGCGCGACGAAGCGGTGGCGAAAGCCCATTCCGAACGGCCCGGCCTTATCCTCGCCGATATCAATCTCGGCGAGGGCGGATCGGGCATCGATGCGGTGACCGAGATCCTCAACAGCTTCGACATTCCGGTGATCTTCATCACCGCCTATCCGGAGAAGCTTTTGACGGGCGAGCGCCCCGAACCGACCTACCTGATCGCCAAGCCGTTCCTGCCGGAAACGGTACAGGCCACGGTCGGTCAGGCGTTGTTTTTCCATCCCGTTGCCCGAAAAGCGGCTTAAGGCCACGCAATAGCCCCTTCCCCCGGAAGGCCGGCCAAGTGTTTAATCTTAACCCACGGATGAGACCCTTGACGGGCTCAGGAGGAGACTCATGGCCAGACGCGGCAAACGCATGAACGGCGAAAGCCAGATCGAGGCGCGGCTTTCCGCGCTGCGCCAGGACTTGCAGGCCCTGCAGGACGACATGCGCGGGCTCGGCGAAGGCGTGGGCGAAGCCGCCCAGGAACGCCTGAACGAAGCGCTGCGCGCGACCGAAGCGCTGGCGAGCCAGGCCCAGGAATGGGGCAACGAGAACCTCGACACGGTACGCGACTCCATTCGCGAACAACCGCTGGCGGCCTGCCTCGTTTCGATGGGCATCGGTGCGCTCCTCGGCGCCATTCTGCTCCGGCGCTAAGAGGACCGGATGATCGCCAAGGCGGCTGCGGGCGTCGTACTGGGCATCATCGCCATCGCGATGATCGCGGTCGGCGTTTCGTTTGCCGGTTATGCGATCTTCTCGGCCCTTGCGATGCCGGTTGGCGTGCCAGGTGCGGCGGCGCTGACGGCGCTGGTTCTTTTGATCGGGCCGCTCCTGTTCATTGTGCTCGCCATGATGTTCCGGCCGCGCAAACAGGATTTGCTGAACGACCAGTTCATCATGAGCGCGCTTTCGGGACTGGCGCGCGACAAGCCGCTGATCGCGATGATCGGCGCGGGGATTTTGGGCGCCGCCGGGATATTTCTGCGCCGGCGGAAGCGGTAACGGGTTTACCTCCTTTGTCATCCCGGCCAAGCGATGCGGAAGCATCGCGCAGAGCCGAGACCTATTGAGCAGCTTCTCCATGGGTCCGGGAACGCGCGTGGCCGCGCGTCCGGGATGAGACAGTTTGGGAAGCGGAATTTCTGGGATTTAGAGAGTATGCCACGAGGAGCGTTGCGCTGCAAGCGAAATATGGAAAAAATCCGAATATTTTGGGATTTTTAGCGTAACACATTCTTTCTTCTGATTTTTTGCCTTGGGAACCCGCGGTCGCTACGCGGCGTTTCTTGGTGGAACAACCAGGAACTCCACCATGCTTGGATATGCGCTGCTCTTTCTGCTGCTGGCTCTGGTCGCCGGCTATCTCGGCTTCTTCGGACTGGCGGGGCTGGCGGCCGGCATCGCCAAGATCTTGCTGATCGTTTTCGTTATCCTGTTGATTGTTAGCGCTTTTTCGGGTGCGATCCGGGGACGGCCGCCGGTTTGAAAAAATATTTGCGGCGGGTGCAAATTTTCCGGAACGGATTTAGGGCTGCCGCATTCTTCTCTGCGAGCGGACGTCCGGTACGGTACGCCCCAGCCCCTTCGACAGCCCGCGTCGGGTGTCCGCTCTTCCACTACAGTGAAACAGAACGGGCGTGGCCGCGAGCCGCGCCCTTCTGTTTTTGGCCCCACCCGTCGCGCTGCCGCGCGCCGACCTCCCCGCGTTGGGGGAGGTAAGGAAAAACCTACGGGATTTTGCCGGCGGCGGTTTTCTGGGGCTGGCGCACACAATAGGCGGCGTAGTCCTCGATCAGGGCGTTGCCTCTGGCTCGGGTGAAGACACCGCAGGGGACCACCGAGGCGAATTGCCGTTTGACGATGTCGGTGCGTTCGCGCCGGACGTTTGCGATGTAGATCAGCGGATGTTCCAGGGTCGTGAGATTGGCGGAGGGTGCGGTTTCCCAGCGCCAGTCTTCGTCGATCTGGATGATCGGCAGATCGGCGGGAAGATAGAAGCGCAGCCACGCGGTCATCGCATAGTCGGTGGTGAGGATCGCACTGGCCCTGTGGGCGGAGACTTCGCGCACGATGTCTTTCGACATGTTGGGTAGACCGAATGCCAGGAGGCGCTGCATGGGATCCTTGCGGCCCAAGGGCACGACGCCGGTCAGACCCTGCACGTAGAGCAATGCGAGCAATACCGCGGCGGTGGGTATCGCCCAGCGGCGCGAGACCGCGAAGATGCGTTCGGCCCAGCCCTGCCAATCGGTGCGCGTGACGGCATCGGCGGCGGCGATGGCGAGCGCAGGATAAAGAAAGCTCGGCCAATTGCCCTGCACGCGGTCGTGCAGCGAATGCACGACGAAATAAACCACGCACGGCCAGATGAGAGCAGCGGCGAGGATCGAGTTTTGTCCGCGCCGCACAATTCCCATGATGGCGAGGATGAGGATGAACGGCGTGGCGAGGCCGATCTGGGCTGCGAGAAATTCGGCGAGATAACGCAAGGTGAAATGGCCTTCGCCCATACGGCCGAACTGGAAGGCAAACGTCATCCAGTTGTGGGTATGGTTCCAGCGCAGGTTGGGCGCGAAGATGAGAGCGGCAAGAACCGCGCCCGCATAGGGCCAGACGGTGAGGAGCCAGCGGCGCTGTTTCGAATCCGCGAGCAGCCAGACAAGCGTGCCCGCGCCCAGGAAGAACGTCGTGTATTTCGCGAGCAGGCCGACACCGGCGGCAGCGCCCGCCGCAAGCCACCACGCGCCTTTGCCCGTGTCTTCCACCTTGGCGAGCGCGAGCACGAACAGCGCGCCGGTCGCCAGCGCCAGCGCGTCAGGCGTTGCCGCCATCGCTTCGATGGCCACCATCAGCGAGAGGTTGAAGAACAGGCAGGCATAACCGCCCGCTTTCTCGTTCTTCAGCAAAATCGCGCCCGCGCGCCAAACCGCGATGCTGGCGACGATAGACGACAAAAGGCCGATCAGACGCACGCCGAACGGCGTTTCGCCGAATGTCGCGGTGCCCGCACGGATGGCAAAGGCGATCAAGGGGGGATGATCGTAATAGCCCCAATCGAGATGACGCGACCACAGCCAGTAATAGGCTTCGTCGGCGGAGAGCGGCAGCAGCGCACCGGCAACGAAACGCGCCAGGATGAGGGCGGCGATTGAGAGAAGTACAATCCGCCCGCGAATTTTCATCGCGTGCGCCACACGAACAGGCTGGACATCGAATAATTCCAGAACACGCTCATGATGCCGCCCGCGGCACCGGCCACCCACCAGACGGGTTCGCTGGAATAAAGCCAGGTGGCAAAGCCGACGGTCGCAAACGCCCCGATGCCGCCGATAATGCAGAACAGCGAATAGCCAGCCACTGCCGAGACGCCCCTCAGGCGGCGGTCGCGATAGGTGAAGTTGTTGTTGAAGAGGAAGTTGGTCGACATCGCGATGAAGGTGGCGATGGCTTGTCCGCGCGTGAAGCTGAGATGGGAGCCGAGCGCGAGTTTGAGCGCGATCAGATGGACGATGAGACCGCTTGTGCCGACCAGCGCGAAGAAGATGAACCGCGGTTCGAGCGTGCCGCCGCTGGCCTTGGCCAGAAGCAGGCCGAGGAATTCCAGGCCCACCTGGACGTTGAACTTGCTTTCGCCTTCCTGCCGTGTGCCGAACGTATAGGCCTCTTCGGCGACGCGCAGATGACCTGCCGCCGTCACGATGTCGAGCAGGATCTTGAAGCCGACGGGCGTGAGATTGCCCGCCACTTCGTCGAAGCGGTCGCGGCGCATCGCGAAGAAGCCGCTCATCGGATCGCTGACCGGCGTGCCGAGGATGGATTTGGTGAGATGGGTGGCGAAGCGGCTGATGAAACCGCGCTTCTGATCGAAGGACGAGGCGCTGCCGCCATCGACATAGCGCGAGCCGACGACGAGATCGGCTTCGTCGCGTTCCAGTCGCGCCAGCATTTTCGGCAGGATGGTTTCGTCGTGCTGCAGGTCGGCATCCATCACCGCCACGTAAGGCGCGCTGGAGGAGAGAATGCCTTCGATGCAGGCGCCCGCCAGACCCCTGCGGCCAATCCGCTTGAGGCAGCGCACGCGCGGGTCTTTTTGCGCGAGCGCTTTGGCGGCTTCGGCGGTGCCATCCGGCGAGTCGTCGTCTACGAAGATCGCTTCCCACGCGATGCCGGCAAGGGCCCTGTCGAGCCGGGCGACCAGAACCTCGACGTTACCGCGCTCCTTGAAGGTCGGCAGGATGACCGACAGGCGGACGCTGCTTTGCGCCGCGACGTGGCTGTAGGGGGCCTCAATCTCGATGTTCAACAGCGGTCCATCCCCAGGGGGCCGAACCTCTTACCCTCTGGGCGCTGTTCTCCCAACCGGAAATTTCCGGTTTCCCCATACCTTGAAGGGTTTTAAGGCACGGGGCCTTACCCAAAGCGCAGGCGCCCTGTGCAGGCCGAAATCCGTCCATCCCTCAGTGGAAAAATGCGAGATAGAGGAACACGCCCGCAATCACCGCGAGCAACAGGCTGACATGCAGCACATAGCGCATATGTCCCAGCGCAATGCCCTGTTTGGCGCGGCGCTCGCTGATGTCGGAGCGCAGGGAATCGTGTCGTTCGATGTGAGGCGTCATTTCCTTTCTCCTGTTACTTCTCGGTGGTCGCCTCTGTGCGTTTGCGTTCGATTTCCTGTTGGGCTTCTTGAACCTGTTGAAGCTCCGCAGGAACAGCGCGATCGGAATTTTCCCACGCAGACAGGATTTCCGAGCGTTCCGCATCACTGAAACGGCGATCGCGCACGACGTCGTTCGGTGTCCGGTAAAATTTCTGCGGGTTCTGTTTCATCTCTTCCAACAATTTCCTCTTCGACATGAGTGGCCCCATGCACGGATGTTCCTCGATTGAAAACGTCCGGGCCGTTCGAGTGTTCCTGTGACGGCGGTCAGTGCGATTTGCGCCCTTTGCGGGTGGCTGCCGCTTTCTTCGCCGAGCGGGAACGCGCAGCGGCGGAACGCGATGCCGAAGCCCGGCCGCCTTTGCGTCCGCCCTTGCGGGAGGGGGCCTTGTCGGTTTTCCGGCCGCGGCCGGAGCCGCTTTTCTTGCCGCCATGGGTTTCGGCATTGACCGTGGCCCAGGCCCGGCGCTCGGCCTCTTTGTCGGAAACGCCGCGGTCTTCGTAGCCTTCCTCGATGTGGCGGGCCTGGCGTTTCTGCTTTTTGGTGTAGCTCGACTTGTCGCCGCGGGGCATGGGGCGTCTCCTTTTGAGCATTACTGGCTCTGAGAACGCCCTGTCCTGTCAGGGGGTTCCGGGATGACTTCGTTCCCCGGCAAGTTTATTTCCCGATTTTAACCATTGAGGCTGGTTTGAATTGGAAAGAATTTGCTAACCATATACTTGCCTCATGCGTTGGAGGGGGTGACGGTGATCTATCTGGTGGACCGCAGGAACCGGGCGGCGTTTTCGGCACAACTCGAAGAGATGTACCGGCAGCGCCACGAGGTCTATGTCGAGAAGCGCGGCTGGAAGGCGCTGGCCAAACCCGACAGACGCGAAATCGACCAGTTCGACAACGAAGACGCCGTCTACCTGATGAAGATCGCCGATGACGGCGAAGTTCTGGGCGCGGTGCGCCTGATCGACACGACCAAGCCGCATCTGATGCGCGATGTGTTTTCGCACATCGTCACGCTTGCGCCCGTTCCCAACGATCCCCGCATTTATGAAATGACGCGCTGTTATGTGAGCAATTCGATCATCGACAAGGCGCAGAAGGCGCAATATGCCGGTGAGATCATGGCGGCGATGGAAGAGTATGGGCTTGCGCGCGGGCTCACCTATTACAGCGTCGTATCCGATCTCTATTTCGTGCCCTTCATGACGGTGATCGGCGAAGGCGTGAAGCAACTCGGCGAGCAGTTCAACTACGGCGAAGGCACTTGCATCGCGATGATGTTTCCGGTGAACGAACGCGGTTTGAAGATCTGCCGCCGGGCGCGCGGGCTCGATGACAGCGGGGTGCTGGTCTACAGCGATACGCCGCCGCCGCATGCGGTGATCGACAAGGCCCGGATCGCCGCCTGACAGGCGTTCCAGGATGGGACGGGCGGGCCTGCCGCCCCTGCCCTTCGAGCCTTCCGGCTAACCAATTAATCCCGCTCTGACACAGGGTTGAGCGCCGCCGATGGCGCGCCTCCTGCAACCATGATCCAGAGATCACGGCAGAGGCGCATTTGGCCATCTGGAGACGGCTGGCGACGGAGACGGCGACACCGCCGAAAGCGGTGCTGGAGCGCCGCGGTTCGGCGCGTCCGGGCGAGCACCC
Source organism: Rhizomicrobium sp. (assembly GCA_035543495.1). Taxonomy (GTDB): domain Bacteria; phylum Pseudomonadota; class Alphaproteobacteria; order Micropepsales; family Micropepsaceae; genus Rhizomicrobium. The sequence continues at coordinate 222,965 of DATKJT010000042.1, read as the reverse complement.
GGCCCATTCCGGCTTCGCAGCGGATGCAGGCGCCGCCCTGGTGCTGACTGTGCTGGAGGCGTTTGCGATCACCGGTTCGAGCGTGGCGTCGGGCATCGCCTATTCCTTTGCGATCCTCGGATATGCGGGCGACACGCGGACCTTCTTCGGCAACGGGATTTTGGTGGCGGCCCTTTTCTGCGGCGCGATGCGGGCGCGCGAAACCCATCGCGGCCGCATGTTCGGCGAAGCCAACGACGCGCGCGACATGGCGGCGGTGTGGTTCGCGGTGTTTTCGTTTGTGGGATTTCTCTGGTTCTTCCTGAAGCTCGATCCCACGCTGTCGCGCGGGGCTTTCTTGAGTTTCTTCGCGCTTGGATTTCTAGCGGTGGGCGCGGCGCGGGCGCGCGCGCCGGAGATCATTGCTGCGTGGTATCACCCGCGGCGCTTTGCGGGCGACAAGATCGTGCTAGTGGGCGCGCGCGATGTGACGGCGCTTGAAAAGCTGAGCCGGGAGTTTCGTTTCACCGGCTGCGAGAATCCGGCCGTGGTGACGGTGGCGGCCAATGGCGATGCAAGCGAATGGGCCTTGACGCTGATCGAAGCCTTGCGCGACATCCGCGCGCGGGCAAAGGAAGCCGGGCACGGACAGATCTGCGTGGCGGCGGACGGTTTTCCGCCGGCGCGGCTGACCGAATTGATGCGGGCGCTGCAATCCATTCCGCGCGCGATCCGGCTGGTGCCGGAGGAAAGCGCGGAACGCTATCTGCACCTGCCGATGCGCAATCTGGGGCGGTTGCGGGCGGTCGAAATCCAGCGGGCGCCGTTGAGCCCGGTGCAGCGGGCGTTGAAGCGCGCGATCGATCTTCTGATCGCCGTCCCGTGTCTCGTCCTGGCGTTGCCGACGATGGCAATCATCGCCATCGCCGTGAAGCTCGACAGCAAGGGGCCGATCTTTTTCCGGCAGCGTCGGCTCGGGTTTCGCGGCAGGCCGTTCGTCATCTACAAATTCCGCACCATGTCGGTGATGGAGGACGGCGCCGACATTGCGCAGGCGCGAAAGGGCGATGCGCGCATCACGCGGGTGGGACGGATCTTGCGTTCGGCGAGCCTCGACGAGCTGCCGCAGCTTTTCAACGTCATAAGGGGGGATATGTCTCTGGTGGGACCGCGGCCGCATGCCGTGGCGCACGACCATTTCTTTGCGTCGCTGATCGGCAATTACGAATTGCGCCAGCATGTGATGCCGGGCGTCACCGGCTGGGCGCAGATTCACGGACTGCGCGGGGAAACCGCAACGACCGAGATGATGCGCAAGCGGGTGGAATTCGACCTGTGGTACGCAAAGAACGCGAGCCTGTCTCTCGATCTGCAGATCCTCGCGCGCACGGCCGTGGAAGTGTTCCGCCAGCGCAACGCATACTGACATGAGCGAGACACACGATCATCCCCGCGTGCTGGTTGGCGGCCTGAAGACCGCGCGGCTTTCGCGGCGAGACCTGATCGCCCAGATGGTGGCCGATTGCGCCAATGCGCGGGTGGACATTTCGCACGAACCGAAGCTGGTGTTCACCGCCAACGGCCATTCGATCGCACTGGCCGCGACCGACCGTAAATTCCGCCGCCTGCTGGAAGGGGCCGACATCCTGCATGCCGACGGCCAGCCCATCGTGCTTGCCTCGCGGCTTCTGACCGACACGCCCATTCCCGAACGCAGCGCCACCACCGATTTCATCCATGATGCAGCCGACGCCGCGGAGCGGCATGGGTTGCGGTTTTTCCTTCTCGGCGGAACCGAAGAAGTGAACGCGGATTGCGCAAACGTGTTGCGCCGGATGTATCCCGATCTCGTCATAGCGGGGCGGCGCAACGGCTATTTCAAACGCGGCGAAGAGATCGCGATTTGCGACGTCATCAACCGGTCGGGCGCGGACATTGTTTGGGTGGGATTGGGTGTGCCGCTGGAACAGGAGTTCTGCGCCCGCAATCGCGAGCAACTCACGGCGGGATGGCTGATTACCAGCGGTGGCTGTTTCAATTTCGTCACCGGCGAATACGAGCGCGCACCCATATGGATGCAGGCGAGCGGGTTCGAGTGGCTGCATCGCCTGTGGCGCGAGCCCCGGCGGCTTTGGCGGCGCTATGTGCTGACCAATCCGCTGGCGGCGCTGTTGCTGCTTGTCTCCACCGCTTCGCTTTCAGGGGCGCGGAAATGAGCAAGGTCGCCATCGCTATTGCGACGTTTCGCAGGCCGAAAGGGCTTCAGCGGCTGCTCGATGCGCTGGAGAAACTGGAGACGCGCGCGGGTGTGACGTTGGTCATCGCGGACAATGACGCGGAACACCACGAAGGGTTCGATCTGTGCCGCAGCGTTCGTGCGCGCGGCTATCGCTGGCCCATCGACGTGTTCATTGCACCGGAACGCGGTATCGCGCAGGCGCGCAACGCCGTGATGGCGCGCGCGCTGGCAACGGATGCGCATTTCATCGCGATGCTCGACGATGACGAATGGCCGGAGCCCGGATGGCTGGATGCGTTTCTGGAGGCACAACGGCAGACAGATGCCGATGCGTTGCAAGGTCAGGTGGCGCGGGTGTTTGCGAAGGAGCCACAGGCTTGGTCTGTCGAGTGCGCGGGTATTGCGCCGTTGCGGGGAGAGACGGGTGCGCTCGACATGATCGAGAGCAGCAGCAACGTGCTGTTGACGCGGGCAAGCGTGGCAGCGCTCGCAGAACCATGGTTCGATCCGGCATTCGCGCTGACGGGCGGCGAGGATCGGGATTTCTTCACGCGGATGAAGCGCAACGGTGCGCGGTTTGCTTGCGCGGGCGAGGCGGTGGCGCACGCATTCGTGCCGGAATCGCGGCTGAGCCTCGTGTGGATATTGAAGCGCGCCTATCGCGTGGGGAATTCGGATATGCGGGTGTTCCTGAAATATCGCCCCGCGCCGCTCGTCTTCCTGCGCGAGATGGCGAAGATTTTGGGCGTCGGGTTGTGCTTTGCGCCCATGGCGGCCATCTTTTCGTGGTTTCCGAATCGGCGTGCTTATGCGCTGTGCAAATTGAGCCGCGCCGCCGGGAAATGCGCCGCGCTGTTTGGCCGGCACTACAACGAGTATGCCGTTACCCATGGCGAATGAAGGTTCGGCTTTCGGTGCAACGCTTCCCGCCTGGCGGGCGGGCGCGACGCTGGCCGATGCGGGCTTTGTGGCGCTGCTGCTCCTCGTGTTCGTGGGCCTTTCACCGTTTGAAGTGCGCGACAGCACCGCGTTGCTGCATGGAGCGGATCAATCGGGTTCCGGCAGCGTGTTGCGGCAGGTTTCCTATCTGGTGGTGTTCGCGGTGATCGCGATTGGCGCATTTCGCGGGATGGGCGCACGCGCGTTGGGCGCTGTGCCGGGTTCGCTTCTTCTGCTGCTTGTGTGGTGCGTGGCGAGTTTGGCGTGGGCGGCGGAACCTTACGTCACGTTCCGGCGCGCCGTTCTGGAATGCGTGATCGTTGCGTCGGTGTTTACGGGCGTGGCTTCGGTGGGAGCCGAGCGCAGTTTGAAACTTTGGCGCCTGGTGCTCGCGGGCATTCTGATCGTCAATTGGATTTCGATTGCAACGGTTCCGCAGGCGATCCATCTGGCGGGAGAAGCCGATCCGAGTTTGATCGGAGATTGGCGCGGGCTTTATTTCCACAAGAACATCGCGGGCGCCGTATCAGCGGTCTCGGCGCTGGTGTTCTTCTTTGCGTTTCTGGACGAGCGGCGCTGGCGGGACGGCGTGCTGTTCGTGGGTGCTGCCGCATTCGCAGCGATGACGCATTCCAAGACATCCGTTGCGTTGCTGCCGGTGGCGCTGTTGGCGGGCATCGCCTATCGCCTCGCCTGGGCGCGCGCGCTCGACCGGCAGATTGCGCTGGTGGCGTTTGTGCTGGCGGGATTTGTCGGCGTTGTGGCGCTTGTTTCGCAATGGAGTGCGATTGCGCATCTTCTGGCCGATCCGGGCGAGCTTTCGGGGCGCGCGGCGATCTGGCAATCGGAGCTTCATTACATTGCCGATCATCTGCTTCTGGGCGCAGGTTTCGGATCGTTTGCCGACACCGGCGGAAGTTCGCCGTTGCGCGATTATATCAGTGCCGCGTGGATCGCGAACATTTCGCACGGGCATAGCGGATATCTGCAATTGCTGGTGACCATCGGCGGCGTGGGATTTGTGCTGGCGATGTGGGCGCTGGTCGTGGTTCCCGCATGGCGGTTTGCAACGGCAGGAGGCGACGCGCTGAATTTGACCGGGTTGCTGTTCGCGATCTTCGTGTTCGTGATCTTTCACAACATCCTGGAATCGGACTATCTCGAAAGCGATGCAGCCGCCTGGGTTTCGCTGCTGCTGGCGATGGCGATGCTGAACGAAAACCGGAGGGCACACGCATGAGCCCGACATTCTCCGTCGTTATTCCGGTCTACAACCGCGCACGTCTTCTGGAGCGCGCGCTTGGGTCTGTGCTCGAACAGAGTTTTCAGGATTTCGAGATCGTCGTGGTGGATGACGGATCGCACGACGATCCGCAAAGCGTGGTGCAAGCGATTGGAGATTCGCGGATACGCTTCGTGCGGCAGGAAAATGCCGGCGGCGGGGCGGCGCGCAATGCGGGCATCGATCTGGCAATAGGGAAATATATCGCGTTTCTCGATTCCGACGACCGGTTCCTGCCGCATCATCTGAGCGTGACGAAGGCGCTGCTGGAGAGGCATGCGGGTGCCGCGGTCTATGCACGAATGCTGGTGGATCGCGGCAACGGCAACACGATGCTGCGGCCGCCGCGTGCGATACGCGCCAATGAACATATGGCGGATTATCTGTTGTGCGAGCGCGGCTTCGTGCCGACCATCACGCTGGCGGTCGATGCGGCGACGGCGAAACGCGTGCGTTACGATGCGCGGCTGCCTTATGCGCAGGACACCGATTTTGCGCTCAGGCTTTATCTTTCCGGTTGCCGCTTCGTGATGGCCGAGGAACCGGGCGCGATTTGCGAAGACGTTTGCGATCCCCTGCGTGTGTCGCAGGGCCGCAAGGGGGCGCGGCTGGCATCATGGCTGGAAGAAATGCGGCCGCATATTCCGGCCAGCGCCTATCACGGATGCCGGGGCTGGATCATTGCCAAAGGGCTTGCGCCGAGTGCGCCATGGAAGGCACTTGCGCTTTATCTCAATGCGGTGGTGCGCGGCTGTTACCGGCCGCGGCTGGCGGCGGTGATTTTCGTGCAGGTCTTCGTGCCGGATGCGCTTTACCGACGCGTGGCGGATCGGGTGATCGCGCTCACCGAACGGCGCAGCGTCAGGCCGGCTTGAAGACGCGGCCCGATGCGGTGGCGCGCGAGGCTTTCCTGAGGCGGCGCTTCAGATGGCGCGCCAGCAACGGCGAGGTGTATTCCGCGCCGGTCATGAAGCGCATCAGCGGACCGAAGCTGTTGGCGGCCGCGGGGCCGATGACATAGAGGCCGCGCACCGAGGTTTCGAAATTCGACGACAGCACGGGCGTTTCCCGTACCTGCCTCACCGCTTTGAGAAGCCGCGTGCTCAGGAAATCGAGACGGCTGAGATCTGGCTTGTAACCCGTCGCGGCAATCACGTGATCGCAGGGAATTTCGCGTTCCTCGCCGTCGCGCGACACATATAGCGCAACACGGCGGCCACGCATCGTGGCGCCCGTCAGATGGGTGTCGAGCATCGTCGGAACGCGGTCTTCGACCCTGCCGCGCATGAACCAGGCGGGCGCGGGGCCGAGATGGCGGCGCGTGATGCGAAGACGCAAGAATTGCGGCAGCGCGTGAAAGAGTCCCGGAAACTTCGCACAGAAGAACGAACGCCAGCCCGGACCGATGCCGGACAGCGGACGCGCCAGCCACGAAAGAATGCCGCGCACACCGGGCGGATTGTGCCAGCGGATGCGGTCGTCGCGGGCGATGATGCGCACCTGCGCGCCGTGATCGGCGAGTTCTGCCGCGACGTCGATGGCCGAGGCGCCTGCACCCAGAACCACGACCTGGCGGCGATGGAATTGCCCCGGATTGTGGTGGTGGAAGCTGTGGGTGCGGAATTCCTTGGGGATCTGCATCAGTTCTTCGGGCATGTGCGCGAAATGCGTGATGCCGGCGGCGAGCACGACGTGGCGGGCTTCGAGATGCTCGCCGTTTTCGAGGGTGAGTTCGAAGATGCCGTTCCTCCGTTCGAGGACGACGACGTTCTTCGCTTCCAGGTTCGGCACGAAGCGCCATTGGAAGGCTTCGGCATAGGCGTTGAACGTATCGAGGCGGACGGGAAGATCGCGGTCCTGATAGTCGATGCCGTGCTGGGCGCAGTAGTCCTTAAGCTTGCTGCCGCCGACGGGGGCGCTGAGACTGCTGGCGCAACCGTCGGATTTCAGCTTCATGCCTGCCGGCATGTGATCGCGCCAGGTGTCCAGCGGCTTGCCGAAGATGCGGAAAGACAGACCCGTTTCGCGCAGATGGGCGGCCAGCGAGAGACCGTAAGGGCCCGCTCCGATGATGACGACGTCGGTAAGGTTCGACATGGGACTTGCTGCGCCCGGCCTGTTTCAAAGCGGGACAACGACGCCCCGGTTCGGGCCGTTCTCCCATTTCCTGAACGGGATCGTCCAAAAGCCGTGCCACTCTTTCACCCTTGGTTGACGCCGGGGGCATATCCTTTGGGGCCATGGCGACCCGTATTCTGCTGTCGACGACGGTGACCTGGCCCGCGGCTGCGCGGCTGGCGGGCGCGTTCGCATCGTGCGGCGCAAGCGTGGAAGCGTTCGCGCCGAGGCGGCACCCGATTGCCGACAGCAGCGTGCTCGACAAGCTCTATCCCTATCGCCCGTTGCAGGCGCTTTCGGGATTGCGCGAGGTGCTGGAGACGTCCAATCCCGATCTCGTTCTTCCGTGCGACGACCGCGCGGCGCGGCACCTGGTGGCGCTGGCGAAGGAAGACGCGCGTTTCGCCGACATCGCGACATGTTCGCTGGGGCGGATCGCGAGTTATGAGACGCTGTTTTCGCGCAACGCATTCCTGAACGAAGCCGCAGGGCTCGGCATCGACACGCCGGTGACGCGGGAGGTGGCGACCGAAGCGGATTTGAAGGCGGCGCTTCATGCGACGGGGCTCCCGGTCGTGCTGAAGTCCGACGGAAGCTGGGGCGGCGACGGGATTTCGTTCGCGCAGAACTATGACGAGGCGCTTTCCGCGTTCCGGCACATGGCGCTGGCACCTTCGCGGTTGCGCAGCCTCGCGCGCGCGGCCAAGCGGCAGGATGCGCACTTCCTGATGCAGGCGGTCGAGCCGCGGGATTATGCGATCAGCGTGCAGCGGCTTGTCGACGGTGCGCCTGCGACCTGCGCCTTTGCGGCGTGGAACGGCGAGGTGCTGGCCACCCTTTGCATGGATGTGGTGCAGACGGTGAAGCACGCGGGGCCGGCGACGGTTCTGCGCCGGGTGGCGTCGCCGGAGATGGATGAGGCGGCACGCCGTGTTGCCCAGCGTTTCGGGCTGAGCGGATTCCACGGGCTCGACTTCATGCGGGACAAGCAAGGCAAGCTGCATCTCATCGAGATCAATCCACGGGCGACGCAGATCTGCCATCTGGCGCTGGGCGCGGGCCGCGATCTTCCCGCAGCGCTGCTCGGTGCGTTGGAAGGCAAGCCCGCAAAGCCGAGGGTGGCGGTGACGAATGCGGAGCTGATCGCGCTCTTTCCCCAAAGCCAGGGGTTGCACGTGACCGGCGCCTATCACGACATTCCGGCAGACGATCCCAAGCTGCTGCACGCGCTTTCGGCACACCGGGCCGACATGGGCGCGTTACAGAACGCCTGATTCAACCTGCCCTACTTCAAATCGCGCAAATCACTATAGCCTCTGCGGCAGAGGGTGATTCGCGTGAAAATCTCGCCTTTTGCGATCGCCGCTTTCCTGGCGGCATGGCCCGGCCTTGTGGCCGCCGACGAGATGGGCGTGATGGAGCGTGCGCGGCCCGATTACGATCCCAAAGGTTTGCCGCTGGGCGGTTTCCGGCTTTATCCGACGCTCGATCTGGGCGTGGCGGGCGACACCAATATCTATCGCACCGATGCGGGTACGACGGGCGATGCCTATTTCACCATCGCGCCCAACCTCGATCTGCGCTCCGACTGGAACAACGATCTGGTCGAGGTGACGGCGGCGGTTTCGCACTACCGCTATGCCGAGCACGACAGCGAAAGTCACACCGACTGGAATGTGGGCGGGCACGGGCGGCTGGACATCCTGCGCGGGACGACGGTGGACGGCGAGGTGGACTACGTTTCCACCCACGAGCCGCGCTATTCCCCCGACGAGCCCAACCTGGCAGCGGAGCCCACGCATTATTCCAACGTGCACGCGGAAGGCACTTTCACCCACGATGCGGGACAGCTTGCGTTCAGCTTCGGCGGCACGCTGGACCGGCTGAACTACGATGCCACACCTTTGATCGGCGGCGGCATTCTTCCCAACAACGACCGCGACGAGCTGAAATATTCGCTGCACGGGCGTATCTCGCTGGAAGTTTCGGAAGGCTATTCGTTCTTCGTGCGAGGGACATACAACAACCGGGCGTTCGATCTGCAGACCGATCGCAACGGATACAATCGCGGCAGCCACGGCTATTCGCTGGACGGCGGCGCAGATTTCCGGCTGACCGATCTTTTGAAGGGCGAGGCCTATGCCGGATATATCGAGCAGGATTTCCATTCGCCGCTGCCGAATGTGAGCGGGATCGATTTCGGTGCGAAGCTGACCTGGTATCCCGATGCGCTCTACACCGTGCATCTTTCCGCCGAGCGGCGCTTCACCGATACGACGATCCTGGGCGCATCGCTGAGCGACGACCGCGTGGTGAACCTGGGCGTCGATTACGAATTGCTGCGCAACCTGATCTTGCAGGGCGGCGTGAGTTATGCGTCGAGCCGGTTTGTGGGCGCGCTGCGCAACGACACGGTTTGGGGCGCTTCGCTGCAGGGGCAATATCTGATCAACGAGAACATGCGCGCGGTGCTGGGATATGACTTCAGCAACCGGGCCTCATCGGCGGCGCATCAGGATTTTCGCGACCACACCATCCATCTGGATCTGAAGCTGGCCCTTTAGGGGGTGAAAGAATTCGTTAACCATTCTTAAAGGGCCTGGAGGGTTAATTCCTCCGTGGCCGGAACACTTTATGCTTGGGTCCGCCTGGGTGAGCGATTTCGTGGCGCAATGACGGGCAAAATTCCGACTTTCGGGGCAGAAAGCCCGTTGGGGTTTTCCGATTTGGTTCGGATCGCGTCTGCACGCCGGGCCGTTATCCTTAAAGTCGCTGCCGCCGCGATGGCGGTTGTGGTGCTGGCCCTGCTCCTCTGGCCCGCGCGATACACCGCCTCTTCCGTGGTGATGCTGGAGACGCGCAAGAACAACGTGACCGATCTTTCGGCGGTGCTTTCGCAGACCCCCACCGATCCGGCTTCGCTGCAGAACCAGATACAGATCTTGACCTCGCGCGCGCTGGCAGAACAGGTGATCGGCAAGTTGCGGCTGGCGACCGATCCCGAGTTCAAGGCTTCGGGCGGATTGTTTGGCAACAGCGATGCACGGCGCGTGCGCGATACGACCATCGACAATTTCCTGAAACATTTGACGGTGGACGCGATCGGGCTTTCGACAAGCCTCGACGTGCGCTTCACCTCGCGCGATCCGGAAAAAGCGGCGCGCATCGCGGATGCTATCAGCGATGCCTATGTGTCCGATCAGGTGGCCGCGAAGACGGAAGCGACCGCGCAGACAACGCAATGGCTGATGGATCGTATCGGCCGGCTGGCGCAGCAGGTGCAGGCATCCGACGAAGCGGTGCAACGCTACAAGGCCGAGCACAATCTCAACGACATTACGGTGACGGGTTCGCTGGCCGATCAGCAGATGGGGGCAATCAGCACGCAGTTGGTGGCGGCGCGCGCGGACCTTGCGCAGAAGCAGGCAAATTATGCGCGCGTGACGCAATTGGTGAAGGAAGGCCGCGCGGCGGATGTTTCGCAGGTTGTTGCCTCGCCGCTGATCGCGCAATTGCGCGCGCAGGAGAGCGATCTCATCCAGCAGGAGGCCGAGCTTTCCACGCGCTATGGGCCCATGCATCCCAAGATGCAGGAAATGGAATCCCAGAAGCGGAACCTGGAAACCAAGATCGCACAGGAAGTGCGCCGCGTGGTGGAAACGGCTGCGAACGATCGCGCGGTGGCAGCAGCACAGGTTGCTTCGCTGGAAGGAAGTCTGCGCGGGGCCGAACATGATTCGAGCGACGACAATCTGGCGCGCGTGAAACTGAAATCGCTGGAGGCCAATTCGGCGTCTACGCGCAGCATGTACCAGGCTTTCGTGGAGCGGCTGCGCGCGACGCAGGATTCCACCGCCGACCAGATGCCGGATGCGCGCGTGATTTCGCCCGCAGCGATTCCGGAATTTGCTGATGGGCCGCGCAAGGTGTTTGTGGTGGCGGCCGCGATCCCCGCGAGTTTGCTGCTGGGCTTGCTGGTTGCGCTGGTGATGGAGCGGGCGGAGAGCGGCGGCGTTGTGCGATCCGCATTTCCCGTGATGGCGCGCATTCCGCTTTCGCAGGGGCGATTGGCGGATGTGGTGGTGGATTTTCCGGCATCGGCGGCTGCACGCGCGATCAACGCGCTGGTGGGCGCGGTGTTGCCGATGGGGGCGAGCGGGCGCGCGGTGCTGATCGCACCGGCTGCACCGGGAGAATATCAGACCGATCTCGCAGTCAGCATTGCGCGGGCGGCGGCGCAGGGTGGGCGGCGCGTGGTGCTGATCGACGGGAATTTCAGAAGCCCGCGCGTGGCGCATGCCATCGGCGTGGTCAACCAGCGCGGACTCGTGGCGGCGTTGACCGGTCGTTTGCGGCTGAGCCAATGCTTCTTCCGCGACACGCGATCCGGCGCGTTCATGCTGGCGTGTGCGCAAGGGTTGCACAATCCGACGCAGATTCTGGGCTCGCCCGCGATGGCGCAGCTGGTGGCGCATTTGAGAAGTGCGTGCGATCTGGTGGTAATCGACAGCGGACCGGTTCTGGCGGCAAACGATGCGGCGCAACTGGCGCGGCTTTGCGACGTGGCACTCGTCGTGGCGCGAGAAACGCCGGGTGAAACCCTGAAACAGGCGGTGGCGGAACTTCAGGGAACAGCACCGCAGGTGGCGCTTGTTTCAATGGAACTGGCGCGCGCCGCTTAACAGCACCGCAATATTCCGGAACTTCGCATCCCTGTTCCGCGTTTAGCCCTTCAGAAGGGCAGAACGAATTCTCTCAGGGAGCACTCCAATGAAACTTTCGATTGCCGCAAGCGTGCTTGCGCTTGCCATGGCGGCTGCGGGTTCCGCCTCCGCCACCGAAGTCCTCGGCATGGGCACGCCTGACGCCAAACAGTTCCGCAACCAGGTGGCGGCGAGCGACGCGTTCGAAGTCACCTCGGCCAAGATCGCGCAGACGCATGCCACAGATGCACAGATCAAAGATTTCGCCGCGATGATGATCCGCGATCACACCGCTTCCACCGACAAGCTGGTGGCACTGGGCGGCATCAGCAAGGCAAGCCTTGAAAAGCAGATGGAGCCGGGCAAGGACGGCAAGTTCGCCAACAATGATCTTTTCTCCATGTCGCAGGCGAACGAATTGAACAGCCTGAATTCCAAGAGCAACGCGGATTTCGACAAGACCTATATGGACGACCAGGTTTCGGCCCATAAGGATGCCGTTTCGATGCTCGAGGGCTATGCCAAGAACGGCGACAACGCGAAGCTGAAGGCGTTTGCCGCCGAGGTGTTGCCGACGGTCAAGAACCATCTGGAGGTGGCGCAAAAGATAGACGCCGATCTCGACAAGAAGACCATGTAAGTCGCAAAAGCCCCGGTTTTCCGGGGCTTTTTGTTATTCGGCGAAGATGCCGAGAATGGGCGCGAGCGCGCGGCGGTAGCGGCCGTCGCGGATGCCTTGCGATGCTTTTGCAATGTCGGGGGCGAAGAAGCGGTCGCGATCGTAAGGCGGCACTTCGCTGCGCAATTGCGCGAGCAGCGATTCCAGAATCGCGGAGCTTTTTAGCGGGCGGTGAAATTCGATGCCCTGTGCGGCGGCCAGCAATTCGATGGCTACGACATTGGTCGTGTTCTCCGCCATATGCGCGAGGCGGCGCGCGCCATGGGCGGCCATGGAAACGTGATCTTCCTGACCGGCGGAGGTCGAGATGGTGTCGACGCTTGCGGGATGGGAGAGCAGCTTGTTTTCGGAAACGAGCGCCGCCGCCGTGACCTGCGCGATCATGAAGCCGGAATTCACGCCGTTGTCGCGCACTAGGAAGGCTGGCAAGCTGCTCATCTTCGGATCGGTGAGGATGGTGATGCGGCATTCCGACATAGAACCGGTTTCGGCGAGCGCGAGCGCGATCTGATCGGCGGCGAACGCAACCGGCTCGGCGTGGAAATTTCCGCCGCTGATCACTTCGTCACGCTCGGGGAAGATCAGCGGATTGTCGGTGACGGCGTTGGCTTCGATGGCGAGCGTGCGGCCGGCGAAACGCAACAGGTCGAGCACCGCGCCCATCACCTGTGGCTGGCAGCGCAGCGAATAGGGATCCTGCACGCGGTCGCAATCGATATGCGACTGGCGGATGGCGCTGCCCTTTTCCAACTCGCGCAACGTTTTGGCGACGGCGATCTGGCCGGGCTGGCCGCGCAATTCGTGCAGGCGCGGATCGAAGGGAGCATCGCTGCCTTTCAACGCGTCGATGGACATCGCACCTGAGATCAGCGCCGCGGCGAAGGCATCTTCGGCGGCGAACAATCCGGCGAGCGCCATGGCGGTGGAGGCTTGCGTGCCGTTGAGGAGCGCGAGGCCCTCCTTGGGGCCAAGTTCGAGCGGCTGCAGGTTGGCATCGGCCAGCGCTTTGGTGGCGGCGATGGTTTTGCCGCCGACGCGCACGTCGCCCACGCCCATTAGCGCCGCACTCATATGGGCGAGCGGGGCGAGATCGCCAGACGCGCCGACAGAGCCTTGGGCGGGAATAACCGGATAGATGTCGCGGTCGAGAAACGATTTGAGCGCATGCAACACTTCGCTGCGCACGCCGGAGGCGCCGCGCGCGAGGCTGACGAGTTTTAGCACCATCATCAGGCGCACGACATTGTCCGGCATCGGGGCGCCGACGCCTGCGGCGTGGGAGAGGACGAGGTTCTTTTGAAGCTGGCGAAGCTGATCGTGTTCGATGCGGGTTTGCGCGAGCAGGCCGAAACCTGTGTTCACGCCATACGCCGTCTGATCGCGGCCGACGATGCGGGCAAGCGATGCGGCGCCGGCTTCGATGGCGCCGAGCGCATGGGCTTCGAACGCGATGTCGACGGGGCTTTCATAACCTTCCCGCAACTGCGCGAGGCCGAGCGGTTTTCCGATGTGGAGGGATTTGCGCATCGCGGTTCAGATGTGGATGGCGTGGCCGAGGGCGCGCAACGATACCTCGTGGAAGGCTTCGCCCAAAGTGGGATGGACGTGGATGGTGCCGGCGATGTCTTCCAGCACCGCGCCCATTTCCAATGCGAGCGAGAATTCGTTGGAGAGTTCGGAGACATGGGCGCCCACGGCCTGGATGCCCAGCACGCGATGATCGCTGGCACGCGCGAGGATGCGGACGAAACCGCCATCGTCGCCTGCTTCCATGCTGAGCGCGCGGCCGTTGGCGGCGAAGGGAAAGACCGCCGTGATGATGCCATTGTCTTTCGCGGTTTCCGGCGTGGGCAGCATTCCGGCACTGACGATTTCGGGCTCGGTGAAACAGACGGCGGGAATGGAAACGGGATCGAATTTGCGTTGGTGGCCCGCGATGATTTCGGCAACCGTCTCGCCCTGCTTTGCCGCCTTGTGTTCGAGCATCGGTTCGCCGACCAGATCGCCGATGGCCCAGACGTTTTTCATCGAGGTCGCACAACGATCGTCGACCATCACGAAGCGGCCGTCCATATCGATCGCCATGTTCTCAAGGCCCCAGCTTACGGTGTTCGGCTTGCGGCCAACGGTGACGAGGATTTTGTCGGCGGTGAGTTTGAGGGTTTCGCCGTCCCTCGTTTCAAGGACGAGTTTGTTGTCTTCGACGCTTTTGGCTTTCGCGCCCAGATGAACGGTGACGCCGTTCTTCTGCAGCCATTTGCGGACGGGTTCGACGAGTTGGGCGTCGTAAAGCGGCAGGATGCGATCGAGCGCTTCGACGACGATCACTTCGGCGCCCAGTTTGCGGAAGGCGATGCCGAGTTCGAGGCCGATATAGCCTGCGCCCACCACGACGAGGCGTTTGGGCACTTCGTTGAGCGAGAGGGCTTCGGTGGAAGAGATCACGTTGCCGCCGAAGGGCAGGAACGGAAGCTCGACCGGAACCGAACCGGCGGCGAGGATGACGTGTTCGGCGGCGATTGTGGTTTCGCGGTCCTTGGTTTTGACGTGGCAGGTTTTGCCGTCGCTGAACGTGCCCCAGCCGCTGACCACGCGGACTTTCGCGCGCTTGAGAAGCGTGGCGACACCGGAATTGAGTTTGTCGACGACGCCCTCTTTCCATTTCACGGTTTCGGTAAAATCGACGGACGGTGCCGTGTTCAGCGAAATGCCGTTGCGGCTTTTGTTTGCGGCTTTCGTCATCGCTTCGAACTGGCCGGCGACATGGATGATTGCTTTGGAGGGAATACAGCCGCGGATGAGGCATGTGCCGCCGAGACGATCGGCTTCGACGAGGGTGGTGTCGAGGCCGAGCTGGCCCGCGCGGATCGCGGCGACATAGCCGCCGGGGCCGCCGCCGAGCACGAGAACTTTGGTGTGAATGATCTCGGCCATGATCAATCCATGAACAGCGTTGCCGGATGTTCCAGCATCGCCTTGATACGCTGGATGAACTCGGCGGCGTCGAAGCCATCGACGACGCGATGATCGAAGGACGACGACAGGTTCATCATCTTGCGCACCACGATCTGACCGCTTTTCACCACCGGGCGTTCGACGATGGCGTTGGGGCCGATGATCGCGACTTCCGGATGATTGATGACCGGCGTGGTGGCGAGGCCGCCCAATGCGCCGAGGCTTGTGATGGTGATGGTGGAACCGGTGAGATCGTCGCGGCTGGCTTTGCCTTCGCGCGTCAGTTGGGCGATGCGGGCGATTTCGTTTGCGAGATCCCACACATCGCGCGCTTCGGCGTGACGGACGACAGGTACGATCAATCCGTTGGCGGTTTGCGTGGCGATGCCGGCGTGGACGGCGGCGTGGCGATGGACGATGCCTGCTTCATCGTCGAAACGCGCATTGATTTGCGGATAGTCGGGAAGCACGCGCACCAATGCACGGATGAGGAACGGCAGGACGTTGAGTTTGGGCTGATCGGCGCGTTTGGTTTTGTTGAGATGCGTGCGGAGGTCTTCCAGCTCGGTCATGTCGATTTCGTCGATATAGGCGTAGTGCGGAATGCGGCGCTTGGAATCCTGCATCTTCTCCGCGATCTTCCGGCGCAGGCCGATGACCTTCACCTCTTCGATGCCTTCGCGTTGGGCGAGTGCGGGACGTGCGGTGGAGGCGCGGCCGCCGGAAGCGACGTAGGCGTCGAGATCGGCATGGGTGATGCGGCCTGCGGGGCCGGAGCCCGCGACGTATTGCAATTCGATGCCGAGTTCATGGGCCCGTTCGCGCACGGCGGGCGATGCGAGAGGTTTGTCGCCGAAGGTACGCGGCTGCTCACTCCCTCGCCCCCGGAGGGGGAGAGGGCTGGGGTGAGGGGGAGATTGGTTCAGCGATTTCAGGGGTTCAGAGCTTGCTGAGACAGCCGCCCCCTCACCCCGACCCCCTCCCCCGCTGGGGGAGAGGGAGGTTTCTTTCTTTTTCTGCGGCGCCTCAGCTTTCGGTGCCGATGCAGCTTTGCCCTGCCCCACATTGCCCGCGCCTTCGACTTCCAGTTCGACGAGCGCCGAACCGACCGCCGCCATCTGCCCCGGTTCGCCGTGGAGCGAAATCACTTTGCCGGACACCGGCGATGTCATTTCGACCGTCGCTTTGTCCGTCATCACATCGACGAGATTCTGGTCTTCGTGGATCGTATCGCCGACGGCTACGTGCCAGGCAACGATTTCGGCTTCGGCGGTGCCTTCGCCGACGTCGGGAAGTTTGAAGACATAGCGGCCCATTCAACCCTCCATCGCGCGGCGCATGGCTTCGACCACGCGTTTGGGTCCGGGGAAGTAGTCCCATTCGAAGGCGTGCGGATAGGGCGTGTCCCAGCCGGTGACGCGTTCGATGGGGGCTTCGAGATGATAGAAGCAATTCTCCTGTACCAGCGCTGCGAGTTCGGCGCCGAAGCCGGAGGTGCGCGTGGCTTCGTGCGCGATCACACAGCGGCCGGTTTTCTCCACCGATTTGACGATGGTGTCGATGTCGAGCGGGAGAAGCGTGCGCAGGTCGATCACTTCGGCATCCAACCCGGCATCTTCCGCCGAGGCGAGCGCGACGTGAACCATGGTGCCATAGGCCAGAACGGTAACGTCGCTTCCTTCGCGCACCACGGCGGCCTTGCCCAGCGGGACTTTGTAATAGCCGTCGGGCACATCGCTCGCCGGATGTTTGGACCACGGCTGAACGGGACGGTCGTGATGACCGTCGAATGGGCCGTTATAGATGCGCTTGGGCTCCAGGAAGATCACCGGGTCGTTGTCTTCGATGGCGCTGATGAGAAGGCCCTTGGCGTCATACGGCGTGGAGGGGACGACCGTTTTGAGACCGGAAACATGGGTGAAGATCGCTTCGGGGCTTTGGCTGTGCGTCTGGCCGCCGAAGATGCCGCCGCCATAAGGCGTGCGCACGGTCATGGGCGCGGTGAAATCACCGGCGGAGCGATAGCGCAGGCGGGCTGCTTCAGAAACGATCTGATCGAAGGCGGGATAGATGTAATCGGCGAACTGGATTTCGACGATGGGGCGCAAACCGTAAGCGCCCATGCCGATGGCGACGGCCACGATGCCGCCTTCGCCGATGGGCGTATCGAAGCAGCGTTTGACGCCGTGCTTCTTCTGCAAGCCTTCCGTGGCGCGGAAGACGCCGCCGAAATAGCCGACGTCTTCGCCCAGCACGAGCACATCGGGATCGCGCGTAAGCATCACGTCCATGGCGGAGTTGATGGCCTGGATCATGTTCATGGTGGCCACGATCAGATCCCCATCTGCTGGCGCTGGCGGCGAATGTGCCAGGGCATGTCTTCGTAGACGTCTTCGAACATCGTCTTGACGCTGGGCTTCTTGTCGCCGCCGAGCGTGCCGTGGCTTTCGGCTTCCTTGTTGGCGGCGCGGACTTCTTCCGCCACGTCTTTATGCGTCTGCTCGTGCCGTTCTTCCGACCATTCGCCGAGCGCGATGAGATGCTTTTTCAGGCGTTCGACGGGATCGCCGAGCGGCCAGGCTTTTCCTTCATCCGACGGGCGGTAGCGGCTGGGATCATCGCTCGTGGAATGGCCTTCGACGCGATAGGTATAGAGTTCGATCAGCGTTGCGCCCTGATTGTTGCGCGCCCGCGTGGCGGCCCAATCGGTTGCGGCGTAGACGGCGAGGAAATCGTTTCCGTCCACCCGCAACCCGGGAAGGCCGTAACCGATGGCGCGCGAGGCGAAGGTGGTTTCTTCGCCGCCGGCGATGCCGGAGAAGGACGAGATTGCCCATTGGTTGTTGACGACGTTGAGGATCACCGGCGCACGATAGACCGAAGCGAAATTCAATGCCTGATGGAAGTCGCCCTCGGCCGTCGTTCCGTCACCGACCCAGGAAGCGGCGATGCGATCATCGCCCTTATACGCGCTTGCCATCGCCCAGCCGACAGCTTGCGGAAATTGCGTGCCGAGATTGCCGGAGATGGTGAAGAAACTGTCCTTCTTGCTCGAATACATGATCGGCAATTGGCGGCCCTTCAGCGGGTCCAGCTCGTTCGAATAGACCTGACACATCATCGTGACGAGCGGATAACCGCGTGCGATGAGGATTCCCTGCTGGCGATATGAGGGGAAACACATGTCGTCGCGATCGAGCGCGAAGGCGGCCGCGATGGAGCACGCCTCTTCACCGGTGCATTTCATATAGAACGAAGTCTTGCCCTGACGCTGGGCGCGATACATGCGGTCGTCATAGGCGCGCGTAAGCATCATCACGCGCAAGCCGCGGCGCAGCGTTTCGGGATCGAGACGCGGATTCCACGGGCCAACGGCGGCGCCTTTATCGTCCAGCACGCGGATCAGCGAATAGGCGAGATCGCGAATCTCGTGATCGGGCGCATCGGGATCCGGGCGGCGCACGGAACCGGCTTCGGGCACCCTGACGCCGCTGAAATCGGGCTGCTCGCCGGGGCGCGCTTCCGGTTCGGGAATGTGCAGCGAAAGCGGTTTGCGGTTCTTCATGGCCTTCCTGTCCCTGCCAGCGGCTCCCGGTTTTTCGCGGAAAAGCTGGAAAATCCGGGCCAATCTGCGCTTGGGCCCGGCGCGACTCAAGCGTTGCGCGAGCGCGCAATAAAATTACTCAGCCGTTGGAATAACGCATGAACCCATGTCGCGGATGCAGGCACCGAGGGGGCGCGCATTGCGCCGGTTTGGCGGGTGCGAAGCGAGGATGTGCAGACGCTGTGCAGAATCCCTTCGCACAAAAGAAAACAGGCGGCGGATTTCTCCGCCGCCCGCTGGATGGCCGTTTGGGGTCGGCTTACCAGTTCTTGGTGATGCGAATGCCGAAGAGGCGCGGATCGGTGACGAAGATGTTCGTGGCCAGTGCAGTGTCATCCGAGTTCAGGAAAGCGCCGGTGATGGCGGTGGTATCGCGAAGGTTCTTCACATAGACCATCGCCTGCCAGCCTTCCTGGTTGGTGAAAATCAGGGCCATGTTGATGTTGGTGTAACCGCGGATTTCGTCATACGGCCGGTCGTTGAAGACGCGGGCAAAAGAGTCCGACTGCCAGTAGAAATCGCCATGCAACGTGCCCGCCCAATCGTCGGAAAGCGGCATTGTGTAATCGCCGTTGAGCGACAGGGTGAAGTGCGGGGCACTGGGCAACATATTGCCAGAGAGGTCTTTGGAGAAACCTTCGCCGTGATTGGGCGCGGCATCGGGATCGAAGCCGTGATAGCCGGGCAGCGGATTGCCAAACAGGTCCGTTCCAGGATCGGCCCGATAAGGACTCAACGTCACGGGGTCTTCATCGAAGGTGTAAGCATCGACGCAGGTGTAGGCCAGAGAGTCGCCATGGCCCGCGAGCTGTTCGTTGATGACGTCACGCGGCACGATGCAGTTCGAGGTTTGCGTGACGAACGGTTTGACCACCATCCAGTCGGTATGTCCCGCCGTGCGGTCCATGATGTCGATTGCCGACTGGCCATCGTCGATTCTCGCGTCCTCATAACCGCCGGTGAGACCGAGCTTCAACCCCGGAAGCGGCGTCCAGGTGGTTTCGAGTTCGGCGCCCTTCACCGTGGCATTCAGATTCATGTTCACGGCCGTCCGGTCGATGATCTGCGAGATCTGGTAGTTCTTGTATTTGTAGAGGAACACGTCGCCATTGAGGACCATATCGCCGTCAAGCAGCGTGTTCTTCGTTCCGAGTTCGAAGGCATTATTGAACTCGGGTTCGAACGTCGAAGGATGGGTCTGGTTGCTGGGCGACGTGAGATAGTAGTCGTTGCCGAACCCGGTACTGATCGGGATCACGCCCGGCGGGTTGGCACCGCCGCCTTTGTAGCCATGCGCATAGGACGCATAAAACAGCGATTGATCGGTGAAATCGAGTTGCGGCGTCCAGGTGATGTTGGCGCGGCCGGTTACTTCGCGCCATTCCTGATCGATGATGTTGGTGATGGGATAGCCCTTGTAGGCGATCAGCGCCCAGCTTGGGATAACGTCGAAGTGTTTTTGATCATCGGTGAAGCGCAAGCCGCCTGTTAGTTTCACGTCGCTTGTGACGTTGTAATAGACTTCGCCGAACCCTGCCCACGAAGAGAGGTTGTAGGGATTCTGGCTGCGGAAATAATTGTGGCCCTGCCCGTCGATGCTTCCCAGCGGATTGGGATCGATATAGGCGCAACCAAGGCCCAGAAAGGTGTTCTGACCCAACTGCGTATGGTCGGTGATTGCCGGTTGCGGATTGCAGGAATTGGCAAGCACGGGATCGAACGGAATATGCGGAGCATCCGCCGGCAGCGAACCACCAAAGAAGCCATTGAAATTCTCCGCCGCCAAAGTGATGGCATTGGCCATGATTTGGTAGTTTTCCAGCGTGCGGTATTTGAGATAGTTTCCGCCCACCACGAAATTGAGATTGCCGGTGAACGAGGAGGCCAGCCGCACTTCCTGATAGAATTGGTGCGCCGTTTCGTCGGAAATATCCTGCGACACGAGACGGCTCGAACAGCCGAGCTGCGGATCGCAATATTCGCCATCCTGCCCGATGAGCGTGTTTCCGCCAGGATCGAGGAAGATGCCTCCGCTCGTGTTGTAGCGATTGAAGTCTTCCGTCGAATAGAGGCTGTCGGTGTTATAGGCGGTTTGCGAAGTCAGTTTCAGCGTAGGGGTGACCTGAAAATCGACGTTGAGTTCGTAGGTGTCGTTCTTGGCGCGATATATGGGATCGATAAGCGAGTTGATGACGCGCAGATCCGTTGACTGCGTGACGCCAGCATAGGGATTGGTGCCCGGCGTCATGTAGGGACTGAGGAGCTGCAGCGCGGCGATGAAGGGAATGGACGCCGCGTTGGGCGTGCCGAAAGATTCCGGCGCATAGAGCGAGGCCGCCTTGCAGCCCTGCTGTAGCCAGACGCCGCCGAAATTGCCGTATGGATCGTAATCCGGGGTCTGCGGCCCGGCTGGACCATCGACAGACGTCGGCGGTTCGTCGCGCGAGCAGAGCTGTTTGCCGCTGCGCAGGCGATCGTCTGACTCGTCGAAATGTTCCCAGACGGCGGTAGCTGTCAGATCCGAAATGGGATGCACCAGCAGCGACACGCGCGAGGACCACAGATCGCGGCCGTCGGTAGAATGATCGGTTTCCTGGTTGAAAGAATAGCCGTCGCGCTTGGTCCATTCGCCCGCCACACGCAAGTCGATCTTGTCGTCAAGGATGGGCGCGTTGATCATGCCTTCGAGGCGGCGATTGTTGTAGTTGCCGACATCGACGGAGGCTTGCGCTTCCCAATGATCGGTCGCTCGTGCGGAGATCACGTTGACCACGCCGGAAGTGGCGTTGCGGCCATAGAGCGTGCCTTGCGGGCCGCGCAGGACTTCGACCTGGCTGACGTCGAAGAATTCCTGTTCGAAGAAATGGTTGCGCAGGAACGGCACATCGTTGAACGAGACCGCGACCGCGGGGTCTGTGGTGACGGAAATCGCTTGCGTGCCGATGCCGCGGATCTGGATGTTGTAGCCGGTGAAGTTGGTTTTCGAGAACGTCAGGTTCGGAACCTGCTTCACGAGGTCGGGGCCGCCGGCGGTTTGTGTGGCGGTCAGTTGCTCCTGGCTCATGGCCGTGATGGCGATGGGCACGCTTTGCACGTCTCCGCCGCCGAGCTTGGACGATGTGACCGTCACCGTTTCCACGGAAGGCCGCGGTGCGGCTTGCGCCAGTTGCATGGGTTCGACCATGTCGAGCGAAGACGTGTCGCGGATGATGCCGACGGCGCCGGAGGCATCGTGGCGGATGCCGAAGCCGGTGCCTTTCAACAGATGTTCCAGCGCGTCATCGGCGGGCATGTCGCCTTTCACGGCATTGGCGCGGATACCTTTGATGGCATCGCCGGAGAAGATCAACGGCACGCCGGACTGGGTCGAATACGCATTGAGCGCGGCTTTGAGATCGGTCGCCGGAATATCGAAGCTGTGCGCGAAGGCAGCGGTTGTAAGCGCGGCAGCGCAAGCGCCGCCCGACAGGATCGCTTTGAAGAGTTTCTGGCGTGTCATGTATTCCCCCCGATTTTGACCGGCGTTTGAAGGCGAACGTCCCTGCTACTTCGAAATCACGATCTCGTTGCCGCGATCCACGACGGTGAGACCCAGAACGGGTTGCGCCAGGCGCATGAAGGCGCGCGCATCGTTCGAGGGAAACGTGCCGTCGATGGTAAGCGTGGCGGTTTTGGGATCGCTGATGATCATGCGTGTGGTGCTGTAGCGGTTGAATTCGCGCGCAACTTCCGCAAGCGATGTGTGATCGAACACGAGCACGCCGCGCTGCCAGCCCATGGCGTCCGCGAGCGTGCGCGGCGATTGGCGCGTGACCGAAGTTTTGGTGGGCGTGGCGACGGCGACTTCGCCCTTGGTGAGGATTTTCGGCGCCTGGCGTTCGGCGCTGTCTTCCAGCCGCACGATACCGTCGAGCACCGAGACCTTGAACGCGCCCGGATCGCGGCGCACGACGAATTTGGTGCCGATGTCGGTGATGCGGTGATCGCCAGCCATCACGACGAATGGCTTCTTCTCGTTGTGTTTGACTTCGAAATAGACCTCGCCCTTGTCGAGCCAGATGCGGCGCTCATGGGGCGTGATTTCGGCGCGCAGCGACGTGTCGGTGTTGAGTTCGATCTGCGAGCCATCTGCGAGCGTGAGACGTTCGCGTTCGCCGACCGCGGTGGCATAGGTCTTTTCGGCGGATTTGCCTGCTTCGAACCATTGCGTGGCGCCGGCGATGGCGGCTATCGCGATGATGGCGGCGGAAGCGCGGAACACGATGGGCCAGGTTTTGCGCTTTGGCGCGGCCGCGCGCTGGAAAGCGGGGCGGCGCATGGCGCTCAACAAATCCGCCCTGCCCCACGCGGCATCGAGCCGCCAATAGGCGATGCGATGGGCAAGCGAGTCTTCCATCCACGCATCGAAAGCCTTCTGGCGTTCGTCGTTCCATTCGCCTTCGCGGCGTTCGAGCAGCCAATCGGCGGCGCGGGTTTGGATGTCGGTGGCGGTGGGTTCGGTCACGACGAACCCTCCGGTCCGTAAAGAATGTCGGCCAATGCGCGCACCGCTTCGTTCAAATGCCATTTGACGGTTTTCTCGGTAACGCCCATGCGCACGGCGATTTCGCGGCGCGACAGACCTTCGACCTTCTGCATCACCATGGCTTCGCGGGCGCGCGGGGGAAGACGATCGAGGGCTGCTTCGAGACGGCGCAACTCGTCGCGCGCGATGGCGTTTCTATCCGGCCCCGGCTCTTCGGTTGCGGTATCCACCGCATCGGGATCGGAAACGGATTCAATCGAGACGACATGTTCGCGGCGCACATGATCGATGATGAGATTGCGCGCCACGGCGAAGACAAACGGCTTCGCCGGGACCGGAACCTGTTTCTGCGCCGCTTCGCACACCCGCATATAGACCTCTTGCAGAAGGTCGGGGATGTCGCTGGCGTTGCGCCAGGAGCGGCGCAGGAAATGCACCAGCTGGCCTTCCAGCGGCAGCACTTCGCGCACGAACCAGGCTTCCAGCTCAGACGCCGTCATGGCCGCACTCTGTGAATGCGAGAGCGTGCCGTCACGATTGATGTCTGACCGTTCGACCATCCCCGTCCTTCAAGGGTTGAACCCCGGACTCGGAAGGATAGAACGAAGCGGCCCGAAAAAGGGCCGGGTGGGTTATGTTTGAAAGATTATGTCGATGCTTGCTGTGTTTTGTTGAGCCCCAAAAAACAGATTCCCCGCCACCATCGCAAAAACCGGCGCCGAAAATTTCGCGTGACGGTTTAAGCGACAATGACGGGGTCGAAGCTTCGGCTGGCGGACGGTTTCGGCCGTAACATCAAACGTCACCGGCGCCCGCACCTCGGCCTGTCCCGCGAGACTTATCCCTTCCGCCCCTGATGCCCGGCGATGCGCGCTGTGATCCTGAAGATCGTGCAGCCGCAAGCGCGCCGGACGAAACTGGCGGAGAGACGCGGATGCACACGAGGGCTGTCGCATCCTGTCCCTGTATTCTCGTGTCGGTCTCGCAGCCCGCGCGGGCAGCGAATGGTTGCGTGAGCAAAGTCCTCAAGAAGCATCTGAGAACGAATATAGAACGCCAAATATCAGGTTTCAAGGCCTAATGTTGATTTTTTTCTTGCAACTGACTCAAAGGCTTAGACCGAATGCCAAGAAAAAGGCGGCGCACTGCTCCGCCGCCAAAGGGAGATTGCGCTTTTGAAAGCCATTATCCGCCCAAACCGACGCTGATGGTTGCAAAGGGACCATGGAAACTAACGTCGGTGGTGCTGCGGGTTTCCAATCCACCATCGCGCGCCCCGAGGAAGAAGTCGGCGCGGTAACCAGCACTCAGTTTCGCATTCGGGAAGCGATACGACAGCGCCGCGAAGCCGCCGATATTCGGGACGGTTACCATGCGCGAGCGCGTACGGTTCACCGGTGTATAGGTATGGATCGCTTGTACAGCTGTTCCGCTCGGCCCGCCATAATCGCGGACGGTGGAATGATGGCTGGTCTTCGCTTTTTGCCGCCCGAACAAAAGAGCCGCATTCACACCCCAATCGAGCGCGATTTGCCCGTCATCGACCGTTCCCAGAAGGCCCGTGGTGTTTTTCATCGACAGCGACGGTCCGAGCGCGTGCAAACTGTCGGTGCGTTCCATAGAGGCCGCGGATGCGTGATGTAGGATTCTGACGTAGTAGAGGTATTTGGGCCCGATGGGCAATTTCGCTTGCTCGAAAACCGCGTTTGGATCGGCTATGGAATTTCCTTTCGAACTGGCGTTCATCTGCGCGTATCTGGCGCCGAAACTTATGATCGTGTCCGTTCCGCGACCGAGCAACCCGATGCCGACATCCTTTCCAACCTGGAAATCGGCAATCGCATGTGATTCGGAATTCTTGATGTTGTGGGTCGCGTAAGCAGGAAAGGTGGGGGTGGCTGGCACCGCAACAAATCCGCCCGACTGGAAGACCGACTGCTTTAGTTGCGGTCCGACGATTGTCTGCTGATTTATGAGGCGGCGCGTGGTTCTGGTACGACCATATCTTGCCGAAGCGGTGAACACCCAATCCGAGCCGTGAGGATGGAACGAGATGCTTCCTTCAGCGCCATAGGTTCGGCCAAGCTCGTTTTCCAGCGCTGTCAGCGACGGAAAGCCTGAGGCCACGGTCGATGCATCCAGAGGCGGCGCAAAGGCGTCTGCATCTCCGGTGACGCTCTCGAAATGCCAGCCGCCTTCGATCCAGACTGTGGGCCGATCGTTGCTCCCGGCCAATGCCGCTTCGGGAACGGATGCAACGAGAACAAGTGCCGACACCGTAGCCAAAAGCGTCTGACGGATGTTTGCGGCGTTTGACGAATTGTGAAGTTCGCTCATTGTGCGTTTCCCCCTTACCAATTTTTCGTAACGCGAATGCCGAACAACCGTGGATCGGTGAGGAACACGTTGGTCGTCAGACCGGTGTCATCGCTGTTCAGGAAGTCGCCGGTAATGGCCGTCGTGTTGAACACGTTCTTGACGTACCCGGTGGCCTGCCAGCCGTTCTGGTTTGTCAGGATCAGTGCAAAGTTCACATTGGTGTAACCATGCAAGCGGTCGTAAGGATTGTCGTTGAAGACACGCGCCCAGGAATCGGCTTGCCAATAGAAATCACCGTGAAGCGTTGCCGCCCAATCATCCGTCACTGGGACCGAATATTCTGCGGTGAATGAAGTCGTGAAGTGCGGCGCATTGGGAAGTTCGTTGCCGCTCAAATCCTTCGTGAACCCTGCACCATTGTTGGGCGCCGGGCCGTAATCGACGCCGTTCCAGGTGTTCTGCCCGGTGTAGGGATGACCCGGCGTGCCGGCAAGCGGATCGAAGCCGCCATACGATCCCGGTATAATCTCCTGATTGGTTGTATTGGTACCTGTCGGATTCAGCTGGTACTGCTTGCCGGTGACGGGGTCGACATGACCATTGTACGCGAGCTGGCAGGCATACAGAATTCCGTAGTTGTTGTTGAAGGGGGTACCGGGGTCGGGATTGAGAAAATATCCCACGAGGTATTCGGGCAATAGGCAGTTCGACGCCTCCGTCACGAACGGCTTGACTAGAACCCAGCCGGGATGTCCCGCAGTGCGATCCATCAGATCGACAGCCTGCGAGCCATCGGCCATACGCGTTTGTTCATATCCGCCCGAGAACGAGAACCTCAGTCCCGGCACAGGCTCCCATGTCGCTTCGAGTTCCGCACCTTTGATGGTGGCGTCGAAATTCAGATTGACCGAGGTGCGATCGACGATCTCCGAAATCTGATAGCCCTTGTAGTCGTAGTAGAAGAAATTACCGTTGAGCGTCAGCGCACCGTCCAGCAGCGTGTTTTTGGTGCCGAGCTCATAGGCGTTTATGAATTCGGGTTTGAATGTGAGCGGATGCGTGATGCTTGGAACATCGCCATATCCGACAAACGCGAGGAACAGGGCGCCAGGCGGATTGGCGCCGCCGGCCTTGTAGCCGTGACCGAAGGTTGCATAGACGAGCGTCTGGTCGGTTAAATCGAGCTTCGGCGTCCAGTTGGCGGCGAACCGTCCCGTCCACTCCTTCCACTCCTGATCCACCACATCGGTGACGACGTAACCGTAACCCTGCGCGAGAATTGCGCTGGGAATGTCCACGAAATGCTTGCGGTCGTCCGTCCAGCGCAAACCGCCGGTCAGCTTTAGATCGTCGAAGACGTTGTAATAGACCTCGCCGAAGCCGGCATAGGAATCCAGCAGATAGGGATTCTGACTAAGGAAATAGTTGTGGCCCGCGTAATCCAGATCATCGATCGGATTGGGGTCCATCCAGCCACAGGCATATCCTGCAGTGCCTGGATGAGCGGGATCCACCGGATGTGTGACGGGGCGTATGATCAGCCCCCCTGCCGTGCCGCTGCCGGCCTGACATTGCGATGCGGCTGGGTTGTTAGGGTCCCAATAGCCGCCCGTGAATTTGGCGTTGTATAAAGTGAGCGTGTTGAAGAAGATCAGATAGTTCTCCTCCGTTTCGTAGTGCATGAAGTTTCCGCCAACATTGAAGTTGAGCGGGCCGCTCATATGCGAGGCGAGGCGAAATTCCTGGTTGAACTGCCAGGCGTGTTCTTCGCTCATATCTTCGGCGACCAAGCGATTGCTGCAACCCAACTGGGGATCGCAAAAATAGCCGCTGGCCTGGCCGGGGCCGCCGTCGGAACAAAGTCCGTCAGGAGCGCGTAACGTACCATCGTTGCAGACGTAAGTTCCGTCTGCCTGGGTGAGACTACTGGTTGGATCGTAGATGAATATTCCCGGCTGCGTATTGAAGCGGTTGAAGTCTTCGGTGGATCGTAAAAAATCGTTGTTGTATCCGGTGCTCGACGTCAGCGTCAGGGAAGGCGAAACCGCGTAGTCGACATTGAGCTGGAAAACATTGTTCTGCGCTCGGTAATTGGGATTGAGGGTCGACTCGATGACGCGCAGATCTCTTGACTGGACCGTGCTGGCATAGGCATCACGGGTACCGTTTATCGGCACGCCGAAGGCAACCCCTTGGCCGGCTCCGATAAGACCGCCGAAATACGGCAGGGAAAACGAATTCGGCGCCTGAAACGCGTCTGCACTGTAAAGTGAGACAGGCAAGCAACCCTGGCTCAAATAGGCCGCGCCGTAGATACCGGTTGGATAGCCATAGATGGTGTCTGGACCGTTGTCGCGCTTGCAAAGCTGCTTGCTTGAACGCAGGCGGTCGTCATGTTCCTGGAAATGTTCCCAAACAAAATCGGCGGTTAACGCTTCCGTCGGTCTGAACCGAATGGTTGTGCGGGTCGACCAGAGATCACGCCCGTCGATCGGACTGTCGGTGATCGCGTTGAACGAATAGCCGTCGCGCTTAGTCCACTCGCCGGCAACGCGCAGATCGAGCCGGTCATCGACGATGGGCAGGTTGATCATGCCTTCGAAACGGCGGTTCTTGTAATTGCCGATATCCGCGCTCGCCATCGCCTCGAACTGGTCGGTGGGCTTGGCGCTGGTAAGGTTGACCACGCCTGCGGTCGCGTTGCGCCCGTAGAGCGTGCCCTGGGGGCCGCGCAGCACTTCGACCTGACTGACGTCGTAGAATTCCTGTTCGAAGAAGTGGTTGCGGATGAAGGGCATGTCGTTGAACGACACGGCAACCGCAGGATCGGTTGTGACCGAAATCGCCTGGGTGCCGATACCGCGAATCTGGATGCTGTAGCCGGTGAAATTGGTCTTGGTGAACGTCATATTCGGAACTTGCTTGATCAGGTCCGGCCCGCCGGCGGTTTGCGTGGCGGTGAGTTGCTCCTGACTGAGCGCGGTGATGGCAATCGGGATGCTTTGCACGTCTGCGCCACCGAGCTTCGACGACGTAACCGTCACTGTTTCAACGCTCGCTCGCGGAGAGGGTGTGGCCTGCGCCAGCACGAACGGCTGAACCGGCTGAAGGTCGGATGATTGCCCCGGCACGATTGCAATTGCGCCGGAATAGTCGCGGTGGATGATAAACCCCGTGCCCTTAAGGATGCGCGCGAGCGCCTCGTCTGGCGACGCAACCCCTTTCACGCCTCTTGTCTGCGTGCCGCGCACGGCTTCGTCCGAGACGATAAGGGCGACGCCGGTTTGTTTGGCGTAGGCGTCGAGCGCGGCTTTGAGATCGCCTGCTGGGATGTTGATGTCGTGGGCGGCGACGGCCGTGGCGGCGGCGCACGCGCCTGCCAGAAGTGCGGCTTTCAGGATTTTTTGGAACGTCATGTTTCCCCCTCTTTGTTCGAATGCGTTCAGCGCGACAGGATGGTTTCGCCGTCGCGCTTTTCGACGTGCAGTTTGAAGACGACGTTGGTGACGCGTGCGAAGGCATGCACGCCGTTGATCGGGAAGGTGCCGTCTATGGTGAGTTTGGCGACCTTCGGATCGGCGATGGTGATCTGTTCGGTGTTGTAGCGGTTGAACTGGGCGGCGGCGTCCGCGAGCGTGGTGTGATCGAAGACGATGAAGCCCTGACGCCAGGAGAGCGCGCGTTCCAGTTCCTGTTCCGGGCGGCGCAACAGCGATGTGGATTTCGCGGTGGCGATGAGGATGTCGCCGGGGTTGAGGACCGTCGGCTTGTCGTTGGGCGCGTTGGTGTCGAACTGCGCGCGGCCTTCGACGAGCGTGACTTCGAGACGGTCGGGCTGGCGGCGAACCGAGAATTTGGTGCCGAGGTCGGTGACGCGGTGATTGCCGGCGTGGACGACGAAGGGCCGCTTATCGTCATGCACCACCTGGAAGAAGGCTTCGCCTTTTTCGAGCCAGACGGTGCGGCGATCGCGGCCGATGTCGGTGCGCAGCATCGTGTCGGTGTTGAGTTCGACCTGCGAACCGTCGGCAAGCGTCAACACTTCGCGGCCGCCGATGGGCGTGGAGAAGGTCTGGCCGCGCGGCGATTGATAGAGATAGGCGGCGCCGACGCCGAGGGCGGCGATGAGCGCAACGCCTGCCGCGGCCATTTTCAGGATGGGCAGAAAACGGCGCGTTTGCGGCGGTGTTTGCTGTTGCTGGCCGAAACCGGGGCCGCGCAGTGCGGTGAGTTTTTCGGAGCGTTCCCAGGCGGAACGCAAGCGCCAATAGGCGACGCGATGGGAGAGCGACTCCGCGAGCCAGGTTTCGAGCGCGCGTTCGTCGTCTTCGCTCCAGGTCCAGAAATTGCGGCGTTGCAGCCAGTCGGCGGCGCGGGCGCGCACTTCCTTCGCATCGGGCAAGGTGGTTTCGATCTCGCTCATTCTTTCCTCGCCTGCTCGCCGTAAAGCGCGTCGGCCAGCGCGCACATGCCGAGCGACAGATGTTCGGAGACGGTTTTTTCGGAGATGCCCATGCGTTGCGCGATTTCGCGGCCCGTGAGGCCTTCGATGCGGCCCATCACGACGGCTTGCCGGCAACGCGGCGGAAGTTTTTCGATGGCTGTTTGCAGGCGACGCAGCTCGTCGCGCGCCATCACGGCGCGTTCGGGGCCGGGTTCGTCGATGGCGGTGTTCAGCGCTTCGACATCGGCCACCGCATCGATGGGGACGATGTGGCCGCGGCGGACCTTGTCGATCAGCAGATTGCGCGCGATGGTGAGGACGAAGGGTTTGGCGGCGGCGGGAATCTGTTTCTGCGCGCCTTCGCAGACCCGCACATAGACTTCCTGGCGCAGATCCTCGATGTCGCCCGCTTCGCGCCAATTGTGCCGCAGGAATTGAGTCAAAACGGACTCCAGCGGCAGAACCTCGCTGACGAACCAAAGCTCTACTTCAGGCGCAGTCATCACCGATCCCGAACGCGCGCGTTCGAGGCCTTCTTGACCGGTACCCGATGGATCGCCCATCGCCCGCCAGCCTTCTCTGCCTTCAAGCGTTAAAGCCTACGCTCATAAGAGACGAAGGTTGGGGGCCGAGTTCTGGATGGGTCACAAGAAATTTGTTTGCAGGGACCGCAAGAAAATTGCCAAGTGTGGAAATTCGAATGCAGAGTTTGGAGGAGATGCCGGGGTAATGTCTTTGCTGCGGGAAAACGGAACGGTTGCCGCGCTGGCCCTGGCGGCGGTTCTGCTCATGCTGCCCCTGTGGCTGGTGGGCGCGCCCGCCATGCCGGATTACCCTGCCCGGCTTGCGGGATTCTATCTGATCGCAGGCGAGCACTCCCTATTCTATTCGGTGCATTGGGCCGTGGTCCCCAACCTCGCCTCGGAAGTGCTGGTGCCGGCTCTGGGACGCATCATGACGTTGGAAAACGCGGTCAGGGTTTTCCTCAGCACGGCCATCGCGATGTGGGTGATGGGACCGGCGCTGATCCATCGCACGCTTTACGGGCGCGTGGGGGTGATGCCGCTGGTGGGCGCGGTGTGCGCCTACAATTCCAATTTCATGTGGGGGTTCTTCAACTATTACTTCACGGTCGGGCTGTGCCTGATTGCGTTTGCGGGATGGGTTGCGAGCGAAAAATGGCGGCTGGCACCGCGGCTTGCGGTGTTTGTTCCCGCAGCGCTTGTTCTTTATTTCAGCCACGTTCTGGGAGCCGCACTTTTTCTTTTTCTGGTGGCGTGTCACGGGGCGACGCGTTCGCCGCCCGCCTGGCGCAGACTGTTCATCGAGCTTGCCGTTCTGGGCGTACCCATTGCTGCGTTGTTTCTGTTGCAGATGCATGGGGCGGGTAGCGAGATAGATTTCGACATCGTCGACAGTTTTCCGGTGCGGCTGACCTCCATCGTTCAATCGCGGTTCGAGGCGAACAACATCATCGTGCTTGTGGGTTTGGGCATTTTGTTGGCCGCTGCGTGGTGGAGCGGCGTTCTTTCGGTACATCGGCGGATGCGGCTTGCGGTCGGCGGGATTGCACTGGCGGCAATTCTCGTCCCCGTGGTGGCGATGGGCGGCTGGGGATTGCATTTGCGCTTTCCGGCGGTGGCGGCGTTGCTGCTGTTCGCATCCAGCGAGATCGCCGTGCCGCGGCGCGCGGCGGCGATGTTGGGTGGGGTGGTGCTTGCGGTGACGGGTTGGATGTCGTTCGCGCTGGCACAGAGCTGGGGCGCGCACGACAAACAGGTGAAGGAATTGCGAGCGGCGCTGGACGACGTTCCACGCAGGACACTGCTGTTGACGGCCATCGACATCGATCACATGGATGGCGTGCGCGCCGCGCTCTATTGGCATCTTGCGGAATTCGGCATCGTCGACCGCGACGACGCGACATCGCTGATGTTCACGACGAAAGGGCAATCCCTCGTTTCGCCGTCGCCAGAGATCGCGCGCTACATCGCGGGAACGGCGCAAGAAGGGTCGCCGCCGTCGCTCGAACATCTCGCACCGCTGGCCGCCGGCGATACGCGCATCCCGAAGATCAGGAACGATCTGCAATATCTGTTGCGCTTCCCGTGTCATTATGACGAGGTGCTGCTGTACCATGTGAGCGGCAAGCCCGGCGAGGTGCCGGTCATGCTGAAAGCGCGGCA
Source organism: Rhizomicrobium sp. (assembly GCA_035543495.1). Taxonomy (GTDB): domain Bacteria; phylum Pseudomonadota; class Alphaproteobacteria; order Micropepsales; family Micropepsaceae; genus Rhizomicrobium. The sequence continues at coordinate 190,993 of DATKJT010000042.1, read as the reverse complement.
CGAGGGGAGTTTCTTCACGCTCTATGACGTGACGAGGCCCGCGGGGTGTTCGACGATTTCGGCGACGCGGCCGTAATCCATTTTCAGCACGCGGTCGGCGGCAGCGAACCAGCGATCATCATGGGTGACGGCGATCACGGTTTTGCCGTCGCGTTTCAGGCGCGGCAGAAGCTCCCCATAGAAATAGGCGCGGAACTGCGGATCCTGATCGGCGGCGAATTCGTCGAAGACATAGATCTGGCGGTCGGCCAGGCGATTGACGGCATAGGCCAGACGCTTGCGCTGGCCGGTGGAGAGATTGACCGTGCTCAGCGCGCCGTCGCGGACCTGGGTTTTGTTCGCGATGCCGAGTTCGGCGAGCAATGCGGTCACCGTGGCGGGATCAGGATTGTTCAGGCCGTAGAGACGGGTGAAGAGATGGAAGTCGCTGAACACGGCGGCGAACATCTCGCGATAGGATTGCCCGTCGGCCGCCGTGAGTTTGCGGCCATCGACTTCGATCGATCCCTGCATCGGCTGGTAGAGGCCGGTCAGGAGTTTCAGGAACGTGGTTTTGCCTGCACCGTTGCCGCCGATGATGAAAAGGATTTCGTTGCGGCGGATATCGAGGTCGAGCGGGCCGACATCGAAACTTTCTTCCGCCACGGCGTTTTCGAAACGGAAATGGACATCGCGGAAAGCGATTGTGTTGAAGGAAAGCGGTATCGCAGCAGCGTCTTTCCCCTCAACGGCGTCGCTATCGAGATTGGCTTCGAGACGCTCGATAGCCGCGAGCGAGACGCGCGCCTTGGAGAGGGACGGGATGGCGGACAACAGCGTTTCCAGCGGCGTCATCATAAAAAGGACCGTTGCCACGACCTGGAAGATCGCCACGCCGCTCATAGGGGTGAAAATCGGCACCGCGAAGGCCACGATGGCGATCAAGAGGAACATGAACGCTTGCGAGACGATGTTCACAAGCTGGTAAAGCGTTTCGGACTTGACCCACAATTCGCGGAATTCGCGGGCAAGCGTGGCGACGTAGCCCGCGTGATCGCGCTGGCGGGCACGGCCGAGCTTCAGCTCCTTGAAGCCACGCAACGTGTCGGCCAACGCATCGAACAGCGCCGTTTCGCGGGTGCGGGCATGCGCGATGCGTTCGCGCATATCGCTGTCGATCCAATAGTAAGTGGCGGCACCCAATGCACCGGTGACGAGCGTGGCGAAAAACACCGGCCATGACAGCCAGGCGAGATAGCCGAGCGCAAACACCACCAAAACGGCCGATTGCGCGCCGTTGAGAAACGTCATTGCGGCATCGCGCAGATATTGGAGATCGGCGCCAAGCTGGGTGTAGAGATCGCCGGTGCCTTTGATTTCCAGGAAGCGCAGGCGGGCGAACAGCAGCTTTTCCGCCAGCCGCACGCGCACGCGTTCGCGCATGATTTCGACCGCCCGGACGCTGTGGTGAATGCCGTCATAGCTTGCAAAGAGGTAGACGAGCAGCACCCCGAAGAACGCGGCTGGCAATTGCCAGGTGAGTGTGCGGGCGACGGCTTGGGCGGCGCCGGCATTGAAGATGGCGAGAAGCACGCCGCGGCTGAGACCGGCGACCAGCAACGCGGCCACGATACGGGCACTCGCGCCTTTCATTTCGCGATTGAGATACGAAAGAAGCGTGAGCATCAGTTCCGCGTCTGCTGCTGGATGAGGTCGCGCGCGCGGATGAACCGCTGGATCGCAGTGAGATGCGACAGCACGGCGATAGCAAGAATGGCAAGCGACAGCACGCTTGCGCCCCAATTGCGCGGCAGATGGATCAGGGAATCGAAGATCAGCGCGGCGCAGAGGATGGCCACACGTTCGAGGCGTTCGAGAAGATCGGGCCAGCTGTTGTTGTCGATGGGGATTTCGACGGCGGTGCGCGCCTTGTTGTAGCTCGTCATCAGCGAGCCCGTGATCGCAAGCAGGCAGATGAGCCACCACTTCGTCACAACGGCAAGCGTGAGATAAACCGCGATTTCCTGATAACGGTCGACCACCGCATCGAGATAACCGCCGTAGCGGCTGGACATGCCGCGCATCCGCGCGACAGCGCCATCGAGGCCATCGAAGGTGAACGACACAACCAATCCGATACCGAACCAGAAGGTGCTGCGATAGGCATAGAACGCAGCGCAATTGGCGAGCACGAGCAGAAGGCCCATCCAGGTGATCTGGTTGGGCGTGAGGCCGGCGCGCGCGAGCGGGAGCGCGAGCGCTTCCCACACGCGATCGCTCAGGGCTTTGTTTGTTCCGTCGAGCATGTTGTGTCTTGTGCGGCGATGGTGCGGCCCGATGCGCGGCTGGTGCGCGCGTACCAGGGTTTGACGCGGGCGTAGTATTTGGTGAAGGCCGAAAAGCGTTCGGCGTAGAAACCGGCGAGCGCGGGATCGGGCTGGAACAGGCGCGCTGCGCGCGTCATGGCGGCGGCGGCATCGAGATTGGGATACCAGCCCGCCACGACAGCCGCCGTCATCGCGCTGCCACGCGTGCCGCCGCTTTCGGGTTCGACGATGCGTTCGAGCGGGCGTTGCAACACATCTGCGAAAATCTGGCACCACAAGGCACTGCGCGCGCCGCCGCCGATCAGGCGCAAGGTCGAGCCCGCGCGTTCGGAGAGTTTGTCGAAACCCTGCATCGCCCAGCGGGCATTGAGTGCGACGCCTTCATAGATGGCACGCGCCATGTCTTCGCGGCCCGAGTCGAGCGAGAGACGCGCGAAGCCGCCACGCACATGCTTGTCGTCTATCGGCACGCGTTCGCCGAACATCCAAGGCGTGAACAGCGGCGCATCGGCGCGTTCGCGCGCCTGACCTGCGGCCTGTTCGAAGGCGTCGAAATCGCCATCGAAGCCGAGCGCATTCACCGCCCATTTCACGCAAGCGCCCGCGTTCTCCTGCGTGGCGATCAGCAGATAATCCTTGCCGTCCGCGCCGGAGATCGACCCGATGTTGGTCAGCGGGCTCACGCGCGATTTCGGGATCATCGCGCCGAACCATGAACTGGTGCCGACGCAGAGATGCGCGGACAGGTTTTCCGGATTGCCGGCGGCGAAGGCCGCGGCGGAGACATCGCCCGTGCCGACGGCGACGGGTGTGCCGGCTTTAAGTCCCAATGCTTCGGCGGCGGCTTGTGTCAAACCGCCTGCCACATCGGTTGCGGCGCCAAGTTCGGGCAGCATGTTCACATCGAGTCCGAGACGATCCAACAGATTGGTCGCCCAATGCTTGTGACCGGCGCGGCCATCGAGCAGCCAGGTGAGATGGGCGCAATCGTAGCTGGTGACGAAACGGCCGGTGCAGCGATTGAGCAGGTAATCCTTCACGTCGAGCAGCTTGTGCGTGCGCGACCAGATTTCCGGCATACGTTCTTTCAGCCAGAGCATCTTCGTCGGCGGGTCCTTGCCGGCGAGGTTGGGCGCGCCGCCGGTGTAACGCAGCCAGCGCAGCAGATGAAGCGGGTTGTAACCGGCAACAGGGCCGCCGAATTCGCGTTTGGCGATATCCGCCGAACGCATGTCGAGCCAGATGAGGCAGTTGGAAAGTTCTTTGCCGTTCGCATCGACCGGGACGACGCCGCACATCTGTGCGGCCATACCGATGGCTTTCACACTGTCAGGCACCGCACCTGCTTCGGCGAGAACGCGGCGGGTCACGGCGGCCATCGCCGCCCACCAATCTTCGGGGCGTTGCTCGGCCCAGCCGGGCGCGGGGAAAAGAAGGCGCAGAGATTCACCCGCGCTCGCCACGATCTGGCCTTCGGCATCGAACAGCGCGGCCTTGAGCGCCGACGTGCCGAAATCGTAGCCGAGAACGAAGGGACCCGCCGCCATGGATTTCCTGTTGTTTCTGCCTGCGAAAAATGCCGGTCAGCGCAGATCACGGGCGTTAGACGTGGGGCGCGGAACCGGCGCGATCCTATAAGGCATATTAGAATAAGTGCAACGAGTTAGGACGCCGCTCCCAGCCGCCGGAAGATGGCATATTGGGCGAACAGGAAATCCGCGGCGCTATAGCCGACCAGCCACAGGATCACCCACCGCAACCCGCCCCAGCGATCCGCCGCCAGCACGAACAGCGGCAGCACACGGTCGAGGCCCGAGAGGAAGGGAAAGATAAACTTGTCGATAATGCCGCTGGCCATCTGATCGGCATCGAAGACATCGCCGGGACTCAACTGGCGCACGAACAGGCGGGTGAGGCGTCCGACGATGGCGAGCATGGCCGCAAGAAGCGCAAGCGCCACGCCCTGCCCGTTCATCCATGACAAAGACGAAACCTCGCGGTCGGCGAGGATGCCCACCGCGGCATAGAGCGCGATGCGGAAGACGATGTCGGTTAGGAAATCGAGATAGTGGCCCTTCTTACTCGCGGTGCGCGTGACGCGCGCGATGTTGCCGTCCACGCAATCGAGAATCACGAAGACAATGGCGAGGACGGCGACGGCGATATAGGCGGTGTGGCCGGTGGCGAATGCAAGCGGCGGCAATGCGAGCGCGATGAGGAGGCCGAGGGTCGTCACTTGCGATGCGGTGACGGAAAGATTCAGCAATATCGGCGTGATCCAGAACGATATGGGGCGATAGACGAGCGCACTCATCCAGTCGCCGTACCATTCTTCGCGCGCTTTCTCCGGCGTGTAGCTCGCGCGCACATCTCTGATGGAATAGCGGCTCATGCGCCACCGACTTTCCACTGGCCCGCGAAATGGCGCAGCATGATGGTGTTGTTGCGCTTGTTCACGTCGCCGCCACCGCGATTGACGAGGCCGAGGCTGGTTTGCTTGTAGAACGCGCGCCGCGTGCGGCCGGGATAACCGGCGCGTTTGGCGGGGATGACGTATTTGGGCGCGTTGCAATGGGCGCTGATCCATACGTCGTCCACGAAGAATGCGGCTTCCGGGGCGCTTGCATAATCGGTGAGTTTTGCGAGATCGAAGAATTTTGGGCGAACGAGATAGCCCGACAATCCTTGCAGCATGTCCACCGCGTGGGGTTTGCGCATCCGTCGCGCGCGGATGGGAACGGGCGGCGTCATCGCAATGTTGGCGAAAAGCGTCGTTGGGCGATCGGTGAGATCGAACGGCGCGACCCAGCCGCTGAACGCAACGGCGGCGTTCGGCAGGGCGTTGCTCGCGGATTCGAGGTCTGCGATCAGGTTGGCGGGATAGATGCGGTCGTCATCGACCACAACGATCTTTTGATCGGGCGGCAACGATAGCGACGGAATCAGTTTGGTTGCGGGGCCGTAATCTTCGCACGGCACGATTTCGACGGATTTGAGATTCTTCAGCCAATCGGGAATCGCGTAAGCGGTCTGCTCGCGCTTGGAGAAGGCTGGCAGGTTGAGGCGGATGCGGGCGGGCGGACGCGTCTGGCGCAGGAGACTCTTCAGCGTCATCGCAATGAACGGCAGGCGGCTCGGCAGGCTGGTGAGGCTGACCACGCAATCGGAGCGCGCGGGCGCCGCGGCCCATTCGCGGTCGAGACTTATAAGGTCTGTGCGCGACAGGCGGGCCTCATCGAAAAGATCGCGGATCAGGGTTTCGCCTTCCAGGAAATTATAGGCCCACACCCCGGCGATCATCGCCGCCAGTACAGGCAGGAACCAGAGCATCAATCGGGCGGCCTTCGCGAAAAGCGGCGGGATATTATGCGCCGGGACCTGCCCCCTCAATCGGGTTCTGCCCGGCAGTTGATCCGGACGCCCGCCCGGTGTAGTGGCCGCGAGCCATCACAAAATTTCAACGGACCGTGACCAAGCCGATCCGCGCCAGAAAAGCCGTCATCCTTGCCGCCGGAGCGGGCCGGCGCCTCGGCCACTTCACCGAGGCCCATCCCAAGCCCCTGCTCGAAATCAACGCAACGCCGATCCTCGGCAACTGCCTGACGCGGCTGAAGGAGGCCGGTGTCGAGGAGGTGGTGCTGGTGGTGGGCCATTTCGCCGACCAGATCAAAGCCTTCGCGGGCGAGGATTATGCCGGGCTTCGCATCCGCTACATCGAGTCCGAGAAATACGCCACGACCAACAACATCTATTCGCTGTGGCTGGCGCGCGAGGAATTGAACGACGACATCCTGCTGGTCGAGGCGGACATCTTCTTCGATGACAAGCTGCTGCCCGCGTTACAAGCGGCCGATGCGGACAATGTGGCGGCGGTGGCGCTGTTCGCGCGCGGGATGGATGGCGCGGTCGTCACCCGCGATGCGGACGGGTTCGTCACCCAACTGATCGAAGGCAAGGAACAGGGGCCGGGATTCGACTATTCGGCAGCCTACAAGACGGTGAACATCTATCGCTTCGGCCGCGCCTATCTGCAGGAAGAGTTCGTGCCGCTAATGGATGAAGCAGTCCGCGCGGGCCGCGTGAACGACTATTACGAACTGCTGTTGAAGGACATGCTGGCCAAAGCCAAGCACAAGCTCTACGCGCTCGATTGCACGGACATCCTCTGGTACGAGATCGACGATCATCTCGACCGCGCGGTGGCGGAATACAAGTTCCTGGGCGCGGAGGAGCGGAAGAAATTTCTTGCCGGCCAATATGGCAGCTATTGGCGCTACGGCGTGGTCGATCACGCCTATATCTACAATCCCTATTTCCCGACGGCGGATTTCTGGAAGCGGCTGAAGGCCGATTTCGAAGTCGTGGCGAAGGAATATCCCGCCGGGCAGAAATCGCTGGCGCAGGCGATGGCCACGGCATTCGACCTGTTGCCGGAACGGCTGGTGGTGGCCAACGGCGCATCCGAGCTGATCAAGATTATCTGCGGACATGGCAACGCCACAGTCGCCGTTTCGACGCCGGGCTTCAACGAATACGAGAACGCGACGGGCGCGGCCAACCTTGTGAAGGTGGAGTTGAAGGCGCCGACGTTCGAATTCGATGCCGACGCGTTCATCGCCAAGATGAAACAGGGCCGCGCGCATATGGCGGTGGTGGTGTCGCCCAACAATCCGACGTCGCTGGCGGTGCCGCGCGAAAAGCTGCTGAAACTGCTCTCGGCGATGGAAGCGTACGGGGCGTTGATGATCCTCGATGAATCCTTCATCGAATTCACCGACAATCCTGAAAACTATTCGCTGATGGACCAGGTGCCGAAGCGGCGCAACCTGGTGATCGTGAAAAGCTTGAGCAAGATCTACGGAATCGCGGGCCTGCGGCTGGGTTACCTCTATACGGACAACGCGTCGATCATCAACACGACCAAGCGTGCGTTGCCGATCTGGAACATCAACGGTTTTGCGGAATCGTTCCTGCGCCTGCTGCCGCGTTATCGCGCGGAGTTCGCCCAGAGCTGCCGTCAGGTGCGCGAGGATACGGTGGCGCTCTACGAGATGCTGGCCGCGATTCCGGGCGGGCACGCTTACGGGCCGCAGGCCAATTTCGTGTTCTGGCGACTGCCCGACAGCATCAACGCGGATACGCTGGTCTCGCGGCTGTTCGCCGAGTATCACATGCTGATCAAGGATTGCAGCGAGAAGACCATGCGCGAGGGCGAACATTACGTTCGCATCGCCGCGCGCACGCCGGAAGAAAACCAGCGCCTGGTCGCGGCCATTCGCGAAATCGTCGGCTGACCTGAATGGCAGACGCCGAGCCGATCGATGCCGTCTACATGTGGGTGGACGACAGTTTTCCCGGCTATCGCGAAACGCTGAATCAATATGCCGAAGTCAAGCAGGATACCAACCCGAGCCGCACGCGGGACAATCTCGATACGCTGAAATACAGCCTGCGTTCGCTCAAGATGTATGCGCCATGGCTGCGCAACATCACCATCGTTTCGTGCCGTCCGCAGAAGCCGCAATGGCTGAAAGACGATGTGCCGGGTCTGCGCCTGGTTCATCACGACGAATTCATGGACGCGGGCGTTCTGCCGACATTCAATTCGTTCGCGATCCAATCATGCCTTCATCTTATTCCGGGACTTTCGAAACGCTTCCTGCAATTCGATGACGACGTGCTGTTGAGCGCGCCTGTGACGATTGCGGATTTTGCGGATGCCTCGGGTCGCTTGCGGGTGTTCCGGCGATTTGGGCACACGCCATCGGAAGACAAGCGCGATCTGGATCACGTCTCGCGCTGGAATGCGTCCCTTGCTTACAGCAATCATCTGTTGAACGCCGCGTTCGGCGCGCGGGCGCGGCCGACCTTCAGCCACGTGCCGCTTCTGATCGACCGGGATCGGTGGGGGGAAATGATCGCGTGCTGGCCGGAGGATTTTGCGCGCACACGCACCAGCCGGTTTCGCGCCAAATACAATGTGGTGCCGGACTATCTCTATCCGCATTTCCTGCTGGGTACCGGACGCGGCATCGAGGTTTCGCGGTGGCAGACCTATCGCGACACCTTCTACTTCGGCATCGAGAACTATACGGCCTATGCCCTGTGGAAGCTCGCATGGCAGCGGGCGGTCGGCGCGAAGACGCTGTGCCTCAACGACAATTTCGGGGATACGCCCAACCCGCGCGTGGTGAAGCTGGTGCGGGATTTTCTGGAGAGAAAGTACCCCATGCCCTCGCCATTCGAACGGTGATATTTGCACGTCTCACGAATCTGCTACCATTGGCAACTTTGCTGCGGGGGCGGTATTCATGGACCAGAGTGCAAAGCCTGATCGATTCATCACACGCGACTGGACCTTCTGTTTTCTGGGTCTTGCGCTTGCGATTCTACTGACGCTGCCGAGTCCACAGCTGCGATGGGAGGATGCATCCGTCGACGCTGCCGCGTTGCTGATCGCCGCCCTGGCTTCGGGCCTTCTCCGTCTCTCACCGTTGATGATGTTCGTTGCTGCCGGTGCGGCGGGCGGCTTCGCGTTTCCTTCCATTTTCGGACATATCGTTTCGCTCGCCCTTGTTTTGATTTTGGCGTTGCTGGCGGTGTTGTGGTGGAACACGCCGTTCACCGCGATCGTTGCCCGGCCGGGCCTGACCTATTCGGTACGCGGCAGGCAACGCACCATCCCCCAACTCGATTTCAGCGGCAGCAAACCGCTGATGCTCCGGCAGAACATCATCGACGAGCTTGCGGGGCTTGCAGAATATGCGGACCGGTTCCTGACGCGGCACGGCATCCGCTACATCGCCGTTTACGGCACGGTGCTGGGCGCGCTTCGCCATGGCGGGCTCATTCCGTGGGACGACGACGTGGATTTCAGCGTCTACAGGCCGGAAGATCTCGAACGGCTCGACAAGGATTTCGACGCGCTTGCGGCGGATGCGGCGCGCGACGGTTTCGTGCTGTTCCGCCACGGCACCTATTGGAAGATGGCGCCCAACAATTTCTGGCGTTATCCGGCTGTCGATCTTTATGTGAAGGCGGGTGATCCCGATCCCGCGCTCGAACCGGCGCGCATCGCGTGGGAAGACACAACCCTGTGCGTTGCGCCGGATTGCCGGGAATGGCTTGCGAAGAAATATGGGGCGGACGCGCTGACCCATGCGGTGCATGGAATTCCGTTCTGGGATTCCGGTTTCGTGCCTGCGTTCATGACACGGCTGTTCGGTTATCGCGTGCTGTCGGCGGCAGCCGATGCGGTCAATTTCCTTTTTGCGCCGCGCGGCGTTTGAAGCGGGCGATCGCCTTTTCATAGACTTCGACGAATTTGGGTGCAGTGGTGCGCACATCGTAGCGCGGCGCGTGTTCGCGGCCCCATGCACCGAGCTTTGCGCGCAAGCCTGCATCGTTGACGAGCGTGCGCAACGCGTTCGCCAGCGCCACTTCATCGCCCGGTTGCGTGAGGAAACGCGCGCCTTCGCCTGTCAGCACGGTGCGGTAACCGGAATTGGCGGCAGCGACGACGGGTTTGCCGCTCGCCATCGCTTCGACAATTACAATCCCGAAACTTTCGCCATAGGGCGACGGCGCGCAGAAGATGTCACAATCGGCATAAAGTTGCGGAGCTTCGGCATCGAAGAAGCCGCCGGTGAATTCCAAATTCGGCAACGAATGCGCCGCGGCAAATTCGCGCAATGCATATTCTCTTTCGCCCTGCCCGGCGATGATGAGGCGCACGGGAAGTTCTTCCAGAACCAACCGAAGATAGGCTTCGAGAAGAAGCCGGGCGCCTTTGCGCTCCTCAAGCCGTCCCAAAAAGAGGATGTTGATTCGACCGTCGTCGAATCTTGCGCGGCGCGGAAGGCGCGCTGTCGCAAATCGATTCAAATTCGTCGACGGCGGAAGGATCGTCACCGGCGGTCCGACTTTGGCCAGATGACCTTGCGGGGCTTCCGACGGCGTGATCACGCCATCCAGTCTGGGAAGAAGCCATTTGCTGATCGATCGAAACACATGGGCGAGCATCCGGCCTTCGAAAGTGGGTGCAGGCGTATCGTGAAATGTCGCGACATTGGCGGCTTTTGAGCGCCAAAACACCTGGGCGGGCAGAAGCGGAGTCCACATCGTGTGGTAGTGCATCACGTCGAACCCGCCCAGTTCGACGGCCGCTTCGAGGCGCTTTTTCTCCTCGCCCAGCGCGATGCTGATTTCGTAGGCGGTCCCGCCGAAGCCGATCTTTCGGGCACTGCCCAGCCGGACGATCTCCGGCCCGCCCTCATGGGGCAGGGGCGGGCTGAGCAGCGGTGCGAAAATGGTGACCTGGTGGCCCAATTCTTCCAATGCGGTCCCCAGGTCGCGGATATGGGTCTGGACCCCGCCGGGGCGGTCCATGTCGTATGGGCAGACCTGAGCTATCCTCATGGAATTGGGAGCGGAATGGTCCCGCGTCTGGGCATCCCGTTGACCCTTTATGAAACTGTCGCGTATACCGCAACGTCTGTGGGGCGGATAAAACGAACGCGGCCGGTAGGGCGTAAAGGCGCCTATCGGCCAAAGTTTAATTATCGGGGGTGCACGTTGCCCGGGATTGCCGTTTCCACCAACACCTTGCCGGTTCGCGCAACGCCCGGCTCCAGTCAGAGTTCTAATCGAGCATGAGCGAAAAAGTCCGGGTGGCGATCGTTGGCGTGGGCAATTGTGCTTCTGCGCTCGTCCAGGGTATCGACTACTACCGCGGTGTAGGCGACAACGAGAAAATCGCCGGTTTGATGCACGTTCGCATCGGCAACTATCACATCGACGACATCGAATTTTCGAGCGCGTTCGATGTGAATGCCACAAAGGTGGGATTCAATCTCGCCGAAGCGATTTACGCGCCGCCCAACAACACGCACCGCTTTGCACGCGCCAAGATGAACGGCGTCACCGTTTCGCGCGGCCCCACGCTCGACGGTCTCGGCAAATATGCCGGCGCCCAGATCGAGGAGAGCCCGACTCAGCCGGTGAACGTGGCCGAGATGCTGACGCGCACGAAGACCGACGTGCTCGTCTCCTACCTTCCGGTGGGTTCACAAAAAGCTACGGAATTTTACGCCGAGGAAGCGCTCAAGGCGGGTGTGGGCTTTGTGAACTGCATCCCGGTGTTCATCGCCTCCAACGACAATTGGCGCAGGCGATTCGAAGATGCCCGGCTGCCGTTGATCGGCGACGACATCAAAAGCCAGGTGGGCGCGACCATCACCCACCGCGTGCTGGCCAATCTCTTCCGCGAACGTGGCGTGCGCCTCGACCGCACCTATCAGCTCAATGTCGGCGGCAACTACGATTTCATGAACATGCTGGAACGCGAACGGCTGGAGACCAAGAAGATCTCCAAGACCCAGGCCGTCACCAGCCAGCTCGACCACGAGATCGGCGCGGACAACGTGCATATCGGGCCGAGCGACTACATTCCGTGGCTGAGCGACCGCAAGGTGGCCTACATCCGGCTGGAAGGCGCAGGCTTCGGCGATGTGCCGATTGCCTGCGAGATGCGGCTGGAAGTCTGGGATTCGCCCAATTCGGCAGGCGTGGTGATCGACGCGGTGCGGTGCGCGAAGCTCGCCATCGACCGGGGCATCGGGGGCGCGCTGACCGGGCCTTCGAGCTATTTCATGAAATCCCCGCCGCAGCAGTTCGACGATCAGGAAGCGCAGCGTCTCGTCGAAGATTTCATCGCGGGAAAGTAATGCCGGGTCTGGCGCAGCGTTTTCTCTGGTGCGTACCGGCGGTCTTCGTGATCGGGGTGTCGGCGCTCGCGATTTCCTGGGGCCTGTTCTACGTCTACCACCCGGATGGTTTCGTGGGCACCCTGCCCTCGATCAGCGAAACGATTTCCATCGCGCCAGGCAGCATCGCGTTCCAGGTTCTGATGTGCGTGGTGACGCCGTGCATCGTGGTGTCTTGGATACTCAACTACAACGCAACACGGGCGCAGATCGCGCAGCTTGCTGCAAGCGGTGAAAGCGTCGGGCTGGCATCGGGATTGAATCTTCTCGCCTGCATCGTCGGGATCGCGGCAGGCGTTCAGCTTGCGGGACTTTCGGCGCTGAAACTTCATTCCGGTACGTTTGCCCACAATTGGCATATGTGGCTGTCGGAAGGGTTCTACAGTTCGCAAGTTGTGTCGTTTCTGATCGACGGCGTTTGCGCGGCGGCGCGGCGCAAAGGGGGCGCGTCCAATCCGGCACAAGCCCGCTCGCTGCGTGCGCGGCTGAGCATCGGCATTGCGGCATCGGCGGCGGCGCTGCTGTTTCTCTATCTCTACCTCTCGCGCAAGGAATTCTCCGACGTGTGGCTTGCGCAGGCGGTTTACGTGACGAGCGAATACATGCTCGCCACGCTATGCTTCGCCTATCCGATGGCGGCCTATCCGGAATTGCGCGCGTTCTATCTGGGCAGCGTCAGAGAAGAAGCGACCGCGTAAGAAACACGATCGGCGTCGAGATCAGCAGCGAATCGTAAATGTCGAGCAGGCCGCCATGGAGCATCATGACGGGCTGGAAATCCTTCTTGCCGCGCCAGCGCTTGAGCATCGACGTCAGCACGTCGCCGATGAGACCCGCGACGAGCGCCACAATGGCAACCTTGAACGCCTTGCCTGCCGAGAGATGCAGCAACTCATAACCGATCAGGAAGCCCGAACCGCCGCCGACGATGAGGCCGGAGATGAGGCCTTCCAGCGTCTTGTTGGGGCTCAGGCGCGGTAGGACGGGTGTGCGGCCGAACAGCTTGCCGCCGACATAGGCGAAGGCATCGTTCATCTCCACCGTGGCGTAGACGAGCAGAATCCAGACGAAGCCGTGCGCCACCTGCAGTTCGGCGACCATGGCCGCGCACCATGCGGGCAAGAGCAGGCTCAAGAAACCCGCAAGGCCGATGCGCGAGCGGGCGAACTGCATGAAGGCGCACATCGCTGCCAGCACGAGTGCCAGAACAAGCGCGCCGCTCGGTTCGATACGGTCGAGCGCGCCGGCAATGACAAGCAAGCCTCCAAGCGCCATCGCGCCCAACTGGATGTAACCGAGGCCCTTCACCTCGAAGAGTTCGAACAGTTCGTATTGGCCGCGCCAGCAGATGAGGAGCAACACGGCGGTGAACAGCCAGCCGCCGATGGCGGCGGGAATGAGGATCGCGCCGACGATGGCGAATTCCAGACGGTAGGCCTGCCACAGCCCGCCAACCTTTTCCTTCCACGCCGGATTGAGGCCGGCGAGAAAGATGGCGACCGCGCCCGCAAGGAAGAAGGTGGCGGCGATGATGATGATGTGCAGCGCCATATCGCTCATGGCTTGTGCATCCGTGCGATCAGGGGATCGAAGGAGAATTTGTTGAGCACCGGCGAGAGGAGCCCTGCGAAGCGCGCCAGCATCGTCATTTCAAAGCCGGGCGCGATGGCGAAGCGGCCGGCGCGCACGCCATCCAGAATGGCCTTCGCGATCTCTTCGGGCGATTTCACCTTGGCGCCGCCCGCGATCTTGCTGGTGATGGCGGGGCGCACGCGCACTTCTTCGCGCAACTGCGGCGTGTCCGTATCGGGCGGGAAGACGACGGAGACGGAAATGCCTTCGGGCTTCAATTCGCTGCGCAAGGCTTCGCCGAAGCCGCGAACGGCGAATTTGGTCGGCGCATACGCACTGTACCCGTACAATCCGATCAAGCCGGCCCCCGAAGACACAAGAACGATCTGCCCTTTGCGGTTGGCACGCATCGACGGAAGGCAGGCGCGGACAAGATCGACGGTGCCGAAATAGTTCACATCCATCGTCTGCCGGAAGGCTTCCGGCGGGAGTTTTGCGAACGTCTCCGGAATCACGATGCCCGCGCTGGCCACTAGAAGATCGGGTGCGCCCAGTTGGGACACAGCATCCCCGACCACGCGGCCCAAGGCAATGGGATCGGCGACGTCGGCGGACGCCGCAATGACCTGTTGGGTATCGGATTTGCGCGCGCCGTTAAGAATTGCCTGCGCCTCTTCGAGGCGGGTCTTGTCGCGGGCAAGGATGGTGAGGTTCCAGCCTTCGCCTGCCAAAATCTTCGAAAGCGCGAGCCCGATGCCGCTCGACCCGCCGCTGACGAGCGCGTGCGCCATCAGCGCATCAAACCCAATTGTTCCATCTCGCGCGCGATCGCGGGCAATGTCGCGCGGAACTGTTCTTCGGTGTGGCTGCGCGTGATGAAGAAGCGCAACCGCGTGCCGCCAACCGGAACCGCCGGCGGCGGAATGGGCTGAACGTGAATGCCCTGTTCGAGCAGGCGCAGGGACAACAGGTAACCTGCCTTGTCGTCGCCCACGAGAAGCGAGGCGACGGGAGATTCCTCGTCACCGCCGATATCGAGGCCCGCTTCGCGCGCAATGCTGCGGAACAGGCGCGCGCGGTCGCGGACTTCCTGGCTCAATTGCGGTTCGCGTTCGAGAATGTCGAGAGCGGCAAGAGACGCCGCCGTATCGGGCGGCGAAAGACCGACGCTGAAAATGAAACCCGGCGCGAGAAAGCGCATATATTCGATCAGCTCGCGATCGCCGGCGATATAACCGCCGGCGCCGGCGAGCGTTTTCGACAGCGTGCCCATATGCACATCGACACTTTTGGGCGAGATGCCGGAAGATTCGCACACGCCGCGCCCCGTGGCGCCGATGGTGCCGAGCGAATGCGCTTCGTCGATCATCAGGAGAAGATCGTGGCGGCGCTTGGCTTCGACCGCGCGCTTTGCATCGAGCACGAAACCGTCCATCGAATAGACGCCTTCGACCACCATGAGGCCGCGGCGGAATTCGCGGCGGCGCGCGGCCATCAATTCGTCGAGCTTTTCCCATTGTCCGACGGGAAAATTCATCTGGCGCGCGCCGGAAAGCTGCGAGCCGGTCATGATCGAATTGTGTGCGCCGGAATCGATGATCACGGCGTCGGCTTTGGTCATCAGATGGCTGATAACCGTGACGTTGGTTAAGTAACCGCTGACGAAGACGATCGCATCTTCAACGCCAAGAAAGGCGGCGAGCCGGCGCTCCAATTCATTGTGCAGGTCGATCTGGCCCGACACGATGCGGCTGGCCGATGCCGAAGTGCCGTATTTGTCGATGGCTGCCTTGGCAGCGGCGGACACGCGCGGATCGCCCGAGAGGCCCAGATAGTTGTAGCCGGAGTAGTTGATGACGTCGCGGCCGCGCCAGTGAACGGTGCTGTTGCTCAACCCATCGCGCGGTTCGAAGAAGGGGGGCATGACGCCGTGTTTGTCGGCGTCTTCCATCCGGCGCCTCAGCGCCCGATAGCCCGCGAAATTTTCGATAAAGCTTTTTTCATCGGCGCGCCCGGACCCGGCCGGGGGCGGCACGTCCTCATCGAGAGCGGTTTTGTCCATACACAGCGATCCGGGTTCACGGGGCATTCGCATCAATTCCGGGTTTGCCGTCAATCCCCTGCGGGGTGTTCCGGTGCCGCGCCCACGGGTGCGGGCCCGGGCGCAGGCAGGGTGCGGAAGAGGCTGGCAAGGCTGGTGGCCGGGGCCCCCGGCTGGGCCACGAGCGTGCCGGTGGACAGGCGCAGAGCGGTGAGCGCAGCACAGAACCGGAGTTCGGCATCGACCACGGCCTGGCGGGTCTGGGCAAGGTCGGTTTCGGTATCCTGCTGCGCGGAACGGGGCAGGAAGCCCGCAGCGGCCCGCTTGCGGGCGCTTTCGGCCACGCCTTCAAGCAGGGCCGCCGAGTGGCTGAGGTTCTTCCAGTCGATGAGCGCGGCTTTGAGCGCCTGCACCTGATCGGAGATGTCGCGGCGGGCCTGTTCTTCGGCTTCCTTCAGGTTGAGGCGGGCGATGGTTTCTTGCGCCTGAGCGGACTTCATCACACCGCTTTCGGTGTTGCCTTCGATGCTCTTGGAGAGGTTCAGGAACACCCCGTCGGTATCGAGCGAAACGTCAACCTGCGGACCCTGGGCGGAATTGGCGCCTTTCACCGCATCGGTGGCCGCGCCCGCATATTGTTCGAGCGCCTGCAGGTCGAGGCGGTTGCGCAGCGCGAGGTCGGTCATCGCCGTTTCGTTCAGATGCGCCACGTCATCGGCGAGCGCCTCCATATCCGGGAAGTCGCCAGTGACCGATGGTGCGGTTTTCATATCGGCGGGCGAGCCCATTGCCTGACGCAACTGGCGGCCACAGGACTGTTCGGCGATTTCGCCCTTGGTCACTTCGACATGCTTCACGGCCTGATCGGCGGTGGCGCGGTCGAGTTCTGCAGGTTCGAGCTGGCCATGTTCGGTCTGGCGTTTCAGCAGCGCATCGTAATCAAGGCTCTGATCTTCGGCGGCCTTGGCGATTTTCGTCTGGTCGCGCAGCGCGAGGCAGCGCCAATAGATCTGCACCGCATCGTGGACTGCGAGATTGCGGGCGAATTCGTTGTCGAAACGCGAACCTTGCAGCGACTTGTCGGCCGCGTGCGCCTTGGCCGCAAGCGGGCTGTCGCCCCCGGAATTCTGCCAGAGGGGAACGGTGACGTTGAAATGCGGGCGCGGCTTGGTGAGGCCGAAGGTCTGTGCCTGGCTTGCAGCGGTATTCGCGTAGAACTCCACGCCCGGCTGGATGGTGATGCCGTTTTCGAATTTCTTCTGGATGCCCGCATCGATGGGAATGGCGCTGGTCACCTCTGTTTCGTTGGTGAAATAACCGTTTCTGATCTTGGGCACGTACAAACGTTGCCAGCCGGTTTTGCCGGAAACGGTCCAGTCGAAAACCCCTTCGGCCTGTTCGAGATCGCCTTGCGCCTTGTCCACCTTGGCCTTGGCGATCTGGACCGCGGTCGATTGCGTCATCGCCGAGGAGATAACGTCTTCGAGCTTCACTTCGCCCGCATGGGCGCGCGCACCCGCCAGCGCAAGCGGCACGATAAGGAAAGCATGTCTCGCGTGTCGTGCGGCCAATGGTCTGCCCTATTCCACGCGGTCGATCTTGCCGTCGACCATATGAACCACACGGTCGGCGGCGGCGAAAATGCGCGCGTCGTGCGTCACCATGAGCGCGGATGCGCCCAGTTTCACGCGGCGCTTGATGAGCGAGATGACGGTGTCCGAAGAAACCTTGTCGAGCGAAGCGGTGGGCTCGTCGGCGAGGATCAGCGGCGGATCGTTGATGAGCGCGCGCGCGATGGCGACGCGCTGTTTCTGGCCAGTGGAGAGCTTGCCCGGCTTGTCGTGCAGATGTTCGCGCAGACCCAATTCGCCGAGCAATGCTTCGGCGCGCACGAGAGCTTCTTCACGGGGCGGCTTTTTGGCATTGAGTGCGGTTGCAAGCCACAGCGTTTCGAACGCAGTCAGCGCATCGAACAGGTTGTGATCCTGGAAGATGAACCCGATCTTGCGGCGAAGGTGAAGCTGGCCTTCGGCATCCAGTCCCGCAACCTTGGTACCGAGCACGCCGATCTCGCCTTCCTGCATGGTGCGCAGCGCACCCACGAGCGTCAGCAAAGTGGTTTTGCCCGCGCCGGAAGGGCCGGTGAGGATGATGAACTCGCCCTTGGCAAGCGTGAGATCGACGCCTTTCAGGATGGCGCGATGCGAACCAGCGAAGCGATAGCTGACGGATTTGATCGACACCGCTTCCTGCGGGGCGGCCTTCACATCCAGCGGTTCGACATGCACGTTCATCTTGGGCTCAATAGAGAGAGGCGGGATCGGCCTCGGCCACCGGCCTCAGCGCGAACAGGCCCGCCATCACGGTCATCCCCACGGTCAGCAACAACACGCACATCACCGAAAACGCATCGAACCGGACCGCAAGCGAAGTTGCATAGGCGAGATAGACATAAGCGATAGACGTTAACACGGCCCCGGCAAGGAACCCGCCCATCGACAACAGCACCGCCTGTTCCAGGATCACCCGCCGGAAGAACCTGTCGGAAAAACCCATCGCCCGGAGGGTAGCATATTGGGCAAAACGGTCGACGATCTCGTTGAACAGGATCTGGTAGCAGGTGATGGCCCCGATCACGAGGCCCGCAAGCATGCCGATGCCGAAGAGAAGGCCGATGGGCGCGGCCTTTAAGGTGAAGAGAAATTCACGCGAGCGGACTTCACCCGGCGTCATCACGATGACGTCGTCGGGGAGTGCCGAAAGAATTTGCTCGCGCGCTTGCGATGCGCTGACGCCGGGATTGAGGCGGATGGCGCCCATGATCGGTTGGTCGTTGGGATGGCGCGCCAACCAATCGCCTTCGCTCATCACCACCGCGCCATCGTTGACGACATCGGGACCGAGCGAGACGAAGCCCGCGAGTTTGAACAGCGTGCCATCGAGTTCGATGTCCTGCCCGCGTTTGACCTCGCCATAGATGGGGCGCGAGAGACGATCGAACAGGACGGAGCCGGGCACGCGCAGAACCTGCGAAATCTTTTCCGGATTACCGATGTCGAACGGCACTTCATCGGCGGGAAACGCGAAGACGATGATGCGGCGAACCGAGAGATCGGGCGGGTTACGCAAGCCCATCGTGCCCTGATAGATCGGGATAACTTCTGCGACGCCGGGCTGGGCGGCGATCTGGTTGAGGCGGATGCCATCCACGTCGGTCCATTTGTGCAGATCGACGCGGGCGCGGTTCATCACCACCAGATCGGCATCGAGACGGCTTGCCACCATCGCCTGTGAATTGAGCACGCCGAGCAACAAGCCCAGTTCGACGAACATGATGACGACCGCCACCGCGACGCCCGCGAGCGCGGCGGCAAGCCTCAGCGGATTGTGGGCGAGGAAGCGCAGGCCCAGGCCCTGTTCGGCGAAGCGGGTTTTCAGCCACCTCATTTGAACAGCTCCGCCGGATCGGCGCGCGCGATGCGGCCGATCACGCTCAAGCCCGAGGCGATGCCCATGGCGAGCACGATGAAGAGCGTTTCAATGGCGATCGTGAATGTGAGGCCGGTGGGGAGCTTGGTTGCGAACTCGATGCCGCCGAGCACGATCACGGCCAGCACGAGCGCGGGCACGAAGGCCGCGAATGCCAGCAGGAGGATTTCGGCGAGGCCGACGCCGAAGACGAATTCGGGCGGGAATCCCATGGCCTTCAACACCGCGAATTCCTTTGCGCGCTGGATGATTTCCGCGGACAGCACCTGGAAAAGGATCGTGGCGCCGACGAGAAAGGCGATGATCATGCTGACGCGCATCAGCACCCCGATAGGTTTGGTGGAGGTGAAGAAGGAACGCTCCTGCGCGATCAGTTGGGCGCGGGTGAACACGCGCACGTCTTTGGGCAGGCTTTGGGAGAGACGTCGTTGGGCGGCATCGGCATCCGCGCCGGGTGCGAGCTTGAGGAAGCCGACGCTCACCTGGCTCGCGTCATGACCGGTCAGGCGGGCGAAATCGGGATTGCGCAAAATCGCGCTGCCATCGGCATAAAAGAAAAGGCCGAGCTTGAAGAAGCCTGCGATGTCCACAGGCTGGTCGGAGATTTGCGCCTCGCGGCCGAGCGCGAGCGGGCCGTAACCGGAGGCCGACCACGCATCGATCAACACCGCACGGCTGCCGGCGAGCGCTGCATAACCGTTGCGGATGTCGCTGTCGGCGACGAAATCGCCGGGCTCGTCGATACCGATCAGCAGGATGGAGGAGCGAAGTTGTGTGTCTTCATCCGTCCAGCGGCTGACGCCGATGTTGAGGCCGAAGGCTTCCGTCACGTCCTTGTCGGCCTGTGCCTGCATCAAGCGCACGCGGTCGAACGCGCCGCCGGAATAGAGGAACTGATAGGTGACGGGCACGACCGCGAGATCGAAATCGAAATCGTCGTAGAGGCGGGTCGCTTCCACGCGCACGCCGTGGAGAAACGCGATCTGCATCAGCAAAAGGAAAATCGCAACGCCGATACCCGCTATCGCCACATACAATCGCGCGCGGTGTTGCAGGAGGTTGGATGCGGCAAGCGACAGCGCCCGTTTCGCCGTTTGCACCGCCTCTTCGCGATTGAGCCTGATCGGGCGCAAACGGTCCTCCGCTCTCGAAAATGCTTAGTGCGCGATCACGACGTCGACCTCCATACCGACCAGACGATTGGCCGGGTCGGGACGGTCGAGACGGATGCGCACGTCGCCGAGTTTGGCGCGGGTGTCGATGATGCGGCCCACGCTTTCCACCGTGCCGGAGAGCGGGTGCGGAAGCGTGGTGCTTTTGATCGTGGCGCGCATGCCGCGGCGCAGCTTCAACAGATCGCCTTCATAGACCTGGCACACGACGTACATCGTTCTGAGGTCGCCCATGCGCACCACGGGGCCGTTGGGATGAGCGCCCACGCGGTTGTCGACATAGAGCACCGTGCCATCGACCGGCGCGCGGATTTCTTCGGCGGCAGTCGCAAGTTTCATCTGACGCGTGGCGTCGGCGACGCTGTTGGCGGCGTTGGCCTTGGTCACCACCAGTTTCGATTTCTCGATCTTGAGCGCGAGCTGGGCATTGGTGACGGCGTCCTTGGCGCGGCCCATTTCCTTGGCGGATGTCGAGTTGGGGCCTAGCGCCTGGTAGCTTTTGTATTCGCGGGTGGCTTGGGCGAGCTGTTGTTCGGCCTGCCGGACGGAGGCTTCCTGGCCTGCGATCTGTTCGGCGGCGGATTTTTTGGCGCGGTCGAGTTCGCGGACGGCTTCTTCGTGGTTGGCAGTGTCGTCGCGGACGGTGGCGAGCAACTGGCCGGCCTTCACCTGATCGCCGACGGCAGCCTTGATCGAGGTGATGATGGCGTTGCCCGACGCGTTGAGGTCGATCACACCGCCCGCGGGCGTGATCTGGCCGACCGCGCCGGTGTTGTTGGCGTCGGCGGCGAGCGCCGGGGCACTCAGCAGGACGCAGGCGAAAGCTAGGGCGAGCCGTCTCTTCATGGAACTTTTCCAGGCCGTCACTGGGCCTTATGCCCCATCCGGCGCCTTTGCTGGAAGCCGAGCCAGGCCTGATCCAGCGTCTTGTAGAAAAAATAATAAGTCCGGGGCGCCGGATCGGCCCAGACCGGGACCCAATTGGGCACCTTGTTGCGGGTGGTGATCCACCGGACGGGCGATGGGGAGGAAATATCGATCTCGCCGTCGCTAAGGCCGATGCCCCCTGCCCGCTCGTATTTGAACAGGAGAATGGTGAGAAGCGCCTGTTCCGGATTGTGGCCCGGTGTCCGTGGGGCAATGCGTTCCGGGACAAGGCAATGGGCCTTCCATTCGGCGATCAACTCGCGCACGGCAGGTCGGCCGGTATCGAAGCCTATGATGGTGGCGGGGCGTTCGGGACGCTTGCGGTCTTCATCGGGCACGTTGAGTGCATCGAGCGTGAAAGCATTGCAGCGCAATTCAAGCGCGGAAGCACCCTTCAGGACATAGGTGCCGTCGCGAACCAGTGCGGCGCGGACCTCGTTCAGATTGCGCGCCTTGAACAGTGCGGCGCTGTCGAGCCAGAGGATATGGCCGCCGAATTCGGCTGCGGCCTGCGCGATCACCAGCGGCTTCCAGGCATAGGTGCGGGTGGCGACCGCCACATGCGGAGGATAGCGCGAGAAATCGAAGGCGCGAAATTCCGTCTGCGGGAAAGCCCGTTTGATCCGGTCGCGCGTGACGGCCGTCAGTCCGAGATCGTAGACGGCGATGGGTGCCTGCCGGTCGATACCCCCTCGCCGCGCGCTCGACAGGAACTGCCAGAGGCATCGCCAATAGGCCTCATCTGCGGCGGTAACGATGGTCAGAGGAGCGGACACGGGTGTTTCGTTTCGGTGGTCGGGCTGCAATATATCCCACGATTGCGGATGTGAAGGTGTGCGTGCCGGGCTGGTCTTCCAAGCGAGGGTTCGAGGGGATTGTCTGGCTTGCCGCGATTGCCGTGGCGCTGGCGCTTCTGCACCTCGCCTCCATCGTGGGGCTGCATGTCTATCGCGGCTACAATGAAGGCTGGAACGCCTATCACGCCTTCGCCTTGATGAGCGGGGGCAATCTTTATCCGCCCGCTTCCAGCTTCATGGTCAACAACTACCCTCCCCTTTCGTTCGTGTTGATGGCGGCGATGGGAAAGGCGGGAGCGGACCTGATTGTGGCAGGTCGGGTCGTTTCGCTTTTGAGCACGCTGGTCGCCGGTTGGGCAGTTTTCGCCATCGCGCGGCTTATGGCGGCGACGAAGACCGAAGCCTTGTTTGCGGCCTCGCTGTTTCTCGCCAAGCTTCTGGCGACGAGCACGTATGTCGGTATCGACGATCCGCAGATGCTGGGGCACGCGCTCGGCTGCCTCGGATTTCTCGCAGCCATAGAACCCAACCGCCGGCTTTGGCTGAGCGCGCTTCTTCTGACCTTGGCAGTGTTCGTGAAGCACATGCTGGTGATCCAGCCGCTTGCGTTGTTTTGCTGGTTTCTCTGGTACGATCGGAAAAGCGCGCTGCGTTTTGCGGTTTTCGGATTTCTGTTCGGCGTGCTGGGGCTTTTTCTTTGTCGCATCCGGTTCGGCGTGAATCTGTTCGAGATGCTGTTCACGCCGCGCACCTATCAGCTTTCATGGCTTGCGCAGTCGTTACAGGATTTCCTGCTCGTGAGTTTTGCGCCGCTGGGCGCGGGTATTTATCTGCTCTTTCGCTCCAAAGACAGCTATGCCGTTCTGTGCGGCCTTTATACGGTGATGGCCTTTGTCATTGGGCTTTTGTTCGACGGCGGAGCCGGTGTGGGGCGCAACGCACTGTTCGATGCGGCCATCGGCGGCGCGTTGAGCGCGGCGTTGCTGGTGCGCCAGATGCGAGTGCCGGCGATGGCGTTTCTGTTCGGGCTCGCCTGTCTTGTGCCGCCCGCCGTAGCGGCGCTTCAAAAGGCGCAGAACGATTGGCTGACGACCGGTTTCTGGTTGCAGCCGCTGAAACAGGAAGCGGCACAATCGCGGGACGATATTGCATTCGTTCGCAATCGTCCGGGGCCTGCCATGTGCGAGCGGTTGACGATTTGTTATTGGGCGGGGAAGCCTGCGGAAGTGGATGCGTTCAATTTCGTGCAAGCCGTCGAGACGCACACGCGCCGCGAGCACGACCTGACAGCGCGGCTGGACGCGCGATATTTTTCAACCGTCGAAATGACCGATGAGCCGCGGCTTGGCGAACTTCACGACGTGATGGCGGCGATCTTGCGCAACTATCGCGTCGTTCGACGCAGTAACGATGGCGCGATGCTTATCCCGCGTTGACCTGCTGCACGCCAGTTTTGCAAATATCCGGCCGGACGACTTCGTAGAGCGAGAAAAAGCTGTAAGCCTGCTTCAATTGTAGCAGGCTTGGCACCGGACTTTGCGGCTTGCCGAGATGGATGACGATCACCTGATCGTAGTTGCAGGGCCAGCGGTTGAGATAGGTAAGGCTCTCATCGGCGCGGAAATCGCCGCGCGCGAAATCCACAAGGGCCGCGAGCGGCGCCTCGTGGCCCTGGGCGGAACTGAGCGAAGCGATGGGTTCGTACTCTGCGCGGGTATGTACGACGTGCTGGCCGCGGGTGGTGAACATCAGCGGCACGAAGACGGCGCGATCCATGATCGCGTATTCCGCCATGTGGCGATAGACGCGGGTGTCGCTGCCGCCGAGCGCTTTCTCGTCGAGCACGGTGAAGAGTTTTGAACCGGAGGGCACCTGGTTCATGGCGGAACGGAATTCCGCATATTGACGATCTTCTGTGCGCCAACTCAGAAACAGCGTGGCCGCGTTAATGACGGCAAGCGTGACCGCGATGGCCGCGAAAGCCGCGCGAACGCGGGGTTCGAGCTTCACGTCCATGGCCGCGAAGAAGAGAAGGCAAAAAGCTGCCGGGAAGCGGATGTGCATCCCCCAGCCTCCGCCCGCCACCGTGGGCGCGAGCAAGCAGAAGACGGCAAGCGCGGACAGCACCGCGATCATGCGCGGATGGAGCGAGACACGTTTCGTCAAAATACCTGCGATCACCAGGAGGCCCAGCACGGCAAGCGGAAAGAAGGCGGCGGTGTCGAAGCCGTCTTGCATCGCAGCTTCGATGCGACGGGGGATGGAGGAAAAAAAGTTGAAGCTGAATTCGTGTGCGCCCGTCGCCGCTGGACGCAGGAAGAGAAAACACAATGTGGCCGGTAGCAGGACGAGCGCAACCGTACCCATGCGGCGCAAGAGGGAACCTCTGCGGTCGTCTTCCACCGGGACCATTTCGAAAAAGAGCAACAGAATGGCGAGCAGGAAAACGCCGAGCGCATGGGCATAGAGAAGTACGATCGTGGCGAGTGCAAAGGCTGCCGTGCGCAAGGGGCCGCCGTGCTTTTCCGTCGCGATCCAGGCAGCGAAAAGAAGAAGTGCCAATCCCGCGGCGAAATAGAAATTGATAAAGCCCCAGGTGAAGCCAGCGTTGTAGGCGAAGAGCGCGCCGGCAAGCGCGGTGACGCCGACACGCCTGTAGAGCGCGTATTGGACGGCGAAGGGAGCCGCCACCCACATCACCAGCGCCAGGCTCATGAAAACTTTCACCGAGGTGAGGAACGGAAGAACGGTGGAGAACAGCGGCACCAGGATCTCGGACGCGAGATCGGGCACGAAGTCCCACTCTGTCTGATAGAACCGCGTGAAAGCCGGGTCGTGCGCGTGCATCTGCACGTAAAGCGCAGAAACGTGTGCCGGATAATCGGTCATCGCCGGAAGAACGACACTCCACAACGGCCACAGCAAAACGGCCGCCACAAACGCCGGCGCGATCACCGAAGCGATCTTCCCACTACGCAAGAGAGGTACCCCTACCCCGTTGAGGTCTTTTACCAAAAATTTACTTTTGGAAAAATCGAAATGATGTAACCGGTTAAAAACAAAGGTTTTCTCGCAACCTTAGGTGACTAAACAATCGATCCCCTCATTCAGGTTGCAGCGCTGCGTGGGGATTTCAGGGACGCTTGAGCCCGTCAGGCACGTTTCGATCCCGAAAGGGATCGTGTTTTGAACACCGCCGCCTTGATCGAACATCGCCGCGCGTCCAGCGGCGGAACTCATTTGCGGGGCGCGATCGTGCGACGCGGCGCCCGGCGACGGGCGTGACGACCCTAGCGACGTTGTGGCTCGTTACGGTGATCGGCCTCATCATCGATGGCGGTTATATCGAGCCAGCTTTCGCTGACCGCCATGGTCGTGTTGTTCGTGTTCGAACGCGTCGGACGGAGATTGCGGCGCGACCATCGCGCGCTGCTGGAATTGACGACAAGCGGAACATCGCTTTCGGCGGACGATGTGCGGATGCGCCTGCGATGGACGAGCGCGGGAGGCCAATCGGCGGCGGCGTCCATTCTGGAGGAATTGCGCGCCTGCCGGGGTTGAACGGCTGAATTGGCGGCCGATCGATGCGGAGCTGCTCGCCGAATAAGGCTTTTCTGTTAGCATGGCCGGCGAAGCAGCGGGCAGACCCTTCGCATGTGGCAGACCAACCTTCTCGCGAGTACGTTTCTCATTATCTATGCGGGCCTTTTTCCCATCGTGAATCCGGTGGGCAGTGCACCGCTGTTCCTGGGCATGACGCAATTCTGTACCGATGCACAACGCAGATCGCTTGCCACGCGCGTGTCCTTTAACAGTTTCTTCCTGCTGTTGGGCTCGCTGTTCGTCGGTTCTCACGTTCTCGAATTCTTCGGGATCAGCCTTCCGGTGGTGCGCATTGCGGGCGGGCTTGTGGTGACCTCTTTCGGGTGGAAACTACTCAATTCCGACGACCGGCCGGATGGGGATGCCGCGCAATCGGCGCGGACGGTCGATGCGTTCTACCCGCTCACCATGCCGCTGACGGTCGGGCCCGGATCGATTTCGGTTGCGATCACGCTGGGCAGCCAGCGGCCGCATGATGTGGACGTACCGCATCTCATCACACTTGCGAGCGGTGCGGTGGCGGCGATCGTGGCGATGACGCTGACGATCTATTTCTGCTACCGCTTTGCGGAGAACCTCGTGCGGATATTGGGCAAGACGGGCACAAATGTGATGGTGCGGCTGTCGGCCTTTATCATGCTGTGCATCGGAATCGAAATTCTTTGGAACGGCTATAGCGCACTGACGCACTGAACTGCCGCCTTTGCCGGTTGATCTTAATCAACGAGCCGGATGCGCTTTGCCCGATGATACTGACAAATTATCGGGGAACACGCGTCATGAGTGCAACCGCAACGCTTGTCAGACCTGAACCGAAAGCAAAGCCGAAAGTCGAACATTTCGATGTTCTGATTGCAGGCGCCGGAATTTCCGGAATTGGTTCTGCGTATCACTTGAAAGAGCAATGCCCGGACAAAAGCTTTGTGATCCTGGAAGGATTGGAAAGTTTCGGTGGCACCTGGCTGATGCACCGCTACCCCGGCGTGCGTTCGGATAGCGATCTCTACACCTTTGGATATCGCTTCAAACCGTGGGTTGGCGCGCCGATCGCGACCGCAGACGAGATTCTGAAATATATGGGCGAGGTGATCGAAGAAAACGATCTCGCGCGCCACATTCGCTACAAGCACAAGATCGCGTCGGCGAGTTGGTCCAGCAAGGACAACCTCTGGACTTTGGATGTTGTCCGCACTGACACGAACGAAAAGTTGCGCTTCACCACGAACTTCCTGTGGATGTGCCAGGGCTATTACCGCCATGCGGAAGGCTACACACCGCTTTGGAAGGGAATGGAAACGTTCAAGGGCAAGATCGTCCATCCGCAAACCTGGCCGGAAGATCTCGACTACAAGGGCAAAAATGTTGTGGTGATCGGATCAGGCGCGACGACGGCCACCGTTGTTCCCGCCATCGCAGCCGATTGTGCCCATGTGACGGTTCTGCAGCGCTCGCCGACCTATTTCATTCCGGCGCGCAACGAGAACGATCTGGCCAACCAGCTGCGCGAACTCGACATCGACGAAAGCTGGATCCACGAAATTGTCCGCCGCCGCATCCTGCGCGACCAGGACTTGTTTACCCAGCGTTCCGTGGAGGAGCCGGAAGTGGTCAAGCAGGAACTGCTGGCCGGCGTTCGCGCCTATCTGGGGCCGGACTACGATGTGGAAACGCATTTCACGCCGAAATACCGGCCGTGGCAGCAACGCATCGCTTTCGTGCCGGAAGGCGACCTGTTCAAAGGTATCGCCTCCGGCAAGGCGTCGATGGTGACCGACGAGATCGAGCGCTTCACCGAAAACGGCATCCTGTTGCGTTCCGGCAAGGAGCTGAAGGCGGACATCATCATCACCGCCACCGGATTCAATTTGAGTGTTCTCGGCGACATTGCCTTCACCGTGGACGGCAAGCCGGTCAATTTCGCAGAGACCGTGACCTATCGCGGCATGATGTTCACCGGCCTGCCCAATCTTCTCTGGGTGTTCGGCTATTTCCGCGCGAGCTGGACGCTGCGCGTCGATCTGCTGGGCGATTTCGTCTGCCGTTTGCTGAACCACATGACGAAGAAGGGCGCGAAGAAAGTCTCCCTCGCGCTGCGGCCCGAAGACGAAAAGATGCCGCTGCTGCCGTGGATGGATCCGCAGAACTTCAATCCCAACTACCTGATGCGCTCCATGCACCTGTTGCCGAAGCGTGGCGACAAGCCGGAATGGCAGCACACGCAGGACTACTGGAAAGAGCGCAAAGAACTCCCGGAAATCAACCTCGACGGGCCTGAGTTCATTTATGAGTAAGCCTCTGAGAGGCAATCGCAATTCGGGAAAATCTTTGTGCGATTGATTTAGGTCAACTCCCAAACGTGACGCCGGTGTCAACTATTTCCAAGGCCAAAAACGGAGAACCAAATGGCTCAGGAAACCACCCCCAGAATCGTTCAAAAAGGCGATTGGAAAGTCACGATGACGCCCGACGATTGCTATCGCAATCCGATGGAGATCGCCTGGACGTTCGATTACGCACTCGGGCGCGGCAAGGTTGAAGACCTCTACAGGCGCGCCAAGCAACAGCAATGGGATTCCGACGAAGTGCTGCCGTGGGACACAGCGGTCGATCCGTCCAAGCCGCTGGTTTCGGATCGTGCATCGCTGTTCCACAAGATGCCGTTCTTCAACAAGCTGTCGAAATCGCAGCGTGAGACCTTTACCGCGCACTCAACCGCGCAACTCCTTTCGCAATTCCTGCATGGCGAGCAGGGCGCGCTTATGACCGCGGCCTGCGTGACGCATTCGGTGCCGGATGCAAAAGCCAAGCTCTATGCCGCATCGCAGACGATGGACGAAGCGCGGCATGTGGAGGTCTACGCCAAATATTGCGACAAGATCGCGATGGTCTATCCGATGTCGCCGTGGCTGAAGGCGATCATCGACGCGACCTTGAAATCCGATCGTTACGAGAAGGTGATGATCGGCATGAACATGATCGTGGAAGGCCTCGCGCTGGGCGCCTTCAGCAACATGTATCATTCGACCACCTGCCCGCTTTTGAAAGAGATCACCTACAACGTGATGCGCGATGAATCGCGGCATGTTTCGTTCGGTTATGTCTATCTGGAGCCGGTGATTGCGAAGCTGGACGAAGCGGCGCGCGAAGATCTGGCCGAATTTGCCTTCAACGCGATCAACATCATCGTTCAGGCGACGACCATGGGCGAAGCGCAAGGCCTTGCCAACCGGATGGATCCCGGCTTTCTGGAAGTGCTGGCCAATTCGGGCATCGATGCGGACGATTTCTTCAAAGGCCTCGACGAAGCGAAAGACATGGGCCTGTTGCAGGAATTGCCGCCGGGCCAGGTGCATTCGTTGAAAGACCTGATGCTTCCGGCAATCGCGCGCGTGGGCCTCATCACGCCGACGGTTCGCAAGAAGTACGAAGAGGTCGGCATTCCGATCTTCGACGATCCGCGCATCCTCAATTCCATGGAGGGCGGTCACCCCGTCGCCATGGCAGCAGAATAGGCGCTTTCCACATCCCCCTCCATCTAGCGCCTATCACTCTCCCGGTTCTGCCTCCGCAGAGCCGGGAGTTTTTTATCCGCGACCCCGCGCAGTTTGACGCGGGCCGCGGTGCATTTGATTTTCGTCAATCGGCAACATGCAGCACCCGGCAAAGATCGAGCGCGTTCGAAATGGGAGAGTTGCATGCCGCAACATGAAGTGGTCGTCACCGTGTTCGTGACGTCGGTATTTGCGCTGTTTGGACTTGTTCTGGCCTATGCCAACTGGCAGGCGAACCGCCGCAGCTGACGGTGGCTCCCGACGCATGAGGATGCTATTCTGGGTTGCGGGGTACAATTCGCGCAACAATGCCGCAACTGAAGATTGCCAGAATCGCCAATGATGACGCGCTTTTCCGCGCGCTCATCGACACAGCGATCGATGGAATCATGGTCATCGACGAGAAGGCCAGGCTCCAGGTCTTCAGCCCGTCCTGCCAGAAGCTGTTCGGCTACACCCCGGATGAGGTGATCGGCCACAATGTCGATATGCTCATGCCCGAGCCTTATCACAGCGAGCACGACGCCTATATCGAACGCTATCTGAAGACCCACGAACCGCACATCATAGGCATCGGCCGCGAAGTGGTGGGACGGCGCAAGGACGGCTCGACCTTCCCGATGTACCTTTCTGTCGGCGAGGGCGAGGTCAACGGCCAGCGGATTTTCGTGGGCATCGTCAGCGACATTTCCGAACGCCGCGCCCGCGACAAACGCATTCAGGAATTGCAGGGCGAACTGCTGCACGTCACGCGCATGACCGCAATGGGGGAAATGACGTCCGCGCTGGCGCACGAGATCAACCAGCCGCTGACCGCGCTCTTGAACTACACCAGCGCCGCGCGCCACGTGGCAAGCACGCTGGGTGAGCCGGGGGCAAAGCTTCTGGATATTCTGAACCGTGCCATCGATCAGGCGGAGCGCGCGGGGCTCATCATCCGGCGATTGCGCAATTTCATCGAAAAGCGCGAACCCAATCGCGCCGAAGAGAACATCAACAAGGTGGTGGAGGACGCCATCGCGTTAGGCCTCGCAGGCGTGCGCGATTCCGGGATCAAATGGACTTTGAAATTGCAGCCGGTTCTGCCGCCTGTGCTGATCGACAAGGTTCAGATCCAGCAGATTCTGGTGAACCTGATCCGCAACGCCATCGAGGCGATGGCGGGCTTGCCCAAGCGGCAACTGACGCTGCGAACGCAACTCGATGGCAATGAAGTGGAAGTGAGCGTGAGCGATTCCGGCCACGGACTTCCGGAAGACGTGGTGAGCCGGTTGTTCCATCCCTTTGTGACGACCAAGGACAGCGGCATGGGGATGGGCCTGAGCATTTGCCGCAAGATCGCGGAAGCCCATGGCGGGCGTTTGTGGCTGGACGAAAATTCGCCCAAAGGCGCGACATTCAAACTGCGATTGCCCATCGGCGGCATCGCGGAGGATGAGGAATGACGGACAAATCCACCGTCTATGTCGTGGATGACGATCCCGATGTGCGAGATTCACTCAAGATTTTGCTGGAGTTTGCGGGCTTTGAGGTTCACGCGTTCGAATCCGCATTGAAATTCCTTTCGGCAGACGTTCGAAAGATGGACGGCTGTCTTATCGTCGATATCCGAATGCCAGATATGGATGGGCTGGACCTGCAGGATGAATTAGGGCGGCGCGGGATCAACCTGCCCATCATCGTCATCACCGGCCATGGCGATGTGCCGCTCGCGGTTCGGGCGATGCGGTCCGGCGCGGTCGATTTTCTGGAAAAGCCGTTCCGTGAAGAAGCGTTGGTGGAAAGCATTCGCCGGGCGCTTGCGAGCCGGAAGGACCATCGGAACGATGCGGAAATCGAAGCAGTGAAAGAACGTGTTGCTTCGCTGACAGATCGCGAACGCGAAGTCCTCGACCTGATTGCGGAAGGCAACACCAGCAAGGAGGTCGCGCGCGCGCTTTCGATTTCGCCGCGCACGGTCGATATTCATCGCGGGCATGTGATGGAAAAAATGCATGCCGGCAACATTGCGGATTTGATCCGCATGGTGCTTTCCACGAAATAGTTTGGCGGATTAGAGCTTCAACGATGCGCGGACAACCCCAGCCGTGCCGGGCTGCGTCTCCACGGTGAAGCCCAGTTCACGGCAGAGTGCGAGCATCAGCGCGTTTTCCGGGAGTATCTCTCCGAACAGTTCCTTCAACCCGCGTGTGCGGGCGTGTTCGATCAATTGCTGCATCAGGATGCGCCCGATGCCGTGGCCTTTCAGGTCGCTGCGAACCAGAACGGCGAATTCCGCGCGCACATTGTCCGGATCGGCGGAGAGGCGCACGACGCCGAGGATTTCGTCTGCCGTGGGTGCCAGCAACACGAATGCCATTTCGCGGTCATAGTCGATCTGCGTGAGACGGGCCAATTGCGCGGGCGGCATTTCGCGCCATCGCGAGAAGAAGCGCAGGCGAACGTCCTCCGGGATGAGTTTCTGGAACAGCTGCACGATCGCGCCCGCGTCTTCGGGCCGAATGGGGCGCAACAGGCATTGGCCCAATTCCGGAAACGAAAGCGTTTGTTCTAGTTCTTTCGGATAGGCGCGGATCGCCAAGCGGCGGCCCCTCGCCTTCTCATCGACCGCGCCCAGGCGCACGCGCGCATCAAGTGCAATGACGCCCTTCTCGTCGGCCAGCAGCGGGTTGATGTCGATTTCCGATATCTCGTCATGATCGCAGACGAGTTGCGAGAGTTTGACGAACGTAAGCGCCAGCGCATTCAGATCGGCGGCCGGACGATCGCGATAGCCTTGCAACTGGCGGAAGACGCGGGTGCGCTCCATGGTGGAACGGGCGAGCGCCAGATTGAGCGGGGGGAGCGTCAGCGATTTGTCGCCGATCACTTCCACCGCGGTACCGCCTTGACCGAACAGTAGCACCGGGCCGAATGTGGGGTCCACGGTCATGCCAGCGATGAGTTCGTGCGCGCTCGGCCGCACGATCATTTCCTGCACCAGGAAACCTTCAAGTTTCGCGTTGGGCAGTGCTTCGCCAATGCGCTTCTGCATCGCAGTTGCCGCGTCGCGGACACTGGCGGGCGTTCGCAGGCCCAGCACGACTCCGCCGACATCGGATTTGTGCACGATATCAGG
Source organism: Rhizomicrobium sp. (assembly GCA_035543495.1). Classification (GTDB taxonomy): domain Bacteria; phylum Pseudomonadota; class Alphaproteobacteria; order Micropepsales; family Micropepsaceae; genus Rhizomicrobium. Next base: position 158,653 of record DATKJT010000042.1, on the reverse strand, counting down.
AGACTGGATTTTAAGAGCGACGGCGGTGCCAAAGGAGTCCGCCAATGCCGCGGCTTCCGCTACATCCTTCGCCCAGCCTAGTTTTGGTGCGGTGATCTCATAACACTGCAACAGAGCGTTCAGCCGCAGCGGATCGAGCCAGGTTTGGCCTTCGGCAAGCGCGTCTTTCAATAGTTTGCGCGCGGCTTGCAGGTCCGGCGCGAATTCGGTTGGCAAGGATGGCGGCACCTCGCGCAACGCATCTTGCGCGCGGCGATAGCGGACCAGGTGCATGAAACCACGCACCGCCTGATCCGGCGTTTCATAGGCCGGGAGCCCCGCTTTGTTGAAAAGATCGCGCGCGGCTTCAGCCGTTTCCTTGCCGAGCCAATTGGTGAGCAGAGGCCGCTTGTGTCTGGCGGCGGTTTCGATGACGGCGCGGGCGGCATCGGTTCCGGACGCCACCGCTGTCGGGCAATTCAGCACCAGAACGCAATCGACTTCCGGCGTTTCTAACAGCACGGAAAGCGCATCTGCATAACGTTGCGGCGGAGCATCGCCGATGATGTCGACCGGATTGCCCCGCGACCAGGTCTTGGGAAGCATGGTGTCGAGTTTGGCGATCGTTTCGGCGGAGAGTTCGGCGAGTTTGCCGCCCCGGTCCAGCAGCGAATCCGTGGCCAATACCCCGATGCCGCCGCCATTGGTGAGGATGGCGAGGCGGTCGCCGACATTGGCTTTCAACGTCGCGATGCTTTCGAGTGCGTCGAAGATTTCATCTAACGTCATCACGCGCAAAACGCCCGCCCGCCTGAACGCGGCGCCATAAATCGCATCCGCACCCGCGAGCGCGCCGGTGTGTGACAGCGCGGCTTTCGCGGCGGCTGCATGACGGCCCGCCTTGATGGCGATGACCGGTTTGATGCGGGCAGCGGCGCGGGCCGCGCTCATGAATTTGCGCGCCTGCGTGACAGCTTCGACATAGAGCACGACAGCATGCGTGTTGGGATCGAGCGCGAGGTAATCGAGCAAATCGCCGAAATCGACGTCGCTCATGTCACCCAGCGAAACGAGATGCGAAAAGCCGATGTCGCGCGCGCTCGCCCAGTCGAGCACGGTCGTGAGCACCGCACCCGATTGCGCCACCAGTGCGATGCCGCCGGGTTTCGCGTTGATCTGCGCGAAGGATGCGTTGAGACCGATTTCGGTGGAAACAACGCCCAGGCAATTGGGGCCGACGATACGAAGCAGGTTTGGCTTTGCGGCATCCAGCATGGCCTGGCGCAGGCTTTGGTTGCCGCCGTCCTTTCCTTCGCCGAAGCCGGCGGTGATGACGACAGCACCCTTGGTGCCACGCGCACCCAATTGCGACACGAGACCCGGCACGGTTTCCGGAGGGGTGCAGATCACCGCGAGATCGGGGGTCATGGGGAGCGAGGCCACATCCGGATAGGCGAGCGATCCCGCCACGGCCTTGTGATGCGGGTTGACCGGCATCACGGGGCCTGCAAATCCGCCCGACATCAGGTTGCGGGCGACGACATTTCCTACGGAATGTTCATGGGTGCTGGCGCCGATCAGCGCCACGGACCGTGGCCGGAAAATCGCTTCGAGATTCCGAATGGACATCCCGCCCTCCAAATAATGCGTCTGTGCGGCGCAAGAGCGCGCGGCGCATTGAGACGGATCAAGGAACTTTCCGCCGAGAGAGTTAAGCTGAAATGCCATAAGTTGCAAAGAGTTGAGATGACTGCCGGCAAAGCGCCCAAGACCTCCATCCATGTCGGCATTGTTGTCGGCGACGACGCTGTGCGCGATTCTTTGCAAACGCTTTTGCAATCGCATGGATTGACGGTGACGAGCTTTACCTCCGGCCAGGAATTTCTCTCCTCGCCTTTGCGCAAATCGGTCTCATGTCTGTTGGTCGATCAGCAGATGCCGGGCATGACAGGGCTGGAGCTGGTGGAAAAGCTTCGGTCGAAGGCGGACCGGACACCCGCCATTCTGATGAACGCATCGGCCGGCGAGGCGCTCAGCCAGCGGATAAAGCGGGCCAATATTGCAGCGCTTCTCATTAAGCCGGTCGAACAGGGCGAATTGCTGGCCTGGATCGACCATATCCGGACGCTGCCGCGCTGGCGCGGCGAGAATAAGTAGAATTACCTAGGCGTTCGTCCGGATTCCACACACCCGAGATTCAGGTCAGTTTTGCACCGTCGAAATACCGATGGGGCTTCGAATGTCGCTGGACCTGAACACCGCAACCGCCGTCTCTTACGACACATTTAGCACCCCACAGCCATCCTTTCCGGCCAATACAGCGGCGCCTGCCTTCCAGGCGATCGGAACGGTTGCCCATTTCGGGCCGAACGAAACGATCTTCGCCGAAGGCGACGATGCCCGCTATGCCTACAAGGTTGTCAGCGGCGCGGTGCGCATCTGCAAGCTTCTGGCGGACGGCCGCCGACAGATCACCGAATTCGCACTGGACGGCGATCATTTCGGTTTCGAGTGGACGAACGAACATGCGGTGACGGCCGAGGCCCTCGGGCCCGTAACCGCGCTGCGCTTTCCCCGCGCGCGCGTCGAGCGGCTGGAGCGCGAGGAACAGGGTGTGCGCCATTCGCTGATGCAGATGCTGCGCCGCGATCTCCTTTCGGCCCAGAATCACCTTCTGATGCTTGGCCGCCAGACGGCGAAGGAACGTGTCGCATCGTTCCTGTTGCAGATGATCGAACGTAGGGACAATGGCAACACCATCGATGTGCCGATGAGCCGGCAGGATATCGCGGACTATTTGGGACTGACGATAGAAACCGTTTGCCGGGCACTGAGCGAGATGAAACGCTCGCGCATTATCTCCATTCCCAATCGCCACCAGATCGTCGTTCGCAATTCCGACGTGCTGGAATCGATGGCACTTGGCGAAGACGACGAATGACGGCGCGACTGGAGGTACGAAAATGACGCACAAACATGCCGTTGTCTGGATCGATCATCGCCAGGCCAAGATCTTTGCGTTCAACCGCGAGGACGCCGAGCAGCGCACCATCCGCCATTGGAACGCGGAGAAGCAGATCCACCACAAGTCCGGCAGCATCGGCTCCGGCCACATACGTGAAGACGAGAACTACCTCCAAGATATAGCCGCCGCGCTGACGGACCCCGCGGAGATCCTGATCGTGGGGCCTGGGCATGTGAAATGGCAGCTGCGTGCCTGGCTCAATCTGCATATGCCCAGGATTTCTCAGCGTGTGATGGCGGTGGCCAATGCCGATCATCCTTCTGACGGACAGATCGTGGACTATGCGCGAAAATATTTCTCGCGCCTCGACCGCATGACGCCCCAGATTGCCTCGCACGCACCGCACTGATCTCGCGGCGGGAGAGTTGCGATGGCCGGCCCAACCGACGCTCAAAAGAAAACCCTCCACGACTTCATGGCGCGGCAGCGCTATGCCGTGATCTCCACCGTTTCGGAAGGGCAGAAGCCGGAAGCCGCTCTTGTGGGCGTCGCGGTTACGCCCGATCTCGAGCTGATCTTCGAGACGACCGACGCCACGCGGAAGTTCGCCAACCTCAAACGCAACCCGCATCTGGCGGCCGTGCTCGGTGAAGATCAGCAGACGCTGCAATATGAAGGCGTTGTTGACGAACCCATCGGCAGCGAGCGCGACACACTGTTGAAGATCTTCTTCGAGGCGTGGCCGGATTTACGCGCCCACCAGGACTGGCCAGGGCTGACCTATTTCCGGGTCAGGCCGACATGGATACGCTTCAGCAGCTACTATCGCCCGCGGCATGTGGACGAGATCGTTTTCGAGATCGAAGACGCTCCCAAGCAACCAACCGGCCTGTTGGCCAAGATGCGGTCGCTGTTCAATCCCGGCTGAGCGATCAATGCGCCAGGAAGATCGGCACCGAGCTGTCCGCAATGGCGAAGGCCGTCGTGCCACCGAAAATCGACTCGCGCAGCGGGCTGTGACCGTATCCACCCATCACCAAGAGATCGGCTTTGCCCTTCTGAGCCGCCTCCAGCAGACGTTCACCGATCAAATGGCCGCCTTTTTCGATTTCGATCTTTCGTGCGGCGAGATCGGACAGCGAGAGGTAATCGATCAAGGCGGCAAAGCCACTATCCTCCGGCGATGCATGGCCCACGGTGACGATCTCAATCTCTGTGGCCCTGACCAGCAGGGGTATCGCCGCGCATACGGCCCGCGCCGTGGCGTGGCCGCCGTCCCATCCGATCATCACCCTGCCCGGTGAAGCGCCCATCGCCTTCGGGCTGATCAGGACAGGGCGTTTGGCTGTGAGCAACACGTCGGCGAAGGTTGCTGAAGTCTGATAATCGTCTTCCGACCCAAAGGGGCCGAAGACGACCAGATCGGCGAATTTTGCGGCTTGGGAGACGCGTTCGAAGGTGAAGCCTTCGTCCTCATGGAACGACGCGGACACCGTGTTCATCTGCTTCGGCCGGTCCAGGATTTCCACTTTGGCTTTGATGGCGGCGTTGGTGAAACGGCGACGGGCCGTGCGCGTGGCTTCATCGGCCACCTGCTTCGCCGATTTGGAGATTTCGCTGATGACGTCGGGAAACAGAGAGAACCCGATAATCGGTGTCACCATGCGCGCATCCGGCCTCACGAAAAGGCCAGAGACATGTGCGTTCGACGATGCGGCGATCGTAAACGCCGTGGCAAGCGTTGCCTCATCCTGTTCGCTGCCGCTTAGCGGAACGAGAATTTGCTTGAATGACATGGCGGCCTCCATCGTTGATGGAAAGGTTAAATCGTTCAGACCAAAAGGGGTTGATCTGCGTCAACATTTCCGCCTTCGGGCGAAATACACTTCGCCAAAAGCAAGGACGATGGTTCATGAGCGCATCGGAAATCGCCAAGAGGCATGTGACGGCTGCTTTTGCCGAAGGCGAAAAGGAAAGCTGCGACGGCAACGCGCTTGGGCGCTACCTCATATCCGAGGTGATCGCGAACTATCTGCGCAAACGCCCGGTGAAGGACGTTCGGTCGGAACTGATGTTCCTTGCGGAAAATTGCGATCCCGATACCGACTATATGTTCATGCGGCCGTGAACACGCCGTTCAGCAGGTGAGGAAGTGAATTTCGCTGGCGTCGCGCAGCGCACTCGCAGCGTCTTCCGGTAAATCGTCGCGTTCTGGACCGGCCCCCAACTCATAAGCTGCCATCACCTTCTGCACGGTCGCCGAACGCATGGGCGAATAGTAGTGAATATGGAAATGCCATTCGGGATGTTTGGCACCATCGGTGGGCGACTGGTGCGTCGCCATGGAATACGGAAACGGAATCTGGAACAGGTTGTCGTAGCGCGTGGTAAGGCGCTTGATGATGTCGGCCAGGTGATCGCGCATGGCGCCATCCATTTCAGGGATCGCGCCGAAATGGATCCGCGGGATGACCATCGTTTCGAAGGGCCAGATCGCCCAATAGGGCACCAGCGCCACAAAGCCGTCGTTCTCGCAGACGATACGTTCCTTGAGCGAAAGTTCGAGCATCAGATAATCGCATAGCAGACAGCCGCCATGCGTTTGCGCATAGGATTTCTGGTTCGTCTGTTCGGTCAGCGGATCGGGCGGGATGTCGGCACTGGCCCAGATCTGGCTGTGCGGGTGGCGGCTGCTGGCGCCGCCGATGGCGCCGCGATTTTCGAATATCTGGACGTAGCCGATCCAGTTCGTGGCGCCGAGCGTTTCGTACTCATTGACCCAGGCGTCGATTGCGGCCCGCATCTGCGCGTTCGGCAACATTGCGGGCGGCAGATCGTGGCGCGGCGAATAGCAGAGCACACGGCAGATGCCCCGCTCGCCATGATGCTGCAACAGGCCGGACAGAACGTCATCTTCCTTTATCGGCTCGCGCGAAAGGGCCGGAAAATCGTTATCGAACGCATAGATGGAGGAATAGGCAGGATTGCGTGTGCCCGTGGCGCGCGTGTTGCCGGGACAGAGATAGCAGGTGGGATCGTAAGGGATGTCGCAGGCGGGCGGCGACGTTTCTTCCTTTTCGGATTGCGGGCGCTTGCCGCGCGTCGGACAAACGAGAATCCATTTGCCGAGCAGCGGGTTGAAACGCAGGTGTGAAGATGGCGGAGACGATGTCACGCTTGCAAATCCTGCTTGATCCACATCAAGGCCATTGGCGCATCCTCGCGGCAGAGTTGTGATATAGGGAGTGTAAGCACATGTCCGTCTGGCCACGAAACGATGCAGGGTATTTTCATCTGACCGACAAGGGCTGGGTTCGCTGTGACAACCTACCCTATCCGGAAGATCGCATCGAGACCTGGAAATACGAGAAGGACAGGCCCGCGCCGGATGCGAAGGAACAGGTGCGGCTGACGCGCATCTGGTGCGCGCCGGACATGACGGAAGCCCAGCGCGGCATGATCCGCGCGCAATTCGGCAATGCGATCACGCCGAGCAAAGACCGGCATTTGATTCTGGACTGTCTGGTCTGACGGCTTACTTCCGTCCGCCGCTGCCATGGACGAGGCGTTCGACATAGCTGTCTGGGCTGTCGTCGAGATCGCCCACGGCACCGGCCCACGCGATCTTGCCGTCATGCAGAACGGCCACCTGGTTTGCGATCTTCTTCACACAGGACAGATTGTTGGTGATCGCAAACGTCGTGCAGTTCAACTCGCGCGTCGTCTTGATGACGAATTCATCGACCACCGCGGCCATGATGGGATCAAGACCTTCCGTCGGCCCGTCCAGCACCAGACATTGCGGGCTTGTCGCGATGGCACGTGCGAGTGCCACGCGTTTCTGCATGCCCCCGGAAAGTTCTGCCGGAAGCAGTTCGGCTACGTCCGCGCCAAGCCCTACCTGACGCAGCCGCTCCAGCGCGGTCACTTTGGCCTTCGAAGCAGATTGTCCCCTGCCCTCGATCAAACCGAACGCGACGTTGCGCCAGACCGGCAGGCTGTCGAACAACGCGCCGTTCTGAAAAAGCACGCCGAACTGGCGCAGCAATTCTGTGCGCTTGTGCGAGGGTAGATGCGTGATGTCCGTGCCATCCAAAACAATTTCGCCGCTGTCGATCGGGTAAAGACCGAGAATGCATTTGGCGAGCACAGACTTGCCGCTGCCCGATGGGCCGACAAGCACCGTGGTTTCGCCCAAGGCAAACGACAGATCGATGCCATCCAGCACCAGATGCGGGCCGAACGATTTCCTCAGATTGCGGACTTCCAGCTTGGCGTCGGCCATGCGTCAGTTGCCGGCGGCAGCAACCTTCGCCGCCTTGTCGCGCACCGGAAGCCGCCAGTTGGGCCGCACGAAGTGGCAGGTGTAGCCGTTGGGATAGCGCTCCAGATAGTCCTGATGGTCCGGTTCGGCTTCCCAGAAGTCACTTACCGGCGACACTTCCGTCACCACCTTGCCCGGCCACAGGCCCGAAGCGTTCACATCGGCAATCGTGTCTTCGGCGACGCGTTTCTGCTCGTCGCTCGTGTAGAAGATCGCCGAGCGATAGCTCGTGCCGATGTCGTTGCCCTGGCGGTTGACCGTGGTCGGATCGTGGATCTGAAAGAAGAATTCCAGAATCTCGCGATAGCTGATCTTCGCGGGATCGAAAATGATCTCGATGGCTTCGGCATGGGTGCCGTGGTTGCGATAGGTGGCGTTTTTCACGTCGCCACCGCTGTAACCGACGCGGGTAGAGATCACGCCCGGACGGCGCCGGATCAGTTGTTGCACGCCCCAAAAGCAGCCACCGGCAAGAACAGCGCGTTCCGTGGTCATTTGATGTCCTCCACCTGATCGAGATAGGCCCCGTAACCCTGAGCCTCCATTTCGGCGCGCGGAATGAACCGCAGCGAGGCCGAATTGATGCAATAGCGTAATCCCCCACGGTCGCGCGGTCCATCGGGGAAGACATGGCCCAGATGGCTGTCGCCATGGGCGGAACGGACTTCGGTGCGGATCATGCCGTGCGAAGAATCCCGCAGCTCTTTCACATTCGCGATCGGCTTGGTGAAGCTCGGCCAGCCGCAGCCGGAATCGAATTTGTCGGACGATGCGAACAACGGTTCGCCCGACACGATGTCGACATAGATGCCCGGTTCCTTGTTGTAGAGATATTCGCCGGTCCCCGGACGCTCGGTCGCGCTATGTTGCGTCACCTGGAATTGTTCGGGCGTAAGTTTGGCGATGGCTTCGGCGCTTTTGGCGTAGTTCGGCATCCCGATCTCCTGAGAGCTGGCTCCACCTATATAGTAACACAACCCGGCTAATGCTGCGGCAGCGCTGCGAGGATCGCGGAGAAGTGTTTGTCGCGATTGAATTCGGCCTCGCCCGTGGTCCATCCCAGCCGAACAATAACCACGTTGCGTGAAGGGAAGATGGCAACGTGTTCGTCGTTGTGGCCTTCGGCGGCGTAGAAATCCGCAGGCAGATGCGGAAATTCGCGTTCGCCGGATTTGGAGACCCCGTTCAGCCAGAATTGCGCGCCATAGCCTTTGCTGGGATCGGCGGGTGCGGGCGTGCTGACGAAGGATGACCAATTTTCGGGCAGGATGCGGTGGCCATTGAGGGTCCCGCGATTAAGATAGAGGAGTCCGAACCGGGCCCAATCGCGCGCCGTTGCATATAAATACGAACTGCCGACGAAATCGCCTGTTTCATCCGGTTCGAAGACTGCGCTCGTCATACCCGCGGGGCCGAACAGGTGGTCGTGCATATAGGCTTGCGATGACGCGAGCGTGCCGCCAGCGGCCTGGAAGACCAGGCGCGCAAGGATGTTCGCGGTGCCCGACGAATAAGACCAGAACGTACCGGGCGGATGAGCCAAAGGTTTCGACGCCGCGTAAGCGCCCATGTCGCGTCTCTGAAACAGCATCGCGGTGCTGTCCGAGCCCGGATCGTAGGGCTCGCGGAATTCGAGACCGCTCGACATGTTGAGAAGCTGACGCAAAGTAATCTTGCTGCGCGGATCGTTCGCGTCTTTCCATTCCGGCACAGGCGCGGGTTTGTCGAGCGCGAGCTTGCCATTTGCAACCAGCGTCCCGATCAGCGTGGCTTCGACGCTTTTGCTGGCGGACCAGCCGAGAAAGCGGGTGTTCTTGTCGAAGCCAGGTGCGTAACGCTCGACAATGATACGGCCGTTATAGACGACGATAATCGCACGCGTGTCGATGTCGCGATTGGGTGTTTCATCGCTGAACGCATCGGACACAGCGCGATCGAGTGCCACGTGGTTGATGCCCGGCTGCGCCAGATCGACTTCATCCCCTTCCGGCCAGAGACCGGGGCGCATCACTGTCGCTGGAACCGCAATGCCTTTCGCCTGCGCGCGCAATTCGTCGGCGGTTGAATCGACAAGAAGCGTGCAGCCGACGCCAGGACGATAGACAGATGTGCGCGTGACCCAAGGCGAGGTGACAGAGACGGATTTGTTCGCCTCGTCCAGTGCGTATTTGTTCATCTTGGTGAGCGGCGACAGGCGTATCACATCCTGTTTCACCACATCATCGAGATTGCGGCCCGAGACGAATACGCCGGCACAGGCAAGCTGCGCCGAAACACCTGCGCTGACCGGCAGGCCGTTCACGACAAACGGGCCGTAAGGCGTGAACACGCCGATTGCGAGGATGACGGCGACGACGGCGCCCAGCACAAGTGCGAGCCTGCGCCGCCAACTGCGCTTCTTTTCGGCCATGCGCGCCCCGCCCCTTTTTCGCGATCAGGCGTGCAGGCGGACAGGCATGCGGTCGTAGCCCTTCACGAAACTCGACGGCACGCGGCTCGGTTCGCCGGTCAGCTCGATGTTCGAGAAGCGCTTCATGATCTCTTCCCAGATGATCTTCAGCTGCAATTCCGCCAGACGGTTGCCGACGCAGCGGTGGATACCGAAGCCGAAGGACAGATGCTGGCGGGCACGCGGGCGGTCGATCAGATAGGCGTTGGGATTTTCGATCACTTCGTCGTCGCGGTTGCCCGAGACGTACCACATGATGACCTTCTCGCCCTTCTTGATTTGTTTGCCGCCGAGTTCGACATCGCGCATGGCATTGCGGCGCATGTGGGCAAGCGGGGTTTGCCAGCGGATCGTTTCCGACACCATGTTGGGGATCAGGTCGGGGTTCTGGCGCAGCTTCTGATATTGGTCGGGGTTCTCGTTCAGCGCGAGCACGCTGCCGGAGATCGTGTTGCGCGTCGTATCGTTGCCGCCGACGATCAAGAGCACGAGGTTACCGAGGAACTCCATGCGGTCCATGTTGCGGGTGGATTCGCCATGGGCAAGCATGGAGATCAGATCGTTTTTCGGCGGAGCGTTCACACGTTCGTTCCACAGCCGCATGAAATAATCGGCACATTCGATCAGCTTTTCGCGGCGGTGCTCGATGGAGACGAACAGGGGCGATTCCTTGCTGGCCGTCGCTATGTCGGACCAATAGGTGAGCTTGCGCCGGTCTTCCCATGGAAAATCGAACAACGTCGCCAACGTCATTGTCGTCAGTTCGATGGAGACCTTGTCGACCCAATCGAAATCCTCGCCCACCGGAAGCGAATCCAGAATGTCGCCCGCGCGTTCGCGGATGATGGGGGCCAGATATTCGAGGTTACCGGGCGAAACCACCGGCGTCACTACCTTGCGCTGCGCATCGTGTTTCGGCGGGTCCATCGCAATGAACATGGGAAGACGGAAATCTTCTTTCGGATCGACGATGGTGATGGAGGGTTCCGAAGAGAAATCGGCATGGTTGGTATCGACCGCCATGATGTCGTTGTATTTTGTCACCGACCAATACGGACCGAATTCGTGTTCGGCGCAGTAATGAACCGGGTCTTCCTTCCGGAGCCGCTCGAAATAAGGCCACATCGTATCGGTGCGGAAGAGTTCGGGATCGGCGACGTTGATTTCCTCGAGCGGCATGGAATAGGCGCGCTCGCGGGCATCGTGCTTGAGGTCTTTGGCGGCGATGTTCATGGCGGTCTCCTGCCCGGTTCGATATCTTTCTGACAGGATGTCATAAGCGGAGCCGTCCCGCAAAGATTGCCGTCCGAAAATGGCCAGACCGGCGCAGGCGGCTGTTATAACCAGGGAGCATGATACTGGACCGCGAAGCCTGCTACCGCGCCGTGAAAACCCGAGACAGCCGTTTCGACGGGCGGCTTTTCGTGGGCGTGCATTCGACCGGGATTTATTGCCGGCCTATCTGCCCTGCCCGCACGCCGAAATTTGAAAATCTGTCATTTTTCACGAATGCGGCGGCGGCGCAGGAAGCTGGATTTCGGCCTTGCCTGCGTTGCCGGCCGGAATGTTCGCCGGAGATCGGAGCATGGCGCGGGACGTCCAATACCGTGTCGCGGGCGCTGGCGCTGATCGGCGACGGCTTTCTGGACGGCGAGGCCGATGTGGAGGCGCTGGCCTCGCGGCTCGGCGTGGGCGAGCGGCAACTCAGGCGGCTGTTCCAGAAACATCTGGGCGCGTCGCCCATTTCGGTGGCGCAGACGCGGCGCGTACATCTCGCCAAACAGCTGATCCATGACACATCGATGAGCATGGTGGATGTGGCGCTGGCTTCCGGGTTCGGAAGCGTCAGGCGATTCAACGACACGTTCCGCACGCTTTACAAACGCCCGCCATCGGAATTGCGGCGCAAGGATGTGCGCGATCCGGAGATCAAGATCACCTTGTCCTACGCCCCGCCCTATGACTGGGCGGCGATGATGGAATTCTTTGCAGGGCGCGCGATTGAAGGCGTGGAGGTGGTGACGCCGGAACGCTACCTGCGCACCATCGCCATCGACGGCGTGCAGGGCACGGTTTCGGTGGCGCCGGTTGCGGGCAAACACGCGCTGGCAGCCACCATTGCGTTTCCCAATGTGAAGTCGTTGCCGACCATCGTTTCGCGGTTGAGGCGTATGTTCGATGTCGGCGCGGATGTGCGCGCGATCACGGCGCATCTGAAGAAGGATGCTCGGCTGGCCGAGGCGATCAAAGCGCGGCCGGGCTTGCGCGTGCCGGGCGCGTGGGACCCGTTCGAGCTTGCGGTGCGCGCCGTGCTGGGTCAGCAGATCACTGTGGGCGCGGCGCGCAAGCTGGCGGGAAAGCTGGTGGCGTTGTGCGGAGAGCCAATGCCGCAAACCTCGCACTCCGTGGCGGGGCTGACACACACATTTCCTTCTGCCGCGCAGGTGGCAGCCGCCGATCTTTCCGGGCTTGGAATGCCGGGGGCGCGCATCCGCACCTTGTCGGCGGTTGCGAAAGCGGCGGTGGCGGAACGCGATCTGTTCAGCACCGCCATCGATCTTGAAAGCGCGGTAGAACGGTTGTGCGCGCTGCCGGGTATCGGCGAATGGACGGCGCAATATATCGCGTTGCGCGCCCTGCATGAGCCGGACGCATTTCCGGCTTCGGATGTGGGACTGTTGCGGGCGATGGATGGATTTCTGGGAAAACGCGCGACGGCGGAAGAGTTGCTTGATATCGCGAAAGCATGGCGGCCATGGCGGGCGTATGCAGCGCAACATCTTTGGACGGCGGATGCGGCTCAGCCCATTCCGCGGAAGAAGGCCGCATAGGCGAACGCGCCTCTAAAGAACTTGCGCGTTCGCCCGCGGGTCTTATTTCGGCTCGACGCCGATGTCTTTCAGTGCGAGCCAAAGTTCTTTCACGCCGGTTTTCGGCATCGTGCCGCACAGCATTTCGCCGCGCGAGGCATGATCCTTGGCTTCGGCAAGATCGCCCGCTGCTATTGCATGGGTATCGGCTGCATTGAATTGCGCGACGAGATCGCCGCAATATTCGCGCATGGTCTGCTTCTTCGCGGGCTCCGAAGCCGATGCCACCTGGCTTTCCGCCGCGGCGGCGGAGGTAATGACGGCACCGGCAATCGCCGCTGCGAGGCCCCATTTCGACAAATGCATGTTACGCTCCCAAATGGTTTGAATGCGAAGAGTCTATGCCTTCGTCAAATCACAATCCATCGGATGGAGCCTTAAGTCTTATACGGAGCAATTGCTGACAGCGGTGTTATCAGCCCGTATTTAAAGGCTTAAATGCAAGTGCATAGCGGAAATAGAACAGGCGGTATTGATACGCTTGTCATTATCACGTCTGAAAAATTTTCGATTTTCCAATCGTTTTCACATTGGTTCAGCTTCGCGCTACCTGCGCAAGCTGACGGAAAGATTGGCGGGCGATGGGCTCCAGATCGGCAATGATTCCCTTTAACTGCGCTGCCGTTTCGCCGACAAAATCGAAGCTGGTGTTGCGGCGCAGGCGCAATTCTTCGATGCGCTTGGTTATATCTTCGCGATCGGGATCGCTGGCAGGAAGCGCTTTCAACTGTGCTTCCGTCAAAGCGATTTCCTGCGTGATGTCGAAAATGCCGTCGATGGGCATGGCGAGCCGGAGAATGACGGTGTGGATGCGCGCCCGCAACACACCGTCGCTCAGAAAGAAAACGGTCTCGCGATTGCGATCGTAGATATCGATCTCCCGGCGTGCCGAGCGCAGGAAACGCATGGTGATGGGACCATAGGGGTCACCGACGCCGCGGGCCTGCAAGGCGAATTCCATGATCACGTCGAGTGTCGACAGCATCTCGCCGAAAAAGAGCGCGGCGTTTCTTTCGCGGTGCCGCCGGTCGACATTGCGTTCGACCCAAGTGGCGATCAGGCCACCGGCGGTGGCGAGCACCGCACCGATGATGATGGCCCAGATCGTGCTCAGGTTGTTCAGGAAATCAAAAGCTTCCGGCTTCATTCAGATCCCGCCCCACCAGGTGTAGCCCTGGTCCTCCCAATAGCCGCCGTTGCCGCCGCGGATATGCGCGAAGCTTTCGACCAGCTCGATGCCATTCACATATTTGGCCATCTTGTAGCCGAGCTGGCGTTCGGCGCGAAGCCGGACGGGGGCACCGTTGGCCACCGGAAGGGGCTTGCCGTTGAGATTGTAGGCGAGGATCGTTTGCGGATGGGTGGCTTCGACGAGATCGAGGCTTTCGTAATAGAGCTGTTCGTCGTCTTCGTCCGAACTCATGTCGTCGGCGCAATGGAAGACGACATAGCGGGCGTTTTCTTTCGGCTGCGCTTTGGCGAGAATCTGGCGCAAGGGCGCACCAGTCCATTCGCCGATGCAGGACCAGCCTTCGACGCAATCGTGCCGCGTGATCTGGGTGCGTGACGGCATGGCGCGCAACTGCGCCATCGACAGTTCGAAGGGATGTTCGACGAGGCCGCCGACCTTGATGCGCCAGTTGCGGAAATTGTTGGCAACGTGGGCGTTGTAATCGTCGGTATCGGGATCGAGGGTGCCGTTTGCGCGGAAGACGGGCGCGATGTCGGCGGGTGAGAATTCCGGCGCCAACGAATTGCGGCCCGCGATCAGACGCTGGACCTTGTAGGTGAGATCGGCACCCTTCTTGAGGAAATCCTGCCCGCCCGTGCTTTGCGAAATCTTATCGCAACCGGCGAGGAAGGCGGCGCTGGCGCCGACGCTCAAGCGCGTCAGGAATTTGCGGCGGTTGGCGTCAGCCATTGTCCACCTCGATGCCATAGCGGCCGGTGATGATGGCACGCAGATTGTTGAGCGGTCCCGACAAAATCACCATCACCATATGCACCACGAAAAACAGCACGAATCCGAAAGCGCAGAGAAAATGAATGGTGCGCGCGGTCTGGCGCCCTCCGAAAATCCACAGCAGGAAGGGAAAGGCGCTGTCCATCGTCGGCGACATGGTGAGACCGGTTAAAACGATCAGCGGGCCTAGGATAAAGATGACCGAGAAGTAGGCGAGTTTTTGCAGCACGTTGTAATGCAACGCCTCTTCGCCTTTGGGGAATCGCAAGCGCAGATGATCGACAATGTCTTTGCCGAGATTCCGGATGTCGCGTTTCTTGGGAAGAAGATCGCGATTGAAGTGCCGGCTGACGAAGGCGTAAGCCCCGAATGCCAGCCCGTTGAACACGAACAGCCAGGCAAAAAAGAAATGCCATTGCCGCCCTACTGCGAGCGATTGCCAGCTCGGCAAGGTGGCCCAGGACGGGAACCCGCGCGGAACGATTGCGCCGAAAATCTCCGACGCACCGAAGACACCTGTCGTATCGAATTTGAGATTGCCGATCTGCGTCACGCCTTCGATCCGGCCGTCGGGTTTGCGATACGCCAGCATCGAAAGGATCGGGCTATCGAAATGGCTCGTCTTACCCAGATAGAGTTCGGGATGGGCGTTGAAGATCTGCAGCCCGCTCATCAGCATGATCAGCAGCACGCCCGCATTCACCCAATGCGCGATGCGCACCCATAAGGTGTGGCGATAGACCAGGCGCTTCTCGGGCGCGTCTTCGACGTGAGCAAGAAAAGCCATCAGTCGCGTCCTTCGGCTGGGTATACGGGCCAATACGTGTTGCCGGATGCGGCGGTTACAGGGGCGCACGCCGCCTTTTGCATTGCAAACAGGCGGGATTTCCGCCGCGTGGTACCACAATCCATGGTGAAGACCGGGTGAAAACCGCCAAAGTGTGGCGCGGCGGACGCTTTCCGTCCAATTTCCGTGCGGCGAACCCTGCAGCAAGCGGTTGCGATTTCCGTGATCCTCTGGGCATGATAGGTTCCGCGTGTGGGGCTTTTGCCGGAAGCCTTGCGCACAACCATTGTCAGCGTCCGGCCGGTATCAACGAGCTCATGGCAAATTTCGAAAGCGGATCTGGGCCCCTCGCAATGGCGTCGGTGAAGGGCAAAGTGAAATGGTTCAACGGCACCAAGGGTTATGGCTTCGTCACTCTCGACAATGGCAGCGATGCATTCTGCCATGCGTCCGCACTTGCGGCGCTCGGCCATACCGATCTGCCGCAAGGCTCCACCATCGTCTGCGATCTGCAGGAAAGCCCGCGCGGGCTTCAGGTGGTGGCGATCCATAGCGTGGACACGTCCACGGCCGAACCTTCGGGCGGTGGCGGTGGCGGCGGCGGTCGCTTTGGCGGCGGCGGTGGCCGCTTCGGCGGCGGACGCTTCGGCGGCGGCGACAGATTCGGTGGCGGCGACCGCTTCGGCGGTGGTGATCGCTTCGGCGGCGGCGACCGTTTTGGCGGTGGCGACCGCTTCGGCGGCGGTGACCGGTTCGGCGGCGGTGGCCGCGGCCGGGACAGAGATTCCGGCCCGAGCGGCCCGATGGTCGAAGGCACGGTCAAATTCTTCAACGAGCAGAAGGGCTTTGGCTTTGTCATGCCAAACGATGGCAGCGGCGACGTCTACCTTCATGCCAGCGCGCTTCGCCGCTCGGGGATTCCGATCCTTTCGCCGGAGCAACGTATCCGCTATTCGACCCGCCAGGGGATGAAGGGCGTCGAGGTCGACCGTATCGAATTGATCTGACACGGATTTACGGCACAAGGCCGGGGCTGGTCCAAAGACCGGCCCCGGCTTTTTTGCTATTCGCGATGTCGGCGGCCTATGTTCCATAGTCGGAATATAGGTGACAAAATCCCTTAAATAAAGGACGAAAATCAATTATAGGCTCCAATGCCAAAACGGGCTTGAAATCGCTGTAGTTTTTGCACCTCAATTGGGCGCAATTCTGCATTGCACAAACGACAGGCGCGAATGTCTTGAAGCGTTGTTAACCCCGCCTATATAGGCTTGATCTATATCGATCCAATATAGGGCAAGGGCTGGTTAATGGACGTTCGGACGATCTGTCTGGGCATTCTCACCCGGGGTGATGCCACCGGCTATGAGATCAAGAAGACCTTCGAGGAAGACGGCTATCAGCACTTCGTCGAGGCGAGCTTCGGCTCGATCTATCCGGCGCTGAACCGGCTGACGGAGGAGCGCCTGGTCTCGGTTCGCTCCGAAATCCAGGAGAAGCGGCCCGACCGCAAGGTCTATTCGATCACCCCGGCAGGACGCGCCGTGTTCCTGGGCTCGCTGATGAAGCCGCTGCCGGAAGACCGGCATCGTTCGCCCTTCGTCTTTGCGATGCTTTTTTCGCACCTGCTGCCGCCCGAACGCATCACCGCGATGATCAATGCCTATATCGCTCAGACCGAGGAAAAGCTGACGCAGATCCGCGACGGCGAACCGAAATGTCCCGGCGAAGCGTTCGTCAATGGGCTGGGCCAGACGCTTTACGAAGCCAGCCTGAATTTCATCCGTGCCCATCGCACGGCCGTCGAAAACCAGACCGCACAAGCGGCGGAGTGAGTGGAGCTATGGACCGTATCTTGAACATCTGGCGCTCCATGAAGCCCCGCTATCAGTGGGCGATCGGCATTGCGCTGGCCGTAACCGCGTGGTTGGCCACGGGCCTCATCTTCCACCCCCATTCGGGCCAAACCGACCAGGCGCAAGCCAACGCCGATGTGACACCGCGCGTGAAAGTGCGCACGCTGGTTGCGACCGACCGCAATGCCACCATCACGGTGCGCGGGCGCACACAGGCGTTGCACGAAGTGGACGTGCGCGCCGAAGTGGAAGGCGTGGTGCAGGCGCTGCATTTTGAAAAGGGCGACCGGGTGAAAACCGGTCAGGTGCTTTGCGAATTGAAGCTGAACGATCGCGGTGCGCGGCTTTCGGAAGCGCAGGCGCTCGTCGATCAGCGGCAGAAAGAATACGAAGTCGCCAAGAGCCTGTTCAAGGACGGCTTCCGTTCCAAGACGCAGATGGCGCAGGCGGAAGCCTCGCTGCAAGCGGCGCGCGCGGCGGTGAACACCCAGCAGATCGCGGTCAACAACACTGCCATCAAGGCGCCGTTCGCCGGCGTGGTGGACGACCGCTATGTGAATGTGGGCGATTACATGCGCGCGGGCGACAAATGCGCGATGTTGATCGCTCCCGAGCCGTTCCTCGCCACGGCCACGCTGAACGAACAGGAAGTTGGCTCGGTGACGGTGGGCGATCAGGCAACGGTAAAACTCGTCACCGGTGAGACGGTGATGGGCAAGGTTCGCTTCGTGGCGGACAAGGCCGATGCGGCGACACGCGCGTTCCGCGTGGAAGTGGAGCTGCCCAATCCCGATGCGAAGCTGCGCGACGGCGTGAGCGCCGACATCCGCATTCCCGTGAAGCGCGTGAAGGCGCAGCAGATTTCGCCAGGTATTCTGGTGCTCGACGACAACGGCACGGTGGGTGTGCGCACAGTGCAGAACGGCAAGGTGGCCTTCGTGCCGGTGCAGATCGTTTCGGACGGACCGGACGGCATGTGGATTGCCGGACTGCCGGACCGCGTGACGGTAATTACGGTCGGACAGGAATTCGTGAGCGACGGCGAAAAAGTCGAGACCGTTGCCGACACCAGTAAGCCGTTGGGGAAGGCCGGATGACACGCATCGTCGAATGGGCCGTCCGCAACACCCGATTGGTCATCGCGCTGATCGCGGTGGTTATCGTTGGCGGCATCATTTCCTTCATCAAGATTCCCAAGGAAGCCGATCCCGACATACCGTTCCCGGTTCTGGCGGTGCAGGTGACTTATCCCGGCATCAGCCCGGAAGACAGCGAGCGGTTGCTGGTGAAGCCGCTGGAAACCAACCTTCGCTCGGTTGAAGGGCTGAAGGACATCACCGCGCGCGCCTATCAAGGGGCCGCGGTCATCATCATGGAATTCGACGTCAACTTTAACAAACAGAAGGCGCTGGAAGACGTGCGCGCGCTGGTGGATCAGACGCGCTCCAGGCTTCCCACCGAGGCCGATCCGCCGACGGTGCGCGAATTCAACGCAAGCCTTTTCCCTGTCATTACGGTTGCGCTTTCGGGCGACGTGCCGGAACGCACGCTTTATAAGCTGGCGCGCGACCTGCGCGATCAGATCAAGACGATTCCCACCGTGCTCGACGCCGATCTTTCCGGCAATCGGGACGAGATGCTGGAGATCGTGATCGATCCGCAGAAGCTGGAAAGCTATGGGCTGACGCAGGCCGAACTTTTTGCCGCGATCTCCAACAACAACCGGTTGATTCCGGCGGGCTCGCTCGACACCGGCCATGGCAGTTTTGCCATCAAGGTGCCGGGCGTTATTGAAACCGCACAGGACGTTTTGAACCTGCCTCTGCGTTCCACCACGGATTCGACGGTGACGTTGAAGGACGTGGCGACCGTGCGCCGGACGTTCCAGGACGCGACCGCCTATGCCCGGATGGACGGGCAGCCGACCATCGCCATCGACGTGACCAAACGCATCGGCGCCAACATCATCGCCAACAACGAACAGGTGAAGAAGATCGTCGCCAACGCGATGAAAGCCTGGCCGTCGGGTGTGCATGTGAACTATTTGTTCGATGCCTCCACCGATATTCGCGATCAGTTGGGCTCGCTCTCCGATTCCATCATCCTTGCCATCGTGCTGGTGATGATCATCGTCGTGGCGGCGCTGGGCCTTCGCTCCGGGCTGCTTGTTGGCGTTGCAATCCCGACCTCGTTCCTGATGGCGTTCATGGGGTTGAACGGCATCGGCTACACGCTGAACTTCATGATCATGTTCGCGATGCTGCTGGCCGTCGGCATCCTCGTCGACGGCGCGATCATCGTGGTGGAATATGCCGACCGGAAAATGACGGAAGGCCATCCGCCGAAACAGGCGTTCGCTGAAGCCGCGCTGCGCATGTTCTGGCCGGTGGTGAGCGCGACCGCGACCATGATCGGCGCCTTCCTGCCGATGCTGCTGTGGCCGGGCGTATCGGGCAAGTTCATGAGCTATTTCCCGATCACGCTGATTATCGTGCTAACCGGCTCGATGGTGGTGGCGTTGATTTTCCTTCCCGTTCTGGGAGGGTTTTTCGGCAAACCGCCGCCGCGTGACGACGATCACGAAAAGGCAATCGAAGCTTCGGAGACGGGAGACTGGCGCGAGATTCCGGGCATTACCGGATGGTACGCGCATCTGGCCGATACGCTGACGCACAATCCCGGCAGGGTGATGCTGAGCGCAATTGGCGTTGTCGTGGTCGTCTTGGGCCTGTTCACGGCGTTCAACAAGGGCGTCGAATTCTTCGTCGATACCGATCCGAGCTTCGCCTCCGTGCTGATCTCGGCGCGCGGCAATCTTTCCGCCAAGGAAACGCGCGACATCGTGATGGGCGTGAACAACATCGTCGCCACCGTGCCGGGCATCAAATCGCTCTACGCCACGACTGGCGGGCAGAACTTCACGCTCAACAATCAGGGCGGCGTGCCGGTGGACAATGTTGGCCGCATCACCGTGGAGTTGAAGGACTTCAAGGACCGCGGGCCGGGCAAGAAGATTCTCGAGGAGATACGGCAGAAGACGTCCAACCTTCCCGGCATCCATGTCGAAGTGCGCCAACCGCAGCAGGGGCCACCGACCGGCAAGGACGTGATGATCGACGTGTCGTCGGACGACTATGTCGCGCTGGCACAGACGGTAGACACGATCCGCAAGCATATGGACACGCTGCCCGAACTGCGCGACGTGGAAGACACGCGGCCGCTGCCGGGCATCGAATGGAACCTCGATATCGACCGCGAAACGGCAAGCCGGTTTGGCGCCAATGCGCAGACCATCGGCACCGCAGTGCAGCTGGTGACCAATGGCGTGCTGGTCGGCAAATACCGGCCTGATGACGCCGACGACGAGATCGACATCCGCGTGCGCTATCCCGAGGAGGACCGCGGCGTGCACGCGCTCGACAATCTGCGCGTGCCGACCGCTCAGGGCGTGGTGCCGATCAGCAATTTCGTCAAGCGCGTGCCGGAACAGCAGGTCAACTCGATCGAACGCATCAACGGACACCGCGTCTATCACATCCGCGCCAACGTGAAGGCGCAGTGCAACGAACAGGTGAAGACAAATTGCATCGATGCGCGCGTGCTGCCGAGCGACGAAGTGGCCAAGCTGAAGACGTGGATCGCGGCCCAGCCGTTGCCGCACGACGTGCGCGTGCAATTCAAGGGCGCCGACGAACAGCAGGACGAATCGGGGGCGTTCCTGATCGAGGCGGCGTTCCTGGCGCTGTTCCTGATCGCGATCGTGCTCTTGGCGCTGTTCAACAGTTTCTACCATGCGGGGCTGATTCTCGTGGCGGTGGTGCTTGCGATGATCGGTGCGCTGCTCGGCATGGTGGTGATGGGACAGACCTTCTCCATCATCATGACCGGCACCGGCATGCTGGCGCTCGCCGGCATCGTGGTGAACCACAACATCGTGCTGATCGACACCTTCCATCGTCTGCGCGATTCCGGGATGGAACCGATCGAAGCGGTGATCCGTTCGAGCGCGCAGCGGTTGCGGCCGGTGTTCCTCACGACGGTGACCGCGATTGGCGGCCTGCTGCCCATGATGTTCGGCATCGAGATCGACTTTGCGACGCGCGAAGTGACCATCGGGGGCCCGAATGCCTCGATGTGGATTCAGCTTTCGACGGCCATCGTATTCGGCCTGGCGTTCTCGAAAATGATCACATTGGGCCTCGTTCCGGCGATGCTGGCGTATCCCTATCGCCGCCGCGAACGCAAAGCGGCGCGGCGTGCGGCGAAGGCCGGCATTCCGAAACTGCATCCACGACCGGCCAACGTGCAGGGCCCGAAGCCCGAGGCGGCGGAATAAGCGCAAGGCATTTCAACTTGGCGCGCACATGCGATAGCTTGCGTCGATTCATGACGGGGGGAACGCATGACATTCGACTACACGGCTTATGACGCCGTTGGCCTTGCCGAGCTGGTGCGCAATCGCGACGTGACGCCCGCCGAATTGCTGGAGGCCGCGATTGCGCGCGCCGATGCGCTCAATCCCAAGCTCAATGCCATCGTCTCGCGCTTCGACGATCGGGCGCGCAAGCGGCTGCGGGACGACAAGCTGGAGGGGCCGTTTGCAGGCGTGCCCTTCCTCTTCAAGGATTTCCTGATGGACTATGCGGGCGAGCGTTCCACCTATGCCTGCAAGGGTCTGCTGCGCGCCGACTACCGGCCCGATCACAACAGCACATTGGTGGACCGGTTTCTTGCCGCGGGCGTGGTGCCGTTCGGGCACACCAACTCGCCGGAATTCGGTTTCAAGGCGCTGACCGAATCCGAAGCGCTTGGTCCATGCCGCAATCCGTGGAATCTGGATCATTTGCCTTACGGTTCCAGCGGCGGTTCGGCTGCGGCGGTGGCAGCGGGCATCGTGCCGATGGCGGCGGCAAGCGATGGCGGCGGATCGATCCGCCTGCCGGCTGCTGCTTGCGGCTTGTTCGGATTGAAGCCGGGGCGCGGACTTTGCCCCTCAGGTCCCGACTACGCGGAACTGATGCATGGCGGCGCGACGGCCAATGTGGTGAGCCGTTCGGTGCGGGATTCGGCCGTGATGCTGGATGCGATACAGGGCACCGAGATCGGCGGGCCTTATCCCGCACCGGCGATCCCCAGGCCGTTCGCGGAAGAAGTAAAAATCGCGCCCGGACGTTTGCGCATTGCGTTTTCAACCGCCTCCCCCATCGGCGAAGATGTCGATCCGGACTGCGTGACGGCGGTGAAAAACGCCGCGCAAATGCTTGCCGGATTGGGACACGACGTGGAGGAAGCCGCACCTGACATCGACGGCAATGCGCTGGCCGACGATTTCCTTTCCACCTATTTCGCGAATGCGGCGGCAGCTATTGCGGAGGTCAAACGCGAGACCGGCTGCGGCGACGAAGGTTTCGAGCTCGATACGCTGGCGCTTGCCAGCGTGGGGCGCGCGATCCGTGCCGATGAATATCTCGTCGCCCACGGACGCTGGAACAGTTACAGCCGCGCGCTGGGCGAATTCTTCACGCGCTACGACATTTACATGACCCCGACCTTCGCCATGCCGCCACCACGCGTCGGCGAGATGGCGACCGGTGCTCTCGATAGGCTGGGCGTACGGGTCATGCGCGCGTTGCGGCTGGGCGGCATCGTGTTCCGCTCGGGCTATGTACACCAGATGGCGCGGCGGCATCTGAAATACACGCCATTCACACAACTATCCAATCTCACCGGCACACCGGCGATGAGCCTGCCCCTGCATCGGAGCGCATCGTCGGGGCTTCCCATTGGCGTGCAGTTCGTCGGACCCATCGGTGGCGAAGGTTTGCTGTTGCGGCTGGCCGCGCAGGTCGAACAACACCGGCCATGGTTCGACAGCTATCCGAAGCTCGCGAACTGATTAGTCCGCTGCGAGCGGCGTGGCGCGCGCGATGCCGGGTGCCACGTCAGGATCGTTCTCGGCGGCTTTGAGTTTCTCGCGCGCTTCGGCCGCTTCTTTCTGTTTGTTCCACATCGAGGCGTAATGACCTCCGAGCGCCACGAGTTCGGAATGGCGGCCGCGTTCGACGATCTGGCCGTGATCGAGGACCAGGATTTCGTCGGCATCGACCACGGTGGAAAGACGGTGCGCGATGACAAGCGTGGTGCGGTTCTTCGAAATTTCGCCGAGCGCGCTCTGGATTTCGCGTTCGGTGCCGGTGTCCAGCGCCGATGTGGCTTCATCCAGAAGCAGGATCGGCGGGTTCTTGAGGATCGTGCGGGCAATGGCGACGCGCTGCTTCTCGCCGCCGGAGAGTTTCAACCCACGTTCGCCGACCATCGTTTCGTAGCCGAGCGGCAGTTCGTGGATAAACTTGTCGATCTGGGCGTGACGGGCGGCATCCTTGATTTCGAACTCGTTGGCGCCGATGCGGCCATAGGCGATGTTGTAGCGAATGGTATCGTTGAAGAGCACGGTGTCCTGCGGGACGATGCCGATGGCGGCGCGAAGCGAAGCCTGCGTGACGTCGCGAATATCCTGACCATCGATGGTCACTTTGCCGGATGCGATGTCGTAGAAGCGATAGAGAATGCGGGAAATCGTTGATTTTCCGGCCCCGGAAGGGCCCACGACGGCAAGCGTTTTTCCGGCGGGGACAGTGAAACTGACGCCTTTTAGAACGATGCGGTCGGGATCGTAACAGAACACCACATTGTCGAATTTGATTTCGCCGCCGCTGACAACAAGCGGCTTGGCGTCCGGCTTGTCCTGGATCTCCTGCTGGCGGTGCAATAGGCGGAACATCGCATCCATATCGACGAGGGCTTGCGTGATTTCGCGATAGACAGTGCCGAGCAGGTTCAGCGGTTGATAGAGCTGGATGAGAATACCGTTCGCCAGTGCGACCGCGCCGATGGTGAGGATACCGGCCTTTATATTGACCGCGGTGATCGACAGCACGGCGAGAAGGCCCAGCGCCATGATCGTGGCCTGGCCGATGTTGAGCACTGACAATGAGGTTTGCGCCTGGATGGAGGCGTTGGCGAAGCGCTCCATCGATTTGTCGAAGCGGCGCGTTTCGTGCATTTCGTTGTTGAAGTATTTGACGGTCTCGTAATTGAGCAGGCTGTCCACCGCCTTGGTGTTGGCTTCCTGATCGGACTGGTTCATGTCGCGGCGGAACTGGATGCGCCAACGCGTGATGGCGAAGGTGAACCAGACATAGGCTACCACCATGACGATGGTAACAAGCGCCGCCCAGACGTTCAGCTTGATAACCATTTCGATGCTGAACAGCAGAAGCTGCAGGATCGTGGGGAAAATGCTGAAGATCGCAAAGGACAGAAGCGTATCGATGCCCTTGGTGCCGCGTTCGATGATACGCGACAGGCCGCCGGTCTTGCGTTCCAGATGAAAGCGTAGCGACAGCGTGTGAACATGGGCGAAGGTGGAAACGCCCACTTCACGCAACGCGTGATATTGCACCTTGGCAAAAATGCCGTCTCGCACCTGCGCGAACAGTTGCATCGTAATGCGCGCGACCGCATAGGCCGAGATCATCGCAAATGCGAAGCCGAGCGCGACGGTGGCAGGCGGTTGCGCGGACAGGGCGTCGGTCGCATAGGCCAGGAACAGCGGATAAAGCGTGGTGGCGACGATGGCGAGCAGCAGGCAGAGAATCGACCAGATGACGCGCGCCTTCAGATCCGCCCTGCCCTTGGGCCAGAGATACGGCAGCAACATGTAAAGCGGGCGCAACGATGGGGCGCCCGAGCCTTCTTCGACCAAAGGATGCTGACCGGCCATATTTTAACGTCCCAGATTCGCGCTGCCGAAGAAGAAGAAACCTACTATAAGTGCCAGCAACGCAACGGCGGCTATGATAAGGAAAGCCCGCACAAATTTTCTCCCGACCGTGATCTTGTATATGTATCGCAAACAGAACCGACAATGCCCGCAAAAGCAACGGACCGCGCCATACCATGCATAACCCCTTCGTGAACAAGGATATCGGCGAGGCCTCTATCTGTGTGTTTTGCGGCTCTTCCCGAGGGAACGACCCGTTTTACATAGAGGCCGCCCGCGAGCTTGGCGCGGCCATTGGTCAACGCGGTTTCCGCATGATCTTCGGCGCGGGAAATGTCGGCCTGATGGGCGAGACGGCGCGGGCCGCGCGCGATGCGGGCGCGCCGGTGATCGGTGTGTTGCCGCAATATCTAAGGCATCTGGAGCCGCCGCTGAAATCGGCCGAGGAAACGATCATCACGCCGAGTATTCAGGAGCGCAAACAGCGGATGATCGGCATGTCCGATGCGTTCGTACTGTTGCCGGGCGGATTGGGCACGCTGGATGAGTTTTTCGAGGTGGTGACGGAGGCACAATTGGGGGTGCATTCCAAGCCCGTCATCGTTATCAACCTGAAAGGCTATTTCGATCCGCTGCGGGCGATGCTGGACCATGTGATCGAAAAAGGCTTCGCGAGCGACGTGGTGCTCAGCCATTTCACCTTCGTGTCCACCGTCGCCGAAGCGATGGACACAGTGCATGCGATGCTCAAAGCGCGCGTCCGGCCGCAAATCGTCTGATCCGGCCTTCGAGACCCACGATCAGAAGCGCACCCCACACACAGCCGAAGGTTATGATGTCGAGCCGAGTGAAATGTTCGCCCAACAGCGCGACCGCGAGGATGAGCGTGAGCGTCGGCGAGAGGAATTGCAGGAACCCCAACGTCACCATGCGCACGCGGCGTGCACCGGCGGCGAACAGCACGAGCGGGATGGCAGTGAGCGGACCGGAAAGGATGAGCAACATATCGGTGTGTGCGCCTGCGCGCGGGAAAGCCCCGGTTCCTTCGAGGTACCAATAGCCCACCAAAACCAACGTGATCGGAAATAGCAGACACGTTTCGATGGTGAGACCGTCGAGCGAATCCACCGGCGTGAGCTTGCGGAAATAGCCGTAGAAGCCGAACGAAAAGGCGAGCGCAGGTGCAACCCACGGAATATAGCCAAGCTGAATCGCCTGCCAGACAACGGCGGCTGCGGCAAGCGCGATGGCAAGGATTTTTACCGGCGTGATGCGTTCGCCCAACAGCACGACGCCCAATGCGATGGAAATGAGCGGCGTGATGTAATAGCCAAGGCTGGCGGCAACCAGTTGCTCGCTTTCGACGCAATAAATGAAGATCGTCCAGTTGCAGGTGATGAGTACGCTCGTCAGCATCAACGTGGGCAACAGTTTGCGATGGCGCAGGATTTCGACGAGATGCGGGATGCGGCCGCGGGCGAGCGAGATGGTGAAAACGCAGATCGCGCACCACAGGATGCGGTGGGTGGCGAGTTCGACCGCTGGAATCGCGGTCAGCAAATTCCAGTAGAGCGGCATCACCGCCCAGATCAGATAGGCCGAACCGGCATAGAGAATGCCATGACGCTCGGCGTGCGGGTGATCTATGGGGTCTTCGCTCATGGGCCGAACCTAGCGATGAGGCGTCCGATTTACGCCCATCGCTTTTGCATCGCGGTCATGCGCGGGCGCCGTCGCGCAGGAGCTTGTAGGTGATCGAATCCGTTAGCGCCTCAAAGGAAGCGTCCACGATATTGGGGGAGACGCCGACCGTGGACCAGCGATTGCCCTTGCCATCTGCGCTTTCGACCATCACGCGGGTCACGGCCTCCGTACCGCTCGTGAGGATACGCACCTTGAAATCCACCAGGCGCAGATCGGCGATATAGGACGAATAATCGCCCAGATCCTTGCGCAGCGCATCGTCGAGCGCATTTACCGGGCCGTTGCCGGAGCCCAGATTGTGAACGGGTTTGCCATGCACCTTCAGCTTCACCACCGCTTCGGAAACAGTCGCCTGTTCGCCGCGGGCGTTGTGCTGGCGTTCGACGGTGACCTTGAAGCTTTCGACGTCGAAATAGTTGGGTACCTCGCCGAGCGCGCGGCGGGCGAGAAGTTCGAACGAAGCTTCAGCGCCATCATAGGCATAGCCCAGGAATTCGCGTTGCTTGACCTCTTCCAGCAAGCGTCCGATGCGGCTGTCTTTCGGATCGATGTGAATGCCGATTTCCGCGAAACGTGCCAGCACGTTCGAGCGGCCCGATTGATCCGATACCGGAATGACGCGCGCATTGCCGACGGATTCCGGCGGCACGTGTTCGTAGGTGCGCGGGTCTTTCAGCACGGCAGAGGAATGAAGCCCGCCTTTGTGCGTGAAGGCAGAGGGGCCCACATACGCCGCGTGGCGATTGGGCGCGCGGTTGAGGATTTCGTCCAGTAGACGCGAAACATGTGTCAGGCGTGCGAGTTGTTCGAGGCTGATACCGGTTTCGAACTGGCTGGCATAGGGCTCTTTGAGCAGCAGATTCGGGATGACCGAACAGAGATTGGCATTGCCGCAGCGTTCGCCCAAGCCGTTCAGCGTGCCCTGCAATTGCCGCGCACCGGCGCGGATGGCGGCGAGCGTGACGGCGACGGCCTGTTCTGTGTCGTTGTGCGCGTGGATGCCGAGATTGGCGTTCGGCAGTTTCGCCTTCACCTCGCTGACAATGCGATAAACATCTTCGGGCATCGTGCCGCCGTTGGTATCGCACAACACGAGCCATTGGGCGCCTGCATCTTGCGCCGCCCGCACGCAATCGAGCGCATATTGCGGATTGGCCTTGTAGCCATCGAAGAAATGTTCGGCGTCGAGCATCGGCTCGCGGCCCTTGGCTTTCACCGCGGCGATGGATTGGGCGATGTTATCGATATTTTCCTCGCGCGGGATTTCGAGCGCGACATCGACCTGAAAATCCCACGTCTTGCCGACGAGAACGGTGGCGTCGGTTTTCGCATCCAGCACTGCGGCGAGCGACGGATCGTTGGCGGCGCTGCGGCCCGAACGCTTGGTCATGCCGAAGGCGGCGAAACGCGCGGTCTTGAGCGGCGGGCGTTCGGCGAAGAACGCGGTGTCGGTCGGATTCGCGCCGGGCCAGCCGCCTTCTATGTAGTCGACACCGAGTTCATCGAGCGCGAGCGCGATCTGACGCTTGTCCTCGACGGAGAAATCTACGCCCTGGGTTTGTGCGCCGTCGCGCAAGGTGGTGTCGAAGATGTAGAGGCGTTCGCTCATCGTTTCACCTCCCAGGTCGTGCCTTGCGGGCCGTCCTTGAGGACGATGCCTTGCGCCAGGAGATCGTCGCGGATGCGGTCGGACTCTTTGAAGTCTTTTGCTTTGCGCGCGGCATTGCGGGCTTCGATGGCGCGGGCGATTTCAACCGTGTCCACCGCTTTCTTGCTTTTCAACGCTTCCGGTTTCACGTCGAAACCAAGAAGCGCAAGGCCACCGGCGCGCTCTTCCGGTGTGGCCTTGTGCAGTTCGGCGATGGCTTGCGGCGTGTTGAGATCGTCGGAAAGCGCGGTCAACACGCCCTCGCCCACTTTGGTATCGGATAGCGGTTCGACTTCGTCGTACCAACGCTCCAGAATGTTCCAGCTTTCCTTCATGCCCGCGACCGTCCAATCCATCGGCTGGCGATAGTGGCTGCGGAGCATGTTGAACCGCAACACATCGCCCGGCCAATCCTGCAGCAATTCGTGGATCGTCACGAAATTGCCGAGGCTCTTGGACATCTTCTCGCCTTCGACGTTCAGGAAGCCGTTGTGCATCCAGACCTTGGCGAGCGGATGATTGTGATGGGCGGATTCTGACTGAGCGATTTCGTTTTCGTGGTGCGGGAAAACCAAATCTATGCCGCCGCCATGGATGTCGAAGGTTTCGCCCAGATATTCGCCGGCCATCGCCGAGCATTCGATGTGCCAGCCGGGGCGGCCGCGGCCCCACGGGCTTTCCCAGCCCGGCGTGTTTTCGTCGGACGGTTTCCACAGCACGAAATCCATCGCGCCTTTCTTATACGGCGCGACATCGACACGGGCACCCGCGATCATGTCGTCAAGGCTCCGGCGCGCGAGTTTGCCGTAGTCGGACTTCGATGACACGTCGAACAGCACATGGCCTTGCGCTTCATAGGCGTGACCATTCGCGATCAGGGTTTGGATCATCGCGATCATCTGTTTGATGTGTTCGGTCGCACGCGGCGTTTTGGTTGGCGGCAAGCAACCGAGAGCCGCGATGTCTTCGTTGTAGATGCGATAGGTTTCTTCGGTCAGTTCGCGCACGACATCGAGCAGCGGCACGTTGCGGTCGCCACGGCGTTCGAGCGCGCGCGCGTTTATCTTGTCGTCCACATCGGTGATGTTGCGGACGTATGTGACGTGGTTCTCGCCGTAAGTGTAGCGCAAAAGGCGGAACAGCACGTCGAAGACGATGGCGGGCCGCGCGTTGCCGATATGGGCGAAGTCGTAAACCGTGGGGCCGCAGACATACATGCGCACGTTCGAGGCATCGAGGGGGGCGAAATCCTCTTTCGTGCGGGTGAGCGTGTTGTAGAGACGAAGCGCGGTCATGACACTTTCTTACAGCGATTTGGTTTCCTAAGCATTCATCGGGTCGCCTCCTCCGCCAGAGCAAACTGCGATCACCTGGGTGGCCCGCACTTGGCGGGCCATGACATGTCGGAGGATGTGATTTGGGCAAAAGGGGAGTGTCGCGGCGTTAGCCGCAAATAGAAATCCGGCAAATGAAGCGGACGAAAGTCACGCCGTTTCCCCTTTGAGCCGCGCGAGAGCTTTCGCGCGTCCGATGAGCGGTAGCAGCTTTTTGAGCTCAGGTCCATTTTCCCGTGCCGTGAGCGCCAGACGCAAGGGGTGGAACAGACCCCTGCCCTTGGCCCCCGTTGCGGCACCCACCGCCTTGGTCCAGGCGGGCCAGGTTTCCTCGGTGAAGGGTTCGGGCGGCAAGAGTTCGGCCGCCTTGGCGATCAGGGCGGCGTCTTCGATCACCGGCTGGATGGGGCCGGTGACGAGCGTGGCGAGATCGGCGGCATCGGCGAGGCGTGAGAGATTGGGTTTGATCGCATCCCAGAACGCGGCACCGCCCCCTATGCCCATGACTTCGAGTTTGGCGGCCACGGAATCGTAGGGCAGCGAATGAAGGAGCTTGCTGTTGAGACCCGCAAGTTCGGCGGGATCGAAATGGGCGGGCGCGCGGCCCACTTTCTCGAAGGCGAATTCGGAGGCGAGCACGTCGAGCGACGGCTTGAGTTCGATCGGGTCAGATGTGCCCGTTTTGGCGAGATAGGAAGCGAGCGCCAAAGGTTCGACGCCGTCTTCGCGCAAAGATCGCAGCGAAATGGAGCCGAGACGTTTGGACAACGCTTCGCCGCCGCTGCCGACCAGGAGCGGGAAATGCGCGAAGGCAGGGACTTTTGCGCCGAGGGCTTCGAAGATTTCGATCTGTGCAGCGGTGTTGGTGACGTGGTCTTCGCCGCGCACGATATGGGTGACGGCGAAGTCGATGTCGTCGGCCACTGATGGCAGCGTGTAGAGAAAGCGGTCGTCTTCGCGGATCAGTACGGGATCGGAAAGATGCGCGGTGTCGATTTCGACATCGCCACGCAGAAGATCGTGCCACTTCACTTTCGACTGCGAGAGCTTGAACCGCCAATGCGGTTTGCGGCCTTCGGCTTCGAGTTTGTCACGATCTTCGGCGGTGAGATTGAGCGCGGCGCGATCATAAACCGGCGGGCGTTTCATCGCTATCTGGCGCTTGCGGCGACGGTCGAGTTCGTCCGCGCTTTCGTAACAGGGATAGAGATGGCCGCTGGCTTTGAGTTTCGCGGCGGCTTTTTCGTGTTCGCCTGCGCGCTCGATCTGGCGAGCAAAGAGATCGTGGCTGAGGCCGAGCCAGTTCAGGTCTTCCAGGATCGCGGCTTCATACTCCGGCTTGGAGCGTTCGGTATCGGTGTCGTCGATGCGCAGAAAGAACTTGCCGTGCTCCTTGCGCGCAAAGAGCCAGTTCAGCATCGCGGTGCGCGCGTTGCCGACGTGAAGCAAGCCGGTAGGAGACGGAGCAAAGCGGACGATCACAGTCATGATGTGACCTTACCTCCCCACAAGGGAGAGGTGAGAAACAGGGATTCAAACATCGCGCGCGTCTCTAAAAGCATTGGTGATCGGATAACGCCTATCGCGGCCGAAATTGCGCGCGCTGATCTTCACGCCCGGCGGGGCCTGGCGGCGTTTGTATTCGCTGACGTAGAGAAGCTGTTCAACGCGCTTGACCGTGGCCATATGATAGCCCTTGGCGCAAACGTCTTCGAACTTCATTTCCTTTTCGACCAGGCATTCAAGGATGCCATCGAGAATTTCGTATGGCGGCAGAGAATCCTCGTCCTTCTGGTTTTCGCGCAATTCGGCGCTGGGCGGACGGGTGATGATGTTTTCGGGCATCACGCGGCCGGACGGGCCCAATGCGTTTTTCGGCACGATCTGATTGCGCCAACGCGACAGGGCGAAGACTTCCATCTTGTAGACGTCTTTCAGCACGTTATAGCCGCCGCACATATCGCCATAGAGTGTGGCGTAGCCGACGCTCATCTCGCTCTTGTTGCCGGTCGTCAGCACCATCGGGCCGAACTTGTTTGAGATCGCCATCAGGATCACGCCGCGAATGCGCGACTGGATGTTTTCTTCGGTCGTGTCGGCGCGTTTGCCGGTGAAGGCATCTTTCAACGTTTCGGTGAACGCATCGACGGCGGATTCGATGGGGATGATTTCGTATTTGACGCCGAGCAATTTGGCACATTCTTCCGCGTCATCGAGGCTTTCCTGGCTCGTGTAACGCGAGGGCATCATCACGCAGCGCACGCGGTCTGCGCCCAATGCGTCAACCGCAACAGCGGCAGAGAGTGCGCTGTCGATACCGCCGGACAATCCCAGCACCACGCCGGGGAAACGGTTCTTGTTCACATAGTCGCGCAATCCCAGCATCATCGCCTGATAGACGCTGGTAGAGCGGTCTTCCTCCGCGCTTTTCTCGCCCGGCGCGCAAATCCATTTGCCGTTTTCGCGCCGCCAGTTGGTGACAACGATCTTTTCTTCCCACGAAGGAAAGGAGAGCGGAATGGTGCGGTCCGCATTCATCACCAGCGACGAACCGTCGAAGACGATCTCGTCCTGACCGCCCAACTGGTTGAGGTAGACGAGCGGCAGACCGGATTCCGTCACGCGGCTGACGATGAGATTCATCCGCACGTCTTCCTTGCCGACTTCAAACGGAGAGCCGTTGGGAACAAGGAGGAGTTCGCTTCCCGTTTCGCCCAAACATTCGACGACATCCGGTGTCCAGATGTCCTCGCAGATCGGAACGCCAATACGGACGCCGCGGATGTTGAACGGGCCGGGCATGGGGCCCACGGCGAAGACGCGCTTTTCGTCGAACACGCCGTAGTTCGGCAGATCGACCTTACGGGTGATGCCTTTGATCTCGCCCGCATCGAGATAGGCAAAGGCGTTGTAGAGCTTACCCTCTTCCACCCATGGCGTGCCGATGAGAACGGCGGGTCCGCCATCGGCCGTATCGCGGGCGAATTTCTCGACGGCCTCGCGCGCGTCTTCCTGCAAAGCGGGTTTCAGCACCAGGTCTTCAGGGGGATAAGCGGTGATGAAGAGTTCGCTGAAGAGAATAAGATCGGCCTTCGCCTTCGCTGCCTGCGCGCGTGCGGCACGGGCCTTGGCGAGGTTACCGGGGATGTCGCCCATGGTTGGGTTCAACTGGGCGAGCGCGATGGTCAGACGGTCCGTCATGGGCCGTGTTTAGCGTAAAATCAGGCCGTGACAGCGATTTTTTCGATGACCGGACTGTGGGCAGGGGCTTTGGCGGCCTGCTCGATCAGGAGCGCGGTTTCGAGCGCGTGGCGGGCTTCTTCCGGGCGGACCACGGTGGGCTCGCCGCGGACGCTGCGGATGAAGGAGGCAACCGACTCCGACAGCGGGTCGTCGAAGGCGATTTCGCCCAGCGGACGGCGCGTTGTGTTGCGGATCTCGCGGGTGATGAAGTCGATCTCCACCGTGCCATCGACATAGACGAGTTGCATGCCGCGCTTGCGCTGGTGCGCGATCCTGCTGGCGTGCAGGCGGGCGAGTGTGCCGTTTTCGAACGCGATGGCCGCCGAAACTTCATCCGCATGACGGCCATGTTCGGTGCGGGCGAAGGCATCGACCTCGGCGACAGCGCCGGGAACGATGCGGTGCATCAGGTCGATGTCGTGGATCATCAGGTCCAGCACGGCGCTAACATCCGCGCCGCGGCCGGTCCATGGACCCATGCGCCAGCAGGAGATTTCGAGCGGCGGCTCAGCCATGTCGAGAAGGCCGGAACGCGCGAAAACAAAGCGTTCCTGGTGACCGACGGTGAGAACAAGGTTGTTTGCTTCGGCGAGTTCGATGAGTTGGTCGGCTTCGCGCAGCGTGGTGGAGATAGGCTTCTCGACCAGAACGTGAGCGCCGGATTCCAGAAACGCGCGCACGATGTGGGCGTGTGTGACAGCGGGCGAGCAGACCGAGACGAGATCGACCTTGCCGAGAAGATCTTTCCAATCGGGCGTGGTTTCACAGGCGAAGCGTTCGCGCATCGCGCGGCGTGTTTCCGCGCTCACGTCTGCGATCGCGGTAAGCTTAACTCCGTCAGCGCCGGCATATTTGGCGGCGTGATGGCGACCGAAAGCTCCGGTGCCGACAACGCCTGCGCGCAATCCGCTTTTGCTATCCAAATGAGGAATCAAGGAAATTTCCCGCTGTGAAGGCTAACAACAAGCCACGGCAGGCCCCTCTGGGGCGACTCATAAAATGTTTCGTCTTGTTACCGGAGGCGGCCCTGCTAGGGTTCCGCCCATTAACAATTAGCCCCTGGAGGACGCCATGCAGAACCAGAAAAGCCGGGAAATCCGGCTGAAATCCCGCCCCGTCGGCACCCCGACCGCCGCCAATTTCGAGCTGGCCGAGACAGACGTACCCACCCCCGGGCCGGGGCAGGTTCTCGTGCGGAACTCCTACATGACCGTCGACCCCTATATGCGGGGCCGGATGATGGACCGGAAGAGCTACGTCCCGCCCTTCCAGATCGGCAAGCCCCTGGAAGGAGGCGCCGTGGGCCAGGTGGTGGCCTCCAATGCCCCGCATCTGAAGGTGGGGGACTACGTCCAGAGCATGCTGGGCTGGCGCGAATGGGTGGTGGCCGATGGGGCCACGATGATGAAGCTCGATCCGACCATCGGGCCGATCCAGGCCTATCTCGGCGCGCTGGGGATGCCGGGGCTGACGGCCTATGTGGGCCTGTTGAAGATCGGCGAGTTGAAGGATGGCGAACGCGTGTTCGTTTCGGCGGCGAGCGGTGCGGTGGGCCAGATCGTTTGCCAGATCGCAAAGGCCAAGGGTTGCTACGTTGTCGGTTCGGTGGGATCGGATGAGAAGGCCGATTTCATCGTGAAAGAATTGGGCGTCGACAAGGCGATCAACTACAAGACGGCGGGCGATCTGAACGCTGCCGTCGCCAAGGCGTTTCCCGAAGGCATCGACGTCTATTTCGACAATGTCGGCGGCTCGCATTTGCAGGCGGCACTCGCCAGTATGCGCCAGTTCGGACGTATTGCGGCTTGCGGCGCCATCGAACAATACAACGTCACCGAACCGCCGCCGGGACCGAACAATCTTGTTCTTGTCGTAGGTTTGAGCCTCACGATCCGCGGATTCATCGTTTCGAACTATTTCCACATGATGGGCGAATTCCTCACCGATATGGCGGCGTGGAAGAAGGCCGGCAAGATGAAATGGAAGGAAACGATTGTCGAAGGAATCGACAAGGCGCCGGAAGCCTTCATCGGCCTCTTCAAGGGCGAGAACTTCGGCAAGATGCTGGTGAAGATCGGGCCGGAACAGGCGGTTTAGTTTCGCACATCATTTCACATTGATGCCATGGCTCGCGAATGCGGGTCATGGCATTTTGTTTGGATTACTGCTTCTCCGGGCTCAGAGCGACTGCTGCCGTAAGTGCCGCGACGATCAAATAAGCCAATAAAAGCGGGGCCAGACCGATCAGCACCGTGCCGGGGAGGCCTGCAAGAATCTGGCAGCCGAACCATGGGTAGGCGTTGCCGATGAAGAACATCTGGATACCCACGATGGCAGCAATACCCAACACGGCCGCGTGAACCGGCGCACCCAACACTTCGGAACGCGTGGTGCGTTCGAGACGCAAGAGGCCCGCTGCCAACCGGATGCGCGAGATGGCGGAGGCGACGTAGATGATCGCAAGCATCCACGCGAAGGCGGATGCGAAGACGCGGCCGCTGTCGGGAGCGCAAGGGGCAAGCGTCACCAGAAGCGAATCCTGGCCCGGCACGGCGAACTGGATGGCATTGACGATGGCGCTGATGCCCGAGCCTATGGGATGGAACGGCGCGAACAGGATCTGATTGAGATAGCTGAGCAGCACGAAGATCAGGAACACGATGCCGTTGAAATCGGGCATCAGGTGATGGGGCTTCAAACGTTCGATCAGCGGCTTGGTGCCGTCGCGCGCTGAGACGCCGTAGCCCGTCGCGAACAACAATCCCATGGCCGCAAAAAGCAGCATGGACACGATGATCGCCGGGATGACCGCGGGATTTGCATGCTGGGCGAGCTGGTGATGGATCGCGTGCGCACCCGCAAACAGGCAAAGGGTGATCCAACCTTTTGCAACCAGGCGCGCGACACCCATGTTCGACGCCCTCTTCTTACTCGCGGGGATTACGACGCGGAGGCTGCAAAACGGGGCTCTTTCATGCGTTCGGCGCGAATGCCTTCGGCCATCAGGAAAGCAAGTTCTAGCGCCTGGCTCGCGTTGAGACGGGGATCGCAGGCCGTCTGATAACGGTCGGCCAGATCGATTTCCTTCAGGCCCTGGGCGCCGCCCAGGCATTCGGTGACGTCTTGGCCCGTCATCTCGAAATGCACGCCGCCGGCATGGGTGCCTTCGGCGCGATGGACGGCAAAGAAGGTGCGCACTTCTTCAAGGATGCGGTCGACGGGACGCGTCTTGTATCCCGATTGCAGCTTGATCGTGTTGCCGTGCATGGGGTCGCAGGACCACACGACGCTTTTTCCTTCGCGTTTCACCGCGCGCACCAGCGGCGGCAGTTTTTCGGCCACCTTGTCAGAACCGAAGCGGGCGATCAGCGTGAGACGGCCGGGCTTGTTTTCCGGGTTGAGGACATCGATGAGTTTGAGCAACTCTTCTTCCGGCAGGCTGGGGCCGCATTTCAGGCCGACAGGATTTTTGATGCCGCGCATGAATTCGACATGCGCCCCGTCGAGTTGACGCGTGCGGTCGCCGATCCAAACCATGTGAGCGGACGTGTCGTACCAATCGCCGCTGGTGGAATCGACACGCGTCATCGCCTGTTCGTAATTTAACAACAGCGCTTCGTGGCTGGTGTAGAAATCGGTGGTGCGAAGCTGCGGTACCGACTCCGGCGTGATGCCGCACGCTTCCATGAATTCGAGCGTTTCGGTGATACGCTGGGACAGGCCTTTATATTGTTCGCCGGCCGGCGAGCCTGCGATGAAACCCAACATCCAACGGTGCACGTTATGCAGGTCGGCATAACCGCCCGATGCAAAGGCGCGCAGCAGATTGAGCGTGGCGGCAGATTGCGCAGTTGCTTCAATCAGGCGCTGCGGATTGGGGGTGCGCGCTTCGGCGGTGAATTCCGCGTCGTTGATGTTGTCGCCGCGATAGGACGGCAACGTCACGCCATCGCGGGTTTCGGTGTCTTCCGACCGCGGCTTGGCGAACTGGCCGGCAATGCGTCCCACCTTCACAACCGGCACGCCGGCAGCGAAGGTCAGCACAATCGCCATCTGCAGCAGAACGCGGAAGGTGTCGCGGATATTGTCGGGGTGGAATTCGGCGAAGCTTTCCGCACAATCGCCGCCCTGCAACAGGAAAGCCTTGCCTTCGCATACCTGCGCGAGTGCCGAGGTGAGGTTGCGCGCTTCGCCTGCAAAAACGAGCGGGGGGTGGCTTTTCAGGCGCGCTTCGACGGCGGCCAGAGCCGCAGGATCCGGGTATTCCGGCACCTGACGGATCGGCTTTGAACGCCAGCTCGACGGGCTCCAATTTTGCGGCACGTGCTTGAAACTCTTCGAATTCGGCCTGTGGATATACGGGAGCATCTTGGGATTTGCCAGCACAAGCGGCGGGCACCGTTAAGTGGCGGAGTGTAAAGGACTTTGTAGGCAGTCGTCCGACACCGATCAAAGGGTTAGGTCAGTCCAGAGTCGCTGATGTTTACAGTCCTTAGCAAGGCCGCAACGAGCCGCGCCAAAAAACCATAAAAGTGGCGCGTGGCACATATTGTGCTTTAAAGTTCCCTGGAGAATGCCGTTTTTGGCCTTTTCGCCGCTTAAGAGGGACTAACATGCTCGGAAAATCGCTAATCAGCCTCGCCGTCGGGGCCTTGGCTTTGGCGACCGCTTGGGCAGTCCCCGCCTCTGCCACGCCGGTAAGCGGCACCATGACGATCAACGCCTCCGGCAGCGTTCAGTTTGCGCCGACGGGCGGTACCACCGTGCCATTCTTTACAGGACTGAGCTTCGCTCCCTCGGGCAACACTTTTAACGCCGCCGGTGGAACAGGCGATCTGGCGATCTTCACCGGCAGCTCCGGCACCATCAGCAATTTCACCTATCTGCCGACGTTCGTCCCGATCGTGAGCTTTGTCATCGTTACCGGCGGAAACACGCTGGTTTTCGATCTGCAAACCGTAACGCCGCTCGGCACCGCAAACGGATGGATACAAACGCTCAATTCAGAATCGGGTGTGTTCAACTTGCAGCTGGACGGCATCATGTCCGTCAATGGCGGCGAGGCGACGGAAGCCGTCATCCTACTCAGCGGCACCCAAAGTATCATTCGCAACAGCGATCATAATATCATCCTGCACGCCGACTCCTGGTCGGGCACGCTGACGGCACAGGGTGTGCCAGCGCCAGAGCCCGCCACACTCGCACTGGTTGGCGCGGGCTTGGCCGGTTTGGGCGCGATGCGGCGGCGCAAAGCCCGTTGAGCTGCTTTAACAGTTTCCGTTTCGGCAAGAGGCGCCCTTCCGGGCGCCTTTTTCGTTAACGCCGAAAGCCACCCCACAAGATGTTGTGGACAGAGTTCCCGAACAGGGCGCGATGGCCCCGGTTTGTAACGGACGTTGTCAAAAAGCGAACTTTTCTGTCTCTTGCCGGCGATCAATCATGTCTTTGATATTTCAATGGATTTTTCGATCAGCGGCGTATGGACTGTCAGCTGGGATTACAACGACCCTACAAGAAGTAACCTTAATTGGCCGAAAAGGCGAAAAAATCACCCATGGCATGGTTCCTGCTCAATGAGTTAACCATAGTGGTCATCAAGACCGAGTTGCGTAACAACTGGAGGGCCATCATGGGTCTTAAAACTATCGCTAGTATCGCTGCTTTGGCCGTTGGGCTTGCGTTCAGCGCCGCCCCAGCAAGTGCCACTCCTGTTACGGGCACGCTGACCCTCAATGGAACAACGGGGACACAGTTCACCGCGACCGGCGGCGCCGACGTCACCACCTATACCGGGTTGGATTTCTCGGCTTCGGGCAACACGTTCAACGCCTCGGGTGGAACAGTTGATCTGGGCGTTTTTACCGGTACGTCGGGCACGATCCAGAACTTCACCTATCTGCCGACGTTCTCCTCTATCTCGAGCTTCGTGATCATCTCGGGCGGCGATACGTTGACGTTCGACCTGAACAGCGTGACGCCGCTTGGATCTTCAAACGGCTGGAGCGGTGGCGGCACGACCGGCATCGTGAGCTTGCAGCTTGATGGCATTCTGACCGTCAATGGCGGCGAAGCCACTGAAGCAATCATTCTGTTCAGCGGCACGCAGACCAACCCGACGACAACGTCGTGGTCCGCAACTCTTACCGCGGTCGGTCAGCCCGTCGTGACACCGGAACCTGCTACGCTCGCACTGCTTGGCGCCGGTCTTGCCGGCTTGGGCATGATGCGCCGTCGCAAGAAGACGAGCTAAGCCGAATTCAGGCAACGAGTTGAGCGAACGGCGCCCGCGAGGGCGCCGTTTGTGTTTCGGGTAACATCGAATTCAGCGCGCCGGTTCTTTCGAATAGCTTTTTGTGCGCATCGTGACGAGTTCTTCCGCAGCACTCGGATGCACTGCAACCGTGGCATCGAATTGCGCTTTGGTGGCGCCCATCTTCATGGCGACGGCCACAAGCTGGATCATATCGCCCGCATCCGGCGAGAACAGGTGGCAGCCCAGAAGCTTGTCGGTCTTCTGATCGACGATCACTTTCATCACCGAGCGTTCGTTGCGGCCCGACAGCGTGTTCTTGAGCGGGCGGAAGGCGGACTTGTAGACATCGATGCTGTGGCCTTTTTCGAGCGCTTTGGTTTCGGTAAGGCCGACGGTGCCGATTTCGGGCGTGGTGAAAACGGCGGTGGCAATCAAATCATGATCTACGGGCGTGGGCCTTTTGCCGAAGACCGTTTGCACGAACGCCATCGCTTCGTGAATTGCGACGGGAGTGAGTTGAATGCGATCCGTGACATCGCCCACGGCATGGATGTGATCGACATTGGTCTTGGAATATTGATCGACTGCCACGGCCCCGCGCTTGTTGCGCGCAACCCCGGCCACTTCCAGCCCCATATGATCGGTGTTGGGCACGCGGCCAATGGCGAGCATTACCTGATCGGCCTCGATCATCTCGTCATGGTCTGTGATGGCGAAAACTTCCCCTGCCCGCTTGTCCACGCGCTTGAAGGTGCGGTTCACCAGCACGCGGATGCCGCGGGAATGCATCGATTCCGTCAGCGCATCGCGCATATCTTCATCGAAACCGCGCAGTATTTTGGGGCCGCGATAGACCAGAGTGACGTCGGACCCGAGACCCTGGAAGATTTGGGCGAATTCGACCGCAATATAGCCGCCACCCGCAATCACGATGCGGCGCGGCAGTTTCTCCAGATGGAAAGCCTCGTTTGAGGTGATGCAATTTTCCGCGCCCGGCGCGCCGCCCAGATCCCATGACGGTCTGCCGCCGGTGGCGATGAGAATGTGCTCGGCCGTGATCTTTTTGTTCGCCTTTTTCAGATGGATGGTATGGGGATCGACGAATTCGGCGCGATCCATGATGATCTCGGCGCCGGCCTTGCCGACATTCTCGTGATAGATGGATTCAAGCCGCGCGATCTCGTTGTCTTTCGCTGCAATCAGCGATTTCCAGTCGAACTTGCGCTCGGGAATGGTCCAGCCGAAGCCGGCACAATCCTCAAAGTCCTCGCGATAGCGGCTGGCATAGACGAGCAGTTTCTTGGGGATACAGCCACGGATCACACAGGTGCCGCCGAAGCCGTATTCTTCGGCAATCGCCACACGAGCGCCCGAAAGCGCGGCCATGCGGCTGGCGCGCACACCGCCGGAGCCCCCACCAATGACGAAAAGATCGTAGTCGTATTTGCTCATGGCTTCTTCTCGATCACCTCAATGCCGCTTTCGCGTGCGAGGATCAGGGTTGATGCGATGCCGACGAACAAGCCGTGTTCGACGACACCGGGAATGACGGATAGCACAGCCGCAAGTTTCGCCGGATTCGCTATGCTTTTGAACGCGCAATCATAAATATAATTGCCGCTGTCGGTGACGAACACTGCGCCGTCTTTCATGCGCAATGCCGGCACGATGTCGCGCCGCATTTTCTTCGCGGCTTCGGCAATGCGGCGCGCGGTGGTGGCGTGGGCGAATGTCACGACTTCTACCGGCAGCGGATATTTGCCGAGACGTTTCACCAGTTTCGATCCGTCGGCGATCACGACCATTTTCTTCGAAGACGTGGCCACAATCTTTTCGATCAGATGCGCGCCGCCGCCGCCCTTGATGAGATTGAGATCGCCATCGGCTTCGTCCGCTCCATCGACCACCAGATCGAGGTCACCCACCTGATCCAATTCGGCTACCGGGATGCCAAGATTACGCGCCTTGATGGCCGTGCGTTCGGAGGTGGCGACGCCCGTAATCGCAAGTCCGCCCCGCACGCGCGGGGCCAGCACTTCGAGGAAGGCCTCGGCAGTGGAACCCGTGCCGAGGCCGAGCTTCATATTGTTTTCAACGTAATCAAGCGCCTTGGCAGCGGCGGCCCGTTTGAGGGCGGCGGAATCGGTTGGTGTGTGGTTCATGGGGCGGACTTTAGCAGACCCGCCCCTTCTGTCATTCCACCGTTACCGACTTGGCCAGGTTGCGCGGCTGATCGACGTCGGTGCCTTTGGCGACGGCTGTGTGATAGGCCAGAAGCTGGACCGGCAGCGCATAGAGCAGCGGCGAGATGAAGGGGTCGGTGGCCGGGACCTGGATGGTCTGCCACACCGCGTCGCCCGCTTTGAGGATTCCCTCCGCATCCGAGATCAAGACGATCTTGCCGCCGCGGGCCATGGATTCCTGCATGTTCGATATGGTCTTTTCGAAAAGGGCATCGTGCGGCGCGATAATGATGATCGGCACGTTCTCGTCGATCAGCGCGATGGGGCCGTGTTTCATTTCACCGGCGGCATAGCCTTCGGCATGAATATAGGAAATCTCCTTCAGCTTCAGCGCGCCTTCCATGGCGAGCGGGAAGTTGATGCCACGGGCGAGATAAAGAACGTCGCGGGCTTTCGCCATCTCCTGGCTGACGGCTTCGACCTTTGCTTCCGTTTTGAGAAATTCGACGATGTGGCGCGGAGTTTCAAGGAGCGAAGCACAGAACTTCTTTTCCTGTTCCTCGGTCAGATACCCGCGGGCACGACCGGCAGCGATGGCGAGCGCTGCGAGCGCACTCAATTGGCAGGTGAAGGCTTTGGTCGAGGCCACGCCGATTTCGGGACCGGCAAAAGTCGGAAGCGCAATATCGGCTTCGCGCGCAATAGAGCTTTCGATCACGTTGACCAACGCAATGGTTGTCTGACCTTGCGATTTCGCATCGCGAAGGGCCGCAAGCGTGTCGGCGGTTTCGCCCGACTGCGAGATGAACAGCGCCACCCCATCTTTCGGATAGACGGGCTCGCGATAGCGCAATTCCGACGCCACATCGGCTTCCACCGGCAGACGCGCCATCTGTTCGAACCAGTATTTGGCGACGAGGCCGGCATAGAAGGCTGTGCCGCAGGCGGAGATCGTGAGGCGCGTGGCGTTCTTCAGTGCCTTGGTGAGAGCCGCATCGTTCAGCGAAACGTTGGGGCCAGTTGCATCGAGATAATGCGACAAAGTATGGCCGATCACTTCGGGCTGTTCGGCGATTTCCTTGGCCATGAAATGGCGCTTGCCGCCTTTATCCACCATCTGCGCGGAGGCGTTGGATATCCTCACTTCGCGGTTCGCCGGGCGGCCCTGTTCGTCATAGATAAGGATGTCGGGGCCGTTGACGACCACAACGTCACCATCTTCCAGATAGGCCACGCGATTGGTGAGCGGGGCAAGCGCGAATGCATCCGATCCCAGATAGCCTTCTTTGTCGCCATAACCGACCGCCAACGGCGCACCTTTGCGCGCGCCGATGAGAAGGCCGTGGTGCTGGGTAAAGATCATCGCGAGCGAATAGGCCCCTGTCAGGCGGCGCGAGGCGGCGAGTGCGGCGTCCTTGGGCGATAGGTTCTGATCGAGATAATCCGTCACCAGATGGGCAATGACTTCGCTATCGGTTTCGGATTCGAATTTGTGGCCCTTGGCAAGCAGTTCGGCGCGCAATTCGCGGAAATTCTCGATGATGCCGTTGTGAACGATCGCAACGCGCTTCGACGCGTGCGGGTGGGCGTTGGTTTCGTTCGGCGCGCCATGTGTGGCCCAGCGTGTGTGGCCGATGCCGGTATGACCGTGTAGCGGATGCTTGTGGAGCGCGGCATCAAGTTGGGTGAGTTTTCCGGGCGCGCGGCGGCGTTCGATATGATCGTCCGCCAGCGTTGCGATACCGGCGGAATCATAGCCG
Organism: Rhizomicrobium sp.; assembly: GCA_035543495.1. Taxonomy (GTDB): domain Bacteria; phylum Pseudomonadota; class Alphaproteobacteria; order Micropepsales; family Micropepsaceae; genus Rhizomicrobium. The sequence goes on along the minus strand of DATKJT010000042.1, from coordinate 115,552 downwards.
CGATATTCCAGGCGCTTCAGCGCATCGAGGATGATGGGCGCCACATCTCTTGTTCCGGCGATGCCGACGATGCCGCACATTATTTTGCTCCGCGTTTGGCCTTGAGGGCCCTTTTGGCTGCTCGGAACTTTTCCGCCCAGCCGCTCAACTGTTTCTGATCGCTGCGTTCGACGGCGAGCGCATTGGCTTCGACATCCTTGGTGATGGTCGAACCTGCGCCGGTGATTGCGCCATCGCCCACTTTCACGGGCGCAACCAGCGCCGTGTTAGAGCCGATGAAGGCGCCCGCGCCGATATCCGTATGGTGTTTGTCGAAGCCATCGTAATTGCAGGTGATGGTGCCCGCTCCGATATTGGCGCCGGCGCCCACGCGCGCGTCGCCAATGTAGGAAAGATGATTGGCCTTTGCGCCTTTTTCGAGGCGAGCTTTTTTCACTTCCACGAAATTGCCGATGTGGACATCTTCTTCGATCACCGCACCCGGACGCAGCCGCGCGTAGGGGCCGATGAGCGCGCCCTTTTGCACTTCGGCGCCTTCCAGATGCGAAAAGGCTTTGATGTGTGCGCCGGAACGGACGGTGACGCCGGGGGCGAACACGACGAACGGTTCGACCAGCACATCTGCTTCTAGCGCAGTATCGAAAGAGAAATAGACAGTTTCGGGCGCCGTCATGCCGACACCGGCAGCCAATGCGGAGTTGCGCAAACGACGTTGCATGGCGGCTTCGGCGGTGGCGAGTTCGGCGCGGCTGTTCACGCCCATCACTTCTTCTTCGTCGGTGCGGGCGACGGCGCAGGCCACGCGGTCAGCGCGCGCAAGAAGCGGGATGTCGGTGAGATAGTATTCTTTCTGGGCATTGTCGTTTTTCAAGCTCGCGGCCCAGCGGAAGAACGACTTTGCGTCGGCAGCCAGAAGGCCCGCATTGCAGAGCGTGACGGCCCGTTCCTTTTCGTTTGCATCCTTGAACTCGACGATGCGGTCCAGCATTCCGTCGCGATCCAAAATCACGCGGCCGTAAGCCGACGGGTCTTCCGCTTCGAAGGCGACGATCGCCATGCCGGCGTTCTTCTGTGCGGCATAAGACGCTTCGAATGTTCTGGAAGTGAGAAGCGGCATGTCGCCATAGGTCACCGCGACGACGCCGGAGAAATCTTTCAATGCGGAAGCTGCACAATTGGCGGCATGGCCCGTGCCCAATTGCTGTTCCTGGATGACAGCTTCGGCACCTTCCTTCGCCGCGTAATCGCGCACGGCCTGACCATCGGGCGATGTCACCACCACGATCCTGGTTGCGCCGCCGGCGCGCGCGGCCGCAATGACATGGCCGAGGATGGCGCGGCCAGCGACTTTGTGCAGGACCTTGGGCGTTGCCGATTTCATGCGGGTGCCCATGCCCGCTGCAAGTATGACTGCCGCCTTGCTCAACGCTGTACGCTCGCTTCCGTCTTTACCTTTATGCGCCCTAAAGCCGGGGCTCCCGCGTAAACGGGGCGGAAAACCCGGTAAAGTGACGATTTGCGACGGCATATTGCCATCCGAAACCGACTTGTGGGTTAACTGGGGAATGGATTCGCACACCTCCCCCGCACTCGTTTTCGACCTTGATGGAACTTTGGTGGACACCGCCCCCGACCTTTTAGGGGCGCTGAACGCCATCCTGCACCGGGAGGGTCGTCCGCCCGTGAACCATGCCGACCTACGGCATCTGGTGGGGTTCGGGGCCAGGACGATGCTGGCTGAAGCCTTCAAGATGACCGGCGATCCGGCGGACGAGGCCCGCCTTTCCAGCCTGATGGACGACTATATCGCTCATTATAAGAAGCACATCGCGGTGGCGAGCCGGCCTTTTCCGGGCGTGGAGGCGACCCTTGGGCGGTTGAAGGCCGAGGGAGCCCGGATGGCCGTTTTGACCAACAAGCCCCAGGAATTGACCGATCTTTTGCTGCCTGCCCTGGATTTGAGCGGGTTCTTCGCCGCCATCCACGGCGCAGGCCGGCTGGAGGTCAACAAGCCGGATGCACGGGTATTCCACGCCGTGATCGAGGAGTTGGGCGGGGCGGGAGCCGGAGCGGTGATGATCGGGGACAGCGTGACCGACGTGAAGACGGCCCGGGCTGCAGGAGTTCCCGTAATCGTGGTCGACTACGGCTATACGCCGGAGCCCGCCCACATGCTGGGGGCCGATGCGGTGACCGGCGATTTCTCGGAAATCCCTGCGCTGGCGCGGCGGCTTCTGGGCTGAAACCACAATCGATCCGGCAACTTGACGGGCCTCGGGCCACCCCCTTATAGGGCGGGTCCGCTGTCGGAGCGGGCGCGTAGCTCAGCGGGAGAGCACTCCCTTCACACGGGAGGGGTCATAGGTTCAATCCCTATCGCGCCCACCATTTTTCTCCGCTTTGTAGAAACTAGCCGTCTTTCAGAACGGTAGTGCGCACTACCTTTTGTGTTTGGCACAACCCTCATCCGGTTCGCTGCAAACTTCCACCGTTAACTTGCGACGGACCCGAAACCGCCGGCGAATATGATTCTTCGCACGACCGCGCCACACCGCCTCAGCGCGGCATTGCTTGAGTGACAACACGAGACAATCGAATACAGTCATTGTTCAGTGAAGCGGGGGACGGAATGGGGGCGAAACGCGCAAGCAAAGCAAAATCCAGATCTGCACGGACGCGTCGGCCGAAAATAAAGCTGGATGCCAAGACGAAGCCGCGCCAGCGCCGCGCGCAGGCGACCTACGACGTGATCCTGGAAGTGACCGGAAAGCTCCTGGAAGAAGTGGGTGTGGAACGGCTTTCGACCAATCTGGTGTGCGAGCGCGCGGGCCTCACACCTCCTGCCCTATATCGCTATTTCCCCAACAAATATGCGCTTTTGAAAGAGTTGGGCGAACGGCTGATGACGCAGCAGGACGATGCCGTTTTCGAACATATTCAAAAGCTGGGCGATCATTTCGGCTCTGCCGATGAAGAAGCCAAACGCAACCGGCAGATCCAGGAAAAGGTCAACGAGATCACGCATCGGTTTCCTGGCGGCGGCTGGGTGATGCGGGCGTTGCGCGCTGTTCCCACGCTTGGCGAAGTCAGGATCAAATCGCGCGAGGAAGTGGCCGAACGCGTTTACAGACGCATGCTCGCATCGTTTCCCAAAGCGAACAAAAAAGATCTGCGCATCGCCGCCACGCTGACGGTCGAAGTGATGTATGCGTCTACCGAGTTGATTATGGACCAACCAGAGCTCGACGCCGACAGGATCACCGCCGAAATCTGCTACATGGTCGCCCTTTACCGTGCATCATTTGGCGATCCGTTGCGGAAAAGCCACTTGCCTGATTAGTAGCCATAGCTATCATTCCCGCAGATGCGAAACAGGAGCGGGAAAATGGCTGTTTCACGCATTTTTATTTCAAGCTGTTGCGTGACGGCGTTGCTTTGGGGCGCGAGCGCTTTCGCGCAAGATGCAACCAGCACGAGTGCGGGCATCGAAACGGTGGTCGTCACCGCGCAGAAGCGCACGGAAGATATCCAAGCGATCCCAATAACGGTGCAGGCCTTTACCGCCAAGGCTATTCAAGACCTTGGCATCAAGTCATCGACCGATTTGAGTCAGTTCTCCCCCAACGTAGACATCGCGTTACCTGCAGGTGCGGGCAACCAACCGATCATCTCGATCCGCGGCGTGGGCTTAAACGACTACGACACGAACAATGCGGGTCCGAACGGCGTCTACATGGACGAAGTCTATCTGAGCTCCCCGGCTTCGCAGACCTTTCAGGCGTTCGATCTGGAACGTATCGAGGTGTTGAAGGGGCCGCAGGGCACGCTTTATGGGCGGAATACCAGCGGTGGCGCGATCAATTTCATTTCGGCCAAGCCGACGGACTACTACACCGGCGATTTCCACGTCGAATACGGTTCATTCAACACATACCAGCTCGAAGGCGGTGTTGGCGGCCCCATCACGCAAGGGTTGAACGCCCGCTTCGCGTTCGTGAAGAATGGTTCGGGTGGCTACACATACAATGCGTTGACCGGCGGACGTGAAAACGGCGCAAACAATGTCGCCGCCCGCGCACTTATCGAAGCGACTCCTATCGAAAACCTGAAACTGACGCTGAACTTGCATGGCGGCTCGGTGGCCAACCGGCCGGCGGAATATCGCCATTTGGGGGCGCTCGATCCCAATAGCGGCGATCCCTGCAGCGTGTCGGATGTGCAAAACGGCACGGGCGGCTGCGTGGACATCTTCGGCTATGGAACGCCGCAGAACTTTTACGCCGGTGCTTATAACCGCCGCGAACACCTCAAGGTTCACAATTGGGGCGGATCGCTACGTGCAGACTACAATTTCGATACGCTTGCCTTTGTCTCGCTGACTTCCTTCGAACACAATGACAAGATCCACCCGGAAGATACGGACGCCTCACCGAATCGTCTTCTGGAAATCGACTTTGGCGTAAATTCGAAGACCTTTACGCAGGAATTCCGTGTTTCGCAGTCCACCGATACGTACAACTGGTTGGTTGGCCTCTACTATCTCAGCGAAACATTGCGCCAGAACCAGCCGCTCTACGTGCTTCTGGACGCCGACAATTTCTTCGGCGAAGGCGCAGGCTCTCTGCCGGAGGTGGGAAGCCAGATCGATTATGACAATAGCCGGCAGGTGACCAATTCCTACGCGATTTTTGGTCAGGGCGACTACAAGCTCACCGATCAATTGAAACTCACCTTGGGGGCGCGTTTCACCGGCGAAAGCAAGAGCTTCCAGTATGCGGCGGGCGCACAATACCAGGTTGGCGTTATCGACGAACTCGGACCTATCATTCCCTTCGTTCCATTGCCCGGCGACAGCTTCGATAGAACGCTAAGCAACACGTCGTTCAACTGGAAAGCCGCACTGGACTATCAGTGGACGGACAAAATTCTGACCTATGTGAGCGTCTCCACCGGCTTCAAGAGTGGCGGCTTCAACGGGAGTTTCCTTGCGACTGCGCCATCACCGGACTTTATCCCGGAGGCGGAAGCACAGATCGCAGCCCAGTTGGACCCGATCAAGCCTGAAAGAATCACAGCCTACGAAGTCGGTCTGAAATCGACATATTTCGATGATCGCCTGCTGCTAAACGCAGCGCTGTTCTACAACGACTATCATGATCTTCAGGTCTTTATCCTCGTTCCGATCCCGAGCCCCATACCGGGCGGCCAGGATCTGGGCACCAATATTCTGACCAATGCAAAGAAAGCGCATATGGAAGGCGCCGATCTGCAGATCATCGGCAAACCGACTGATGGGCTTACACTCTCTGCTCAACTCGGCATCCTGCAGGCAAAGGTCGATTCCGATGAAGGCTATCACGGGCATCAGTTGCCCCTTGCACCGCATCTGACCACGTCGCTGGCGGCGGATTACACCATCCCATTGCAAACTGGTCATCTCGATCTCCAATTCAACGCGAACTACAAGGGCCATCAATATTTCGACGTTGCCAACAGCCCTTATCTGACCGAAGACCCTTACTGGCTCGAAAATGCCCGCATCGCCTATTCGTTCGACAACGATCAATGGGAAGTTGCAGGCTTCATTCACAACCTGTCTGACAAGCACTATTTCCTCGACATCTTCGATCTGAGTTTTGTGGGTTATTATCAGGGCATCATGGGTCCGCCGCGCACAATCGGCGCGGAAGTGAACTATCACTTCTGAGGAATGAAAAAGGCGGGCGCGTGGCCCGCCTTTCTTTTTCAGTGCCGTGCGTCGAGCATGGCGAGCAGGCCGGAATGGGCCTGCAACACGGACTTGTTCTTCTTGAGCGATGCGAATGCCTGATCGGCAACATCCAGCGCCTGCGCGATGTCGGCATCCGTCATGGCGCCGCAGAAAAACATGTTGTGCCAGGGGTGGACGTAGACGCCGCGCTTGACCATTTCCGCCGCCCAGCCATAGCCGATGCGATAGTCCGGATCGTCCTCAAACAGGATCAGCGGCATTTGTGCAGGGCCCGTCTGGCGTAGGCCGAAACCGTGACGGGCGGAGATTTCAGTGAGACCGTTACGGAATGTGTTGGCGAGCCGTTCCGTCTTTTCCAGGTAATCGGTGGTCGCAATTTCGTCCAGCGTGGCGACGCCCGCAGCCATGGGCACCGCGGCGAACCAGAACGACCCGGTGACATAAAGCGAACCGGCGGCGGCGCGCACCTTCTCGCTACCCGCGAGGGCAGAGATGGGATAGCCGTTGGCAATCGCCTTGCCCCAGCAGGAAAGATCGGGCTTCACGCCGACGAGCGACCAACTGCAATCCCGCGCCATGCGGAAACCGGCGCGCACATCGTCCACGATCAGCAGCGCGCCGCGCTCATCGCAGACTTCGCGGGCGCGTTTGGCATAAGCCGGCTCGGGCATCTGCTGGTCGATAAAGGCATCATGTTTGAAAGGCGAAGCGATGATGCCAGCCAGATCGTCGCCCGCCGCGATCACAGCGGCTTCAAGGCTCGACACGTCGTTGTAGACATAGGTGAGAAGATGCGCGCGATCTTCCGGCAATACGCCCGATGGAACGGGCGTGCACCACGGCGCTGCACCGTGATAGGCGCCCTTGGCGACGAGTATCTTTCGTTTACCGGTGTGAGCGCGGGCAGCCATCATCGCCATGGTGGTGGCGTCCGTGCCGTTCTTGCAGAACATGGCCCAATCGGCGTGGGAAATGGTTTTCACCAGCTTTTCGGCGAATTCGACCATGGCAGCACCCGGCCCGGTCATCGCATCGCCCAATCGAGCCTGCGCTTGCGCAGCTGCATCTATTTTGGCGTTGCGGTAGCCCAGAAGATTGGGGCCGTAGGCACACATGAAATCGAGATATTCGTTGCCGTCCACGTCCCACAGGCGCGCTCCCTCTGCCTTTGCGAAAAACTGCGGATAATCCTCCGGCAGAAGACGCACAGATTCATGGCCGTACATGCCGTTGGGAATGACGGCGGCGGCCCGTTCGCGAAGCTCTTTGTCGCGGGAATTGGCGCGGGGCATGGCATCCTCCTTTGGGAAAATGATAGCTTTCGCTATTATAATTGGCCGCTTCGCGAAGGAAAGCCGGAAATGGGAGTGGGCCTCGTCTGTGTGGGATTGACGACACTGGACATTGCGGGCCGGCCGATCGACCGCATCCCCGAAAAAGGCGGAACCACGCTGATCGAAGGTGCAGCCCTCTCGCCCGCCGGAACCGCAGGCGGTGCGGCGCTGGTGGCTGCAACCCTTGGCATACCGACTTCCGTTGTTTCAGCAGTTGGCGACGATGCGGCGGGGCGTTTGGTCCGCAGCGAATTCGAACGCAGCGGGGTGGATACGAGCCTGCTCGCGACTCATGCGGATCGACGCACATCGACCACCATTCTCACCATCCGCAGCGATGGCGAGCGCCCGAATTTTCATGCGCTGGGTGCCGCAATGTTCACAGAGATCACACCCCCTATTGTGGAAGCCGGTCGCAAGGCGAAATTCGTGCATTGGGGTGGCGTTGGCGGCATGAAACTCGACGGCGGACCGGGCGCGGAATTTCTCTGCGCAGCGAAGAAAGCTGGCGCCATCGTCACCTGCGATCTCATCGGGCCGAGCGGGCGCATGCAGGCGGAACTGGAACGGGTGCTGCCGCACGTCGATTATTTCATGCCCAATGTGGATGAGGCGTTGTTTGTAACCAACACGAACGATCCGGCGAAGGCCGCGGCCTGCTTCCAACGGATGGGTGCCAAGACCTGCATCTTCAAACAGGGCGGCAGGGGCGCGGTGCGCTTCAAAGGCGGTACAAGAACAGACTTTTCAGCACATGAAATTACGCCGCTCGACACCACGAGTTGCGGCGATTCGTTTTGCGCTGGATTTATCGCCGCCCTGGACCGCGGCTTTCCGGAAGACGATGCCTGCCGCTTTGCCATGACGACGGCAGCGCTGGTGGCGCAGGATCTGGGCACGCTTGGAAAGCTCATCGATTTCGAGTCAACATTGCGGGCAATGACGGATTTGCCGTTGAGGCAACATGCAGCCTGACGAAAGCACCGCGCGACAACATGTTGTGGAAGCGATGCGCACGCTGGAGGCACGTGGCCTCAACCGCGGCACAACCGGCAACATCTCGATGCGCTGTGGCGATGGCATGTTGATCACGCCAAGCGGCATTATCGCCGAACGACTGACGGCGAAGCAGATCGTCTATCTGGATGCACAACATGTGCCGCGTGAAGGTTCGCTTGCGCCATCGAGCGAATGGCGAATGCATGCGGGACTGCTGGCAGCGCGGGCAGATGTGAACGCTGTGGTGCATTGCCATTCCCGCTACGCGACGATCCTGGCCTGCGCAGGCAAGTCCATTCCGCCGATGCATTATATGGTGGGCGTTTCGGGGCGGCACGATGTGCCGCTGGCGCCTTACGCGACCTTCGGCAGCGAGGAATTGGCGGCCAACATCGTGGCGACCATGAAGACAGGTTACGCCTGCCTGATGGCGAACCACGGGCAGATCGTGGCAGCGCCCAGCCTTTCCCGCGCGCTGACCATTGCCGAAGAAATGGAGGAGCAGGCCGCCGTCTATTGGGCCACGCTTGCCATCGGTGGACCCCGGCTTCTCAGCGAGGCCGAAATGGCGGACAATTTCCGGCAGTTCGGCAATTACGGCCAAAAACGCAAATAACAACGAGGCATCGCCGCATGACACCCGGTTCAGACGATCTCGCCGTATCGCCCGCACCGGCCGGCGTTGCCGCACTGGAATTGGAATCCGGCCTGATGCCGGAAACAGGCGGCGACAACTGGATCGTCATCGGAAGCTCGATGCTGATCGGAACGGCATCGCTGATGATCCTGGGGATTCAGCCGGTACTTTTGGGCGCGCTCACCCAGGAAGGCCGTATCAGCGAAGCAGCGCTCGGCAGGCTTGCCACAGTGGAAGTACTGGCGCTGGCGATTGGCTCTGCGATCGGTGCCCGCGTGCTGCGACAAGGAAAGATCGCGTTGAAAGTCGCGATAGGATGCGCCCTGCTCGCGGCGTTCAACGTGGCGATCTATATCGCGCACGATCCCGTCATGTTGTTCGTTACGCGCGGTGTGGCGGGTCTGTTGGAAGGTTTCATTCTGGGCGCAGCGATTGTCGTCATCACCCATTCGCGAAGCCCGGACCGGTTGAACGGATTGTTTCTTGCCTTGCAAACGATACCGCAAGCGTTTCTCGCCTATGCCCTGCCCGTTTCCATTCTGCCGCGTGTTGGCGCGGATGGAGGATTTGCCATTCTTGCGGGCCTTGCGGCGGTGGCTGCCCTTGCCGCGCTCGTTCTGACCGAACGGCACCCGCCGAAGCCGGACGGCACGACGGCATCCGGCAAGATCTGGACGTTGCCGGTGATCGGAATTTTGATCGGCGTGACATTGCAGAACGCAGCCATTGGTGGTGCATGGGATTATGCGGAACGGATCGCAGTGCAATTTCACATCCCGGCCGGATTGGTGGGAACAGCCCTTTCGGCGAGCCTGATCTTTCAGGTGGTGGGCGCGTTTGCCGTGGCTTGGTTTGCCTGGCGGTTGCCGTTTCGCATTGTCACGATACTTGGGCCGTTGTGTCAGAGCGTGGTGATCGTGTTGATCGCGTCTGCTGCAACGTCTTCGGTCTATTTCGGTGCAACCGCGGTGTTCGGTCTTTTCTGGCTGGCGCTCAATCCGTTTCAGGTTCGGCTTCTGATCGACATGGAGCCGTCGAGGCAGGCCGTGATGGTGGGAACCGCTATCACATTGTTCGGGCTGAGTGCGGGGCCGTTCATCTCATCCTTCGGTGTCAGCGTGGGCGACGTACGTGGAGCTTTCTGGATTTCGGCGGTGATGATGTTGCTCAGCTCTATAACCTTTGCCGTCTCGATGGCTGCACACTATCGGGCGAAGCCGGCTGCGGCTTAGTGGATGCGCAGACTGTCATAGCCATGATGGCTGGGGTCGGGCCAACCGAATTTCTCGCGCACGTCGGCGAGCTTGCGGCGATAAACATCCACATCGACGTAGTTCGCATGACGCGGTGAATCGATGTAGTTCGTTTTGCCGCGCAGGTTGGGCTGATCTTCAGCCTTCATCTTTGTCCATTCGTCGCGGCCCTGCCCGCTGGCGCGGATATAGGCATCCATCGCCGCCATCTGCGCCATTTCGTCGAAACGCTGGTAACCCGCAGATGCGAATTCCACGAAACCCACGATTGCAAGGCCCTGAAGCGTGCGGTGGAAGATGTTGAGATAGAGCTGGGGATGGCCCTGCTTCCACATGAAAATCTTCTCGTCGAAATATGGCATGCGATATTCGTAACCTGTCGCGAACAGCACGAGATCGAATTTCTCCTGCGAACCATCAGCAAAGATTGCGCCATCTTCGGTGAATTCCTTGATGTCGCGTTTGGCCGCAATGTCACCATGAGCGAGATGATGCAGGATCTGCGTGTTCATGATAGGGTGGGATTCCAGCGCCTTGTGATCGGGTGCGGGCAAGCCATAACGCGTGAGATCGCCAGTGAGGGCATCCAGCATCTTGCTCGGATCGTCCGGCAGCACCACGCCCTTGGGCGGATGCACCATGCCTGACAAAAACACGTCTGTCGGCACGCCGAAAATGTGCTTCGGCACGAAGCGATAACCGCGCCGAACGCTGAGAAACGCTGCATCGGCGGTGCGCGCCGCTTCGCAGGCAATATCGACCCCCGAATTGCCGGCACCCACGATCAGCACACGGCGTCCGCGAAATGTTTCTGCGCTCCTATGGGTAACCGTGTGACGGACTTCGCCCTTGTACCGGTCGAGCCCCGGATAGGATGGCAGGTTGGGATGCCAGGTCACACCGTTGGCGCTTACCACTCCGGCATAGCGCTTGGTCTCACCAGTGCTCAATGTGACATCCCAACCTTCGGCTGCGTTTTCGCCGACCGGAACGGCGCGCACGACCGATGTATTGAAACGGATTGCCGGCTTGAGGCCGAACGCATCGGCGAAGCTGCGGATATAGCTCAGCAACTGAGCATGATTGGGATAGTCGGGAAAATCATCCGGCATCGGAAAGCCGAAGAAGCCGGAGGTGTATTTCGACGATATGAAATGTGCGGATTCGTACATCGACGAACCGGGGTTATCGATGTCCCAGATGCCACCGACATCGCTGTGGCGTTCGAATTGTTCGTAAGGAATACCGGCGAGCCTGAAGGCGCGCGCAGCAAGAAGGCCGCAAGGACCCGCGCCGATGATGCAGTGGGGCAAGTCGTATCGAATGGTCTTGGAAATCTCGCGCGAACTATCGGCACGCGTGTCGGCGGCGGCGAGCATGAAATAGATCTTGGGCTTTTTTTCGCTCAACCAAAACGCAAATGCGATGCCGAGAAGACAAGCAAAGGGATAGGCAAGGGGAAGCCAATTCACCCACGTTGCATCGACGGTTGCCAGAAGCCCGAAGTTCGAAGCGACCAAAAATGAGGCAGCGATGAGGCCGACGGCGCCCACAGCAGGTGCGATCAATGTGCGCCATATGTCGGTGCTATGACGGCGCCGGAAATAAACGAGAATGGCCACGGCCGCAAAAGCCTGAAGGATCACGATACCCAGCGTGCCGAAGCCGATCAGAAGCGGGATCATCATCTGATAGGGATCGACGCCGGTCAGCGCGAAGAGGCCGACGCAAAGCACGGTCAACCCGGTGACGGCAAGGCTCGCATTGGATGGGGCATAGCGTTTGGGATGAAAACGGCCCAACGTTTCCGGCAGCAGCTTTTCGCGGCTGAGCGCAAAGACATAACGCGTGGCGGCGTTGTGAATGGCGAGATAGGACGCCAGCAGCGATGTGCAGAGTAAAATCGCAACAATGATCGCCGCGGTTTGGCCGCTGAATTGGCCGATGAGGCCGAGCATGAGCTCACCACTCTTGGCCTGTGCTTCAGACTTTGCGGCACCAATGCCCAGCGCGCCCACCGTGATCCAAGAGGTGAGAAGATAAAAACCTCCGATCAGGAAAACCGAAGCGTAAGTTGCGGCTGGAATGCTTTTGGTCGGTTCTTTCGCCTCTTCGCCATACAGGGCGGCGGATTCGAAGCCAATGAACGAGGTGTAGGCAAACATCAGGGCGACCGCGAAGCCGGGCGCCAGAACCGCGGACGGCGCGAAGGATTGCAACGGAAAGGCGGCCCAACCTTTGGCGATCAGTACCGAAATGTCGAACACAGCGAGCACCGCGATTTCGGCGCTCATCAAAACGCCAAGCACGCGCGACGACAGATCGATGGAACGGTAGCCGAAAGTGCCTGTTAGCGCGATGGCGAAGGCTGCGTAGGCGATCCATTCGGGAACATGGGTGGTCGGCGTGAGGACCAGATGCATGTAATAGGCGCACGCACCCGCCATGCCGATGGTGAAGGTGATATAGGCGACAAGTGCGATGAACGCTCCGCCGACGCCCACCGGTTTGCCGAGGCCGTGGGCGATATAGGTGTAGAAGGCGCCAGTATTGACAATACGCCGTCCCATGGCGGCATAGCCGACCGCGAAGCAAAGCAGCGTCACGGCAGCGATCAGGAACGCGCCGGGAATGCCCGCCCCGTTGCCGCGGCCGAGCGCAATGGGAAGATTGCCGACCATTGCGGCCAGCGGCGCGGCAGCAGCCACCACCAGGAACACGATGCGGCGGGTGGAGAGCACCTTACGGCGTTTGCCGGTTTCGAACTGGCGGGCGATAGCCCGCATGACCTCATCCATCGGTCAATCCTTTGCAGGCATCAGGCCGCGCGAGGCGAGGAATTTCTCGCGGCCTTTTTCGCCTGATTTGCGAAGTTTCGGCTCCAGCCATTCGAGCAGACTTGGCGCAACGCACAGAAGCTTGCTCAGCATCGCATCGGAGAACGGCACGAAGGTTTCCAACCGGCCGCTGTCGAGCGCGGAAAGACAGGCTTCGGCAACCTGATCTGCCGTGAGCACATCTTTATTGAGGAAGTTGAGCGGCGAACCGTTGTGAGTTGCTTCATAATGCAACATGGGCGTGTCCACCGCGCCGGGAAATACGCCGACCACCTTCACGCCATGCGGCGACAACTCCAGGCGGGCGGCGGTGAGATAACCGCGCAGACCGAATTTGGACGCGCTGTAGGCGGCACTTCCGGGAAGCGCGACCAGCCCTGCTGCCGACACGATGGAAAGGATCGCGCCATTGCCACGCGCGGCCATTGCCTTGCCGGCTGCTTGCGTGAGCCGCATGGGGGCAACGAGATTGATTTTCAGATGCCGATCTATCTCTTCGAACGACAGTTCGAGGATCGTGCCGGGGCGGATGATCCCCGCATTGTTGACGAGCAGATCCGGCGGATCGGACTCGATGCGCTGGGCAAGAATCTCCAACCCGTCCCACGTGGAAAGGTCGGCTTGAATAGTGCGGACCACGCGCGGCAGAAGTGCTGCGTTGGCGGCCATGCGCCCTTCATCCACATCAGCCAGGATGAGATCAAAGCCGCGCTCGCTCAAACGCTTGCAAAGCGCGAGCGCTATCGCGCCTCCGCCGCCGGTGACCAGCGCCGTTTTCGCCATGACATCCCTCCGCCCCAAACATGATAAGGCATCACATTTGCAGAATGTGATAACCTATCATATTTGAAAGTGCAAGCGGACGGATTCGGGTGGCGAATGGCGGGCAGAAAACCAAATATCAGGCGAAGCGCGGTACAGGCCCGGTCCAGGGCAACCGTCGAGCGCATTCTGGAGGCGGCAACAGAGCTTCTCTGCAAAGAAGGCCCGGATGCCGTGACCATGACGGCGATCGCGAAGAAAGCCAATGTGGTGATCGGCTCGCTCTACCAATATTTCTCCGACAAATCCGAAATCATGAAAGCGATCTTGGCACGCCACAACGCCGATGTGGACACGATGGTGCGCGAGGGGATTTCCAATTTGAAGACGGTGGACGAATTCCTGAACGCAATGGACAGGCTGGCCGAAGCCTATTTCGAACTTCACCGGACCAACCCGCTCTACAAAAGCCTGTGGTCGGCGGTGCAGACAGATCAAGCACTACAGGCGCTGGATGTAGAAGACACGCTGCGGAAGGCGCGAATTGCATTCGCCGTAGCAAAACCGCTTTACCGTCGCGTGGACGAAGCGGAATTGATGGCGACCTGCGCATTTGTGATGCAAACCGCACTCACGGCAGCGCGCTTTGCAATCGCCATCCCCCGTCCGCTCGGCAAACGCACGCTCGGAATCTATCAGCGCATGAGCAGGGGACTCTTTCTGGAACTCGGCCGCACGAAATGAGGGCAGAAGGTCCGCCGGCAAAATGCGGCGAATCCTTTCGCAGCTTTGATCCGCTTCGATGTGTCAGCCACCCAGCCCGATACTGATAGAGGCATAAGGCCCGTAGAAGTTGCGGTTATAAGACTCGCGCGTATCTATGCCGCCATCCATCGCACCGAAGAAGAAATCTGCGCGATAGCCAAGGCTCACCTTCGCGGCAACATCTATCGGGTTTGTGACGCGCGCGTTATGCACCCGACAGGATGCGGACCGAACCTGACAAAACCGTATGCTTAGCATTAGCTTAGCGGTAACGGCGTGGGAGCAAAACTGGGCGCGTCCGGAGTTGCCGATGAGCACGAGCATATCGAGCTTCGATCCATCGCTGTTGCTGAGCTATTATCAGTCTCAGCTTTCGGCCGCACCTGCGCAAACGGCTGCGGCAGGCGCCTCGACAAATTCTTCTTCCGCCAGCGCCACATCGAACGACAATCCGCCGTGGTACACGCCGCCACCCGCGCAACAGGAAGAAGACGCGCAAGTTCTGGACATCACCGATTTTCTCGACACGAGCAACGTGCCGCTTTCGCCGACGGGCGGCGCGGACGCAGCCACCGAACAGGATAACCAGAAGCTTTTTTCCATCTATCAGGCGGTGAACAACCTTGCCTATCTCGCCAGCATGTCCCAGCGCAGCGGGACGACCGCGGGACAGATGGAAGGATACAACACGCGGTTCCAGGCAGGACTTGCGCAGGTTGAGGACTATCTCAATTCGACCGCCTTCAACAATTTCACCCTGCAAGCGGCGGAGCCCAGCGCATCGGTGACCAGCACGGTCAACGTGCCGTTCCAGACTTACGGCTATACGGGAAAAACCTTGGTGAGCGATGCCAGCCTCGCCAATCCGCTTTCGGGCGTGAGCACGGCGGACAGTTTCGACATCAGCGTGAAGAAAGGCGGCGTCACCACGGACGTGGCCATCGATCTTTCACAGGTGCAAGGGCCGCTGACGATGGACAACATCGTGGGTTACATCAACCAGCAGCTTCAGGCCGATGGATTCTCTTCACGGTTCCAGCGCACGATCACACAGGGAAGCGAGGACGACCCGCAGGATGCCTATTACGGCATCGCGATCAATGAATCGCCGAGCGAGACGATTACGCTGTCTTCAGCGAATACCTCCCCTGCCCTTTATCTCGCGGGCACCAATGGTTCGCAAAGCTCGGACGCAACGCTTGCGTCTGCCGTCGCCGGAACCGCCAGCACATCTTCCGCATCAGGCACATCCGGCGCGTCTTCCACAACCACGCCATCCTCCACCGCGCCATCCGATCAGCAGGGGCGATTGATCAAGCTCACCGATCTTTCGGGGGCGCCGCAAAGCACATTTGTCGCTGAAACATCGCCCTCCACCGGCGCCACCACGGCGCAAGCGAGCGCGGTGGATGCCAATGGCGACGTCTATGTGATCGGCAATGCGACCGGGGATTTCACCAACCAGGTCAACCAGGGATCGCAGGACGTTTATCTGTCGAAATACGACTCGGCCGGGCAATTGCAATGGAGCAAACTGTTGGGGAGCGCAGGCTCGGCTTCCGGCTATGCGATTGCGGCCGATCCCAATGGCGGCGTGGTGATTACGGGATCGACGACCGCCGATCTTTCCACCACCGCGGTTGCCGACGGCAATACGGACACGCTGGTTGCGAAATACGACGCCGACGGCGACCAGACCTGGGTGCAGCAATTGCCCACGCTTTCGGACAATCAGGGCAATGCCATCAGCGTGGACACATCTGGCAACATCTATATCGGGGGCGGCGTGGGCGGCGATATCGGGCTTGGGCAGAAAAGCAGCGGCGGAACGGACGCCTATCTCGCGAAGCTCGATAAGGACGGGAACATCGTCTACGAAAAGCAATCGGGCACATCGGGCAACGATCAGGTTTCGGCGACGGCCACCTCTTCCGACGGCAGCCTGTTCGTGGCGAGCGTGCAGAACGGGCATGCCATCGTTTCGAAATATGCGGGCGGCGATGCCACGCAAGAGCCCGTGTGGCAGGTCGATCTGGGCGATTTGCAGGGCGGCACGATTGGTGGGCTCGCCGTTTCGGGGAATCAGGTTTACGTGTCGGGTTCCTCGGTGAACGCAAACCTGACGGCGAATGGAGCGGCGAACATTGTCACGCCCGCTTCGGGATCGCAGGATGCGTTTGTCTTTGCGATGAGCGACAACGGCGCGAGTGCCACACCCGAACAGGTCAGCTATGTCGGCACCTCGTCATCCGATCAGGGAGGTGCGGTGACCGTTGGGCCGGACGGCACGGTTTACCTCACCGGCACGACACGCGGCACCTTTGCGGGACAAAGCCGTTCGGTGGACAACACGACGAATGCATTCGTGGCGGCGCTGAACGCAAGCGGCAATGTCGCCTGGACCACGCAGTTCGGCGGCGTGGACGGCACCTCCAGCGGAACGGGCATCGCCATCGACACGCAAGGATCGAGCGTTCTGGACGCGCTGGGGCTGCCGCACGGCACGCTGGACACCAATCAATCGGTCGACTTGGAATCGCAAACCACGCTCAGGTCGGGCGACACGTTCAACATCGACATACAGGGATCGGCCGCGCGCAACATCACCATCACCATCGATCCCGGTGAAACGCTGGAGTCGCTGGCGGACAAGATCAGCGGCGAAATGGCGTTTGCCGGCAAGGCGAGCGTTACCTATGGCAGCGATGGCGAAGCATTGAAAATTCAGGTCAATCCCGGCGTCACCGCAACGCTTGTTTCCGGGCCCGCCGATTCCGATGCGTTGTCGCGGCTGGGAATCGCGGCCGGAACATTGACGGCGCCGGCAACGGCGGGTTCATCGAGCACGTCTTCTTCATCCTCGACAGCGGGCACCTCGTCGGTTTATGGTTTGGGCTTGTCGGGCACGCTCGACATTTCGACATCGACGGGTGCGGGCGTGGCGAATGCCGAGCTATCGAACGTGCTCTCGGAAATCCGCAACATCTATTCCAAAACCAATACCGCGCCATCGAGCGGCACGACCGCTGCGACGAGCACGAACAGCTCTCCGCCCGCCTATCTGCAGGCGCAGCTGGCGAACTACGCGACCGCACTGGACATGCTTTCCGGATCGTCAGGTTCTTCCGGCGTCACGGCATAAGAAAGGCAGCAAGTCGCCCCGCCTCTCCTGCGAGGCAAACCCGATAGCTAGCCGCCCAATCCGATGCTGACCGATGCGTATGGTCCGTGAAAGCCAACGTCCTCCGTGCGCCGAACATCGATGCCGCCGTCCATCGCGCCGAAGAAGAAGTCGGCCTTGTAGCCGAAGCTGACTTTGACGTTGGGGTATTTTACCGAAAGGCCCGCGAAGCCACCGATGTTGGGGACGACCACGCCACGCGACCGCGTGTGATCGGGGGTGGCCGGGCGTTGGTAGGTAACCGGAATATCTCCCGCGCTTGCATAGGACGAGGCGTGATAGCGACCCGTTGTCTGGTGATTTATTTTCGCCTTTTGGCGGCCAAACAGAAGCGCCGCATTTACACCCCAGTCGAACTGCAATTCGCCCCTTTCGGAATTGCCGGCAAGCGTTTCGGACGAATTCCAGGATACGGACGGCCCCAAACCGTTGAAGCTCCGGCTCGCGAGGAAGGTGCCGTTAAAAACGTGGAACGGTTGAAACACGCGGCTGTGTTTCACGTAGCGCGAGAAAGCATAGCCGGCATACGTATAATACGAACTGAAGGTCACCTGATGCGCCTTGAATTGCCAATCGGGGTCTGCTCTGAGAGCGACACGCGATTTCGACGTGAATTGCGCAAAGCGCACGCCGATATTCAAAGTTGATGACGCATGGCGCCCGAACAGGCCTATGCCCAGATCTTTGCCGGCCTGAAAATCCAGCAGCATGTGGCTTTCGTTCTGCTTCGCCACCGCATCGGAAAACCGCGCGGCAACCGGGAGGGCGTAGCCATGGCCAGAGTTGTGATGATAAACACCATAAAACCGCCCTTTGTTCACAAAGCTCGTATAAAATTTCCCCGGAGAACTTTGGTGATGGGCCTGTTTGGCGCTTGAGGATCGCCCATAGCGCAGCGCGGCGGAGAACGACCAATCCGACCCGTGGGGTTGAAACGTCAGCGCCGCGTTTTCATCAAATCCATATAGCGTGGGTTTCTGGATCTGATTGGGGAGCGCCATATCCGAAGGTATCAGCGTGGTAAAAGGCGGCGAGTATGCCTCCTGCCCGGTTTGCAGCCGGCTCAATTGTCCGCCGAGTTCGATCCAGACGGTGGGTTTGTCGGCGTCTTCGGCGTTCGCGCTGGATGCGGCGGCGACATAGCCCAGCAAAACCAGCGCCGAAGCGCCCGCCAGAAGATTCCAACGAAAGTCGCTGATTTCGCTTTTTTGTATCAATTCGCTCATTGGTGTTTCCCCCTCACCAGTTCTTCGTGACGCGGATGCCGAACAGGCGCGGGTCGGTCAGGAACACGTTGGTTGTAAGTCCGCTGTCGTCGCTGTTCAGGAAGTCGCCGGTGATGTCGGTGACATTGAAGATGTTCTTGATGTATCCCATCACCTGCCAGCCATCCTGGTTTGTCAGGATCAGCGCGAGGTTGACGTTTGTGTAGCCGCGCAACCGGTCATAGGGATTGTCGTTGAAGATGCGCGCCCAGGAATAATCCTGCCAGTAGTAGTCGAGGTGCAAGGTGGTCGCCCAATCCGGCGTCACGGGTATCGTGTAGTCGACCGAGGCCGACACCGTGAACGGCGGCGCGTTGGGCAATTCGTTGCCGCTCAGATTCTTGGCAAATCCTTCGCCATTGTTTGGCGGCAAACCCAGACCGTTGTTGACATTGGCGGGTGCATTGGGATCGACGCTGAGCGGATCGAAACCGGGATAGGGCCCGGGATCGTGCGCGGAGCCGCCGTAATAGTCGTCCGGATAAACAGGCTGGTATTTGTAGGGATTGATCGTGACCGGATCGATATGATCCGTATAAGCAACAGCACACGACACATCCAGACTCTGGTTTCCGCCGGTTTGATCGGGGTGATGCGCGATGAGAACAGCTTCCACGACATAAATCGGCAAAATGCAATTCGATGCCTGAGTCGGGAAAGGCTTTACGACCATCCAGCCGGGATGATTGGCAGCATCGGTGCGATCCATGAGATCGATGGAGCTTTGGCCGTTATCGACTCGCGTATTTTCATAGCCGCCGGCGAACTTGAATCTGAGGCCCGGAGTGGGCTCGTAAGTTGCTTCGACTTCGGCACCGTTGACCGTGGCATTGAAATTGTCGTTGATGGCCGTGCGATCCACGATGCGGGATATCTGATATCCCGTGTAATCGTAATGGAACGCACTTGCGTTGAAGGTCATCGCACCATCCAACAACGTATTTTTGGTTCCAAGTTCATAGGCATTGATGAATTCCGGCTTGAAGGACACCGGATGGATGGGATTTGCGATGCCGACATTGTTGCCGTTCACGCCGCCCAGAAAGCCGCTGTTCCAGGTAAGGAGAGACGCGCCCGGAGGATTGGCGCCACCTGCTTTGTAACCATGCGCAAAAGAGGCGTAGAGCAGCGTTTGATCGGTGAAATCGAGCTTGGGCGTCCAGTTGGCAGCGAACCGTCCGGTGAACTCGCTCCATCCCTGATCAACAATGCCCGTGATGGGATAGCCATATCCTCCGACCAGAAGCTCGCTCGGTATATCGACGAAATGCTTTTGATCGTCGGTCCAACGGAGGCCGCCCGTGAGTTTCAGATCGGGAGTTACGTTGTAATAGGCTTCACCGAAACCCGCATAGGAATTGAGCGTATATGGGTTTTGGCTAAGGAAATAATTGTGCCCCTGGTTATTGAGATCGGTGATCGGATTGGGATCGATATATCCGCATTGAAATGCGCCTTCCGATCCTATTTTGAAGGCATTCGGGTTGTTTGGGTTCAGGAGCATCAACCCGCCCGCAATGCAATTCGAGTTGTCGGACACGCCCGGTACCCAGGGCAGTGTCTGAAGGGGAGATCCGAAATCTCCGTGGACGGTGGTGTACATGGCCAGCGTCAGCGAATTGATGAAGACGTAATAATTTTCTTCGGTCTCGTAGTGCAGGTAGTTGCCGCCGATACTGAAATTGAAAGGTCCGCTGAAATTCGAGGCCAGGCGGAATTCCTGGCTGAACTGCCAGGAGTGTTCGTCGTTCAGATCCTCGGCGACAAGGCGGTCGCTGCATCCCAATTGCGGATCGCAAAAAGTACCGACCGCGGCGCAAGATTCATTGTTGTTGAAACTGGTCGTGGCCGGTGAACAGGGCTGATAGACCGCGGTGCAAATCGTGCCTTCGCTACTGTTGCCTCCTTGTGCCGGTCCGGGGTGCATGCAGATGCCGTTGTTCGGATCGATTGGTCCGGTGGACCCAAAAGCGCCACCCGCCATGAAGGCGCCCGGCCGCGTGTTGAAGCGGTTATAGTCTTCGGTGGACCACAGAAAATCCTGATTGTACCCCGTCTGCGATGTGAAGGTCAGCGATGGCGTGACGGTATAATCGGCGCTAAACTCCACCGTATCGTTCTTGGCGCGATAGGTCGGATTGATGGTCGATTCGATTGTGCGCAGATCGGTCGATTGCGACTCGCTGGCATACGGATCGAAGATAAACGCACTGGCCATGATCGGAACGCCACCGAAGGCGAGCGGCTCGTAATAAGGAAGCGATACGCCGTTCGGCACACCATAGGCGCCGTAATCGCCCTGAGAGGGATTGCCCTTGTCATAGAGCGAAACGGGCAAGCATCCCTGGCTCACATAGGGTTGAGCCGCATAGGCAACCGTCGGGCTGCTCGGCGGTAGGACATAGTCGCCGATTTGCGTTGGTGTCGGATCGGTTTTGCAAAGCTGTTTCGATGAGCGCAGGCGGTCGTCGTTTTCGCTGAAATGTTCCCAGACGAGTGTGGTCTTGAGGCCTTCCAGCGGTTTCCATGCAACCGAGACGCGGCTCGACCAGAGATCGCGGCCATCAATAGGATCGCCCGTTATTCCGTTGGTCGAATATCCATCGCGCTTGGTCCATTCGCCCGCCAGGCGTAAATCGAAGCGATCATCGATGAGCGGCAGGTTGACCATGCCTTCGAAACGGCGGTTCTTGTAGTTGCCAATATCTGCGCTTGCCATTGCTTCGAATTGATCAGTGGGTTTGGCAGTAATGAGATTCACGACACCGGCCGTTGCGTTGCGTCCATAAAGCGTGCCTTGCGGGCCGCGCAGAACTTCGGCCTGGCTGAGATCGTAGAATTCCTGTTCGAAGAAGTGATTGCGGATGAATGGAATGTCGTTCAGGGCGACGGCAACGGCCGGATCGGTGGTCACAGAGATGGCTTGCGTTCCGATTCCGCGAATCTGGATGCTGTAGCCGGAGAAATTTGTTTTGGTGAAGGTCAGATTTGGGACCTGTTTCACCAGATCTGGGCCGCCGGCTGTCTGTGTGGATGTGAGTTGTTCCTGACTAAGCGCAGTGATCGCAATCGGGATGCTTTGCACATCGGCGCCGCCGAGTTTGGAAGACGTCACCGTCACAGTTTCCACGCTTGCGCGCGCGGGGGCAGCCTGGGCCAATTGCATGGTGCTGACGACGAGGGGTTCGTTTTCGGACGACGCGCCGCGCACAATGGCGATGGCGCCTTCTTCGCGACGGATGGTGAAGCCGGTGCCTTTCAGTATGCTGGAGAGTGCGGTGTCCGCGGGCATTTGGCCGGTTACGCCCAAGGTACGCGCGCCTTTCACGTTGCGCGCGGCATAGAGGAGTTGCACGCCGGTTTGCGAGGTGTAAGCGTTGAGTGCTGCTTCGAGATCGCCTGCCGGAATGTTGAAATCTTCGGCGGAGGCCGCACTTGCCGCGATGATGGCGCCGGCGGCCAGGAGCAGGGATTTCAGGTGATGCCGTCTTTTCATATTCCCCCCTTTGGGCATGTATAAATTTTCAGCGTGAGATCACGGTTTCGTTGCCGCGGACTTGAAGTTTGACGCCGAGCACGTCGCGCGCGACGCGGGCGAAGAGTTCGGGATTGGTGGTCTGGAAGGTGCCGCCGAGCGGAAGTTCGGCAACGGCAGAATCTGTCACGATCAGCTTGTGCGTGTTGTAACGGTTGAACTGCGCCACGGCCTGGGCGATGGTCGTGCGGCGGAGGATAAGCACGCCGCGGCGCCAGCCGAGATCGTCTGCGAGATCTCGCTTGGGCAAGGTGTGGACGTTGAGCGAATCTTTTTCCGCTACTGCGACATCGCCGGGCGTCAGCGTTGCAACGCGCGCCGGTGCATGGCCTTCGACCGGTTCGATGCGGGCGCGGCCTTCGACAAGCGCCACTTCCACCCTGCCCGGTTCGGTGCGCACGGAGAATTTGGTGCCGAGGTCGATCACGCGGCTGTTGCCCGCGGTGACGACGAAGGGGTGGGCCGAATCGTGTTTGATCTGAAAGAACGCTTCGCCGCGGTCGAGCACCACGTTGCGGTGACGGCCCGCTTCGGCAACGCGCACCGAGGTATCGGTGTTGAGTTCGATTTGGGAGCCGTCCGGCAGCGTAATGGTTTCGCGCACCCCCACGCCGGTCGCATAGGTTTTGTAAGCGGGGCCGGAGAACATGTTGTTCGCAGCCACACTGCCGATCACGGCAACGGCGATGGCGGCTGCCGCGAAGCGCAATAGAGGCCGCGCTTTGCGCGGGCTCGCGGGCACAGATCGTTGTGTGGGCAAGGGGCGCAGCGCGCTCAGACGATCGGTTTGCAACCAGGCGCCGTTCACGCGCCAGAAGGCGATCCTGTGGGCTGCGGATTGCGCAAGCCACGTTTCAAGGCCCGCGTTGTCGGCATCGTTCCAGTCTTCGCGTTCGCGGCGTTCGAGCCAGGTTGCGGCTTCGCGCGCGATGTCGTTGGCGCGTTCGCTCATGAGTTGCGTCCCAATTCGTTGTCGCCATAGAGGAGCTCGGCCAGCACGAACATGCCGTGGGCGAGATGTTCGGACACGGTGTCGAGGCCGATGCCCATGCGTTCGGCGATTTCGGGGCGCGACAGCCCTTCGATCCGGCGCAGCACCACCACTTCGCGGCAACGCGGCGGCAAACGGTCGAGCGCCGCCTGCAGGCGGCGCAGCATGTCGCGTGCGATCACGCTGCGTTCGGGGCCGGGCGCATCGATGGCGGCATCGAATTCGTCGAGATCGCCCACCGCTGCAATCGGCACGATCTGTTCGCGCTTGACGCGGTTGACCAGAAGGTTGTGCGCGGTGCGCAGCAGAAATGCTTTGGGTTGGGCCGGGAATTCCTTCGCCGCCGCCTCATAGACACGGACATAGACTTCCTGCCGCAAATCTTCGAGTTCGGCCTTGTTGCGCCAGTTCAGGCGCAGGAAGTGCATCAGCAAACCTTCCAGCGGGAAGATTTCGCGCAGGAACCATTCTTCGACCGCCGGTGTCACGGCTCGAAGCGGATCTGCGCTGTTGCTGCCCCCGGACTCCATTCTGGGTCCCGTCCCCTCGCCTGAACCCGCGAGGCCCAAAAGGACTCGCGGCTCCCATAAGACAATCAGGCCGCAAAGCTTTGGGGGTGGCGATGCAAATTATTTTGCCGGGACGGCGCCGCAATTTTGTTTCAAAAACTAGCCGCGGCGGTCTGCTTTCAGCCCATGCAGGAACAGCATGACGATTTCATCTGCGAGTGTGGATGCGGCGCGGGGATCTGCCGGCGAAAACCATTTCGGTAGCCATTCGAACGCGCCCGCGCCCAGCTGGGCCAACGCATCGAAATCGAAGGGGCGGAAGCTGCCGTCCTTCGCGCCTTCTTCGCCGAAGGCAACGAAGCGGCGCTGCAGGGCGCGGGCACGTTTTGCGATATCGCGGCGGATGGCGGGCGGCAGCGCCGTGGCACCCACCATCTGAATCAGCGGTGACAGGCCGGACGCATGGGCCTGGATGTTGAGGTAGAGACCGCAAGTGGAACGATCGAGCGCCAACTGCCCGCATGTTTCGGCGGCATCGACGAAGCGTTCGTAGAGCGAGAAGGCACGCTTGTAGCAACGCACCACGAGATCGGACTTGTTGTTGAGGTAGTGATAGAATGCGCCTTTGGTGGCGCCCAATTCGTTGGTGATGTCTTCCAGCGACACCCCGTCGATGCCGCGGCGGTTGAAGAGTTGCGAGGCGGTCATCAACAACTGTTCCACCTTGGCGTCGGCGATGGCGCGCCGGTCGAATGCTTTTGCCGGCGGCGGAAAGAAGTTTTCGATCCGCACGTCCGGCACGAAGCGGTATGCGCGGTCGCACGCTTCGCCGCTTGTGACGAAATCGCAAAGCGTTTCCACCGTGCGGGCGCGGAAATCTTCGCTCGTGCCTTCCACCCAATCCACTGATAGCGGTATCCAGGTTATGATGCCGATGAGGGTTTGGGCTATGACCTCGTCATCGCAAGCGCGGATGCTGCCGTCGGCGATGCCGGAGCAGAGCAATGCACGCAGCGCTTCGACATTGGCATCCTGTGCCGCGGCGATGGCGCGCCGTGTGGCGCTTTGCAGATAGGCGACTTCGCTCAGGACGGCCGGTTGCGGGCGTTCGGGATCGAGCGACAGGCGCAGGAACGCGAGCACGCGGTCAAGGCCATTGCCCGCGGCTTTCGCGGCGGCAGCCAGATCCGCCCCCATGACCTCGCAACTCTTGCGATAGCACTGGGCGGCCAGATCGTCCCTGTCCTTCACATAATAATAAAGTGCGGCGCGGCCGATGCCGACGGCCCGGGCGATGCGGGCAAGCGAAGCGCCCGAAATGCCCCGCGCATTGAACTCCGCCGCCGCCGCATCGATGAGGGCGGCGCGCCGGTTTTCCCGGGTGCGGTCCTGGACCGGCGTTTGCGAGGCGGGCTGCAACATGACGTTCGGGTGTGACTGGCAATCAACAGAGAGTTACGGAAACGTGCCCAACTGTCAAACGGAATTGACAGCGAAAAGGACGTGAGGTTTAGATTACATACCCAAACGTCAAATAGCCGAAAAGGCAGGGAACGGGCTGGGTCTCAGGGAGGATCGCCGTGACCACATCCATCATCCGCCGCCCGCGTTCGAACGCGGGCATCCATGCGCTCAGGCTGGCATTGACCCTTGGCGGGGCTGCATTTCTTACACTGCCCTGCGGCCATGCGGCGGCGCAAACGGCGGGAACGGCCGGGATCGAGACCGTGGTGGTGACCGCGGAAAGGCGCGAAGAGAACATCCTCAACGTCGGCATCAACATCACGAGCCTTTCGGCGGACGATCTGCGAACTTCGCGGGTGAACAGCGCGACGGATCTGGCAACGCAGATTCCCAACGTGGATGTGAAGACGAACATTCCGGGCGCACAGCAGATCATCACGGTGCGCGGTGTGGGGTTGGACGATTTCTCCTCCACCAACAATTCCAGTGTGGGCGTCTACGTCGACGACGTGTTTCTTGCATCCTTCGCGGAGATGGATTTCAACATGTACGACCTTGCGCGGGTCGAAGTGCTGAAAGGTCCGCAAGGCACATTGTACGGGCGCAACTCGACTGCGGGCGCGATCAACCTGATTTCGGCGCGGCCCTCGACGGATGGCGCGGAAGCCAATGTTTCCGCAGGCTACGGCAATTTCGGCGCGTTCGAGGCCGAGGGCATGTTGAACATGCCGCTCGACGATACGCTGGCAGTCCGGTTTGCCGCGAAAGTCGTGAATCAGTCCGACGGTTATTGGTTCAGCCGCGTGCTTGACCGGGATCTCGGACGACAGAACATTCTTCTGGGCCGCATGCAGGCGTTGTGGAAGCCGACGTCGGGGCTGACGGTGCTGCTGAAAGTCGAGGGCGAACACAACCGGTCGGAAATCGGTGTGGGCAAATTCTTCGGCACGATCTCGACGGTGCCGGGAGAATCCTGCCCCGATTTCGCCGATCCGTCGCATTGCGTCGATGCACACGGTTATACCGACACCACGACGAACAAGTTCGAAGGCGATTGGAATCATCTGGCGCCTTACAATGTCGATCAGTGGAACGGTACGCTGCACATCGACGACGATTTCGGATGGGCGACGCTGACAGCCATCACCGGCTACATCAATTTCAAGCGTGAGTTCTATATCGATGCCGACGCGGCGCCGACATCCGATGTCGAGTTCGATCAGAACGACGCGGTATCGCAATTCAGCCAGGAAATCAGGCTGGCCGGCGACAGTTCGGGGATTTCCTGGCTTGCCGGCGCTTATTATTCATGGGATCGCGTGCACAGCTATACGCCGGGCACGCTGCTCGACAGTTTCGGGCTCGATGCGTTCATCGAATCGCGCCAGATCACCGATTCGGCCGCTATCTTCGGGCAGGCGAAATGGCCCCTGACCGATCAGCTCACACTGACCACGGGTTTGCGGCTGACCTATGAAGACCGGTCTTATATCGGCGGCACGGATTTTGTCGTGCCGGTCGTGGGCGTGCATATTCCCGTCACGCATGAAGACGACAAGATCTTCAACCGCAACGTTTCCTGGCATGGCGGACTGGACTACAAGCCGGACGAAGATACCCTTGTTTATCTGAGCATTGCGCGCGCGACAAAGAGCGGCGGATTCTTCAACGGAATCTCGACGCAGAGCGAGGCGCTCGCCCCCTACAAGCCCGAGACGCTGACCGACTACGAAGCGGGCGTGAAGGCGCAGTTGCTCGATCGCATGCTGCAGATCGACGGTAGCGTGTTCTACTACGACTATTCCGACCTGCAGGCACAGACCTTCACCAATGTCGGCGCAGTGTCGCTCATCAAGCTCAGCAACATCGACAAGGCCACAATCTACGGGCTCGATCTGGGCGCGACGTGGCTGCCGGTTTCGGGGCTCACGTTGCGCGCCGGGCTTGGCCTGTTGCATACGAGGCTCGGCAGTTTCCCGTTTGCCACTTCGATGGGCGTGATCACGATGCCCGCGGGCAACAAACTTCCCGATGCGCCGGACGTGACGTTCACGGGGCTTGCGCGCTATGAGCATCCAGTGAGCGAGGACTATCTCGGCAGCATTCAGATCGAGGCGAAATACGCCGATTCCTCCTTCAAGGAAGCGCTGAACACGCCTTATCTCTTCACCTCCCCCAACTGGGTGTTCGATGGGCGCGTGGCGCTATCGACGATCAATGCCGATTGGGAGCTCGCGTTCTGGGTGAAGAACATGTTCGACGAAGAGCACGTGGTAACGGCCACCGACGACGGCCTCGGCATGGGCTACCGCATCTTCAACGCGCCGCGCACGCTGGGCTTCACGCTGAGCCACAAGTTCGGGTGAAACCGGAAAAGGCGCGGGGCTCCGAAGGCCCCGCGCCCGGCCATCAATCGTGCGACGTGTCGTAGATCTGGCGGCTGATCGAATTTTCATCCTGGTTGAGGGAATGCTGTTGGGACTTGCTGATGTGGCCGTTGTGCTGGCTGGCATCGGCGCGTTCGTCGAGCCGCGTGTCGTGCACCTTGGCGTGCAGGCTTTTGGCCTCGTCGGCGGTGATATTGCCCTGGCGATAGTTGTGGACGATGCGCGCGTTCTCCGAACGCAGGCGGCCGTTGACCTCCACCCGCCGCGGATGATGGTTGGCCCAGGGGCCTGCCGTAGCCGAGGAAAGCGCGGCCGCTAAAGCAAGTGTTGCGATGGCTGAGATTGTGAATACCTGTTTCATCTGTGACTCCGTTTGGTTGAACCGGCGCCACCTGCTCCGAAACGGAACGGCCCACTCCAGATAACGCCTGCCCTATTCACGGGCGGGCACGCAATCTCCTACGCACATTTTCCTTGGTGGCGTTCACAAGCTCTGCGCGCGATTGCGGGCTCAACGTGCTCAATGCGTCGGCCAGCGCGTTGTGCAGGGCCTCCTGTTGCGCCGTCACCGCTTGGCGCACGTCGGCGAGGCGCGCTTTGACGAGCGCTTCATCGTAGGCTTGCGCGGTGATCGCCCGTTCGGCCTTTGCCCGCGCATCGCGGAGCTGATCGCGTGTCTCGCGCAATTCGAAAGCGTGCCTGCGGAGCGCTAGCCCAAAGCGGATGCGTTCCATTAGCGGCAGGTCGCGCACCTGCGAGCGCGCAACCATTGCTCCGGCACCGGCTTCGCCTTGAACATGCGCAGCGGGGAACGACAACCGGCCGATGACGAAGCCCGCGAGGAACAGGTTCAGCAGCACCGAAACGGCGAGAACGATGTAGAGCCAGCGCGGGCGATCACTGAACATCTGTGCCGCTCCACAACGCTGCGCCCAGCACATCGGATGGGTGCTCGCCGAACGGGAAAATGCCGACGACGAGACCGAACGCCAGTGCAAGCGAACCCGCCAACGCCCATGAAGCCCGCCGCACGACGATGGCGGACGGCCGTTCTTGTCTCGCGCGCATGGCGTTGGCTGCGATGGCTTCGGCGTTCGACATCCCGGTCACGCGGCTGGCCGCGAACATTCCTTCGATGTCCTGCATGGCGGACAGATGGGCGCGAGCGGTTTGCGATTTCTGTAACAGTTTTTCGGCCTCGGCCTTCTTGTCCGCAGGCCAAGTAGAGAGATCGCCCCCGAACAAATCGAGGTCTTCGAGAAATTCCTTCAGGTGGAATTCGTCCAACGTCATGTCCCATCCCCTTCCAGCATGGCGATGCGCAGCGCTCGGCGGCCCCGCACCAGCAGCAATTCGAATGCGCCCACACTTATATTCATGGCGGCCGCTCCATCGCTGTTCGACAGCCCCTGGTCGTAGGTGAGCGCCAGGGCCGCGCGCTGGCGCGGCGGCAATTCCCCGATGGCGGCCTGCAACTTCGCGGACCGTTCTTCTTCGATGAGCTTTGCATCGGCCGAAGGCGCGGGATCTTCGGGATCGGCGGCGGCTTCGAGCGGCAGCACTTTGGCCTTGCGTGACTGATCGATGGAAAGATTCACCGCCACCCGCGAAAGCCAGGCGGCGACCGTTCCATGTTCGCGCGCGCCCGGCTTCCATTGCGGCGCGTTTACCCAAGCGCGGGTGAACGTTTCCTGCACGATCTCTTCGGCGATCGCACGGTTACCCGATACGCGCGTGCTCACGGCCATCAAGCGGCTCCTGTGCCGTTCGACCAGGCGCGCAAAGGCAATCCCGTCCCCGCGGGCCGCCCGCGACAAGAGCACATCATCCGATTCCTCCACCACACCCGCCGCCAGCAATTTGGCGCCCCTCGCGAGAGTCACGATAAGGTAAGCAAAATCCTACGCGCGTAGGATATGCCCGCTTCGTGCGTGAAGCAGGAGATCGCAACACGGCCCAAAGCCATGCCGGACCTCCAAACTGCTTCAGCCGCCCCCGTTCCGCGCCGCGCGAAAGGAAGCCGCCGCATCCTTGCAGCTTTGGGAAACCTTGTCTTTGTTGTCTTTCAGGCAACGCATGATCTTTCCGCCACCCGGTTGCATGCCGGAGCACAGGGTCTGGACATCTTCGGCACACGCCTCCCGCAGGGATTGGCGAGCCGCTTTCGTTTCCGGCGTGGACCGGGCGGCAGGTTGGGCCTGGGCGGCAGAGGCCGCGAAAAGAACCGCGGCAAACGCAAAAGCAATACGCGACATGAACACTCCTCTCTGGACGACCGGCATGACCGCGCCGGTAACAATCGAACGCGCGGGCCCGCCAAATCCTACGCGAAGGAAAGCCCATGATGGCATCCCTTGAATCTGTCATCGCCGTAACCCGTTTCGGCCTTGGCGCGCAGCCGCAGGAGTTGCAGGCCGCAAGTGCCGATCCGCGCGGCTGGCTGAAAAACCAGATCCGCAAACAGGGCGCCGACCAGCCCAAGGGCAAATTGCCGGATACGCCCGATCGCGTGGCCACACTGTTCACGCTGCGCGGCGA
This sequence comes from Rhizomicrobium sp., assembly GCA_035543495.1. GTDB lineage: Bacteria > Pseudomonadota > Alphaproteobacteria > Micropepsales > Micropepsaceae > Rhizomicrobium. The sequence goes on along the minus strand of DATKJT010000042.1, from coordinate 85,364 downwards.
GATCAAGGATCTCAAACAAGAAAAATCCCATAGCGACATGAAGCCTGAAGATTTCAAGGGCGAACGGAAAGACATCATCCTGCCGATGCTCAAAGGCGTGCGTGACGAAATCTTCGCGCGCACGGTTCTGGCGGCGCAAACCACCGCTCCGTTCCGCGAACGCTGGACGTTGTTCTGGGCGAACCATTTCACCGTTTCCAGCAGCAAGCTGCAATCGGCGGTTCTGTGCGGGCCGTTCGAGCGCGAGGCGATACGGCCCAACGTGTTCGGACGTTTCGAGGATCTGCTGATCGCGTCCAGCACTCATCCCGGTATGTTGATCTATCTCGATCAGGCGCGTTCCGCCGGGCCTGACAGCATGGCTGGGCAATTTCGCGACATGGGTCTAAACGAGAACCTCGCGCGCGAGATCATGGAATTGCACACGGTCGGTGCGGATGCCGGTTATACGCAAGCCGATGTCACTGAGTTTGCCCGCGCGTTGACCGGTTTCAGCGTAGGCGCCAAGCGGGATTCGCGATCTGAACAGGGGCGCTTTGTTTACCGCTCGCTGCTGCACGAGCCGGGAACGCGCAAGGTGATGGGCAAGACCTACGCCGATCGCGGCATGGATCAGGCGATGCACATTCTGAAAGATCTGGCCGCGCATCCCAAAACCGCCGAACATATTTCGCGCAAGCTCGCGGTGCATTTCGTGGCCGACGATCCGCCGCCGTCGTTGATCGAGAAACTGAAAACATCGTTCCTCGAAAGTCGCGGCGATCTTTCCGCGCTGGCATCGGCATTGATAGATGCGCCGGAAGCCTGGCAACCCGAGGCGCACAAATTCAAGACACCTTATGAGTTCATCGTATCGGGTTATCGCGCAGCGGGTGCCGCACCCGCCGATCCGCAAAAGGAAGTCGTGCTGCCGCTGACGGTTTTGGGTCAGCGCCCGTTCGCTTCCCCGCAACCCAACGGTTGGTCGGATGCGGCATCCGATTGGGCGGCGCCGGGAGCGATGGTGAAGCGCCTTACCTGGGCCTCGCGTTTTGCCGAATATTATACGCAGCAATCGGCCAGCCCTGTCGATGCGGCGTTGTCTGCACTGGGTGAGCGCGTGTCCGGCTCCCTTAAGACCGCGCTCACCCGTGCAGAAAGCCGCACCGAAGCGTTCGCCATTCTGTTGATGTCTCCGGAGTTCCAACGCCGATGAGCACTTTCCAACTTTCCCGCCGGCACGCGCTCACTTTGGGCGCAAGCATCGGCGTCACCTTTCTCGCCAATCCGGTTTTCGCGCTGACCACAACGGCCAAACGCAAACTCGTGGTGATCGTTTGCCGGGGCGCGATGGACGGGCTTTCGGTTGCCGTGCCCATCGGCGATTCCAACTATGCGAACTTACGCGGCGACATCGCGATACCGGCGAAGGATGCGCTCAAACTCGATTCCGATTTCGGGCTGCATCCCAAGCTGGACGGCATCTATGCGCTCGCCAGGGCAGGGCAAGCGCGTATCGCGCCTGCCGTTGCGATACCCGAGCGCATCCGTTCGCATTTCGAGGCGCAGGATTTGCTCGAAAGCGGCGGGGCCCATCTTTACGGCGTGAGCACAGGCTGGTTGAACCGCACGCTTTTGTCGCTTGCGCCGGGAAGTGCCGTGAGTGCGCTTTCGGTCGGCGCGCAGGAGCCGCTGATCCTGCGCGGCAAGGCGCAAGTGCAATCCTGGTCACCCGGCGGACGCATGACGGATGAGATGGATCGCGTAGCGAGTGTCCTGCAGGACTTATACAAGTCCGATCCATTGCTGGGGCCAGCGCTTGCGTCCGGACTTTCAACCGAAATGACAGCGGAGGAATTGGGCGGCGACCAGGCGTTCCAGCCGCGCGCGGTGAAGAAATTCGCCACCACCACCGCCAAGTTCCTGACCAAGGACGGCGGCCCGTCCATCGCCGTGTTCTCGCTCGACGGGTTCGACACCCATGCCAATCAGGGTTCATCCGACGGACAACTCGCCATACGCCTGAGATCGCTCGACGACGTCGTCACCGGATTGCACGAAGGATTGGGCGATGCGTGGAATGACACCGCACTGATTGCCGTGACCGAGTTCGGCCGCACCGCGCGCATCAACGGCACGCGCGGCACCGACCATGGAACGGCGTCCACCATGATCCTTGCCGGTGGTGCGCTCAAGAAAGGCGGCATCGTGGGCGACTGGCCGACGCTTGCCGACAACAAGCTGTTTGAGAACCGCGACCTCGCACCGACACTCGACGTGCGTCAAGTGTTCAAAGGCATGCTTGCCGATCACATGGGCGTGGATCGCAAGGCACTCGACACCACCGTCTTTCCTGATAGCGCAATCGCGCCTGCCCTGACCGGCCTCGTCTGATGGCGATTATTCGATCGGCAGATATATATCGACGCGCGTGCCCTTGCCCGGCGCGCTGTCGAGCGCGATGCGCCCGCCGGACTGGCGCACGAAGCCTGCACAACTGCTCAAGCCCCAACCCGCGGTGATGCCGGCCTTGCTGGTGGAGAACATCGGCTTGAAGGCCTTGCGCGCAACGTCTGCCGGCATGCCTTTGCCAGTGTCTGCGATGCGGATGTGGATGTGCGGGCGCTGTTTCAGCGTTTCGTTGTGCGCGATGGAGGTTTCGATCGTGAGACGGCCGCCTTGCGGCATGGCGGCGAGTGCGTTCTTCGCAAGCTCGGCGATGGTTTCGCGCAGTTTCTGATCGTCCACATGGCCGATAGTGGGTTGATCGGTGAGCTTCATGCGCACATCGATAGAGGAAAGCAATGTGTTCTGAAGCTGGTGCACGGTGGAGGCGACGACATAGTTTATGTCCACCTGCTTGCGGAGAAGTTTCTGGCGGCCCGCGAACGCTTGCAGCTTTTGCGACAGGCTGATCCCGCGCTGGGTGACGCGCACGACTTCGCGGATCGTGGCGCTGGACGATGCCTGTTCGGTTTCGGCGGGATCGAGCAGCGAGAGATTGCCCGCAACGGCGGTGAAGATGTTGTTCAGTTCGTGCGCCACCGCGCCCGCCAGCTGCACCAGCGGATCGTGGTCTTCAGGAGAGTCGAGAGTGGACATGGCGTAAAAGGCGTCACCGAAAGCCCGGACGACATACACCGGCTGCGAAATTAAATGTCGTGTTCAGTCGGCTAAGCTACCCCATACGGACGTATGGGGTTCAGGCGATACCGGCTCTCGTGGCGATCACGGCGGCTTCGGCACGGCTGCGTGCGCCGATTTTGCGGAAGATCGAGCGCAGGTGAAGTTTCACCGTGACTTCGGCTAGATCGAGTTCGCGGCCGATCTCCTTGTTGGAAAGTCCGCGCGCGGCATGGCGCAACACGTCGAGTTCGCGCGGCGTCAATTGCGAAAGCCAGGGCGCGGATTTTTCCGCTTCGGGTCCGGCGCCCATCAGGATGTCGGTGGGGACGCTGGTGCCGCCTGCGAGCAGAAGCTGGATGGCGTGCGCGAAGTGATCGCTGTTGGCGGTTTTGGGCACGAAGCCTTTGGCGCCCGCCTTGATGACGGCGCGAACGTCGTTGGCATCGGCCGAACCCGATACGAGCGCGATGGGGACCTTGGAGAATTGCGCCGCAAGCTGCGCGAGTGCCGCTTCCGACATGCCGGGCATGTAATAGTCGAGTAGAAAGAGTGTGTAGTTTGCGCCGGGCGCTTCGGCGAGGACGCGCGCTTCGTCGAGCGAGGCGGCTTCGTCCACCGTTGCCTCGGGATAGAGACGCCGAACCTGCGTGACAACCGCCTCGCGATAAAGCGGGTGGTCGTCGGCTATCAGAATGCGCATGACGTATGGGCCCCGGCGATAACTCTAGCCGATTTGGCAGGCCCGCGCATCACGGCGCGCATTACGCTTGTGCGGAGGCGGCCATCGTCCGGCGGATGGCGCGCGCGACGGCAGCGACCTCCACCGGCTTGCGGAAATAGGCGTCGGCACCGCCTTGCGCGGCCACCGCTTCGTCGGTCTTGTCGCTGAAGCCGGTGCACAGGATGGTGCGAATGGCGGGCTTGATCGCTTTGATTTTGCCAATCAGTTCAAGGCCCCGAAGCCCCGGCATCACCTGATCGGTCACCACCACATCCCAAGCATCGGGGTCTTCCTCGATGGCGGCGAGGGCTGCCAGCGGATCGTCGACGCCCACGACGTCGTAGCCGAGCCTGCTGAGCCCGATGGTCAGGGTGTCGACGATATCGGCTTCATCATCCACCACCATCACGCTCTCTCTGCCTTTCTCGCCGAGGCTGGCCGGTGGCGGGCTTGGCGCAGCCGAAGGCGCGGCACCCGCGACCATCGGAAGGTAGATGGAGAACGTGGTGCCTTCGCCGGGCGCGCTTTTCACATGACACAAGCCGTTGTGCGACGAGACCACGCCGTGAACCACCGCAAGCCCCAGACCCGTGCCGCGCTGGCGGCCTTTGGTGGTGAAGAACGGTTCGAAGATGCGGGGCAATGCGTCTTGCGCAATGCCCTCGCCGGTATCGGCGACGCGCATGCGCACATAGCGGTCGGCCAGACTGAGATCGCCGATCAGGACTTCGCCGGGGTCGGCTGCGTGCGCCAAGAGATCGGCAATCTCTTCGGCGCCTGCGGACGCGAGGCTGAGCGAGATCGTGCCGGGGTTTGCACCGATGGCATCGCGGGCGTTGACGCACAGATTGGTGATCATCTGGGAAAGCTGCACCGCGCTTCCCGAAACGCAGACGGCATCCCGATCGACGCTGACCGACAACGACGTTCCGGGCAGAAGCGTGGGCAGCAGAAAGTCTTCGCAGCCGCGCAGCACGGGTTCGAGGTCGACGACCTGACGTTCGACGCTGCGGGCACGCGCGAAATCGAGGATCTGTTCCACCAGTCCCTTGCCGCGGCGGCAGGCGGCCAGGATGCGTTCGGCAAAACCGCGCTCCTCGGACCCGGCAGGCAAATCCTGCTGCAGGAATCCGGCAAAGCCGGTGATCGCACCCAGGATGTTGTTGAAATCGTGCGCGACGCCACCCGCCAACTGGCCGATGGCTTCCATCTTGGCGGCCTGTTGCAATTGCGCCTGAAGGCGGGCGCGTTCGCGGAACGTCACGTTGCGCAATGTCCTGTCGGCGATGCGGGTGACCGTGCCGCCGGTGGGAAGGGCCACACGGTGCAGTTCAAGCTCGCGGCCCGCGAAGGTGATTTCCTGTGTGTCTTCGGTGCCTTCAAGCGGAACCGGAGAGGAAGGAAAATCGGACTCCAGCCATCTGCCCTCTTCCACGCGCTTTTTGTCTGCCACGAGCGCTGCCAAAGATTTCGCGAAGCGGTTGGCATGGAAAAGACGTCCGCCCAGATCGGTGGCGACGATGCCCTCCCCCATCATGTCCAGCGCATCCAGCGTCTGTCTATTTCGCTCGGTCAGGAAGATCAGCGCCACAAACCCGGCAAGGCTGCGTGCGAACGCGATATCTTCTTCCGTCCATGGGCGCGGTTCGTGCAGCCGCGCGAAGGACAGGACACCCGCCATACGGCCTTCCAGAAAAACGCCCGCCGTCAAGAGCGAGCGCACATCGAGCGCATCGAACATCGGACGGCGGACATCCATGTAGGGAATATTCCTGACATCGTCAGCTGCGACGACCAGCTCGCGGTTCATGGTGGTGAGATATTCGTTGGCACGATTGGCCGGAAAATCGGGGACCGTGTCATGCACCTTCTTATCGGTGCGAAAGAGATCGACACAGCGTGCCACGCCGTCCGCATCCAACCGAAAAATTCCGACACGATCGACATCGATCGCATTTGCGGCGTCTTCAGTGGCGCAGGCTATGCGCTCGTTAAACGGAAGTGTGCCGAGGAGCGCGCGATGGGCGATCTTGAGCAGCGCGTCGCGATGCCGCCCCAGTGCCGCTTCACGCTCGGCAGCGACCTGTTCGAGGTTGAAGCGCTGGGAGAATGCGACTGCCACGATCCAGACCGAAACCAGTGCGAAGAAACGGTTGGCGAGTTCGCCGCTCACCGAAATGCCGGCATCGGGCAGGATGAAAGCCGCCAGCACGATAAGGACCGATGAAAGAGCGGCGACACCATAAAGCACGCTGCGCCCGAAACGCGCGCACAAGGCTACCACGCCCGCATAGCCCACGCCGTCGACCACGCCACGCGGCTGGCTGATGTCGATGAAGAAGAGAACGACGATCCCGACAAAGATCGCGATGCTGTTGAGCGCGTCGATCGCGCGCGATTTGCGGTATGGCGCGACAGCGTTTTCGGCCGATGGCGGCATGCGAATCCCCTGCCGATTGTTTTGCCACGGCCCGGAACCGCAGACAAACCATCGCGTCAGGCGCGGGCGGCCGCTACCTTGCGGGACAAGACCGCGCGGATGCCATGCAGCAGTTCGGAGGGTGCAAAGGGCTGAGTGAAGGTGGCCGCGGCGCCAAACAGCTCGGCATGGCGCAGATAGATGCGGTCGATTTCCAGGTGGCTTTTGGATAGCACGATAACCGGCAGGCCGGGCAGGCGTTCGTTGATTACGCGGACCAGTTCCAGCCCATCGACGCCGGGCAGGATGACCGCCGTAACGACGAGGTCATAGTCGCGTTCCGCCACGCGCAACAACGCCTCATGGCCGTCGTAGCAAAGGGTGACGTGGTAGCCGCTGAGGTGGAGAAAACGGACGAGGAAATTGGCTTCTTCCGGCTCGGAATGGGCCAGAAGAATGGAGGGCCGGTGGGGGGCGTTATCTTTTATATTGCGGTTCTTCATTGGCGCTTCCCCGCGAAGGCGCCAGTCGTCGGCTACAAAACGCAAGCCCTGAACACCCACAACACGCACTCACTCCACCAAGCCACGGATACCTAACACGACACGAGCGCAAAGCCCCGCGTTCAGGGGGATAGAGCGAGGCATACGTTGGTATGGGGTGAGGGCGAACATGGCTCAATCGGCGAGCACGGAAAGCATGGGCGCATCGTCTTCGATGGAACAAATGCGGTCGATGCCCTGGCGCATGTCGGACATGATGAAGGCGGCGCGCCGCACCGGCCCGCCGGCAACCGGATTGGGAAACAGGCGCGACCAGGCATTCATCTTTACGCTGAGGGCGCAGAGCACGCCGCCTATGCCCGTGTGATAACTGGAAACCAGCGACTCGATCTTGCGAAAGCGTTCCGCGGTGAGATCGCGCCACATGTCGGACGTGCTGCGTTCGAAATTTTCCAAGCGGCCGGTGATCGCGGCAAGGCGGTTGTTGACGACTTCTTCTATCTTGTCGATGGCGACCATCAGGTTCTTGTCCTGCGCCATCTGATAGTTGCCGCGCAGGTCGCGCATGGAATCCATGAAGACCTGGATTTGCGGCGAGATGTGATCGAGGCACTGGCGGTAATAGGACAGCGACATGAAGATGTCGCCATAGTCCTCCAGAAATTTCGGGATGCCCATGACGGGGATGCCAAGTTTCCGGCTCATGGCGGCAAGACGTTCGCGCACTTCGCCGGCATTGGGCGTGTGGAACAGCGCGATGATGTCGCCGAATTGCTGGATATTGGTCGCATCCATGCCGAAGATTTCTTTCACCAGCGGGCGGGTGAAGGTGGACATGTAGGCCGAAAGCGAACGCACCTTCGACGGCGAGAGCGAAAGCGCGGAGTGATCGACGATGGCGATGTTGTTGGCGCGCAAAAGAATGCGCAAGGAGTAGACATCGAAACTCGAAAGGTCGCCCACGCGGCGCAGGAGTTCGAAATCGTCCTTGTGAGCTTCGCCCTGCTGCGCGACTAGCTTGGCGACGGCAGAGATTTCGGATTGCCCGCTGCCCGTGCCCATGCCGCTGAAGAATTCCACCACGGAATCGAGACGCGCGTTCTTCACCAGCCGCGCGCGGCGCAGCATCGGGTGCATCACCGGCAGGATCGAGATCGGCAGGATGTGCAGCGAATCCCGATCCGCGTCTGTGATTTCCTCGGAAGTGCTGTCTCCCAACACTTCTTTTGCCAAGGCCGCGCTCATCGCATTATCCCAGCGAATCGAACAGTTTGTCGATGTCGGTCTGCGAGCTGGCGTTCTTGGCGAGCTGCGGGCCGTTGAGCAGGCTTTCGTCCCCGGTTTTGGCCTTGCGCGGGGCATCGATGCTTTCGTCGCAGATGGCCACCAGGGCTGTGAGTTTTTCCTCGATGTGCTGGAGCGCGCGCACGACCTTGGTGATGCGCTGGCCCGTGATGTCCTGGAAGGCACTGGCCTCGTAGATGCGGGTGACGGCGGAAAGAAGGACATCGGAGGCTTCGGAATCAACCTTGCCACATAGCGTTTCTATGGTTTCGGCTGCACCCATGATCTCGTTGGCGGCGCGCGCGGTTTCCGCGACGATCTCTTCCAGTTCGTCGGCGCTGGAAGAAAGCATGCTCGCCTCCGGCTCGCCGGGGCGTAGCGCGCCGATCTCGGTGCGCGTGTTGCGGATGTGATTGGAAAGATATTGCAGCACGCCCAGAAGCGGATGCTTGCGGGCAGTATCGAGGCCGTGCAGTTCCCGGATCACGCGGTCGAGATAATCGTGCGCGTTGTCGAGCTGCAACGGGTCTGCGGATTGTGTGAGAGCCGACATGTTATGCCGCCACTCCGCAAACGCTTGCGATCTTCGCGCGCAGGGTTTCCGCGTTGAAGGGCTTGACGATGTAGTTGGAAACGCCCGCCTGTTTGGCGGCGATGACGTTTTCGGTCTTGCTTTCCGCCGTCACCATGATGAAGGGAATATGGCGCGATTTGGCATCGGCGCGCACTTCGCGCAACAGGTCGAGACCGGTCATGGGTGCCATGTTCCAGTCCGAAATGATAAGATCCGGCGGTTCCTTGCGCAGTTTGGCAAGGGCATCTTCGCCGTTGCTCGCTTCGTCGACATTCATCACTTCGAGCTGGCGCAACAGGTTGCGCATGATACGCAACATCGTAGTGTAGTCGTCCACGATGAGAACGCGCATGTTTTTGTTGAAGCTCATTTCGGTCTCCTATGAAGCGATGCGTATGGGCGCGAGCGGCGCCACGGATTTGGAAGGAACGGCAGGCGTGCCGCGGCAGTAGACACCGCGCAGGCCCGGGAAACTGCCGAGGCGATCGCTGAGGCCGAACACGGATTCCGCGCCGCCCAGGATGAGCGCGCCATGCGGGGTGAGCCGGCGGCTGATGGCTTCGAGAATGCGCGATTTGGTGGGCTGGTCGAAATAGATCAGCACGTTGCGGCACAGAACGATGTCGAACAAGCCGAGATTGCTCATGTCGGCGAGCAGATTGGCCGCGCGGAAATCGATCATGCGGCGCAAATCCGGTTTGATGCGCCAGTTCTCGCCGATCTGTTCGAAATGGCGCACGAGCAGCTGGATGGGCAGACCGCGCTGCACTTCGAACGTCGAGTACGTGCCTTCCCGCGCACGATCCAGTACGCTGGGAGAGATGTCGGTCGCGACGATATCGATCTTCCAGGCGGCAAGCGCGGGGAATTCGTCTTTCAACATCATCGCCAGCGAATAGGGCTCCTGCCCTGTCGAGCAGGCCGCACTCCAGATGCGCAAGGATTTGGCTGCGCCGCGCAACTCCATCATTTGCGGAATAATCGTCTTGCGCAATTGATCGAACGGATTCTTGTCGCGGAAGAACGATGTCTCATTGGTGGTCATGGCATCGACCACTTCGTCCGCCAGCTTCGTCTGTGTGCCGGTCTTCAACGCATCGATGAGAGCGGAAAGACCGGCCAAGTTGTATTTGCGGCCGAGTGGAACCAGGCGGGCTTCCAGCAGATAGGTTTTATCCGGCGTGATGATGAGGCCGGAGCGTTCCTTCAGGAACGCTGCGATGAACGCGAAATCTGTGGGTGTCATTTCGCGCTCCCGAAAAGGTTGGCGAGGTGGTTTGCGATGGAAGAAAGCGGAAGGATGGCGGAGCAAAGTCCCGCCTGCGCGACCGCACCGGGCATGCCCCAGACGACACTGGTGGCTTCGTCCTGCGCGATGAGCGGCGCGCCGGCGGCAACCAATTCGCGCGCACCCGCGCAACCATCGCCGCCCATGCCAGTGAGAACGATACCGCAGGCATCGCTGCCGTAGGCTTTGGCGACGCTGCGAAACAGGGGATCGACGGCGGGCCGGCAGAAATTTTCGGGCGGTGTTTGCGAGATCAGCGCCAAGCAGGCGCCGCCGCTTCTGGCCACTTCGAAATGAAAATCTCCGGGCGCGAGCGCAATTTCGCCCGGGCGGATTTCCGCGCCTTGTGCAGCTTCTCTGCAAGGCCGCCCGGCGGCGCGCGCGATGTGCTGCGCCAAAACGGTGGTGAATGTGGCTGGCATGTGCTGGGTGATGACGATAGGGCAATCGACGCCGGGTGGCAGATCGCGCAACAAGGTGAGCAGCGCCTGCGGGCCGCCGGTGGAGCTTCCGATGGCGATGATTTTGGGCCGCGAAGGTTTCACCACGCGCAACGCGACGGCTGCGGCTTTCTTCGCGGGCACGATTCCGGGGCGCTGTTGTTGCAGCGCCGGTTTGCGATGGGTGCCGAGCGTCACCACCTTCTCGATCAGTTCGCGGCGGAAATCTTCGGCGGCGCTCAGCTTGTTCGAGACTGGTTTGGCGATGTAGTCCGTCGCGCCGAGTGCCAGTGCCTCGAGGCTGATCGCGGCATTGCGCTGGGTCAGCGTGGAAGCCATCACGATTCTTGCGTTGGGGTTGACGCCGAGAAGTTTGGGCAGTGCTTCAAGCCCGCTCATCACCGGCATTTCGATGTCGAGCACGATCACGTCGAGCGCGCGGCGCGCGGCCTGGGCGATTGCCATCTGGCCGTTGCTGCAGGTGGCAGCGACCGCGATGCGCGGATCGCTTTCGAGCATGCGCACGATGAAGCCGCGCACAACCGCGGAATCGTCCACGACCATCACATTGATGCGCGTATCGGTGAGCGGGGCGTTCACGGGATCAGGGCCTTTCGGCAAGTTCGAGTTGCACCAGCTTGTCGAACAGCACGTCGCGGTCGAACGGTTTCATGATGTATTCGTCCGCGCCGCACTCGAGCGCTTCGCGGATTTTCGGCATGCCGTTCTCGGTGGTGCACATCACGATCACGGGACGCGGGTTGAGCGTCATGGCGCGCAGCGCACGCAGGCAGGTGATGCCGTCCATCTCCGGCATGTTCCAATCGAGCAGGACGAGATCTGGCGAGACTTCGCGGCAGGTTTCCACCGCGTCGCGGCCGTTTTCGGCTTCGGCGACGATGAAGTTCAGGCTTTCCAATATCTGCATGGTGAAGCGGCGGATGGTTTTGGAATCGTCCACCACCAGGCAGAGTTTCGGCAGGGCCGCGAGATCGAGCGATTTCTCGATATCCGCGCCGAAGGGTATTTCGATTTGGTTGGTCATGAAGCTCTCCGCAGGGGTTCGGCGTTTCGGGCGGTCACGGCACGGATTGCGCGCACGAGATTATCGGGCAGGCGCGCCTGATCGGATTTGGGCAGGTATTCGTCGAAACCTGCGGCGCGGCCCGCATCGACATCGTCTTCTTCGGCGTGGGAGGACAGCGCGATCAGCGGCGTCTTCTGCCAGCGCGCATCGCCGCGGATTTCGCCCGCAAGCGCAAGACCGTCGAGGTTCGGCATTTCGATGTCGGAGATGATGATGTCGAACTGGTGGCCGCTGTCGCGCAGTTTCAATGCTTCCGCACCATCGGCAGCCGTCGTCACCTGCCAGTTGGCAGCGGAAAGAAGCGGTGCGATCAGGTTGCGATAGAAGGGGCTGTCGTCCACCACCAACGCACGGCGGTTGGTGCCTTTGCCTTCCTCGCCATCGAACCAGTCTGTGAACGCCTGGGTGAGGAAATAGCCGATGTCCACGACATCGACGGCCTTGCCGCCGATCACCGCGCTGCCAAGGAGGCCCGCCCGTTCGCCGGAGAGTTCGACGGCCATGCGATCGCGCACGATGTCCACGATCTCGTCCACGGCGAGGCCCATGGAACGGTCGCGGTCGCTGAAGACCAGGACAGGTTGCTGGCCGGACGCTTTCCATTCCTGCATCGCGTCGAACGGCACGAGCGGCATCAGCTTTTCGCGATACTGCACCACGCGGCGGCCGCCGACATGTTCGATAGAAGCGACTTTCAGGCTTTCGATGCGCGCCACCAGTTCCAGCGGCACGGCTTTCAATTCGCTGCTGCCCGCGCGGAACAGCAGGAACGAGGATTGATCGCCGTCCAGCGTGTTGACGGCATCGTTTTTCTGCGCTTCGTGATCGCTCTGGCCCGCGCCGACCGAAACACCGGTGGGGTCGAGGATCATGATGACGCTGCCGTCGCCCAATATGGTGTTGCCGGCATAGAACCGCGTGCCCCGCAGGACAGGTGCGAGCGGTTTGACCACGATTTCTTCGGTGTCGAACACGCGGTCCACGATGATGCCGAAGGTGGTGGCGCCGACCTGCGCCACGATCACAAAACGATCCTGCGCCTTGGCCGATGCTTCGAGACCGAGCAGCGTGCGCAGGGAAACGAGCGGCAGGAGACGGTCGCGCAGGCGCAACACCGGCGAGGTGTTGATGGTTTCGATGCGCGCGCCCGCACTGTCGGACATGCCGACGAGTTCGATGACATTGAGCTGCGGGATGGCGAAACGCTGGCCCGACACTTCCACGATCAAGGCCGAGACGATGGCAAGCGTCAGCGGAATCTTGATGAGGAAGGTCGTACCGTGACCGGCGACCGAATTGAGTTCTATGGTGCCGCCGATGCGTTCGATATTGGTGCGCACCACATCCATGCCGACGCCGCGGCCGGAAACGCTGGTCACCTTTTCGGCGGTCGAGAAACCGGGGCGGAAAATGAATTGCAGCACCTGCTGTTCGCTCATGCCGGCGATTTCGGTTTCGCTGATCAAGCCGTTGGAAATGGCTTTCTTGCGGATGCGGTCCACGTCCAGACCACGGCCGTCATCGGCGATGCGGATGAAGATGTGGCCGCTTTCGTGATAGGCATCGAGCGTGATGGTGCCGGTTTCGGGCTTTCCGGCGCTGGCGCGTGTGCGGCCGTCCTCGATGCCGTGATCGGCGGAGTTGCGCACCATGTGGGTGAGCGGATCCTTGATCATTTCCAGGACCTGACGATCCAGTTCCGTTTCCGCGCCCTGCATCAGCAGGTCGATCTTCTTGCCCGTCTCGACGGCCAGATCGCGCACGATGCGCGGCAGCTTTGCCCAGGCATTGCCGATGGGCTGCATGCGCATACGGGTGACGCCGTCCTGCAGATCCGACGTGATGTGGCTCAGGCGTTGCAGCGGTACCTTGAACTCGCTGCCCTTCTGCGCGCGCTGCAATTGCAGAAGCTGGTTGCGGGTGAGCACCAGTTCGCTGATGAGCGTCATCAGGTTTTCGATGGTGTCCACGTTCACGCGGATGGAGGAGGACGCAAGCGCGGGCTCTTTGGGATCGGTTGCCTCTTTCTGGGCAACCGGCTGCTTCGGTTCGGGTGCAGGAATCCTTTGCGGCGCAGGCGCAGGCTCGTTTTTCAGAGCCTCGGCCACTTCGGCCAATAATTCGGCGGCGACGGGAAAGCCTTCGTCGTTGAAGGCGGGTGACTCCGCCTTCGCGGGCGGCATGGCGCCCGTGGCGAGCGCGTTGATTTCGGAGATCAATTCTTCGTCGCTGCCAGCGGGTTCGGCGCCGGTGGATTCCATTTCTGCGAGCAGCACGCGGATCTGATCGATTGCTTTCAGGATTAGGGTCACGGCGTTGGGCGTGACCGACAGTTCGCCATCGCGGAATTTGCCGAGAACGTTTTCGCCCGCATGAGCAACCGCACCCAAGCGCGGCAGGCCCAGAAACCCGCACGTTCCCTTGATGGTGTGCATCAAGCGGAAGATGTTGCCGAGGATGGTGGCATCCGAGGATTCGCGTTCGAAGCGTACCAGCTCGACGTCGAGCACGGCGAGGCTTTCGGCGGTCTCGGTGAGGAATTCGCGCAGAAGATCGTCCATTGTTGTCTCCTTTAGGCGCGGCCGCGGATGGTGAGCAGGCGGTCGACGTCGAGCGCCACCAGCAGGCCATGGTCAGTGCGGAACACGGCGTCGGCGACATCGCGCCATTCGCCATCGAGCGTTGCGGGATTGGCTTCGCGCAGATCCCGGCCCAGCGTCACCACATCGCCCACCTTGTCCACGAACAGCGTGTAAGCATCGCCTTCGCTTTCCACCGTCACGCACATGCCGCGCGCGGTTTCGGCCTTTTGCATGGAAAGCCGCGTGCGCATGTCGATCACCGTCACAATGCGGCCGCGCAGATTGATGAGGCCGCGCACTTCGGTGGGACCGCCCGGAACCGGGGCAATCGCATCCGGTGTCAGAATGTCCTGCACCCGCATCACGGGGACGCCGAACAATTGTCCGGCCACGAAGAAGGTGACGAAGGAGGCAGCATCCGCATCCGGCGTCGTGGCATTGGCAAGCGCATCAACCATTGTCTTGGTCCGTTGTTGCGAGGCGTTTGTCGGGGGCGGGAACAAGCCGCCGGTCGCAAGGCCAACTTCCAGTGTGTGGCTCTTGAATGGCCGCGTGCGGGCGGCTTGTTCCCGTTTCTCGTCAGGCCGCTTTCACATCCGCCAGGAACTGACCCACCAGCTTGTTCAGCTGGGTGGATTGTTCCGTCAGCGATTGCGCAGCGACCAGCACCTGACCGGCAGCAGCACCCGTGCCGTTGGCGGCTTCGGTGACGCTGGAGATGTTCGCAGAAACTTCCTGCGAACCTTTGGCCACTTCTTCGACATTGCGCGCGATTTCCTGGGTCGCCGCGCCCTGCTCTTCCACCGCAGCGGCAATTGCCGTGGCGATGGTGTCGATCTCGCCGATCGTCCTGCCGATGGAGCCGATGGCTTCCACCGCGTTCTGCGTCGCGCCCTGCACGCCCAGGATCTGCGTGCTGATGTCTTCGGTCGCTTTGGCAGTCTGCGTGGCGAGGTTCTTCACCTCGGCGGCAACCACCGCGAAGCCCTTGCCCGCTTCTCCGGCACGCGCGGCTTCGATGGTGGCGTTCAGCGCCAGCAGGTTCGTCTGATCGGCGATGTCGTTGATGAGGGCGACGATCTCGCCGATCTTCTGCGACGCGCTGACAAGGCCCTGCACCATGTCGTTCGCCTTGCCGGCTTCGGACACGGCGCTCGCCGCGATCTTGCTGGAATGGCTGACTTGACGGCCGATCTCGGAGATGGAAGACGAAAGTTCTTCCGTCGCCGAGGCAACCGTCTGCACGTTGGAGGCGCTCTGTTCGGAGGCTGCCGCCACTGCACTTGCCTGTTGCGTGGTTTCGGTGGCCGTGCCGTTCAGCGATTTGGCCGAGGCTTCCATCTGGCCAGCCTGGCTTGCCACCGATTGCACGATGCTGCCGACATTGGATTCGAACTCACGCGAGAGCTGGGCCAGACGCTGGCTCTTGGCTTCGGTCTTGCGCTGTTCGGCTTCCTGTTCGGTTTTCAGGCGATCGGCTTCGATCATGCTGTCCTTGAAGACCTGCACGGCAGAGGCCATCTGCCCGATCTCGTCCTTGCGGCCGAGGCCTTCGATCTCCGCCGTCAGATCGTGCTGGGCAAGACGGCCCATGGAGCCCGTCATGCGCAGGATCGGCTTGGAAACGCCCGAGACAATGAAGTAACCGGCGGCCAGGCACAGCACCACGGCCAGCACGATCATTGCCACGATCCAATCCCAAGCGGACGTATAGGTGGACGCAGCGCTCCGCGCTTCGGCCTTGCCGCCCTTGATCTGGTGATTGATGAGCGCGTGCAACGTGTCGTAGTAGGCGTTGAAGGTCTTGCGCATGTCGCCGACGTAGAACGCCTGTGCTTCCTTCGCATTGCCCTTGCGCGACAACTCTAGAAGCTGCTCATGCAGTTCGAGATAGTGCTTCCAGTCCGGCGTCAGTTGATCGGCAAGCGCGCGTTCTTCGCCCGCATCGATCGTGGGCGCATAGACCGACCACGCCTTGTCCACCTCGCCCAGAACCGATGCCAGCGTAGTTTCTTCTTTTGCCTTGGCTTCCGGCGTGGCGGCAAAAATATGAGCTGCCTCAAGCTGGCGGAAACGCATGGCCGAGCCGTTGATGATACCAAGCTGGGTTTGCGCGGTGAGATAGTTATCTGCGATCTCGACCGTGCTGCCGTTGACCAGCGACAGGCGCTGGATGGCGAACGCGCCGAGAGCGGAGGTGACGATGAGGACCAGCGCGAAGGCGCCGACGATCTTGGACCTGATCGTGAGGTTGTTGAGCCAGTTCATGGTTTTCTCCAATTGAACGCCTGATGTCTACGGTTCGACCGCAGCGCCCCGATTTCGGGGACTTGTCGATTTGTTTCCGAACGTGTCGGGGCGCTTTTGCCCCTCTTCCGGGGGCGGGCGGGGCATCGGCTGGAGCCGGAAAAGGAGCAACCCCGCCCTATCCGGAATGCCGATAAAATGGGCCTTATTCGTAGCCTAGGTTTTTCGTAACCATTTCCGACTATGTCTTGCGGTTGCAAAACGTGTCGGGGCCGGGGCTTTTTCGTACATGTCCAAACATGTAGCCATCGTCGAAGACGATCCGGACGTGCGTGCGATCCTTGAACGCTGCCTGTCGCAAGACGGCTATCGCGTGACCGCGCTTTCCAGCGGTGCGGAAATCGACGGCGTGATGAGCGAAAAGCAGGTCGATCTCGTGATCCTCGATGTGGGCCTGCCGGATGTGGACGGGCTGACCATCACGCAACAGATCCGCCGGCGTTCCGACGTGGGCATCATCATCGTCAGCGGTCGCGGCGATCTTGCCGACCGCGTGGTGGGGCTCGAGATCGGCGCGGACGATTATGTGACCAAGCCGTTCGAGCCGCGCGAAGTGCTGGCGCGGGTGCGCAGCGTTTTGCGCCGGGGCCATCGTAAAGAAACGGCGCCTGCCGAAGACGGCCACACACTTTATTTGTTCGGCGACTGGGCCCTGGACGTGACGGCGCAGCGGCTTTCCGGCGCGCACGACCAGAGCGTGACGTTGACCAGTGGTGAGTTCAAACTGCTGGAAACGCTTGTCAGCCGCGCGGGCCGCGTGTTGAGCCGCGACCAGATCATGGATGCCTGCCACAGCAACGATACGCCCGCCTTCGACCGCAGCATCGACGTTTGCATCGGGCGCCTGCGCAAGAAACTCGGCGACGACGCCAAGAACCCGTCATTCATCAAGACGGTGCGCAATGGCGGCTATATCTTCGCCGTGCGCGTGACCAAACGCGCGTCCTAATTGTGTAGCGACGTTGTGATGCGAACGCCTGCGACCAGGGCGTTGCGCAGCGATTTGTCGGCACCCGGCGACAGCACATATTGCAAGTCCGGCTGGATGGCGAGGTTTTCGCCCAGCACCAGATTGTAAGTTGCTTCGAAGACGGTTTCGGCTCGTGCAAGCGGAATGGGCGAGAGGTGGCGAGCATCGTTGCCCAACTGGGCGCGAGCCAAGGCGAAACCGAGCTGATCGTTGTCGCGCTCGCCGATGCCGGTATAGACGATACCGCCGCCCAGATAGAACGCCACCAGGTTGATCGCGTCATTGGCGAAACCGGTACGAATCCAACCGTTCAGGCCACGATCAGATTGGGCATCTTCCGAATAGAGTTTTCCGTCTGCGATGGCATAGACGCCGCCATTGCCATGTGCGGCGTGCGTTGTGTCCAGCGTTTCGAACGCGGCTGTATAAAGCCAGCCACCGATGCCGAGCGCCCAGTCGGGAGACGGGCGGTTGCGCAGTTCGAACGCCAGCAGAGCGCCATCGTCATTCGATAGCGACAATTCGGTGCGGCCCAGGTGATCGGGATTGCCGGGCGTATCTTCGAAGACGCCGCTTTTCAATTCCCAATGATCGCCGGGCAACCACCAGCCGACGATGCCCAATCCGGTCGATGGAAAAATCGACGGACCGTTACGGCCCGATTGCGAGAAATCCGGACCGATGCCATGCGAGGGATTGAGAAACAGCGCGCCCGTTTGCTGCACGTCGAACTCGCTGTTGAGATCGACGATGCCGGCCTTGAGCCCGGCGATGCCTTCAAAATCCTTTGAAATCCATGCGTTTGCGAGACGCAAACCAACCGGACCATCGAGGCTCGAAATGCCTTGCAGGCTGCCTGTGAGGGCGCTGTTGAAATTGGTTGCGTCTGTCGCCTGTACGCCGATGAGCACACGCCATCCCGGGAAACCATCGGCATCGCCCGCATAGGCGGCAACGAGATCAAGCCTGTCCGGCGCGCGCGTGCCCGCGTGCAGGCCGCCGCGCGTGTTGGACAGCACATCCATCACATTGGTCGCGGAGAGTGTGAGCCGCTGCGATTCCTCATCGGCCATAAGCGACGACATTTGCAACAACCATGCGGCCGCGCAGACAGCCAGAACCTTTCCAACCAAGACGCACCACTCCACGATCCGCAAGCCGGGAAGACAGCGCCACCGCGCCAACCCGGCCAGCCTCGACGCTAGGCGCGCCTGGTGCACCGCCGATTTCGGAATCGTGCAGGTTTGTTTCAGTTTGTGACGGCGAGCGGTGCGACAAAGAAAAAGGGCGGCAGATTTCTCCGCCGCCCGCCGGGAGGACCGTTTGGGGTCGGACCTACCAGTTCTTGGTCACACGGATGCCGAAGAGACGCGGGTCGGTGACGAAGACGTTGGTGGTCAGCGCCGCATCGTCGGAGTTGAGGAACGCGCCGGTAATGGCCGTCGTATCCAACACATTCTTGACATAGGCCATCGCCTGCCAGCCATCCTGGTTGGTGAAGATCAGGGCGAAGTTCAGGTTGGTGTAGCCATGGATCTCGTCATACGGCCGGTCGTTGAAGACACGGGCGTAAGAGTCCGTTTGATAATAGAAGTCGCCGCGCAACGTGCTCGCCCAGACATCGGACAGCGGCATGGAGTACTGTGCGCCCATCGACAGCGTGAAGTGCGGCGCGTTGGGAAGCTGATTGCCGCTGATGTTCTTGTCGAAGCCCTCGCCCATATTCGGTGCGGCCTGTGGATCAAAACCTGCGTAACCGGGATAGTCGACGGGATTGGCAACATAGGCCACATCGGTAACGGGATCGGAATAGCCTTGCGCATTCGAGCCGGGATCGAAGCGAGGCGTATAGGCCAGATAACAGGCCGTCACGATGGCGCCCGAACCGAAGAAGGAATTGCCGGACAGGAGTTCGTTGACCACGTCTCTTGGCAGAATGCAGTTCGAGGTCTGCGTGATGAAGGGCTTGACCACCATCCAATCCGAATGTCCGGCGGTGCGATCCATCAGGTCGATGGCGTGAGAACCGCTATTGAGCGTGGCATTTTCATAGCCCGCCGCCATGTTGAAGCGCAGACCGGGAATCGGCTCCCAAGTCGATTCGAGTTCTGCGCCCTTCACCGTGGCGTCGAAGTTCAGGTTGACCGACGTGCGATCGACAATCTGCGAGATCTGATAGTTCTTGTATTTGTAGAGGAAGATGTCGCCATTCAGCGTCATCGCTCCGTCAAGCAGGCTGTTCTTGGTGCCAAGTTCGAATGCGTTGTTGAATTCGGGTTCGAATGTCAAAGGATGTGTCTGGTTGCTCGGCGAGGTGGCGGGAACACCCGGCAGGCCGGTGGGAATAACCACGACGCCCGGCGGATTGGCGCCGCCGCCCTTGTAGCCGTGCGCAAAGGAAGCATAGACCAGCGTCTGGTCGGTGAAATCGAGTTTCGGCGTCCAGTTGACGACCGCACGGCCGGTAACTTCCTGCCATTCCTGATCGACAGTCCCCTTATAGGGGTAGAATTTGCCCAGCACCAAGGTCCAGCTCGGATAGAGATCGAAGCTCTTGCGGTCGTCGGTGAAACGCAGGCCGCCGGTCAGTTTCACATCCGGCGCGATTTGATAATAAGCCTCTCCGAAAATCGCCCATGAACTCAGGCGATAGGGATTCTGGCTGCGGAAATAGTTGTGGCCATTGCCATCGACCTCTTCCAGCGGATTGGGATCTACGTAAGCGCAACCCAGACCAAGTATTCCGTGCTGGAGCAAATCGTCTGTTCCCAATTGCGGTCCGCAGCTGTTGGCCATGGTCCCGTCGAAGGGAATGTGCAATGCGTCGTCGGGCGCATCGCCGCCCCGGAACTGATGATTGAAATGTTCTGCCGCGAGCGAAATGGCGTTCGACATTACAAAATAATCTTCGAGCGTCGAATACTTCAGATAGTTGCCGCCGGCGACGAAATTGAGCGGACCTTCGAAATTCGAAGCCAGACGGACTTCCTGATAAAACTGGTGCGCGTGTTCGCGCGATACATCCTGCCCCACAAGGCGGCTGGAACAGCCGAGTTGCGGATCGCAATATTCGTGATCCTGGCCGACAAAGGTTTGTCCGCCCGGATCCTGAAACAGGTCCGGCGCGGTGTTGTAGCGGTTGAAATCCTCAGTCGAATAAAGATGATCCTGGTTATAGGCGGTCTGCGAAGTCAGCGTCAGTTCCGGCGTCACATTGACGTCGATATTGAGTTCGTACACATCGTTCTTCGCCGCATAATGCGGATCGATGAGCGAATCCGTCACGCGCAGATCGGGCGATTGGGTGACGCCGGCATAAGGATCGGATTGCGGCGTCAGATATTGGCTGAACCGCTGCAATGCGGCAATGAAGGGCACCGCGCTCGCATTCGGCGTTTGATAGGCCGTGGACGCGTAAAGCGATGTCATCTTGCAGCCCTGTTCCAGCCAGATGCTGCCGTAATTATCGCCGTCGGGCGTTTGCGGACCCGTGGGGCCGTCCACGACGGCAGGCGCGGTGTCTTTCTGACAAAGCTGCTTGGTGGAACGTTCGCGGTCGTCGTTTTCGTCGAAATGCTCCCAGACGAAATTCGCGGTGACGCGGTCGATCGGCTTCACCTGGAGCGAAACGCGGCTCGACCAGAGATCGCGGCCATCTATCGGCTTGTTGGTCTGTTCGTTGAACGAATATCCATCACGCTTGGTCCACTCGCCGGCGACGCGCAGGTCGATCTTGTCGTCCAGCACCGGCACGTTGAGCATGCCTTCGAGACGACGGTTGTTATAGTTTCCGACATCGACCGATGCCATCGCTTCCCAATGGTCGGTCGGCCTCGCGGAAATGAGGTTCACCACACCGGAGGTCGCGTTGCGTCCATAAAGCGTGCCTTGCGGGCCGCGCAGAACTTCGACTTGGCTAACGTCGAAGAATTCCTGCTCGAAGAAATGGTTGCGCAGAAAGGGAATGTCGTTGAACGAGACGGCGACGGCAGGATCGGTGGTGACTGAGATCGCTTGTGTGCCGATACCGCGAATCTGGATGTTGTAGCCGGTAAAATTGGTTTTGGAGAACGTCAGGTTGGGGACGTTCTTCACCAAATCCGGTCCGCCGGCGGTTTGCGTGGCGGTGAGCTGTTCCTGGCTCATCGCGGTGATGGCGATGGGAACGCTCTGCACATCCGCGCCGCCGAGCTTCGACGAGGTGACGGTCACCGTTTCCACCGAAGCGCGCGATACGGTCGAGGCTTGCGCAAGCTGTATCGGCGATATGTCGGCGGCCGTGTTGCTCGACGCGCGATCGCGCACCACCGCGATGGCGCCCGATTCATGGTGGATCGAGAAACCCGTGCCTTTGAGGATGCGAGTCAACGCTTCCTCGGCGTTGAGCGAGCCATTGACGCCCCGCGTATGAGATCCACCCATTTGGTCTTCGGGGTAGATCAATTCGACACCCGATTGCGACATGTAGGAATCGAGTGCCGCTTTCAGATCGCCCGCGGGTATGTTGAAATTCTCCGCGCGCGCCGCACCCGCAACCGTTGCGATGGCGGTGCCGGCGATCAAGACGGCTTTCAATGTATTCAATCTGGTCATATTCCCCCCGATGGATGGTTCATGCCGCGGTTGGTGCGGCGATCATTTCCCTGAAATCACGATGTCGTTTCCGCGATGTTCGACATGCAGGCCGAGTGCGGTGCCTGCGACATCTGCAAAGCGTTCGGAATCCGTGGTGCGGAATTTCCCACCGAAGACGCGGTGCGCTGCGGCATCGTCGGTGATGACGATCTGTTCGCTGTTGTAGCGGTTGAGTTCGGCCGCGGCCTGGCTCAGCGTGGTGTGATGGAAGGTTACGAACCCGCTGCGCCAGCTCAGCGTATCGGCAAGCATGGCCGCGGGTTTGCGCGTGACCTTCAAATCGTCGTTTGTCGCAACCGCGACATCGCCGGGCGCGAGCACGGCGGATTGCGGATGTGCGCTGCCGGGTGCCGTTTCCACCCGCGCACTGCCTTCGACGAGTGTCACTTCCAGCCTTGTTTCCTTGCGGCGGACGACGAATTTGGTGCCAAGGTCGATGACGCGATGATCGCCTGCATCGAGCGTGAACGGCTTGGCGGGATCGTGCTTGATCTGGAAATACGCTTCACCTTTCACCAACACGGCCTGGCGCGAACCCTGCGGCAGGCGCAGTTCGGTGTTGGTGTTCAATTCGATCTGCGAACCGTCGGCCAGGGTGATCGATTCGCGGCCACCGACCGGCGTTGCGAAAACCTGATCCTGCGGCTGCTTATCGGTGGCATAGATCGCGCCCCCGATGCCCGCACAAAGCAGCACCACAGCCGCGGCATGAAAGCGTTTGTTGCCTTCAAATCGCGGCGACGAACGCACTGGTAGAGGCGGTGCGGCACGCAGGATCGAAAGGCGGTCCGCGCCGTTCCAGCCGGCTTCCAGGCGCAGATAGGCGACTTCGTGATCTACCGACTCGGCAAGCCAGGCGTCGAGTTCGGCCTGTTTCTGCGCCGTCCAATCCGGATCGTGAAGATGGGCGATCAGGAATTCGGCGGCGCGTTGTTCGATGGCGTCGTGCGAAAGGGTCTGTGCCGCGGCCTGCGTGTCGTTGCTCATCTTTGCCCCCTGATGTTCGAGGCTTGCCCATAAAGGGCTTCGGTGAGGGCGCGCACGCCATGGGCGAGATGCATCTTGACCGTGTTCTCGCTCACGCCCATGCGGTCGACGATTTCGCGGACGGAAAGATTCTCGATTTTGCGCAGCACGATCGCTTCGCGGCAGCGCGGCGGCAGCGCATCGAGGGCGGCCTGCAGACGGCGCAGTTCTTCGCGCGCGATAGCGTTGCGCTCCGGGTCCGGCGCATCCTTGGCGATGTCGAGCGCTTCGAGATCGGCGACCGCTTCGATGGGAACGATCTGTTCGTGGAGCACGCGATTGATGAGGAGATTGCGCGCGGTGGCAAAGACGAATTGGCGCGTCTTCTGCGGCAGTTCGCTGCGCGCGGCATCGAACACGCGGGCATAAACCTCCTGGCGCAGATCGGCGATGTCGCTGCGGTTGCGCCAGTTGTGCTGGAGGTATTGCATCAATTCCGGCTCCAGGGGCACGACCTCACGCACAAACCAAGCCCGCAATTCGGGCGTGCTCATGCGCGCGTTTGGCGCGCGCAAATTTGCGCGTTCACGATCCATGTCCGTTGTCTTTGTCATCCCTGTCCCTGCCGTTGGATGCGGCGCAAGCTGGGGACCACACTTGTTCCGACAAGCCACAAGGGCAATGGGGTGTATGAAGGAGCGAAAAAATGCGCCTTCGAAGACGTGCTCCCGCATTCGAGCCTCCCGACTTGAAAGAAAATTGCGGGTCGCGGTCACGTGCTCGACCGCACCGGGAGAGTCGAAATTCAGTGAGCAGCAGATCGCCTTTGCGCTGCAGCAGGCGGAGACGGGGACGGCGGTTGGGGATGTGTTCCGCAAGCTTGGGATATCGGACAACATTTTATCGATGGGGACCGTTACGGCGGTCTGATGCAGTCGGAGGTGCGCAAGCTGACGCACCTCGAGGAAGAGAATGCCCGGCTGCGACGGCTGGTATCGGATCTGAGCCTGGACAAGAAGATGCTCCAGGAGGTCTTGCGAAAAAAAGTTTGAGGCCTGCTCAGGAACGGGAATTGGTGGATCATGTCCGCACCGTCTTCCGTATCGGGACGCGGCGGGCCTGCCGCATGCTGGACCTTCATCGATTGATGTACCTGTATCGATCGAGGCGCCCTGAGCAGGCCCTGCTTCGCAAGCGCATTCGTGAGATTGCAGAGACGCATGTCCGATGCGGCTATCGGCGAATCCATATCTTGTTGAACCGGGAAGGCTGGTCTGCGGGCCGAACGTGGGTGTATCGGCTCTACCGGCTGGAAGGGCTGCAAATGCGGCATCATCCGCCTCGGCGAAGGGTCATGGCAAAGCTTCGGGATGATCGGATGGCGGCGGTGGCACCCAACGATTGTTGGTCGATGGACTGGATGTACGATCAGCTCTTCGACGGTACGCGGCTTTGGGTTCTGACCTTGGTAGACAACTTCTCCAGGGTGTGTCCCGCGCTTTGGGCGGGACAACAGGCCAAGACGTCGGATACGGAGAGTGGGATCCGGAATATCTCAAGAATGCGGCAGCTGCGATCGACTCGTGGTTCGAAGCGATGCAACGCAGTGTCAGAAATCGGAAGTTGTTTTCTCAAGGAATTCTCAAGTCGACGCCAATCCAACGTCGAAAGAGGGTCATCGAGCGAACTAAGTCATTAAAAATAGTGGTGGGCGCGACAGGGATCGAACCTGTGACCCCTACCATGTCAAGGTAGTGCTCTCCCGCTGAGCTACGCGCCCCTGGACTTGGGAGGCGTCGTATAGCTGCCGGGGGGCGTTACGACAAGCGTGGTTTCAGGCGGCGATCATCCGTTCGACTTCGGCCACGATCTCGCGCAGGTGGAAGGGCTTGGACAGCACTTTGGCCTGTTTGGGGGCCTGGCTCGAAGGGTGAAGGGCCACGGCCGCGAAACCCGTGATGAACATGATCTTGAGACCGCTGTCGGCTTCGGCCGCGCGCTTGGCGAGTTCGATGCCGTCCATGCCGGGCATCACGATGTCGGTCACCAGAATGTCGAAACGGTGGGCCCTCAGGCAGTCGTGGGCGGAATCGCCGTCGCCGAAATCGGCAACCACATGGCCCGCCTTGACGAGGGCCGCCGCCAGGAACCGCCGAAGCGCCTCGTCGTCTTCCGCCAGAAGAATATGTGCCATGACGCAGAACCCCTACCCAGCGAGTCGTTTAATGCAGCCGTTCCCGCTGGTAAATGCAGGAGATGTGCCGCCGCCAAATGGTTAACCAATCCTTAAAATACAGCATTCCCTAAAGCCCGCGAGCCGGAAATACTGTGCCGTTTCGGTGCGCCCGGAGGGCCAGATGAAGCTCCTGTGGATGATTGCTGCGGCGGCGGTTGCCCTGCCGCTTTCGGTGGCAGTTGGGGCGCCGGATCACTGCCCGCCGGCCAAGGCCGCGGTCACCAAAGCGGCCTACAAACCGGCCAAACATCACCAGCGCAAACATCGCGAAGAACCGCGCTATTACGAGGAAGAATACGTCCCGGCATCCCCGCCGCCGCCGCCTCCAGCGCCGCGCCGCCACATCTGGCACGATGGTTATGGCAAGGCCTACGACATGGGGCCGAGGCCATGGGGTCCGCCGCCGCCCTGCCCCTGCCCGCCCGATCATGACGGCGGGTTGCCGGATGTCTGCAAGTTCAACGTCTGGTTCGGCTACGATCATCATTGGGGCCTGGAATCCGGACTATAATGCTTGATCCGTCCGCGCATTCGATGATCCAATTTCGGTCGGCCGTTCGTTGATTTGCGAAGAGCGGCGTTCGGAAAGAGGACATGGCGCGTCTCGAAGCTGGTCACAAAGACGTCGACGCAGATATCGCTGCGCTGTTCGCGGAACCGTTCACCGTCACGCGCCCGAAGAAGCAGACCGGGCCCTTCGTTTTCGCCTCGCCCCATTCGGGCCGGCATTATCCTGCAAGTTTCATCGCCAGAAGCCGGTTGACCCCGCTGGCGCTGCGCCGTTCGGAAGACGCCTTTATCGACGATATTTTCGCATGCGTCGTGGAATTGGGCGCGCCCCTATTGGCCGCGCGTTTTCCGCGCGCGTTTCTGGATGCCAATCGTGCGCCCTCCGAATTCGACAACACGATGTTCGCGGGCGCATTGCCCTTCGCGGTGGATTCGCAAAGCCCGCGCGTGACGGCGGGTTTGGGCGTCATTCCGCGCGTGGTGCGCGATGGTGCGGAGATCTATCGCGAAAAGCTTTCGCCCGCAGAAGCCGAATTGCGCATGGCGAAACTTTATCGGCCGTATCACGATATGCTGGCAAAACTGATCGCCGAAACGCGCGAGACATTTGGGTTCGCCATCCTGATCGATTGCCATTCCATGCCGTCGGCGGCCGCAGTACCCGATGTGATCGTGGGCGATCGTTACGGGGTTTCGTCGATGCCGCTGCTCACGCGCCTTGCCGAGCATGCGTTCGAAACGCGCGGCTTTTCGGTGGCGCGCAACGCGCCTTATGCAGGCGGCCACACCACCCACATCCACGGTCGGCGCGGCGGGCCTGTTCAGGCATTGCAGATCGAAATCAACCGCGCGCTCTATCTCGATGAAGAGCGCATTCTGCCGAATGCGAATTTCGATGCGTTGCGCGCGCGCGTGGGCGATGCGTTGCGCACTTTGCTCTCGACCGATCTGTCGTCGATCGGCCTTCCGCGCGCAACGCCGCTTGCAGCGGAATAATTAGTTTTTTCCGGCCTTCGACCAGCTGTCGTCTGAATCTTCAACGACGATCGTGATGTAGCAGAAGCCCAGCACGTAGCGGAACATTCGGCTGCGCACGCGGCCCTTCAGCGGCACGTTGCGCAAGGTGGGGCCTTCGCCCGGCATGTCGACGAGATCGCCGACCGCAGGAATCAACGCGAACTGGGTCTCGTCAACCTGAACATCCACCGGATTGGTGTTGTCGATGGGCTTCTCAGCCCCTTTGGGCAAATACCGAAAATCGATGGCGTATTTCACGTTGCCAGCCTCCATGTGATGGCCCGCATGGTCACCGGGCTAACATTGGAGTCAACCGGGCAAAGCGCCTGTTCCAAAAGAAAAATGGCCGCTCCGGGGGGCGGAGCGGCCAAGTTCAGGGAGGAAACGCCCAGGAAGGGCGGCGGTATCGCAAACGAAGTTCGCAATGCCGCGCTGCAACAATAAATCAGATTGCAGTTGCGAAATCAAGCACTCCGACGAGGCTTATCTGCGCCCGTCTGCCGCATAAAAGCCTATGATATATAAGGAGAATTGCCGAGTTTTCCGCCCAAAAAATAGACGTTCTGCTCTTTTTGCAGTGCAGAAATCACGAGATTGTCGCGTGCCTGAGACAGAGTTCCGACTCAGCCGCCACCCCGCGGATTGAAAGCCGCTCAACGGTGGCCCTAGATGAAGGGAGCCGGACGATTCTCCACCTGCGTCTTACGGGCGCGCCAACCGAGGCCCATACCCTGAAAATCCTGATCGTCACCGATGCCTGGGCGCCCCAGATCAACGGCGTCGTGCGCACGCTTGAGGTGCTGGGTCAGGAACTGCGACTGGCGGGCCACGACGTGCGCTATGCCACTCCGGAAGGCCGCCTCAGCGTGCCGCTCCCAACCTATAACGAAATCCGGCTGTCGATCCTGCCGCGTCGTGCGCTGGAAAAATTGATCGACGACTACAAGCCGGACAACATCCACATCGCCACCGAAGGAACGCTGGGGCTGGCCGCGCGCAACATCTGCGTGGATCGCAAGCTTGCCTTCACCACTGCGTTCCATTCGCGCTTTCCCGAATATGTGAATGTGCGTTTTCCCTTTGTGCCGAAATCGCTGGTTTACAGCCTGCTGCGCTGGTTTCACGGCCCTGCGCACACGATGATGGTGGCGACCCAATCGCTTAAACGCGAGCTGGAATCGCACGGTTTCACCAACACGGCCATCTGGTCGCGCGGTGTGGATGTCGAAAAATTCCATCCCGTCGCGGATGCGACGCTGCCCTTCCCCAAACCCATCTGGCTCTATGTCGGACGTGTATCGGTCGAGAAGAACATCGAGGCGTTTCTCTCGCTCGATCTTCCCGGAAGCAAAGTCGTGGTGGGCGATGGGCCTGCGCGCGCCCAGCTCGAACGCAAATATATCGGCGCACATTTCCTCGGCATGAAGACGGGCGAAGACCTCGTCCGCGCCTATACGGCAAGCGACGTGTTCGTCTTCCCCAGTAAGACCGATACGTTCGGCCTTGTGGTGCTGGAAGCGCTGGCCTGCGGCACGCCGGTCGCCGCCTATCCCGTACAGGGCCCGCAGGACGTGGTGGGCGATGCCCCGGTGGCCGCCCTCGACAACGACCTCAAGGCCGCCTGCCTGAAGGCGCTGGACATCCCACGGGCCGAGGCCCGCGCCTTTGCCCTCAAAAACTCCTGGCGGGCGTGTACGGAGCAGTTCCTGGCCAACCTGCCGCCCAGCATCCAGGAATAGGGCTTCAAAACGCCGTGCAACCGGGCTTTTCGGCCTCTTGACCGGTTCGCAAGGCGCGGCAATGGTCCCGGCCACCACCGGGCGGGGCGCCTGTGGAGCGGGCGCCCGCGGGCGGTTTTGGAGCACAATGAGAACGTCAGGTCAGGGGACTGCGGGGAGTTGGCCCGGCTGGACGTGGACGGATGCCGATCCGCCGCTTCGCCTGTCGCGCAACGAATGGATATTCCTCGCGCTCAGCGTTCTCGGCTGGGCGCTGTTCGTGATCTCGCTGGGCAAGGACACGTCGTGGGATTTCCGCAATTACCATTGGTACATCCCCTACGCGCTTCTGAATGACCGCCTCGGTATCGACGTCGCCGTCGCGCATCAGGCGAGCTATTACAATCCGCTGCTCGACGTTCCGTTCTATCTCCTCGCCACGCACACGACATCGTGGTTCGCCCTGGGCGTTCTTGGCGCGGTGCAGGGCGCAAATTCCATTCCGCTTTACATCGTCGCGCGCCAATCCCTGCGCACGCCCGAACCCTTTCTCGGTGCCGCACTTCTGACATTGCTGGGCATGACGGGCGCGCTCACGCTCAGCCTGCTCGGCACGACCTATTACGACAACGTGATGAGCGTGTTGTGGCTTTCCGCACTCGCGATCCTCGTGGTCAAACGACAAACGCTGACAAACGGCTCGCTCGTTCAAACCGCCATCATCACTGCGATCGCGGGTTTCCTGGCCGGAAGTGCGATGGGGCTTAAGCTTCCCGAAATGCCGTTCGCGGCCGGGTTTGCGGGCGCCATTCTGCTTCTCGGCGGAAGCTGGAAACATCTGGCCACGCGCCTCGTTGCCGGCGGCATCGGCGGCCTCATAGGCTTCGCGCTGTTCGCGGCCTATTGGATGCTCAAGATGGAAACGCTGACGGGCAATCCGCTGTTTCCCTATTTCAACGAGTATTTCAAATCGCCGCTTGCGCTCGCCGAGCCCTATCGCGACATTCGCTTCCTGCCGCGCGGCTTCTGGAACACGTTTCTTCTGCCCTATCGTTTCACGCTCAACTGGGCGGTCGCCGACGACCTGCCGTTCCGCGACATGCGCGTGGGGCTGGCGTATGCCACCACCATTCTCGCCCTGATTTTTGCAACCGTTCGCCTGTCGGCGAAGGACGCGTTCTTCGCACCCTCGGCCACGCGCGTGATCTTTGCCTATGCGGGCACGGCGTTTCTCGCGTGGATCAACATGTTCGCGATCTATCGCTACATCGTGGGCCTTGAAATGCTGGGCCCCATCGTGATCGCGGCGGGCGTGGGCCTATTGCCCATCCCGTTCCGTCCGCGGCTGATCCTTCTGGGTGCGATGTTCCTCGCGGTGCTTGTATATGCCCGCGCCGACTATCTCGAACGCGTGCCGCTGGGCGATCCCTACGTCCAGGCGGACATGCCGAAATTCCCGCATCCCGACAAAACGCTGGTGCTGATGACCGGCAATTCGCCGCTTGGATTCCTTGCGCCGCTCATCCCGCACCAGATTCCCATCCTGCGCATCGACGGCTGGATGATGCAGCCCAATGACGGCACGCTGCTCACCAGGAAGATGCGCGGCAAGGTCAGGGCCTGGGTGAAAAAGAAAGGCGACATTTACCTTCTGGCCGACGCTTACGACATGGGCCGCGCGCGCGAGGCGCTGGCCGATTACCGGCTTGCCATTCGCTGGCTGGAATGCACAGTGTTCGAGTCGAATCTGACGGGGCTGTACCGGCTTTGCCCGCTTGCGCCAAAGCCGCCAGGCGTAAAATGACCGACCGCACAGCCACGATCGCAGTGATCGTACCCTGCTACAACGAAGAAGCCGCCATCGGCTCGGTGGTGCGCGATTTCAAGAAATACCTGCCGCACGCCGACATCTACGTCTACGACAACAATTCGAAGGACCGCACGATCGAACGCGCGCGCGAAGCCGGGGCTATCGTGCGCAGCGAAGCACGCCAGGGCAAAGGCAATGTCGTGCGCCGCATGTTCGCCGACATCGAGGCCGACATCTACATCATGGTCGATGGCGACGACACCTATGACGCGAGCGCCGCGCCCGCGCTTGCCAGGAAACTGATCGACGAAGGTCTCGACATCGTTTCGGGCCGGCGCATCGCCACTCGCACCGACGCTTATCGCCCCGGTCACGTGCTGGGAAACCATCTTCTCACCGGCCTCACCGCGACGCTCTTCCGCGTCAAGCTGCTCGACATGCTGACGGGCTACCGCGTCATGTCGCGGCGCTTCGTCAAATCCTTTCCCTTTACCGCGGAAGGTTTCGGCATCGAGACCGAGCTTTCGGTTCATGCCGTGCGTCTGATGATGCCGTTTGCCGAAGTCGACACGCCTTATAAGGAACGCCCGGTCGGCTCGGTCAGCAAGCTCAACACCTGGCGCGACGGGTTCAAGATCCTTTTCACCATCGCAGGCCTCGTGCGCGAAGAACGCCCCGTTCTGTTCTTCACCTCTATCTTCGGCGTTCTGGCAATAGCCTCATTGTTCTTCGGCGTGCCCGTCATCAAGGAATATTTCGAGACCGGCCTCGTACCCCGCCTGCCAAGCGCGGTCTTGGCCGTTGGCCTGATGCTGCTCGGATTCCTGTCGCTGATGAGCGGCGTGATTCTGGACACCGTCACGCAAGGCCGCTGGGAGAATAAGCGGATGGCCTATCTCGCCATCCCGAGCCCGCACAACCTGACGCTGCCGTGACCGCACTCGCATCGCTTGCGCGCACGCTTGCCGCGTCGCGCTTCCTGCGCTTTTCGGTGGTGGGCGGCTTCGGCTTCGTCATCGACGTTTCGGTCTTTTTCCTGCTGCACGACGTGTTGCATCTCAACGCCTATGCCTCGCGCCCTTTTTCCATCCTGTCGGCGATGATCTGTACGTGGCTCGGCAACCGGATGCTCACCTTCAGCGACCACGCGGCAAAAGGCGCGCAAGGCATCGCCATCGAATGGCTGAAATTCGCCGCCACCAATTCGGTCGGCGCCCTGTTCAACTACGCCACTTTCGCGGCGGTCATCGGCTTTGCGCCGCCTCCCTTCGACAATCGCTATCTTGCGCTCGTCGCCGGAACGGCGGTCGGCCTCGTGTTCAATTTCACGATGTCCAAGCGCATCGTTTTTCGCGCCGGTACCGCTACCTGATCTTCTCGAAATGCGCAATGCGCTCGGCATCCACTTCGATGCCGGTGGTTTCGGTCAGCCGCGCGATCGTCATGTAGAAGCCGATGGTGCAGACGATCTCCACGATCTCCTGCGCATCGAAATGTTTCTTTGCGGCCTCCATCGCCGCATCGCTCGCCTTCACATCGAGCACGACTTCGCGCGTCAGCCGCAGCATCGCCTTTTCCGCTTCGTCGAACGACGCGTCCTCGAAACGGGCGTGTTCCAGCGCGCTCACCTGATCTTCGCGGCAACCCGCGGCCAGCGCGATGGGAATATGCTGGGCGAATTCATAGATGCCGCCTTCGATGCGTCCCACTGCAAGAATGACGAGCTCGCGCCGGGCCGCCGAAAGTTTCTGCTTGGTCAGGATAGCATTGCCGTAACGGATTCCGGCGGGAAAGATCGTCGCCGCATTCGACCACATGCGGAAGATGTTGAGCTTGCGCGGCAGCCGGTCATAGGACTCGCGCGTCTTCTCCGGCATACTGGCGGGATCGGCATAGGCGATGCGCGGCATGGGGACGTCTCCTCTTTATCGGTCTCCCCATCATTCCAGCGCGCCGCGCGCCCGTAAAGCATGCGGATCGAGGATCACCGATTTCACCACCGCGTACACCGCCTCGCCTTCCTTCAACCCGAGGCGCTTCACGGACGCCTGCGTGATGCGCGCCACAAGCCGCGTGCCGCCGCAGAGAAGATGCACATCGGCTTGCGAGGCCCCTTCGGCGCGGATCGAGGAAATCCGCGTCGCCAGCACATTGTTGGCGCTGATGGCGCGGGGTTCCTCCCGCGCCAGCAGAACGTCCTCGGCGCGGATGCGCACGCGCAGCCGCGTGCCCGGCGGGAGTTCGGTGCGCGCCACCGACAACACGCCGCCCGGAAACGACAGCACACTCAATCCATCGTCGCGCACGCCTTCCAGCCGTGCATCGATCACGGCACCCGTCGCGGGCAGAAGCTGACCGATTTCGCCCGCCGCAAAATCGAACACCGAGCCTTCGCCTTCCACGCGCCCATCGCGCAACACCACCACGCGATCGGCCAGCCGCAACACTTCGTCCACCGCATGGCTCACATGGAAGATCGGCATCTTCGCTTCGTCGCGCAGCCGTTCGAGATAGGGAAGGATCTCGGCCTTGCGCGATGCATCGAGCGAGGCAAGCGGTTCGTCCAGCAACAACAGCGAAGGCGAAGCAAGCAGCGCGCGCCCCAACGCAACGCGGCTTTTCTCGCCGCCGGAAAGCCGCGCCGGTTTGCGCGACAGCAATCCCTCAAGACCCAGAAGTTCAATCACGCGGCCGATTTCCCCTTCGCCAGCGCACTCTTTCGCACGCCTCCAACCGAACAGCAGATTGTCGCGCACGTTCATATGCGGAAAAAGCCGCGCATCCTGAAACACCAGACCCACGCGCCGGTCTTCGACAGCGAGATCGGTGCGGGTGGCGGAATCGAACAGTACCCGGCCATCGACCGCGATACGCCCTTCATCGGGACGAAGCAGCCCTGCAATCGCATGCACAATGCTCGTCTTGCCTGCACCCGATGGCCCGAACAGCGCGGTCACGCCCGGTGCATCGCTTTGGAATGCCACGTCCAGCGCGAATGCGCCAAGCCGATGTCGGATGCGGACGTCCACACTCATGCGAAACGGTCTTTCGCGCGCCGCTGCACGAATTCGGCAAGCGTCATGAAGACGAGCGCGAGCAATATCGAAAGCGCGGCCAGCCGGGCGGCGGCGGCTTCCCCGCCCGGCGTCTGCAAGGCGGTGTAAATCGCAAGCGGCAGAGTGCGCGTCTGGCCCGGTATGTTGGAGACGAAGGTGATGATCGCACCAAACTCGCCGAGGCTCGCGGCAAAAGCGGTGATCGCGCCCGCAGCCACGCCGGGCAGCGCAAGCGGCAAGGTCACATTGCGGAATCGGTCGAACGCGCGTGCGCCCAGCGTGCGCGCCGCATCGCCGAGCCCTGCATCCGCTGATTCGAGCGAGAGACGGATCGCGCGCATCTGGAACGGAAAGGTGAGAATCGCCGAAGCAAGCACCGCACCCGTCCAGTTGAAGACGAATCGAATCCCGAACTGTTCGTAGAGAAATCCGCCCAATCCGGCGCGCGTGCCGAACACGATCAGAAGCAGGTATCCCATCGCCACCGGCGGCAGCACCAGCGGCGCATGCAGAATCGCATCGACCAGGATTTTTCCGGGAAAATTTTTGCGCGCCAGAAGAAGGGCGGCGGCGAACGCGAACGGCAGCGCCACGACCACAGCGACCGATGACACGCGCAGGCTCAGAAGCAGCGCTTCGATCTCGGCATCGCTCAAGCTCATCATCGCCGCTTTATATCGGAACCTGAACAGGGGCCCAAAACGGTCGGATACGGCGCTTTAAAAAGGTAAGGCCGCCGGCTTTCGCGGGCGGCCTTTCCGATTTCTCCGAAGAAGCGATCAGTGCTTCTTCTTGCGCGGCGTGTTGGCCGCCTGCGCGCTCGAGTTCGAACGTGCATAGATGTTGAACAGATGGGCGATGTTCCAGCCCTTGGTATCGGTCTTCGGCACCTCGGCGAACGCACGGGCCGCCGCATCGCGCTGACCCTTGGCCAGATAAGCCTGACCCAGCGCCATCTGCGCGTTGTACTTGTTGGTGACGCCCTTCTTGATGCCGGCCTGGATCAGGGACAGCGCCTTGTCGGTGTCGCCAAAGCCCGCATAGGCCTCGCCCACGCTCACCAGATCGTCGCCCGTCTTGGCGGCGGCTTCCTGTTGCGCAAGGGCGGCTTTCTGCTTGGTGGCCTGGGTGGAGGCCATGTTCATCAGGCGATTGGCGCGTTCGCCGCTCACGATCTTCGCGTCCATGCCCTTTTGCAGGACGGTCTGCGCTTCGCCGGGGAAGCCCAGCTGGATCGCGATCTGCGCGAGCTGCGAATAGTCGTCGTCGCCGCCGGCCGTCGGACGCATCGTGTTGGTCAGCAGACGCAGACGCAGCAGGTCCAGAGTCTGATGATCGGTGAGCGGACGCTGGTGTTCGGCGATGTCGATGCCGCCGCGCCAGTAATCGACGTTACCCGTCGCCAGAATGAGTTGTTCCAGCGAAGACTGGATCGCATCCATATCGTGCAGCTTGAACGCAGCGCCATAGACGAGTTTCAGGCTGTCGAGATCGGTGCGGCCCTTCAGGAAACGGATGGTGCCCGCATAGTCGCCGGACAGGAAATAGGCCTGCGCGATCAGCGTTTCGGTCGCCGCATCCATCGCGCCGAATTTGCGCACGACGGGGGCGTCGGCAATCACCTTTGCGTATTGCCTCTGCATGTAGTGCGCGCGGATCATGTTGCGCGCCACCGAAGCCGTGCCCTTGCCGGCCGCAATCTGCTGCTCATAGACCGCGGCGTTGCCCGACTTGGCCATGACGTAGTTGCGCATCTGGTCGATGATCTTGGCTTCATCGGCCGTCTTGTTTGCAGCCGAGTCTGCCTGGTTCACGGCCGCAAGCGCACCCTTGTAATCGCCTTTCGCCGCCAGTTCCTGCGCTTGCTGCAGCGGCTTTCCCACCACCGAGCGGACGGAAGCGGCTTGGGCCGCACCAATCACATAATTGTGACCGGCGACAGCCGCCGTTCCCAGAAGAAGCGCAACCGACAGCGCGCGAAGCTTACCCATAGTCATAATTCCCGAGACCTCATTCCAATTCAAAGCGCGGCCTCGTGCGGCGTCCCAAAGCGCCGCTATGCCGACCTTCGTAGGGTGCTCCCTCTACTCCATATATTGCTCTTGGCCGACGAATCCAATCTTCGTCACGCCGATGCGCTGGGCGTCGCCGAGCACGCGGGCAACCGCGCCGTACTTCGCCAAACGGTTCGGACGCAGATGGATTTCCGGCTGCGGATCGGTGTTGGCCGCGATCTGCAGATACTGGTCGAGCAGCGTGCGCGACGGAACGGGGTTGCCGTTCCAGGTCGGCGTGCCGTCGAAGTCCACGCCCAGTTCCACCACCACCGGCGGAACCGGCGGAGGCGGCGGCGTGCCGACCGGCATGTCGAGCTTCACCGCATGGGTCTGGATCGGAATGGTGATGATGAGCATGACGAGCAGAACGAGCATGACGTCGATCAGCGGCGTCGTGTTCATTTCGACCATCGGCTCATTGTCGCCTGTAGCGTTGCCGACATTCATTGCCATGGAAAGTTACCTCGAAATGTTGATCTGACCGTCAGCCGCCGGAGCCGGGATGTTCCGGCTCCGTCAGGAACCCGACCTTGAGGATGCCAGCACGCTGGCAGTCAAGGATCACGCGGCCCACCGCTTCGAAACGCACATCCTGATCGCCGCGGACGTGCACTTCGGGCTGCGGTTTGACGACGGCCTTCTGCTTCAAACGAGCGAGCAGCTCGTTGTTGTCGCCGACCGGTGCGTTGTTCCAATAGACATTCTCGCCCTTGTCGACCGCGATGATGATATTTTCCGGCTTGGTTTGAGTCGGAATATTGGTCACCTTCGGCAGTTGCAGGTTCACGGTCTTCACCACCACCGGAACGGTGATGAGGAAGATGATGAGGAGCACGAGCATCACGTCCACCAGCGGCGTGGTGTTGATGGCTGTGTTGAGGTCGGCTTCCTCATGCTCCGTCGACATTACGTCTTTGGCGCTCATACCGGCAGACTCCGTTGTTCCTTGTCCACGCCCTTGTTATTTCGCGCGCGTGACGAGGTAGGTCTGCAGATCGCCGGCGAAGCCGCGAACTTTCTCGAGGATGACGCGATTGCGACGAACGAGGAAGTTGTAGAGCAACACGGCCGGAACGGCCACGCCAAGACCGATGGCGGTCATGATGAGAGCTTCACCCACCGGACCCGCGACCTTGTCGATCGAAGCCTGGCCGGCGATGCCGATGGCAATAAGGGCGTGATAGATGCCCCACACCGTACCGAACAGACCGACGAACGGAGCCGTCGAACCGACCGAGGCGAGGAAGGCGATGCCGCCCTGCAGACGGGCATTGGTGTCTTCCACCTGACGGGTCAGCGACATGCCGATCCAGTCGTTGAGGTTCACGAGACCCGTGCCCTGGCCCGACGAAGCGGAGACGCCGCTTTCGGCCACCGCGCGGAACACCGAGTTCTTCGGCAGCGTGTCGATGCCTTCGTTGAGGTTGGCCGAGGCCCAGAACTTCTTCTCGACGATCTTGGCCTGGTTGAGCATGCGAGTCTGTTCCCAGAACTTCATGAAGAAGATGTACCAGGTGCCGATCGACATGATCGCCAGCAGCACAATCGTGCCGCGCGCGACGAGGTCGCCGTTGGCCCACAGCTGATAGAGGCCGTAGGGGTTCTCGCCGGCCGGCTTGGCATCGGCCGCAGGCGCGGCAGGGGCAGCCGGAGCGGCGGGCTGCGCCGCCATCTGGTTGGTGCCGGCGGGCGTTTCGCCGTTGGCGGGCGTCGCGGCCTGATCGGGCGCCGCAGGAGCAGCAGCCTGGTCGGCGGTGCCGGCAGGCGCGGGAGCGGCATCTTGAGCGAACGCAGGAGCGCCCGCCAAAAAGACGAGTGCAGCAGCAATCGCCAGCTTCTTCGAGATCATATCGTAGTTACTCCATTAAAAGTGGGATCGAAAAACCCGGTATCCGGGGAACTCATCTCAACTGGTAGCGGACGTTCGCCTCAAGCGAGACCGCCATCGGTTTGCCGGCCGACGTTGCAGGGTGATAACGCCACCGTGCCACGCATTGGACTGCCGCATCGTCGAGGCGCTGGAAGCCGCTCGACTTGATGACCTTCGGGCCCTGGACGGTACCATCGGCCATCACGGCAAACTTCAGCGTGACGATGCCCTGCTCGCTCAAGCGCCGCGACAGCGGCGGATATTGCGACTGGCAATCGTGGGTGCCTTCGGAACGCGGCGCCGTGATCTGGGTGACCGGCGGCGGCGGCGCAACATTGGCGACCTGCCTTTGAACCTGCGAGATCGCATTGGTCGGCGCATCCGACTGGATGTTGATATCCGGCGGCGGCACGAAGTCCGGCGGCGGAACCTTGAAATCCGGTGGCGGAGGCGGCGGGGGTTTCACATCCGGCGGCTTCTCCTTCACGACGGCGACTTCGACGTCTTGAATGAGATGCGCGGTCATATTCGCAGCAAGGCCGCTTGCCAGCGCATAAATCACACCTATGTGGATGACAGCGACGATGGCGACGCTGATCATCCGGCGTTGCGAGTTCTGCTGGTTGCGCAGTTGCGCGGCAGTAACGTGTTCAGGCTTTAGCATGGTTCAACGTGACCCGGACAAAATGAAACCCGGCGCGGAAGACGCCGGGTGCGCGAAACCTGTGAAGCAAATTCACGCGCCTCCCTCCCCCAGCACTCCCATTTGGAAGTGCGATTATTGTTGTTTGAACCCATCGTAACCATGGAATGAAACGCCATTCAACCTCCTGATTACAAAAGCAGACGCCGCAGCGGTCAAAAATTGACGGTAATGTCAATCTGCCGCGGCTGGCGGCATTACGCACAAAAACAAAATTGTTTTGCCGACCTCATATCTGCTGCATCGAACTTCCGCCGTTTCCGCGGATCGATCCGAGCGGCTCTTCCTCACCAACAAGAACGCTTACCGGATGCGGGGTTCAATTCCTGCAACGCATGACAATTTCATGCGGCGAATTGTCCCCCAACCAGCGCGCCCGTAAGGACGGTGGGGCAACATCATGGCGAAATTGCGTTGAAGATTGTGACCTCCCCGCGTCAAAGCGCGCGTTTTGACGGCTGTCACATTTCGCAAATGCGATAAGCTCTCGGATATGCCGCCAAAAGGAAGGAACCCATGCGCTATCTTCATACAATGGTTCGTGTTGCGGACCTCGATGCGGCGCTCGATTTCTATTGCAACAAGCTGGGTTTGACGGAGGTTCGCCGAATCGACAATCAGGGCGGGCGCTTCACGCTCGTCTTCCTGGGTGCCCCCGACGATATTGATCGCGCCCGACAGGACCAGGCGCCGCTGGTGGAACTGACCTTCAATTGGGACAAAGAAAATTACACGGGTGGCCGCAATTTTGGGCACCTCGCCTATCGGGTGAACGATATTTACGCGGTGTGCGAAAGACTTATGCAGGGCGGTGTCACGATCAACCGCCCGCCGCGCGACGGGCATATGGCGTTCGTGCGTTCGCCAGACGGCATCTCGATCGAACTGTTGCAGGAAGGCGCTGCAAAAGCGCCACAGGAGCCATGGGCATCCATGCCCAACACCGGAAATTGGTAGGGAGCCGTGAATTTCGCCAGCGACAACGCTTACGGGGCGATGCCCGAGATCCTTGCCGCACTCGCCGGTGCCGGCGAAGGCACAGCACGGTCTTATGGCGACGACGAGATCACCACGCGGCTGCGCAACCGACTGGCCGAAATCTTCGAACACGAAGTGTTCGTCTATCCCGTCGTCACGGGAACGGCGGCCAATGCGCTTGCGCTGGCCACGCTCGTGCCGCCGCACGGTGCCGTCCTCTGCCATGGCGAAAGCCACATCGCCTGCGACGAGTGCGGTGCGCCGGAATTTTTCACGCATGGTGCAAAGCTCGTTGCACTGGAAGGCGAGCATGCCAAGATTTCGCCTCACGCCATCGAGCGCGCGCTCGCGCATTTCGAGAAAGGCTTTGTACATCACGCCCAACCGACCGCCATCAGCCTGACCCAGGCAAGCGAGCGCGGCACGGTCTATTCGCAAAACGAATTGGGCGCGATTGCCGAAGTCGCGCGCAGGCACGATCTCAAACTTCACATCGACGGCGCACGTTTCGCCAACGCGCTTGTCCACCTCAAAGCATCGCCCGCCGATCTCACCTGGCGCGCGGGCGTCAATGCGCTTTCATTCGGCGCCACCAAGAACGGCGCGCTCGGCGCCGAAGCGGTGATTTTCTTCCGCAAAGAGGACGTTGCCGATTTCGAATACCGCCGCAAGAAATCCGGACACCTGCTGTCGAAGATGCGTTTCATCTCGGCCCAGCTCGACGCCTATCTTGAAGACGGCCGCTGGCTGAAAGCGGCCGCCCGTGCCAACGCGCTGGCAAAGA
Organism: Rhizomicrobium sp.; assembly: GCA_035543495.1. GTDB lineage: Bacteria > Pseudomonadota > Alphaproteobacteria > Micropepsales > Micropepsaceae > Rhizomicrobium. Next base: position 45,744 of record DATKJT010000042.1, on the reverse strand, counting down.
AGCTGGGCGAACACCTGGCCCAAATCTCCGACGCCGAACTCGCAAGCCCCGTTGAGGCCAATGCGGTCTTCGCGCGACTGCCCGCCGAAACCATCGCGCGCCTGCGAAAGGCGGGCGCGGTGTTCTACGATTGGGCGCCACCCGCCGACGGCAAGACATTGATCCGCCTCGTCCTCTCCTTCGCCACACCGGAAGAAGCGGTGGATAGGTTCATCGCCGCCGCGCGCGGTTAAGTATTTCAAAAGCACTCCGGCGCGACTCTGGCGGTATGTTGCGAGCGATCCTTCCATGACAAGCCTTGCCGGCCGCACATTCCGGCAGGCGTCGCGCCTTGTGCCGGGCGCGGCCGTTCTGCCGTTCAGCCGGCCGGCGGCGGTGTTCTTTCATGGGGTGGAGAAGAAGCTCGACGATCCGCAATTGCAGGGCAACCACCACGAACGCGAAACCTTCATCGCGATCATGCGCGCGATTGGCGAGCGTTTCGACGTGCTGCCGCTAAACGCACTCGACAATGTGCTGAAAGACCCCGCCAGACATTCTCGCGCGCTGTTCCTGATGGCGGACGACGGTTACGCCAACATGATCGATGCCGCCGATATATTGGCGGAACTGAAACTGCCGTGGACCCTGTTCGTCTCGACCGCGCATATCGGTTCGTCCGAACGCAATCCCATGTTCCGCGCGCGCGCCTTCCTGCGCTATGCGCCCACCGGCCAATATGCGTTGCCGCATCTGGGCCCTATCGATTTCCTGTCGCGGGAACGATCTTCCGAAGAAGCGCGCATCCTTGCAACGCTGAAACTGCTTTCGGCCGCGCAGGCCCGCGAAACGCTCGATGTCATGGATGCAGCGCTCGCCGAAGCGGGCCTTGCCGATCTCGGCACGTTGTTTCCTTCGGACGCCTTTCTTTCGTGGGCGCAATTGAAGGCACTGGCCAACCGCGGCGTCACCATTGGCGCGCATGCCCACTGGCACTGGCCGATGAACGGGCGGCAAGCACACGACTATCTCGTCGAGCAGGCCACGCTTTCCAAACGCCTGATCGAAAGCGAGATCGGCGCGTGCACCGCCTTTGCCTATCCCTTCGGCAACGCCGACGATATTACGCGGCTTGCCTGGCATGCGGTTCGCGATGCGGGATACGACACGGCTTTCACGACGCTGTCGGGCACGCTGGACGCCAGCACCAACCGCTATCTGCTGCCCCGTCACGGCATCGCCCTGAACGAAACGCACATCGCCTCGACGATCGCAACGCTGCGCGCGGGCAATTCCCGCCTGCAACGCTGGCAGAACGAGTTGCGCTAGATCCGACCGACCAGAGAGATCGTGCCCACCTGGGTCATGCTGCCCCGGCTGCCGCTCAGCATGTCGTAGTTGACGCCGATGGACCACGCGCCTGTCGTCGCCGAGATGCTGGCGCCCGCAAGCAGGCTGCCCTTCGAAGGCTTGGGCCCGGTGATGGTGAAATCGCCCGTGCCAGGCCCGGTCGCGGTCGACGACACGCCGGGGAAATAGGCGGTCAGGTCGATGCGGTCGGCCAGGAAGTCGTAGCGATAGCCGGCGCGCAATTCGGGCTGCATGTAGAAGCTGCCGAAATTCACGTCCTGCCGCGCATTGACGCCGACGAAGGCGCGCGCCGAACTCATCACCACCGGATTGACGTGCAGGTCGAAGGCATCGCCCGTCGTGCCATTGCCGCCGGTTTCGGTGTAGCCCTCTTCGCGCATGGTCAGGCCATCGAGCGCGATGTTGGGCGTGATGGTGGTCGAGCCGTAGACGAGGTTGGCGCCGGTGGTCATGCCGACCGCAGCCAGCACCGAGGAGCGCTTGCTGTTGGCTTGGCGCGTGATTCCGCCGACGCTGATGAAGCGATGCTCCGACAGATCGCCGTAGCCCGCTGTCAATTGCGTATCGAGGAAGAGGCCCTTGCCGCGCCATGTCGAATAGCCGGACAGCATGTACCACTGCGTGTTGTCGCGACTCGACGAGGGCGCACGCTGATCGACATTGCCGGTGTAGAAGGTGAAAGCACCGCCATACCAGCCGGATTGCGCATCGCCGCCATCGGCACCCATCGCGAAGCCGAAACCGGAATCCTTGTAGCCCGGCAGGTCATCAGAACCCTTGTCCGAGATCTGCTGCGCGAATTCCTGACCCCACAGCGTCAGATCGCCCGGCTGTGTCGCGTAAAGGCGCAGCGTGCGCTGGCGTGCGGCCACCGGACCTGTCGCATGATCGGTGAGCGAAATGGCGATGGCGCGCGTACCGCCTGACGCATCGGGCGCGAATTGCGTATAGGCCGTCTGTGCGGTTGCGTTGGAGGTGATGCCCCGGATCATCGCGGCACCCAGCGAGTCGTCGTTTTCGAGCGCCGTATTGACGTAAGGGAACACCTGCGCCGCATAACCCGAGAGACCGAGCGTGGTGGCGCTCTTCGGCGTCAGGTTGAGCACGAGCTGATCGAAACCCGGTTGGCTGGTGGGGCACGACGAGCTGGTGAAGCATGCGCTGCCGGTGAACAGCCAGGGGATCTGGGTGTCCAGTGCGTTCACGATCTGCTGCTGCTGCGCAGAGCCGCCGGCCACGACGAGGTGGCCCGTGGGCGCCTGCATCAGCACGAACTGGCCGGAGGCGGGAATGAAGCTGGAATAGACGACGTTCAACCCGGAATTGACGGCCAGCGAAATCGTTCCGGCGCTGTTGATCGAGGTGTTGTTGTTCAGCACGGTCGAGACGGCGATGTTGAGTATGCCGTTGCTCGCCACGCTCAGGTCGTTCACGTTCAGCGTGTTGTAAGCCGCACTGTTGTTGTTCACCTGCAGCAAGCCGTAGGAATCGATCACCACGTTGAGCACGCCGGTACCGACTTCGTTGATCTGGCCCGCGACCGCGCCATAGCTGCCGACATGCAGCGTATCGTGTCCCGTCGATCCGCCGAATTTGATGTTGCCGATGATGTTCGAAGTGGCATCGGGCGTACCCGTCACCGTCAGCGTGTCCGCGCCGGCGCCGAAATAAATATCGCCGAATACCGAAGCGGCGTGTGTTCCATCGCCGTTGGTGAAAGTCACGCCCGTCGTGTTACGGCTCAGATCGGCGGCGACCATGAGCGTATTGGACCCGGTGGCAGTGAGCGGCGTGGTCGTGGTCGCCGAGATCGTGCCCGTATTGTTGATCGTCTTCAGCGTTCCCGATTGATCGTTGATCGCGTAGGCGATTTCGGTCAGCACCGTGGACGGATTGGTCGTGCTTACGCTGGCGGAGATGCTACCGGTATTGGTGATGCTGTTGACGACGGAGGTTGAACCGATATCGACCGCCATGGCGACCGCGCCGAGCGCCCCCGATGCGGACGCGGTGATCGTGCCGCTGTTGTAGATACCCGAGGCGGAGTTGCTGCTGTCGCCGACATGCACATAGCCGCTGGTCGTACCCGTATCGATCGTCACCAGGCTGCCGATGCCAAGTGTGACCACGGAAATGGGTGCTGTGCCCGCGCTTGTGGTGCGGCCGACCGCGGTGATGTTGCCCGAGTTGAACAGACCCAGCCCATCGAGCTTCACATTCGCCGCAGACGTTCCCATAAACACAACGCCGGCGACCGAAAGATTGGGATCGACGGAACCTGTAATCGACTGACCAGAATAAAGCCCGCTGGTCGTGCCGATGATGCCGCGGTTGTAGAAGCTATAGCCGGGCACGGGATCGGGGGTCGTGGGATTGTAAACACCGATCTCCAGCGTGGTCCCGTTCGCAGGCGCGACGTAGACAACCGGCTGAGGCGAAGCCCCTCCACCATCGGAGGTAATGACGCCCGTGGACGGCGTGGCGTTCACCCCGTCGGGTCCGGTATTCATGAAGCCGCCCAGAATGGATGCGCCAATCTGCACCGCCGCTCCGCCGATCGGATCGCCCGTTCCTTTCGGCACGGTCGTCACCTGGGTGGACTGGTTGGTGGTTTCCTGAAAGCTTTCGACGTCGATTGCGCCGGAATTTACAAAGCTGCCGTTGATCGCACCCGTCGTGAGAACTCCGGCCGATCTGTTGCCGAATGCTAAAAGACGACTACCCGCGTCGATAAACACATTGCCGGTGGTCAATCCTTGGAGATTGAGCACCGTTATACCCGACGCGATGGATGTATCGTTCGACGTGGTCGGCGCCATGCTGATGGTCGAGGCGATGCTGAGATTGCCGTTCAATGTGGACGTCGACGACAGCAGGATACCGTTGGAGTTGTTGCCTTGGATCGACATCGTCACCGGGCCAACCAGCGAACTGCCGAATAAGACATTGCCAGTGAAGGTGCCATTGCCGCCGATGAGCAAGCCCGTCTTGGTGTCGCCCGAACCGGAAAGGTCAATGCTGGTCACCGAACTGCTGTTGACCGGTGTCACGCTCAGACTGCCGGTGATCGTGGCGGGCGTGGTGTTGGTGCCCGTATCGATGACGATACCTTCCGCCCCTGTCGTGCCTTTGTTCGACAGGTTGCCGAAGATCGAAACGGTGTTACTCGAATCGAGCGTCACCGCCGGCGCCGCTTGGGTGATGGTGATGCTGCCGTTGGATTCGATGGTGATGTTGCCCGCCGTGCCGTTCTTGGCAGCGGACGTTTTCACCGGGCTGGTGAGATTGGTCGTGACGTCCAGATCGTCGGCGAATGCCGGGACGGACAGGGCAACCGCGGATGCGGCAGACAACAGCAAACCACGCTTCAGGAAGGAACGCTTCACCTGGGCCTCTCGTCTTTTTGTCTACAGCCAACACTGAGGCGTGCCCGCCATGGCGGGTGCCCGGCGAAAACCTCGATGATGCGCGGGGGTCGCCCCCGAAGCCCTACCCGCTGCGGCGCGCACCTTAACCAATTTTGTTTCAAGCACATAGCGGCCCATTGCCGCCTACCCCCCGGATTGTCGTTTTTTAATCAGGCGTTAGCCGCTTCGGCTCAGAATGCCGCAACGCCAATATCAGAAGTTCCGGGCCTATGGATAGCAGCCCCCGCCGCCTTAGCTTCACCAAGCTGACCCAGAAGCAGGTCTCCCAGGCGGCTGCCCGCCACGAGATGCTGTATTCGGGCCGGGTGGGCGGCGCGCGCGCGGTTTTCGCCTTCTGCGATCTTTCGGGACTGGACCTTTCGGGCCGGAACCTGGGTGACGCCGATTTCACGGGCGCGATTCTCGAAGAGACCAACCTCGCGGGTGCCAAGCTCGATTCGGCCAGTTTCTTCGGCGCGGATCTGCGCCGGGCCAATTGCGAAGGTGCAAGCCTCAGGCGTTGCGATCTGCGCGGCGCGTCGTTGCGCGGCGCCAACCTGATCGGTGCGGACCTCTACGAAGCCGACCTGCGCGAAGGCACCATCGCGCAGAAGGACAAATACGGAAACCTGCGCGTGCTGCAGCACGAAGTGGGCCCATCCGAAATGCCCGAAGCGTTGATGGCCAACGCCAATCTCGAACGCGCCAAGATGACCGGCACCATGGCGGTGCAGGCAGATTTCACCGACGCGATGATGAAAAGCTGCAAGCTCGTTCGCGCCAATCTGCGTCAGGCGAAACTTGCGGGCGCCAATCTGGAGAACGCCGATCTCTCCGGCTGCAATCTCACCGGCGCCGATCTGAAAGGCACCATCCTCATCGGCGCGAAGATGGATCTCGTCACCACCAGCGGCGCCAATCTTTCCGAAGCGCTGACCGAAGCAACCGCCGGCCGCACGCCCGCAGACCTTCCGACACCGATCGAAGATCTGCTCGAAGCCCATGGCCGCTGGGCCGAGACCGACGGCCGCGAAGGCCGCCCCGCCGATTTCTCCGGCATGGACCTGCGCGGTCTCAAGGGTATGTCGCATCGCGCGCTCACAGCCCTCATCGCGCCGAAAGCAACGCTCTACGGCCTCGATCTTTCGGGCTGTTCATTACAAGGCAGCAATCTTGCGGGCGCGGACTTGCGTTCCGTCAAACTGATGGGCGCGGATTTGCGCGGCGCCAATCTCGCCAACGCCAAACTGAACTATGCCGATTTGCGCGACGTGCGCCTGGGCCCGCTGCTGATTTCAGAATCGCGCCTGCTTCCCGCCCGTCTCGACGGCGCGCAACTGCGCTATGCCGATCTGCGCGGAGCCGACCTGCGCCGCGCCAAACTCTCCAACGCCGATTTCGCTTACGCCAATCTCACAGAAGCCGATCTGCGCGACGCCGACCTCGCGGGCGCCGTGCTGGCCGGCACCAAACTCCCCGCTTTGCAATCCGAGACGCTGGCCACCATGGCCATGGGCGGCACGGCGTAAACACGTCTCCTCACCTCCCCCTCGCGGGGAGGTCGGGCGCGTGCATCGGCACGCGACCGGGTGGGGCCTCCAGCGAGCCTCGCTCCACAAGCCCCACCCGCCGCGCTATCGCGCGTCGACCTCCCCGCGTTGGGGGAGGTAAGTGCGAACAAATTCTTCATCCGGCATCATGTCATTCCGTGCTAAACCCGCCCCCGGAGAAAACGCCCTCGCACGCAACCCAAACGTCGAGGTAACCATGAAACTTCAGAACAAAATCGCCATCGTCACCGGCGCCGCCAGCGGCATCGGCAAGGAAATCGCGCTTCGTTACGCGCAAGAAGGTGCGAAGGTCGTCATCGCCGATCTCGCCATCGGGCCCGCAAAAGCCGCGGCCGAAGAATTCAGCACCAAAGGCTATCAGGCCATGGCGGTCGCCATGGACGTCACCAGCGAAGACCAGGTGAATGCCGGTGTGGCCGAAGTCGTCAAAGCCTGGGGCGGCGTCGATGTTCTCGTCAGCAACGCCGGCATCCAGATCGTCCATCCCATCGAGGAATTTCCCTTCGCCGAATGGAAGAAGATGCTCGCCATCCATCTCGACGGCGCGTTCCTCACCACCAAGGCCGTCATCCCGCACATGTACAAGGCCGGAAGCGGCAGCATCATCTACATGGGCTCGGTGCATTCGAAGGAAGCATCGGTTTTAAAATCTGCTTACGTCACGGCGAAACACGGCCTCATCGGACTTGCGAAGACCATATCGAAGGAAGGCGCCAAACACGGCGTCCGCGCCAACGTCATCTGCCCCGGCTTCGTGCGCACGCCGCTGGTCGACAAGCAGATTCCCGAACAGGCCAAGGAACTCGGCATCTCCGAAGACGACGTGATCAAGAAGGTGATGTTGAAGGATACGGTGGACGGCGAATTCACCACCACGGCCGACGTCGCCGAAGTGGCGCTGTTGTTCGCGTCCTTCCCCTCCAACGCGCTGACCGGACAATCGCTCGTCGTCAGCCATGGCTGGTTCATGCAATAGCATGGACCGGCAGACGGAGATCGCGCCCGATACGTCGCAAGGCACCGAACGCGCGCGGCTGGACGAGAAGAAAGTACTGCTGCTGCAAGGCGGCGGCGCGCTCGGCGCCTATCAGGGCGGCGTGTACGAAGAACTGGAAGCCCACGGCATTATCCCCGAATGGGTCGCGGGCATTTCCATCGGCGCGATCAATGCGGCGATCATCGCAGGCAACGCGCCGGAGAAGCGTGTCGAGAAATTGCGCGCCTTCTGGAATCTGGTCTCGGGAAGCCTGCAGGGCGAACCGCTGGTTCCCGGCGATGTGCCCCGCACCCTGTTCAACGAATACAACGCCGGTATCGCGCTCACCTTCGGCATCAACGGTTTCTTTCGCCCGCGCATACCGCCGCCCTTCCTCTACCTGCCGGGCTCGCCCGAAGCCTTGAGCTATTACGACACGAGCCCGTTGCGCGCGACGCTTCTTTCGCTGGTCGATTTCGACCGCATCAACAAAGGCGACATGCGGTTGAGCGTGGGTGCGGTGAACATCCGCAACGGCAACTTCGCCTATTTCGACAGCGCCAAGCAGAAGATCGGTCCCGAGCACATCATGGCGTCGGGCGCGCTGCCGCCCGGCTTTCCGCCGGTCGAGATCGACGGCGAGTTCTATTGGGACGGCGGCCTCGTTTCCAACACGCCGCTGCAATATGTGGCCGAAGAAGACGACCGCACGCGCGACACGCTGATGTTCCAGATCGATCTCTTCAGCGCGCGCGGGCCCATTCCGCGCAACCTGTTCGACGTCGCCGACCGCGAGAAAGACATCCGCTACTCCAGCCGCACGCGCCTCAACACCGACGAAACCAAAGAAATGCAGCAGCGGCGCACCGCCTTCCACCGCCTGCTGCAAAAATTGCCTGCGGAAATGAAAGACGATCCCGACGTCCAGTTCCTCACCAACCGCCATTGCGCCAACGCGATGTCGATCGTGCACCTGATCTACCGCCGCAAGCATTACGAGACGCAATCGAAGGACTACGAATTCTCCCGCACCTCGGTCGAAGAACACTGGCACTCCGGCCGCCTCGACCTGCGCCAGACCTTGCGCCACCCCAAATGGAAATCCCGCCAGCGCCCGGACAACGGCATCGCGGTGTTCGATCTGGCGGAAGACGGGAAGGGTTGATTATTCGGCCACCGCGGCGCGCGGGGCCTTCATCGGATTGTGCGTGCGGGCGTGGATGAATTGGCCCAGCCGTTCCATCGAAATCTTTGCTTCCTTCAATCCCGGCGTCATCTGGAACAGGTGCTGCATCCCGTCATAGATCTCGATGTTCACCTTCACGCCCGCTTCCGCCGCGCGATCGCCCAGCTTGCTCGCGTCGTCGCGCAAAATCTCTTTCGATCCCGCATGCACCATGATCGGCGGGAAATCCTTGAAGTTCGCAAACGCAGGCGAGGCATAAGGATCGTTGGGATTGAGCTTCTTCAAATAATTCCGCGCCGAGAGGAACAGCAATTCCCAACTCAGGAATTCATCGCTCTCCGCATTCGTCATCATCGACATGCCGGACAGCGAAAGATCGGCCCATGGCGACAACGCAACGATCGCCGCCGGCATCGGCAGGTTGCCGTTACGGATCGCAAGCAACGTCGCGAACGCCAATCCGCCGCCTGCGCCATCGCCCGCAAGCACCACGGCCTCAGGCGCCAACCCGCCCTTCAGCAGATTGCGATAGATGTCTACGCCATCGCGCACCGGCGCAGGGAACGGATATTCCGGCGCCAGCCGGTATTGCACCACCAGCCCATGCGATTGCGCCTGCAGGCAGAGTTTGGAAACCAGCGGACGATGCGTCAGCGGCGAACCGGCGATGAACCCGCCGCCATGGAAATAGAGGATCAGCCGCCCACGCACGGCGCGTGGCGCTTGCACCCATTCGCCCTTCACCAACCCCATTTGCGCGGGCTCGAACGTCACGCCCGGCGAGATTTCGCCGAAACGTTCGAAGATCGCGTCATACGCGCCCCTCAGTTCCGCAATGGTCGAATGCGGTCCGAAACGGGTCGTGCGTGCGGTGCGCGGAAACAGCGCCATACAAACCTCAATGTCTGGCCCGCCCGGACCTGACTCTACTCATGACGCCGTATGAGGCAACGCACTTGAAAAGCAAAGGGCGCGCTCCCCTTCGGGAACGCGCCCTTTTCAACTTCCGCCAACCAGCGTTAGGCGGCTTTCGCCTGACCTTCGATGGTTTTCAGTTCGGGAGCATTGATGGCGATCCGGCGGGGTTTCTTTTCCTCCGGGATCACGCGCTCCAGCTCGATATGAAGGAGCCCGTTTTCGAGCTTCGCGCCCTTCACCTCGACATGCTCGGCAAGCTGGAACCGGCGCTCGAAGGCGCGGCCCGCAATGCCGTGATGGAGGTAAGAGGACTTCTCGGCGTCCTCGCGCTTGCCCGTCACGTGCAGCACGCCATCGCGCACTTCAACGGTCAGGTCCTTCTCGCCGAAACCCGCCACCGCAACGGTGATACGATAGTGGTTTTCGTCGGTGCGCTCGATGTTGTAGGGCGGATAGCCCTGCGCGGTGTCCGCCGCATCGAGCAGATCGAGCAGCCGGTCATAGCCGACGGTCGAACGGAATAGGGGTGCAAAATCCAGTCTCATGTCACAACCTCCTTTGAGCCTTGTGGATCGGGCATGCCGTTGTGGCCACGCCCGTCTTCCCTATGTGGGAAGCCCCGTTTGGCACTTCAAGGTTGGGACTGCCAGGCAAGATGCCCGGCCCCGAGAAGCCAGAAAATACTGATAAGACAATAGATTACGGCGTTCATCAGCCGCTTGGTGAGTTCCAGCCCGGTCAGATCCTCCACCAGCGTCTTGAGGAAGGCCCCCTCCTCCCGGTTTTTCGGGTTCCGCCAGCGGCCCAACCGGACGAGGTTCTCGAAATTGTTCAGGATGCAGGAGCCCTCGTTGAACTGCCACGTCAGGAACATCGCCGGGATGTAGCAAAGGTAGAAGATCAGGCCTGCGCGCCACGGCATCAGCCAGCCGAGCAGCGCGAAGAACACCAGCGCCAGATGCAGCAGGAAACACGCCCAGCCGAGCGCATCGCGTCCGCCTTTCGGATGTACCTCCGACCCCTGCGCCAGCCCCATCGCCCCTACTTCGCCAATTGCTTTCGTTATTCCAGATGGTTTTTCAAGAATGAGCCGATTCTGTTGACGGCGTCGCGCCCCTCGCCCAGCACCATGTGAAAGATGTGCCAGACATGGACCATCTTTCCCCAGCTTTCGAAGCTGACTTCGACACCGGCCGCTTCCGCCTTGCGCCAAACCTCAATGGCATCGCTATGCAATGCCTCTTCCGATCCCACCTGGATCAGAAGCGGCGGCAAGCCTTGCAGGTCGGCGAACACCGGCGAGGCCAACGGCTCCTTCGGATCGGTGCTGCCGAGATAGGCCTTCGCCATCTCGTCGAGCCCTTCCTTGCCGACCATTGGATCGCGCGCCTTGCGGCTGCGATGGCTTTCGCCGCCCTGGGAAAGATCGGCCCATGGCGAGATCGCCACTGCGCAGGCGGGCATGGTGTCCGCCTTGTCGCGCAGCGCGACCAGGGTGGCGAGTGTCAGGCCGCCGCCCGCGCTATCGCCTGCGATGGCGATCTTCTGCGGCACGATCTGCGATTTCACGAGACCTTCATAAGCGGCCACCGCATCATCGACCGCAGCCGGAAACGGATGTTCCGGCGCCAGCCGGTAATGCGCCACAAAAACAGGCAGGTCCGCCGCGTCGCTCAAAAGTGCTGCCAGGTGACGATGCGATTTGGGCGAGCCGATCACATAACCGCCGCCATGCAGATAGAGCAGCGCCGCATCCTTTCGTGCGTGACGCGCGCGGACCCACTCTCCCTTGATTCCGCCGACTGTCGCGGGCTCGACTTCCACACCATCGGCCACGGGGAAAAAGTCCCCCAATGAATCGATGCGCGCCCGTTGCGCATGCAGGTCCATTCCCGGTCCGCCATCATTGGCCTTGAGGAATTCGGCGACCACCGCACGGTCTTTCACAGCCATGTTTCGTTCTCCATTTCGCTTGCATTAGCGTGGTCCGCTTCCGCGTCCAATGCAAACGACCGGCCTGCCGCGCTGCAAAACGAAAATCGAAAGCGCGAACAATCGACACAGTTGTTTATTGCTCTGACAAATGGTCATAATCCCCCCGCTCCCTAAGGCCGCTCGTGGCGATATAAGGGTGAGCGAGCCGCCTCAGGGGTAATGGCCGCGGGAGCTCGACGTTTAAAAAACACGGAAGGGACTTCTCATGAGCTCAGATGCAGTGAAACAGATTATCGAAGGCATGGGCGCAGCGCTCGGCGGCAATTCGGGTTTGGGCGGCACGCTCAAATTCGATTTCGGCGAACCCGGCTCGGTCTTGATCGACGGCAAGTCCGTCCCCAACACGGTGAGCGATGGCGCCGGCAAGAATGCCGACTGCACGATCAGCACCAGCCTCGAAACTTTCGAAAAGATGGTGAAGGGCGAACTCGACGGCACCTCTGCATTCATGCAGGGCAAGCTGCGCGTCGCCGGCGACATGGGCCTTGCCATGAAGCTTGGGCCGATCCTGCAGAAAGCGCGTCCCGCTTAATAAGGACAGATCGATGAAGCCTGCGCTCGAGGCTTTCGAGCCGAGCTTCTTCGACACCAGAGACGGTGTGCGCCTTCGCGCAGCCGTTTGGAACGCCGCGGAGGGTTATCCCCTTCGCGGCGTTTGCGTTGTGTTGCAGGGCCAAACCGAATTCCTCGAAAAATATTGCGAGGTGATCGACGAACTGCGCATCCGCGGGTTCAAGGTCGCAGCCTTCGATTGGCGCGGCCAGGGCGGTTCGGAACGCGCGCTCGCCAACAGCCTCATCTGCCACGTCGACGACTTCACCCAGTACGACGAAGACCTGCGCGCCTTCCTGGAAAAGGTCGTCGCGCCGCTGACCGATCAGCCGGTGCTCGCACTCGCCCATTCGATGGGCGCCCACAATCTCCTGCGCGCGCTCCACAAGCATCCGTCGAACATCGCGGGCGCGGTGCTGACCGCGCCGATGCTGCGCGTCTCCACCCGCGGCCAGCCCGAATGGCTGGTGCCCATCGTCACCAAACTGATGATGCTGTTCGGCAAGAAGAACGAATTCGTTTTCGGCATGGCCGCGCGCGATCCCTTGAACATGACGTTCAAGGATCAGCTCGTGACCTCGGACCGCATTCGTTTCGACCGCACGCAGAATTTCATCGCGGCCCATCCGGACATCCGCCTGGCCGGTCCCGACTGGAGCTGGCTCGGCGCCGCCTTCGCCTCGATGACGGAGATCACCGCGCAAGGATTCGCCGAAGCCATCGACACATCCACACTGATGTTCGGCGCCGGCAAAGACCGCATCGTGATGACGGCTGCCTGCCGCGACTTCGCCAAGCGTCTTCCCAACTGCCACTACGTCGAATTCGAAGTCGCCGAACACGAGATCCTGATGGAAAACGACATCGTGCGGACGAAGTTCTGGAGAGCCTTCGACGAATTCGCGAACAAGCTGTATCCGGTGGAAGAGGAAGAGTAATTCCTTTCCCTAACTGTCATGGCCCGCGAATGCGGGCCACCCAGGTGATCCTGTGCTGTGTGTATCACGCGGAGACGCGGAGCAGGGATTTTCTCCGCGTTCTCCGCGTCTCCGCGAGAAAATTTCCGTTGTGCAGAACTCAACTGGGTGGCCCTCATTCGCGGGCCATGACAAGCTAGTTTGAAAATTGGAACGCGCCATGACCAGCAACACCGACGATCTCGAAAAAGACGCGAGCGGAAAAATCGTCACCCGTCCGATCATGGGCTTTTCCTCGGCGCCCATCGCCGAGATGGCGATTTTCCTGAAGGTGCGCTACGCCGAAACGCCCGAGCAGTTGAAGACCGAAGGCAAATCCATCCAGTTCTCGCTCACGCCGGAACAGGCGCTCGAACTGGCCAGCATGATGGCGACCCAGGCCAAGCGCATCATCGACCAGGTGCCGGACAGCCCGGTGAACTGAGCTATCGAACAAGAGTTCCATTGCATCGGACGCATGGCAGCGTTGCTATCGAACGCTTCCGGAACGGCCCGATAATATGGCCATGACCGAAGAAGACGTGCGCGCCGGCGCCAATCCGGCAGAGCCCCTTCCGCCCACGCCGATTGCTGCCGGCGGAAATCGCCAACCCGAACATCACCGAGATGCTGCTCAACGCACAGCTCGCCGAATGCCTGCTGATCCTGCGCGATGCGGCGTTTCTCTATCGTGTGGAGCAGCGACCGCCTAACGAGCGCATCCACTACGTCAATCAGGCGACGAGCCTCATGAAGGCAAGCGCCGAAGTCGCCGCCATGGTTCACCGCCTGAAACACGGCCCGGAAGAACGCCCCACCATCCACCAGAAGTTCACAGTCGAACGCATCGTCACCACCGCCCAGGGGGAGGGGGAGGTCCGGATTCCGAAAAACGACTAAGCGATGGAATCAAAACGCAAACCCGGCGGCCAACCCGGCAATAGCAACGCCCGCAAGACGGGAATGCACACCAAGGAGATGCGCGCCTTCGACGCGAGAGTTCGTGCGTGGAAGAAGCGGACGCGGGAGCTGCTCAAGCTGGCGGAAGCGGAGCTTTCACTTACCTCCCCTTCACGGGGAGGTCGGGCGCGTGCATCGGCACGCGACCGGGTGGGGCCTTCAGCGGCAAATCGAAAGACACCGAAATCGTTGAAGCAGCCCCCCACCCGCCGCGCTAACGCGCGTCGACCTCCCCGCAAGGGGGAGGTAAGCGGAGGTTCACCCGTTCAAAATCCTCAACACATCGGCATGCACGCGCGCATCCCCGGCGGCGACGATGCTTCCGCCTTCCGGCGAAACGGGATTGCCCTTCCAGTCGGTGAAAACACCGCCGGCATTGGCGATCACCGGAATGAGTGCCGCCACGTCCCAGGGCTTCAACATGCTCTCGACGATCACGTCGATGTAGCCCATCGCGAGCAGGGCATAGCCATAGCAATCCCCGCCGAAATAACTCATGCGCGCGCCCGCGCACACATTGCGGAAGGCGCGCCGGTCGTCCTGGTTGAAGAATGCCCACGGATGCGTGGTGGACACCACCGCATCCGAAAGCGAGGCACATTCGCGCGTGCGCAACGTCTCACGCCCTTCCGGCGTGATGAGTTCGGAGGTGCCGGCAAACCCGATGAACCGTTCGCGCAACACCGGCTGGTCGATGATGCCAAGGATGCGCTTTCCGTCTTCCTCCAGCGCGATCAGCGTGCCCCAGGTGTGACGGCCCGTGATGAACGCCCGCGTGCCGTCCACCGGATCGAGCACCCAGGTCAGCCCAGACGTGCCCGCCTTGTGCCCATACTCTTCGCCGAGGATCGCATCATTGGGCCGTTCGGCATCGATGATCTTGCGGATCGCCTCCTCCGCCCCGCGGTCGGCGGCGGTGACGGGATCGAACATTGGCTTGCCCCCCACCTGCCCCTTGTCGTCGATGGCAATGCGCTGGCGGAAATAGGGACGGATCACCTCGCCCGCCCGGTCGGCGAGCTTGTGGGCGAAAGCGATGGTGGCGGCGTCGATGGGCATGCCCCTTCCCTAGCAAGGTTGGAAGCCTTCGCAAACCATCCCTATATTGAAAGAACATTTCCAGGAGGGGCATATGAAAACGGTCGTCGTCACAGGCGCATCCACTGGCATCGGCCATGGCTGCGTGAAGGTTTTGATCGCCAAGGGGTTCCGCGTTTTCGGCAGCGTGCGCAAGCAGGTCGATGCCGACCGGCTGCAGGCCGAGTTCGGCCCCAATTTCATGCCCCTGATCTTCGACGTAACCGATCAGGAAGCGGTGAAGCGCGGCGCGGCCACGGTGGAGAAGGCGCTTGGCGGCGAGACCCTGTTCGGCCTCGTCAACAATGCGGGCATCGCAGTCGCCGGTCCGCTTCTCTATCTCGGCCTCGACGAATTGCGCCATCAGATCGACGTCAATCTGATTTCGCAACTGGGCGTGACGCAGGCCTTCGCCCCGCTTCTTGGCGCGGACACCTCGCGCAAGGGAAATCCGGGACGCATCGTCATGATGTCGTCCATCGGCGGCAAAAACGCGTTTCCCTTCATGGGGCCATATGCGGCGAGCAAATTCGGGCTTGAAGGTTTGGGTGAATCCCTGCGCCGCGAACTGATGATCTTCGGCATCGACGTGATCATGATCCGCCCCGGCGCGGTGGCGACTCCCATCTGGGACAAGGCCGACGAAGTGGACGTGAAGCGGTTCGCCAACACGCCCTATTTCGAACCGCTGAAGAAAATAAAAGAGGTGATGATCCAGCGCGGCCATGCAGGCTATCCGCCCGAACGCATCGGTCGCGCGGTATTGAAGGCGCTGACCACAGCGCGCCCCCAGGTCGCCTACACCGAGAATCCGGAAAAGCTGCAAGGCTTGGCGGTTCGCGTTTTACCGAAACGCGCCATCGACAAAGCTGTCGCAAGCCAGCTGGGGCTGAAGCGGAAGTAGTTTTACTCCGCTTCGGCTTTCGCCCGTTTGCGCATATGCGGCAGCAATTCTCTTTTTCTGATCCGGATCGATTGCGGCGTCACTTCCACCAGCTCGTCTTCTTCCAGATAGGCGATGGATTGTTCGAGCGTCAGCGCGGTCACCGGCGTCAAACGAACCGCTTCGTCCTTGCTGGTCGTGCGGATGTTGGTGAGCTGCTTGGCGCGCAGCGGATTGACATCCAGATCGTTGTCCTTGGCGTTCTGCCCGATAATCATGCCCTGATAGACCTTGGTGCCGGGCGTGATGAACAGCCTGCCGCGCTCTTCCAGATACCAAAGCGCATAAGCAACCGCTTCGCCGTCGCCCGTCGAGATCAGCACGCCATTGCGGCGGCCTTCGATGGCGCCCTTGTGCGGTGTGTAGCCGTGGAACATGCGGTTGATGACGCCCGTTCCGCGCGTGTCGGTGAGGAATTCGCCGTGATACCCGATCAACCCGCGCGACGGTGCCAGGAACACGATACGCGTCTTGCCCGCACCCGTCGGGCGCATGTCCTGCAACTCGCCCTTGCGCAGCGATATCTTCTCGATCACCACGCCGGTGTAAGGATCGTCGACGTCGATGGTCACTTCCTCGATCGGCTCCAACCGCTCGCCGTCCTCGCCCGTCTGGAACAGCACGCGCGGACGCGAGATGGAAAGCTCGAAGCCCTCACGACGCATGGTCTCGATCAGCACGCCGAGCTGCAGTTCGCCGCGTCCCGCGACTTCGAAGGCGCCTTCGCCGGTCTCCCGGAATTTGATGGCGACATTGCCTTCGGCCTCGCGCAGCAGACGCTCGCGGATGACGCGGCTTTGGACCTTGTCGCCTTCCCGGCCGGCAAGCGGAGAATCGTTGACGGAGATGGTGATGGCCAATGTCGGCGGATCGATGGGCGTGGCCGCAATCGGCCGATCTACATTCACGTCGCACAACGTATCGGCGACGGTCGCGTTCTGCAGGCCCGCGATGGCCACGATATCGCCGGCATAGGCAACTGCTTCCGGGACGCGCGCAAGACCGCGGAATGCCAAAAGCTTTGTCGCACGCGCGCGTTCGACTTCTTTGCCATTGCGGTCGAGCGCCTTGATGACGCGATTGACGTTGATGGAACCGGATTCGATGCGGCCCGTCAGGATACGGCCGAGATAAGGATCGGCCTCCAGCGTGGTGACGAGCATCGTGAAGGGAAAATCGTCTCCTGCTCTTGCTATCGGCTTGGGCTTGGGCACATCGGCGACGATGCGTTCGAACAATGGCGTCAGATCCTTGCGCTCATCTTCCAGCTCGTTCACCGCCCAGCCGCTACGGCCGGAAGCATAGAGAACGTGAAAGTCGAGCTGATCGTCATTGGCTTCCAGCGCGAGGAAGAGATCGAAAATGCTTTCCAGCGTTTCTTTGGGCTGGGCGTCCTGACGGTCGATCTTATTGATGACCACGATGGGCTTGAGACCCAACTTCAGCGCTTTGGAGAGTACGAATTTGGTTTGCGGCATGACGGATTCGGCCGCATCGACCAGAAGCACCACGCCGTCAACCATAGAGAGGATGCGTTCGACTTCGCCGCCGAAATCGGCGTGACCAGGGGTGTCCACAATATTGATGCGAACGTCCTTCCATTCGACGCTGGTGCATTTGGCGAGGATGGTGATGCCCCGCTCGCGCTCCAGGTCGTTGGAGTCCATGGCGCGTTCGTCCATGTGCTGATTTTCACGCACGGCGCCCGCCTGCTTGAGGAGCTGGTCCACAAGCGTGGTCTTGCCATGGTCAACATGGGCGATGATGGCGATGTTTCGAATATCCATAAGACAGCCGGTTCGGGAGAGCGCGGGCTTATAGACGGAGGAGCGCCGCGGGGCAATTTCCTCGTCCGCGGCTTTCTTGCCGGTATCACACGGTCTTCACATTCGCGTGGGAGAGGTCGGAACTTATTGTGCGGCCTCGCTTTTTCACCTGCGAAGGGGACGCGCAAAGGTCGCAGGCCGTATCCTTTGGCTCGCACCCGGGCGAATTCGCGTGTAGGAATTAATTTGGGAGCGTTCGATTATCTTAAGGCGGCGGCCGAAAGCGGCTGGCGCAAGGGCGATCATGGGCAATATGAGCCTCCCGGAAGAACTCCGATCTTCGAGCGCGTTCGAGCGTTTTCAGAGCATGCAGCAGCGTGCCGGCTCGCGCACCCGTTTGATCCTCGGGATCGCAGGCGTCCTGATCGCGGCAGGTCTTGTCTGGTGGCTGGGCGGCTTCGGCTCCAGCAAACCCAAGACCGTATCCAAAGCACCGGTGATCATTGCCAAGGCGACCGAACAGCCCGTTACGATGTTCGAACGCACCATCGGAACGGTGGTCGCCAATTCCACCGTGCAGGTAACTTCCCGCGTCGAGGGACAACTTGTTTCCGCGGCGTTCAAGGAAGGCGACTTCGTGAAGAAGGGCGACCTGCTCTTCCAGCTCGATCCGCGCCCATTCCAGGCGGCGCTGGAACAAGCCGTCGCCACGCAGAACAAGGATGCGGCGCAAGCCGCGGCTGCGGAGCACGACGCGCAACGCTATGCAGCACTTGTGGCACAGGGCGCGGTGTCGCGCAGCCAGGCCGATCAATACCTCGCCAATTCGAAAGCGATGGCCGCGACCGTTGCCGCGGACAAGGCCAACGTCGATGCGGCACGACTGAATCTCGTCTATGCGCAGATCCGTTCGCCGATAGACGGCAAGACGGGTGCCATCACGATTCAGCCCGGCAATATCGTGCCCGCCAACGGATCGAACCCGCTGGTGACGATCACGCAGATTCAACCGATCAAGGTTTCTTTCAATTTGCCGCAAAGCGATGTGCCGCAAATCCAGGCGCAGATGAACAAGGGGCTGCTGACCGCCACTATCAAGGTGCACGACGACGCGGGGCCAGAACTGCACGCGCCGGTGACTTTCATCGGCAATGCGGTGAGTGACCAAACCGGTACCATCGAAATGCGCGCGACCTATCCCAACAGCGACAGCGCGCTGGTGCCGGGACAACTGGTCGATGTGAACATCGCGCTGAAAAGCCTGCCCAATGCGACGGTGGTGCCACACGATGCCGTCACCATGGGGCCGGACGGGCCTTTCGTTTATCTCGTCACGAAAGACGACAAGGCCGATATGCGGCCGGTCAAGCTGCTCTACGACGATGGCGCGCACGCGGCCGTGGCCGGTCGTGTGAAACCCGGCGACCGCGTGGTGATCGAGGGACAACTCCGCCTTGTGCCCGGTGCGGACGTTTCCATTTCGAAGAAACCCGCGAACGGCTAGCAGGCAATGAATATTTCGGAAACCTTCATCCGTCGGCCCGTCATGACGACGCTGCTGATGGCCGCACTCGTGATCTTCGGCATCTTCGCTTACGCCAGCCTGCCGGTGAGCGAACTGCCCAATGTCGATTTCCCGACGATCACCGTGTCGGCAAGCCTTCCCGGCGCCGACCCGGAGACCATGGCTTCGTCGGTCGCCACGCCGCTGGAAAACCAGTTCTCCAACATTGCCGGCGTCAGTTCGATGACGTCGCAAAGTTCATCGGGAAGCACCTCGATCACACTGCAATTCGACCTGGACCGCGACATAGACGGCGCGGCAGAGGACGTACAGGCGGCGATTCAAGCGGCATCGAGCAAACTTCCGCACGACATGCCCAACCCGCCGACGCTCCGGAAGGAGAATCCTTCAGACAGCTCCATCCTGTTTCTTTCGCTGAGTTCCAACACGCTGCCGATCTACGAGGTCGACAAATACGCCGAGAATTTACTCGCACGCCAAATCTCCACCTTGTCCGGCGTGTCGGAGGTCGATGTCTACGGTTCGCAGATCTTCGCGGTGCGTGTGCAGGTCGACCCCAACGAGCTTGCCGCGCGCGGAATCGGCATCAACCAGGTCGCCGACGCCCTTCAGAGTACGAATGTGGACGCGGCAACAGGTACTCTGAACGGGCCGAAGGATTCCGCCGTCATCCACACACATGGCCAACTTGAAGATGCGGCGGCATATAACAGGCAGATCATCGCCTACAAGAACGGCGCGCCAATACGGGTCCGCGACATAGGACATGCTATTAACAGCGTGGAGAACAATCGCGTCGCCAGTTGGTATAACGGCCAGCGCTCCGTGGCGCTTGCCATTCGCCGGCAGGCCGGATCCAACACCATTCAGGTCGTCGACGAAATCAAGAAGATCCTGCCGCAATTCGAACGGACGCTTCCGAAGGCCGTCCAACTTTCGATCGTTCACGATCATAGCCAGTCCATCCGGGATTCCGCGAGCGACGTGCAACGCACCCTGCTGATGGCAGCGTCGCTCGTCGTGATGGTGATCTTCCTTTTCCTGCGCGCGCTTTCGGCGACCATCATTCCTTCGCTCGCCCTGCCCATTGCCGTGATCGGCACCTTCGCGGGCATGGCGTTGATGGGATACAGCCTCGACAACCTTTCCCTACTTGCCCTGACGCTTTCCGTCGGCTTCGTCGTGGACGACGCCATTGTCATGCTGGAAAACATCGTTCGGCATGTTGAAGAGGGCGAAAGGCCTCTAGAGGCGGCGTTGAAGGGATCGAAGGAAATAAGTTTCACCATTTTGTCGATGACGTTGTCGCTCTCGGCGGTGTTCATCCCTCTTGTGTTCATGGGCGGCATCATGGGGCGGCTGTTGCACGAATTCGCCGTCACTATCATTCTTGCGATTCTGATTTCCGGCGTCGTCTCGGTCACCCTGACGCCGATGCTTTGCAGCCGGTTCCTGAAGCCGGGCAAGACTGCGGAGCACGGCCGGTTCTATCAGTGGAGCGAAAATGCGTTCGATCGCGTACAAGCGAGATACGATACAAGCCTTCGCTGGGCGATAGAGCATCACAGATTCATTTTCGGCCTGTTCCTGCTCAGTCTTCTGGCCACGGTTGGAATGTTCTTGATCAGCAAGGAAGATTTCATTCCGAGCGTCGATACCGGGATGATCAGCGCCTATACCGAAGCGTCCAATTCGGCATCCTTCGATCAAATGGAGAAGTACCAGAAACAGGCGGTCGACATCATCGCCGCCGATCCGAATGTGAAGGGCGTTTTGTCGTTCGTGGGCGGCGGGGCACGGAACGGCAACAACCAAGGCCGCGTTGTCATCGATCTCAAACCTTTGGGCACGCGACTGAGCGCGGACGACGTGATCAACGAGTTGCGGCCGAAATTGGCGGTCCTGCCGGGCATTCAGGTGTTCATGCAAAACCCGCCGTCCATTCGAATTGGCGGGCATACGACCAAGTCGCAATATCAGTACACGATTCAAGGTCTGGATCAGGACGAACTTCAGACTTATGCCAGCAAGCTGGTCAACAATCTGTCCCGGGAGAAAGGATTCGAGGACGTAAACAGTGACGCCGACGCCGTAGGCCCATCTGTCGAAGTGAAGATTGATCGCGACCGTGCCGCGGCATTGGGTGTCACCGTCGAGGAAATCGAAACAGCGCTGGGTGCTGCATATGGCGGGCAACAAGTATCCACCATCTATGGCAGTTCGAACCAGTATTGGGTGATGCTGGAACTGACGCCTAGGGACCAGTTCAATCCCAACGATCTGAACAAACTGTACGTGACTTCTAGTACGGGAACGCTGGTGCCGTTGTCGGCTGTGACGTCGCGGGCAAACGGCACGATGCCGTTGGTCGTCAATCATCTGGGCCAGCTTCCCGCCATCACCATATCCTTCAATCTCGATCCGGGCATGGCGTTGAGCGATGCGGTTTCGGTCATCAAGCGTGTGCAAAGTGAAATCGATCTGCCCCCGACCATCAATGGCAGCTTCCAGGGCACGGCGCAGGCGTTCCAGGATTCCATGAGCAATATGGGCGTTCTGCTCTTTATCGCCATCGTCACCGTCTACATCATCCTTGGCATTCTTTATGAGAGCTTCATCCATCCCCTGACGATTCTTTCTGGTCTGCCGTCGGCGGCTGTCGGCGCGCTTATCACCTTGTGGATGTTTGGGGTTCCGCTCAGCCTCTATGCGTTCGTCGGCATGATCA
Source organism: Rhizomicrobium sp. (assembly GCA_035543495.1). Taxonomy (GTDB): domain Bacteria; phylum Pseudomonadota; class Alphaproteobacteria; order Micropepsales; family Micropepsaceae; genus Rhizomicrobium. The sequence continues at coordinate 23,834 of DATKJT010000042.1, read as the reverse complement.
TGCTGATCGGGATCGTAAAGAAGAACGCGATCATGATGATCGACTTCGCGCTGACGCGCGAACGCGCCGAACACATAAGTCCCGCCACAGCCATCTACGAAGCAGCGATCATCCGATTCCGTCCGATCATGATGACGACGATGGCCGCGCTTGTGGGCACGCTTCCGATCGCCATCGGATTCGGTGCAGGCTCCGAAGCGCGCCGCCCGCTCGGCCTTGCCGTGGTCGGCGGGCTTTTGCTCTCGCAGCTTCTGACGCTCTACATCACGCCGGTGATCTATATCTATCTCGACGAGATGGGCGCGCGCATCCGGCAATGGCGCGGCAACGCGCAGCCGCATCCGGCGGAGTGATTATTTTTCGGTGATGGTCTTCACCTCCGCAATTTCTTCGGGCGTGAGCTGCCAGTTCGCGGCCATTGCATTGAGATCGATCTGTTCGGGTTTGGTCGCGCCCGCAATCACGCTGGCCACCGTCTTTTCCGACAACAGATAGCTGAAGGCGAGTTCGAGGAGTGTGCGATTTTGTTTGGCACAAAACGCTTTCAGGCGTTCGACGATCTCGAAGTTCTTTTCCGTCATGTAGCGGTTGGCGAGATATTTCATCGCGGAGAAACGCGTGCCGGAGGGGGCCTCCTGTCCCGCTTTGTATTTTCCGGTGAGCAGGCCGGATGCAAGCGGAAAATAGGGCAGCAGACTCATCTGCTTTGCCTTGAGCGCGGGAATGAGATCGTGTTCGGCGCCGCGCACGAGCAGGCTGTATTCATCCTGTGCGGTGACCCATTTCGACAGCGATTGGGTCTGCGCGATCCACAGCGAATCCACGATCTGCCAGGCAGGCATGTTGGAACAGCCGATGAAGCGCACCTTGCCGGATGTCACCAATTCGTCGAGCGCGCGCAGAGTTTCTTCGATGGGCGTTTTGGGATCGGGTGTGTGAAGCTGGTAGAGATCGATCCAATCGGTCTTCAACCGCTTCAAACTCGCATCGACCGCATCCTTGACGTAGCGGCGCGACGCACCAGACTTTGTGCCGTCGTCATCCATCTTCATGCCGAATTTGGTGGCGAGCACGATCTGCTTGCGGCGCGGACCGAGCAATTCGCCGAGCGTGGTTTCGGAGCCGCCGCGATTGCCGTAGATGTCGGCGGTGTCGAACAGCGTGATGCCCTTGTCGATGGCGCGGTCGATCACGCGGGCGGCGGCGTCGCGCGGGATCATCCCGAAATTGTTGCAGCCGAGACCCACGACGGAAACGTCGAGGCCGGAGGTACCGAGTTTTCGCTTTTGCATGGGGGGTATCCTGTTGGCGGTTATGTCAGCCTAGGCCTTGGCGGACAGACTGCCGAGGCGGTCCAACAGTTTTCTGGAATCGTCGAGTATGCCGCGCGCCCAGCGGCGCATTTCACGCATCTCGCGGGTGTGGCGGCCGGTCTTGAGTGCGTTGCGATTGCCCAGCGGGGCGCCGCCTTTGGGCTTGGATTTTATCAAGCCTTTGTTTTCACTGGAAAAACGCCTTGAGGTTGTTTTCGCGTTTTTTCGGGAGGGGGGAGGGGGTGGGGTATCCTGCCCTGTTTCTTGCCTACCGCCAGTCGTGTCCATTCCTTGCCTTTCCACTCGGGGAAAGAACATATAGGAATTCCACGGTCTAATTCAAGATAAAAATCCCAGTTTTTAGGACTTCACGTCTTGGATGTGGCGGCGTAGCTCGGAAACGGGCCCACCGGGAAAGGCTGCTCGTCCCGAACGCAGGAGATATAGGCCAGCAGCTCCCACAGGTACTGGATGACGTTGAGGCTGGTGCGGCGCAGTTCCTCGCTCACCCGGTTGTTGATCAGGATCGTCACCAGCTGGACGGCGGCCAGCAGCAGGACCACCCAGAAAGTGAACCAGGCGATTACCGCAAAAAGCAGCGAATAGAGCAGGCGCGAACCGGAAAAGGGCGAGCGGACGGCCGGGGGGTGGGCGTTGTCGCCCGTGGCGGTGTCGGTCATTGGTCCCTCCAAAGACGGGCGGGGTACGCCCATCCTTAGCTAGGCACGCGTCTTAAGGGTTCAAGAGGCGGCGGCGGGCAAAAGCGTCGAACGGTGTGGCCAAAAACAGGCCCGCGAAGAACCCGCCGATATGGGCCTGCCAGGCGACCAGACCGGCCGCCTCGCCCGTACCCAGGCCGGTGTAACCGGCGAGCGCGTTGCCGAACACCCAGAACAGCGAAAAGACGATCACCTGTTTCGACAGCAACGGTGCCAGACGCGGGAAGGGTTCGCCTTCGATCCACACCCTGCCCCACAGCATGCGGATGCCCGCGCCCATCAATCCAGAGATCGCACCCGATGCGCCGATTACGGGATCGCTGGCGCCCCAATTGGTGGCGAGATGCGCCAGCGCCGCCGCAATCGCGCATACGAAGAACGTCACGAGGAATAAGCCGGCGCCCCATCTGCGCGCGATGAGCGGACCGGCAACGAGCAACCAGATGCTGTTGATCGCAATGTGGCCGATGCTGCCGTGCAGGAAAGCGTAACTGATAAACGGAATCGCGAGCGCGAATGGCGATTGAGCGGCGGCGCCGTGGGCCGCGAGATAGGCGTGCGAATAGCGGATCGGCCAGAGCGCGAAATCGTAGAGGATGCGGTCGGCGAATTGCAGCGGCGCGAAGGACCACAGGATGTAGGCCACGACGAGAACGGCGATCAGCACCAGCACCACGAAGGGAGCGCGGATCATCGGCTGGTGCGGGGATTGCGGGTCTTGGAGGAAGGTCATGAGGGTTGTTTAGCTGTCTCTCTATCGAACGCAAAACATCTCGCCGCCCCCTAAGCGGGGCGGTCGACGCGCGTCAGCGCGGCGGGCTGGCGCAGCGAAGACGGTGGCGCACATGTATCTCATGTCCGACGTTTGCGTTTGTTCTTTTACGATTGCGGCACTACCCCACCCGCCATCGCGTTCCGCGATGTCGACCTCCCCGCGTAGGGGGAGGTAAGAAAAAGAGATTGTCATCCGCGCAGCAATGCCTCTTCGACCAACGGGAGGCGGTCGTTGCCGAAATACATGTCGGTCCCGTTCACATACATGGTGGGAGAGCCGAAGCCGCCGCGGGCGATGACCTCTTCGGTATTGGCTTTGAGGCGATCTTTGATTTCCGGTGCTTCGGCGCGGGCAAGGATAGCTGCGGGATCGAGACCGGCTTTGCGGCAGACTTCTTCCAGCACCTCGCGCTGGCTCACGTCTTTCAACTCGCCCCAATAGGTCTCAAAAGCGGCGCGCGCAAAGGGGAGCAAAGCACCCACTTCTTGCGCAGCGAGAGCGGCGCGCATCATGGCCACGGCGCGGACGGGGAAGACCGGCGGACGGCCTATCCGGATGCCGGCGAGGCGGGCCCAATCCTGCAGGTCTTTCTCATAATAGGACGCTTTGCGTTTGTCGGGATTGGCTCTGCGGTCGTAGACGTCCTGGTTAACCGCATTGAAGATGCCGCCCACCAGAACGGGCTTCCAGACAATCTCCGCGCGTGTTCGCTCCACGATTGCATGGATGCGTGTGAAGGCAAGATAGGTCCAGGGCGAGGAACAATCGAAGAAAAATTCGATTGTGGCCATTCGTTTTCCTCCATTGCGCGCGCCGCGTTCGTTTCACTTTGACACAGAAATCTTGGTTAAAACACGTTTACGATTGGCATGAGCATTGCTGCGAATTCAGCGGATCAATGCGGGTTTGCCCCAATGCCGCGTGGTATCGGACAGCTATTGGTGATCGGCGCAGCGTTCGTTGCGTCGGTCACGGTTTTTTCGGCTGCTGCCCATGCGGTCGATTTCTCCAGCGATTCCACCTACGACCATCCTTACGGCATGCAGCCGGGGCAGGAAAACCAGCCGGTGAACGCGTCGCTGCGCGATGCCAACGGCAACCTTACCGTCGTCAACGGCCAGTTCACATCTTCGGCCATGAGCCAGCAATCGGGGCTCAGCACCATGTCGTCGGGCGTGGGCGTGGTTGGCGGCGCGCAGGCGACCGCGGTCGGCAACTCGCTCAATGTCATCACGGTGGGTTCGGGGAACACCGTGATCGTGAATTCGCATCAGGAGAATAGCGGGAACCAGACCGCGACCGTGACGACCAACGGTCAGTAAGGACCCTTAGCCCCAATGACTTTGCGCGGACGAAAATATTTCACACGACCGGTGGCCATCGCGCTGGCTGCGGTGACGCTCACCGGTTGCATCACACCGTCCGCCGACAACACCACCGGGCGTTACACGGCACCGATCGGCGATGCGCCGGTCATCAGCAACGAAACGCCTTATTCCGCATCGCTGCGGTGCCTCGCCGGTTACACCGCAACGCGGCCGACGCGCATCGCAGTCGGGCAGATTGCGGATTACACGGGCAAGACCGAAGCCGACAATGGCGGACGCAAGCTGACGCAAGGGGCTGCGTTGATGGCGATGTCCGCGCTTGCGAAAGCCGGCGTGCCGCTGGTCGAACGGTTCGACACCTCCGTTGCCGAAATGGAATTGAAATACGCAAACAACAAGCTGATCTCGGCGGATGGTTTGCGCGGCAGCGTTGGCGGCGGGGACTATCGCAAGATCTATGCGGGCTCGATTCCGGGCTCCGACTATTATCTCGTCGGCGGCATCACCGAACTCAATTTCAACATCCGCTCGATGGGCGCCAATGCGGACGGCGGCGAAACCGCCACCGACGGCATCAAGGCGACGGCGGGCGTGAACCTTTACGTGATGAATGTCGGGCTGGACCTGCGGCTGGTCGATACCAACACGCTCGAAGTGGTCGACGTGATCTCTTACCAGAAACAGATCATCGGGCGGCAGCTTTCGGCCGGGGTGTTCGACTTCCTGGGCCAGCATTTCTTCGACGCGAGCATCGGCGAGAGCGCGCTGGAACCGATCCAGCTTGCCGTGCGCAGTGTCATCGAGCGGGCGACGCTCGAAATCGTTTCGCGGCTGTACAAGGTGCCGCCCACCGTATGTACGGCGCGATTGGGGACTGCGGACGATCCGCTGGCAGGCCCCGGAGACCGGCCGCCGGTTTCCACAGAGGCAAAAGCCCCTCCAGCGAAGATCACGCCTGCAACCACAGTCAGTTCCACCGCTTCACCTGCGGGCGCCGACAAACGCGCAAGCAGTACAACTGAGGAGAAAACTCATGTCGCAGCTATCCAGAATCCTTATCGCTACTACAGCAATGATGACCCTGACGGGCAGCCTGGCTTACGGGGGGGGCTATAACAACAATCCGCCGCCACCGCCGCCGCACAACCAGGGCAGTGACATCCTGAACGGCCAGGTCGATCTCAATTCGAGCTCGGCCACGCTGAATACCAACATCATCAATGCCACGGGCAGCGTTTCCGGCCAGGCGGTTTCGGGCGGCAACGCGCTGAGCGTCGTCACGATGCAGAACACCAACGTCACCAACAACCAGTATGTCGGCCAGGTTTCCGTCTCTTCGATGGTGAATGCCGACGTGCAGAACGTGCAGGGCGGAGCGAGCCTGACCTCGCAGGCGGTCTGCAACTCGGCCGATGTTTCGACCGATCCGACGACCACGAAGGTCTATTCCAACCAGGAATGCGATGCAAAGGACCCGTCGGCGGCGATGAATGCCAACCTGAAGAACATCGGCGGCGATGTTTCGCTGGCGACGACGGCGGTGGGCAACACCTTCTCCGAAGACAGCAACGCGGCCAACGCCTCGGTGCAGAACTATCAGGTCAACAAGTCGGGCACGTTTGCCACCTCCAATACTACCATCAGCAATGTGGGCGGCGATGTGAGCGTGTCGGCGGCAGCGATCGGCAACAACGCGCAGATCGTGCACTATTCGACCAACACGCAGTGACGGCCTAACGGCGCTACGGGAAAACGGGGCAGCGCCGCGAAAAGGGGGAGAGCGAAAGCTCTTCCCCCTTTTTATTTGCGGATCGCGGCATCGAGCGCGAGCACGTGGCGCGCCTGAACGAGATGCGGCTGGTCGAGCATCCTGCCGTCGAGCGAGGCGACACCGGCGCCGGACGCGAAGGCTTCGACCACGCGTTTGGCATGGGCCACATCGGTTTCGGACGGCGTGAAGGCGGCGTTGATGATCTCCACCTGATCGGGGTGGATGGCGAGCATTCCCGAAAAGCCTTCGCGCTGGGCGGCGCGGGCGACATTTTCGAGGCCTTTGGAATCGCGGAAATCGGCGTGGAGCGTTTCGATGGCCGCAACGCCCGCGGCTTTCGCGGCGATCAGGACCAGCGAACGCACGACCTTGTAGGTGAAAAGAAATTCGCCATTGTCGTCGCGATTGGTGGCGGCGCCGAGCGCGGCGGACAGATCTTCCGCGCCCCAACTGAGCGCGGCCAGACGCGGCGGCGGGTTGCGATAATCCTGCAGCGACAGCACTGCAATGGGCGTTTCGGTGGCGACTGGCAGGGTTTTGATCGCGCCTTGCGCGAGGCCGTGGCGGGCTTCGAGCGCGGTCAGATCGTTGTCGAGGACGCGCAGCGCATCTGGGCCATCGGGTTTGGGGACGATCACGCCATCGGGTTTGGCGCTGACGATGGCTTCCAGATCGGCGCTGTAATCGGACGAACCGACCGGATTGATACGCACCCAGAGGCTTCCGCGCGCTTTGCGCTCGCTGACAAAGGCGTGCGCGAGTTTGCGTGCGGCAGGACGATTGGGAGCGGCGACGGCATCTTCAAGATCGAGGATCAGCGCATCGGCGGGAGAGGATTGCGCCTTCGCCAGTTTCTTTTCGCTGTCGGCGGGGACGAAAAGGAAAGAGCGCAGGATCATGGCTTCTTCAGCATCAGGGCGGAGCGTTTGCATTGGGCGACCACTTCGCCGCGCTGATTGATGGCGCGGTGCAGAAACACGACAATGCCCTGCGTGGGGCGCGACTTGGATTCGCGTTTCTCCAGCACTTCGGTTTCGACGTGCAACGTGTCGCCATGGAAGACGGGTTTGGGGAAGCGCACCTCATCCATGCCGAGATTGGCGACGGTGGTGCCGAGCGTGGTTTCGCCGACAGAGATGCCGATCATCAGGCCGAGCGTATAGAGCGAATTGACGATGCGGGTGCCGAACTCGGTGTTCTTGGCATATTCCTCATCCAGATGAAGCTGGGCGGGGTTGTGCGTCATGGCTGTGAAGAAGACGTTGTCGGCTTCCGTCACCGTGCGGCGGATCGGGTGATCGAACTTTTGGCCGAGGGAGAATTCGTCGAAATAGAGTCCGGGCATCGCGTGTCAAAAGCCTCTATGATGGGGCTGTGCTGGGATAGGAGACATTAGATGGGGATCGCTGCTTCCGCAAAGGTGATGAACTTCATTTGCACAAGGGACCGCGAAAAGTCCAAGGCCTTCTATCGCGATGTGCTGGGGTTCAAGCTGACGCACGAAGACGATTTCGCAGCCGTGTTCGACCTCGACGGCACGATGCTCAGGGTTTCGACCGTGCCGGATTTCAAGCCGCATCCGCACACGACGCTGGGTTGGCAGGTGCCGGACATCGCGGCAGCCGCGAAGTCACTGAACGCCAAGGGCGTGACATTCAACGTCTATGACGGCTTCGGGCAGGATGCGCTCGGCATCTGGACCGCACCGGGCAGCGGCGCGAAAGTCGCGTGGTTCAACGATCCGGATGGGAATGTGTTGAGCTTGGCACAGCTTTAATTGCCCGGCCATTCACCGTTCAATTCTACCGCCCTCGACCAGAACTTGATTTTTTTCGCAGCAGGCCATTGCGCATTGCGAGGAACCAACCCGTTCTCATTCAAAATATAATGTTCGAGATGGGAGCCATATAAGATCACATCCATCTGGTAGACTGAAAAAATCGGATTACCTTTTTCGTAGGGCTCCTCCGGAATGTATCGATGGCCAAAAACAGGTATCAATTTGGGCGCATCTGTGAAAATCTGTTTTAAGCGTTGGGCCCGATCAAAAAGAGCCGCAGGCATTTCACCCCATTCTTTCCACCAATAGCCATGATTGATGTCAAAAAGGAAGCTCTCAAACGGCCAATCGAGCATCGTCCGCAACTGGCTTTCGGGTGTGTTGATCCAGTCAAACGATGCATGCTCTTCGATGACCTGACGCCGCTCGCGTAGCATTTCCTCCAGGTCAGGCGGAAAGCGGAAATTCCACTTTGCCTGAATGTCGTCCAATTCGGTTTGAGAATAGCCCGCCATTTTAATACGATTTCGGCAATCCCAAGACATTCTCTGCGATGAAGGAGAGAATGAGTTGCTCCGTCACCGGCGCGATGCGCGGGAGCATGGATTCGCGGAACAGGCGTTCCACCTGATATTCCTTGGCATAGCCCATGCCGCCGTGGGTCATCACGCTTCGGGTGCAGGCGTCGAAGGCGGCGCGGGCGGCGAGGAATTTGGCGGCGTTGGCTTCGGCGCCGCAGGGTTGTTTGGAATCGTATAACGACGCCGCGCGCAGGCACATCCACCAGGCGCTTTCGAGATACGCCCAGCTTTCGGCGAGCGGGTGCTGGATGCCCTGGTTCTGGCCGATGGGGCGGCCGAAGACGACGCGATCTTTCGCGTAGGCGGCCGCGCGATGCAGCGCGTCGCGGCCAAGACCGATGGCTTCGGAGCCGATCAGGATGCGCTCGGGGTTCAGGCTGTCCAACAGATAACGAAAGCCTTTGCCTTCTTCGCCGATGCGATCTTCTTCCGGCACATGCAGGTCGTCGATGAAGACAGCGTTCGAATCCACCGCGGCGCGGCCCATCTTGGGGATGCGGCGGACTTCGACCTTTGAACGGTCGAGGTCCGTATAAAACAGCGTCATGCCGTCGGTCGGTTTTTTGCTTTCGGCTTTGGGTGTGGTGCGGGTCAGCAGCAATATCTTGTCGGCGACCTGGGCGGTGGTCGTCCACATCTTGCGGCCCTTGACGATGTAACCGTCGTTGGTGCGGCGCGCGAAGGTTTCGATGCTGGTCGTATCCAATCCGGCATTCGGTTCGGTGACGCCGAAACAGGCTTTCTGTTCGCCCTTGATGAGCGGCGGCAGGAAACGGGCTTTCTGGTCTTCCGTTCCGTGCACGACGATGGCGTGCGGGCCGAAGATGTTGAGGTGGATGGCCGAGGCTGCCGCGTAACCCCCGCCGCCCCTGCCCACCGTGTGCATCATGATCGCGGCTTCAGCGACCCCTAGCCCCGCGCCGCCATATTCGGGCGGCATCGCGATGCCGAGCCAGCCGCCATCGGCCATGGCTTTGTGAAATTCGTGGGGGAAGCGGGCTTCTTCATCCAGGGTCGACCAATAGTCATCGCCGAAGCGCGCACAAATCTTGCCGACGTTTTCTTCGATGGCGCGCTGCTGTTCGGAGTAGGCGATGTCCACGGGTTCCTCGAAAATCGTTATGGTTCAAATGATTAGGGAAATACCGGAGGCCGCATTCCGGAAACATTGAGGATAGCGCGAAGGGCCGGTTGCGCGCGAGTGCACAGCCATTATGATGAACAAATAACGGGAAACGCCTTGCATTCGCCACACAAAAAGCGCCCGCTTGGTGAGCCGGGAGAAACGCAAAACGCGAATGCGGCCATGGAGATACGTAGCAACCGATGAGTCACGATTCGGCTGATGGGCTGGCGGTTGCCGAGCCTCAGCAGCGTGCGGGCGGCATGACGCCAACCGACACCAAAGACCCCAACTACTTCCACAAGGTTGTCGACTGCCAATGGGCATGCCCCGCGCATACGCCCGTGCCCGAATACATCCGGCTGATTGCGGAAGCCCGCTATTCCGACGCGTACATGATCAACTGGCGCTCGAACGTGTTTCCGGGCGTGCTGGGCCGCACCTGCGATCGCCCCTGCGAACCGGCGTGCCGGCGCGGCCGCGTGGAAGAAGAGCCGGTGGCGATCTGCCGGCTGAAGCGCGTCACCTACGACAACAAGGACGATGTTTCCGGGCGAATGCCGAAACCGGCATCGCAGAAGAACGGCAAGCGCATCGCGCTGATCGGCGCAGGCCCCGCCTCGCTGACGGTGGCGCGCGATCTTCTGCCGCTTGGCTATCACGTCACCATCTATGACGCCGATCCGTTTGCGGGCGGGATGATGCGCACGCAGATCCCGAAATTCCGTCTTCCCGAAAGCGTGCTGGACGAGGAATGCAATTACATCCTCAACCTTCAGCCGGAAACGAAGTTCGGCCAGCGCATCGACAGTTTGAAGGCGCTGCTGGCGGAAGATTATGACGCGATCTTTGTGGGCTGCGGCGCGCCGCGCGGGCGCGACCTGGAAATTCCCGGGCGCGCGGAAGCTGCCGCCAACGTTCATATCGGCATCGATTGGCTTTCCAGCGTTTCATTCGGTCACACGACCAAAATCGGCAAGCGCGTGATCGTGTTGGGTGGCGGCAACACCGCGATGGATTGCTGCCGGACGTCTCGCCGCCTTGGCGGCGAACAGGTGGATGTGGTCGTGCGCTCGGGCTTCGAGGAAATGAAAGCCTCGCCTTGGGAAAAGGACGATGCGCTGGGCGAAGGCATTCCGATCCACAATTTCATGGTGCCGAAAGAATTCACGCATAAGGACGGCAAGCTGACCGGCGTGATCTTCGAGAAGGTGAAAGCCGAGAAGGATGCCAAGGGCCGGCGCAATCTGGTGCCGACGGGCGAGCCGGACGTGCACATGGAATGCGACGACGTGTTGGTCGCAGTGGGACAGGAAAACGCCTTCCCCTGGATCGAGCGCGATGTCGGCATCGAATTCGACCGTTGGGAGATGCCCAAGGTCGACACCGTCACCTATCAATCGACCAACCCGCGCGTGTTCTTTGGCGGCGACGCCGCGTTCGGGCCCAAGAACATCATTTGGGCCGTGGCGCACGGGCATGAAGCCGCGGTTTCCATCGACCTGTTCTGCAACGGCAAGAGCGTGAACGACCGTCCGCCACCGATGGTCAATCTGGCGAGCCAGAAGATGGGCATTCACGAATGGTCTTACGACAACGACGTGTCGAACGATCTTCGTTACAAGGTGCCGCACGCGCCGAAGGAACAGGCGCTGAAGAATGTTTTGCTGGAAGTCGAACTTGGCTTTGATCGCAAGCAGGCGTTCCTGGAAGCCCAGCGTTGCCTGAATTGCGACATCGAGACGGTGTTCGAAACCAAGCTGTGCATCGAATGCGATGCGTGCGTGGATATCTGCCCGATGGATTGCATCACCTTCACCCCCAACGGCGAGGAAGAGGATTTGCGCCACCGGCTGACGGCGCCCGCATTGAACCGCACCCAGGACCTCTACGTCTCCGACGCGCTCAAGACCGAGCGCGTGATGGTGAAGGACGAAGACGTGTGCCTGCATTGCGGGCTGTGCGCCGAGCGCTGCCCGACGGGCGCATGGGACATGAAGAAATTCTATCTCGAAACTGCACAGGCCGGTACATGCAAAGCCGCATAAATGCGACGAACGATTTCGTCGTCAAATTCGCCAATGTGAACGGGTCGGGATCGGCGAGTGCAAACGAACTGTTTGCGAAATGCATTCTGCGGATGGGCGTGCCGGTGGCTGTGCGCAACATCTTTCCGTCGAACATTCAGGGATTGCCCACCTGGTATGAAGTGCGCGTATCGGGTGCGGGGTGGCTGGGGCGGCGCGGCGGCGTGGACATGATGGTCGCGATGAACCCGCAGACCTGGGACAAGGATGTCGCCTCCATCGATCCGGGCGGCTATCTGTTCTACGATTCGACCAAGCCGTTGCCGCCGTCGAAATTCCGCGAGGACATCAATGTCGTCGGCGTGCCGCTGACCACCATCACCAACCGCACCTATACCGATCCGCGCCAGCGGCAGTTGTTCAAGAACATCATCTATGTGGGTGCGTTGTCGGCGCTGTTCAGCATCGATCCGGCGGTGGTGGAGAAGTTGCTGGCGGATCAATTCAAGAAACGCCCCGAACTGATCGAATCCAACGTGAAGGCGTTCCGGCTGGGTTACGATTATGCACGCGAGAATCTGCCGGATGCGTGCGGGCTGAAGGTCGAACATGCCGACAAGGTTGGCGAGCGCATCTTCATCGCGGGCAACGATGCGGCAGGACTTGGTGCGGTTTACGGCGGGGCCACGGTCTGCGCCTGGTATCCGATCACGCCGTCGACTTCCGTCGCTGAAGCATTCACCAAGCATTGCAAGACGTTCCGCGTCGATCCGGAAACCAAGAAGAACAACTATGCCATCGTACAGGCGGAAGACGAGATCGCTGCCATCGGCATTGTGATAGGTGCTGCCTGGAACGGCGCGCGCAGCTTCACGGCCACCAGCGGGCCGGGCATTTCGCTGATGCAGGAATTCTTCGGCCTTGCCTATTTCGCGGAAATTCCCGCGGTGATTTTCGACATCCAGCGCGGCGGGCCTTCCACCGGCATGCCGACGCGCACGCAGCAATCCGATATTCTTTCGGCAGCCTATGCGAGCCATGGCGACACAAAGCACGTGCTGTTGATGCCGAAAGACCCGAACGAATCTTTCCATTTCGCGGCGCAAGCCTTCGACCTCTCCGAGCGGCTGCAGACGCCGGTGTTCGTGATGATGGATCTCGACATCGGCATGAACGATTGGCTGTGCGAACCGCTCGTCTGGGACGACAAGGAAACCTACGACCGCGGCAAGGTGATGTCGTTCGACGATCTGGAGAGCGGCAAGACGTTTGGGCGCTATCTGGATGTGGATGGCGATGCCATTCCCTATCGCAGCCTGCCGGGCACGCACCCCACGCGCGGGGCCTTCTTCACGCGCGGCACGAGCCGCGACCGCTACGCGAAATATAGCGAGGAAGGCTCGGTCTATGTCGACAACATGCAGCGCTTGCTGCGCAAGTTCGAGACCGCCAAATCGCTGGTGCCCGCACCTGTTCGGAAAGATGCGAAGGTGGGGACGCGGCACGGCGTGATCTTCTACGGATCGACGACCGTGGCGATGGAAGAAGCGCTGGCGGCACTGGAAGCGCAGGGGCTTTATCTCGATACGCTCAGGGTGCGTGCCTTCCCGTTCTCCGACGATGTGGTGGATTTCATCAACGCGCACGACCAGGTGTTCGTGGTGGAACAGAACCGCGACGCGCAGCTTTTGAAGCTGGTGGTCAATGAATGCGCCATCGATCCGGCGCGGTTCATTTCTATCCTGCATTATGACGGCACGCCGATCACCGCGCGGTTCATCACCGCCGCGATTGCCGAACGCATGAACATCGCCACCCGCAAAGAGGCCGCGGAATGACCTACATCGCCAAGCCGAAGCTGCATCACAAGGGGCTCGTGCCGAACGAGCTTGGGTTCACGCACCGCGACTATGAAGGCTCGATCTCGACGCTTTGCGCGGGTTGCGGCCACGACTCGATCAGTGCCGCGCTGATTCAGGCCTGTTACGAGCTTTCCATCGAACCGCACCGGGTGGCCAAGCTTTCGGGCATCGGTTGTTCGTCGAAGACGCCGGATTATTTCCTGGGCAACAGCCATGGCTTTAACTCAGTGCACGGACGCATGCCGAGCGTTCTGACGGGCGCCAACCTGGCCAACAGGGATCTCATCTATCTGGGCGTTTCCGGCGATGGCGATTCAGCCTCCATCGGACTCGGCCAATTCGCTCATTGCGTGCGGCGCGGCGTGAACATGGTCTATGTCTGCGAGAACAACGGCGTGTACGGGTTGACCAAGGGGCAGTTCTCGGCCACCGCCGACAAGGGATCGAAAAGCAAGGCGGGCGGATTCAATTCGGACTCGCCGATCGATCTGGTGAGCCTTGCACTGGTGCTGGGCGCGAGCTTTGTGGCGCGCAGCTTCTCCGGCGACAAGAAACAATTGGTGCCGCTGCTGAAGGCTGCGATCTCGCATAAGGGGCCGGCGATCCTCGACGTGATTTCGCCCTGCGTGCAGTTCAACAATCATCCGGGATCGACCAAATCCTATGATTTCGTGCGCGCGCACAACGAGGCGGTGAACCGGCTGGATTACATGCCGCCGAAAGCGGAAATCGTCATCGATCACGAACCGGGCACGGTGGAAGTGGTGACGCAACATGACGGTTCTGTGATCCGGCTGGCGAAACTGCACCCGACGTATGACCCATCCAACCGGGCCGCCGCGCTGGCTTATCTGCAGGAGCGCGAAAAGGCGGGCGAAGTGGTGACGGGGCTGCTTTATGTGGACCCCGAGGCCGAGGATTTGCACGCCAATCTGAATACGGTAGATACGCCTTTGAACCGGCTCTCCGAAAAGGACCTGTGCCCGGGTTCGGCGAAATTGGCGGCCCTTAACGCATCTTACAGATAGGACGTTCGATGACTTCCAAACTTTTCGACATCAGCGGGAAAACGGCGCTGGTGACCGGCGGTTCGCGCGGGATCGGGCTGATGATCGCGCGCGGCTTCGTGGAAAACGGCGTGAAGGTCTATATCTCGTCGCGCAAGGCCGACGCTTGCGAGCGTGCCGCGGAAGAGCTTTCGAAATACGGCACCTGCATTCCGGTGGCGCACGATCTCGGCAAGATGACCGAAGTGAAGGCGCTGATCGCGGACATGAAATCGCGCGAGAAGAAGATCGATTTCCTCATCAACAATGCGGGTGCGGCCTGGGCAGAGCCTTTCGAGAAATATTCGGAAGAAGGCTGGGACAAGCTGATGAACGTCAACCTGAAGGCGATCTTCTTTTTGACGCAAGGCTTGTATCCACTTTTGAAGGCGGCGGGCACGAAGGAAGACCCAGCGCGGGTCGTGAACATCGGGTCCATCGACGGGATCTTGCAGCCGACGCTCGAATCCTATGCCTATTCGGCGAGCAAGGCGGCGGTGCATCACCTGACGCACAACCTTGCCAAGCATCTGGCACGCGACAACATCAATGTGAACGCGATTGCGCCGGGGCCGTTCGAGACCAAGATGCTGGCGCCGGTTCTGGCGACCGCGCGTGACGCGATTGTGGGCAACATGCCGCGCGGACGCATCGGCGAGGATGACGACATGATCGGGGCCGCGATCTTCTTCTGCAGCAGGGCATCGGCTTTCGTCACCGGACAGGTGTTGGCTGTCGATGGCGGCATCGCAACCTCCGTTTATTCGCCTCTCTGACCATGCTGCCGGTCGATGTCGAAACCTTCCGCAATGCGCCGCTCACGCGCGAGCCGTTTCCTTACGTGATCGTTCCGGGCTTCGTGCGCGCGGGCGCAATGGAGGCGATCCAGCGCGATTTTCCCGACGTGCCGCTGCCGGGAAGTTTTCCGTTGCCGACCGTGACATATGGCAAGGCATTTGCCGAATTCATGGATGCCATTCGCGGCGAAGACTTCACCGATGCGGTGGCGGAGAAATTTGGCATCGATCTTTCGGATCGCCCGACGATGATCACCGTGCGGGGGACGAGTCGCGCGCAGGACGGCCAGATCCACACGGACAGCACCACGAAGCTCATTACCGTTCTGATCTATATGAACGGCAAATGGGAAAGCCCGCAGGGGCGCTTGCGGTTGTTGCGGTCGGCGACCGATCTGAACGATGTGATCGCAGAAGTGCCGCCGGACGAAGGCACGCTGCTGGTGTTCAAGAACCAGCCCAATGCGTGGCACGGGTTCGAAGCGTTCGAAGGACCGCGGCGGGTGATTCAGTTGAACTGGGTCACGGACAAAGGCGTTGTCTGGCGGGAGCAGACGCGGCACAAGGTGAGCGCGTTCTTCAAGCGGTTGCGCGCTTAATATTCGTGCCAGTGGCCCGCGTGATCGCGGATGCGATGGCGGCCGTTTTCCAAAGCGATCACATCTTCGGAATTGAGCGGCACCTTGGCGTGGCCGCCAGGAATATCCAGCACATAGGTTGGCAGTGCGATGCCGGACAGGCGCGCGCGCAGTTCGCGCATCAGGTTTTGACCATGAGCGATCGAGACGCGGAAGTGCGAGGTGCCGGGCGCGAGATCGGGGTGGTGCAGATAGTAAGGTTTGATGCGGTTTTCGATGAAGGTGCGCATCAGGGATTCGAGCGCGTCTGTGTTGTCGTTGATGCCGCTCAGCAGCACGCTCTGGCTCAGCATCGGGATGCCGGCGTCGATCAGGCGCGCGATAGCCGCGCGGGCGGCTTCGTCGAATTCGCCAGCGTGATTGGCGTGCAGGGCGACAAAGGTTGTCAGGTTTTTTGATTTGATGGACGCAACGAATTCATCGGTGACGCGCGGCGGATCGACGACGGGCACGCGGGTGTGCCAGCGCACGACCTTCACGTGCGGAATTGCGGCGAGGCGTTGCGTGATGTCTTCGGCACGGCGAGGCGAGAGAATCAACGGGTCGCCGCCGGTGAGGATGACTTCCCAGATTTCTTGGTGTTCTGCGATGTAAGCAAAGGCGCGATCCATCGCGTCTTGCGAGAGCGTGGCGTCGCCGAGCATCTCGCGGCGAAAGCAGAAACGGCAATAGACCGGACACACGCTGACGGGCTTGAAGAGAATGCGGTCACGATGACGGTGGACGATTCCTTCGACGGGGGAATGGGCGCGATCGCCGATGGGGTCTGCGCGTTCTTCGGGCAGCGTTACAAGTTCGGTTTCGGTGGGGAGGAATTGGCGGGATATGGGGTCGCCTTCTCTGGCGATCAAATCCGCGATGGTGGGGGAGATGGCGACGGCATAGCGCGCGGCGACGTCTGCCAGCGCGGGGCTTGAGGGAACAAGGCCGGATTCTACGATGTCGTTTAAATTCATGCCCGCGCTTTAGCAGCGTGGGTGTTGGGAAGGAAGACGGTCAAAAGGCCCAGCAGCGGCAGGAAGGAACAAAGGCGATAAACGAAATCGATGCTCGTCATGTCGGCGATGTAACCCAGCACGGCTGCGCCCAGACCGCCCATGCCGAAAGAGAAGCCGAAAAACATGCCCGAAACCATGCCCACTTTGCCGGGCATGAGTTCCTGGCCGTAGACCACGATGGTCGAGAAAGCCGATGCCAGGATGATGCCGATAACGACGCTCAAGGCAGACGTCCAGAAAAGATTGGCGCCCGGCAACATGAGCGTGAAAGGCAAGGGCCCTAGGATCGAGAACCAGATGACATATTTGCGGCCGAAACGATCGCCCAGCGGGCCGCCGGCGATGGTGCCGATGGCGACCGCTGCGAGAAACAGGAAGAGGTGAATCTGCGCACCCTGGATCGACAGGTGGAATTTGTGGATCAGATAGAAGGTGTAATAGCTGGTGATGCTGGCAAGATAGAAATATTTGGAGAAAATCAGCGCCAGCAGGATCGCGACCGAGGTGACGATCTTGGCGCGCGAGAGATTGCTCTGGCGACCGGTCTTGGCGTGGTGCGCCATGCGTTTGAGACCATGGTGCTTGTACCAGTTTCCGACATTCCAGAGCACGATGATCGCGGTGAGCGCGAGTAGCGAATAAAGCGCGACGCTGTGCTGACCGTAGCTTGCGACGATGGCGGCCGCCGTGAGCGGGCCCAAGGCCGAACCGATATTGCCGCCGACCTGAAACAGCGACTGCGCGAGGCCGTGACGGCCGCCGGACGCCATGCGGGCGACGCGCGAGGATTCGGGATGGAACGTCGATGATCCGACGCCGACGAAAGCGGCGGCGACCAGGAGGATCGGGTAATCCCACGCGATCGAAAGAATAAGAAGGCCGATGAGTGTGGAAACCATGCCGGCGGCCAGCGAATAGGGCATGGGGCGGCGGTCGGAATAGAGGCCGACCAACGGCTGAAGCAGCGAGGCCGTACACTGGAACACCAGCGTCACGAGGCCGATCTGGGTAAAGCTGAGATGGAACGCGACTTTCAGGTTGGGATAAATCGCGGGCAGCATCGCCTGCATCATGTCGTTCAGCAGATGGCAGAACGACACGGCGAAAAGGATCGCAAACGTCGTGGTTTCGGGCGCGGGATCCTCGATGGTGGCGGACTGGCTCATGGGATGTGCATAGCGGGGCGCCCCACCCTCGCCAACCGATGTCTTGGCATTGCAGTCATGCAAGCGGCGTCCAGAGCACGTCGTCGAGTTTGCGGGCGCCGGTGGCCAGCATCACCAGCCGGTCGAAACCCAATGCCACGCCGCTTGCGGGTGGCATGTGGTTAAGGGCGGAAAGGAAATCTTCGTCCAGCGGGTAGCGTTCGCCGTAAACACGTTGCTTTTCATTCATTTCGGCTTCGAAACGGCGGCGTTGTTCGGCGGCATCGGTCAGTTCGCCGAAGCCGTTGGCGAGTTCCACGCTGGAGGCATAGACCTCGAACCGTTCGGCCACACGCGGGTCGTGTTTGGTGGCACGGGCGAGCGCCGCTTCGCAGCGCGGATACTCGTAGAGCACCGTCGGTTTGCCGCGGCCGAGTTTGGGTTCGATACGGGCGACCAAGAGCTTGCTGAAGATGTCGGCCCAATTGTCGTTTTCGGCGACGTCCATTCCGCTTCTCTGCGCCTTGCGCGAAAGCATGTCGCGATTGCCCTCGCCTTCCGGCGACAGCGTGGCGAGCAGATCGACGCCGGCATGGATGGTGAAGGCTTGCGCGACGGTGAGGCGTTCGGCATCGGCGCGCGGATCGCAAGGAATGTCGCGAAAGGAAAATTGTTCGATGCCGTTGGTGTCGGCCGCCACGCGGATCAGGTTCAGCGTGTCTGCTATCGCCGTCTCATAAGGTTCGTTCGCGCGATACCATTCCAGCATGGTGAATTCCGGGGCGTGCAGGCGCGTGCGTTCGCGGTTCCGGAAGACGCGGGCGAAATCGAAGATCCTGGTTTCGCCGGCGGCGAGCAGCTTCTTGGCGGCGAATTCGGGGGAGGTGTGGAGATAGAGGGTGTGGGCCGCCCCGCCCGTCTCGATCAGGCGGGTTTGGAAGGCGTGGAGATGGGCCTCGTTGCCCGGAGAGGCCGCAAGCGCCCCACATTCGACCTCCGTGAAGCCGTTCGCCTCGAAATGGCCACGAAAGGCGCTTTTGATGCGATTGCGGACAAGTAGCGCGGGGCGACGGTCGGCATGGGTATGGGGCATCCACCAGGGGGTGGCGCCATGGTTATCGGCGGTCATTTGCCTATTCTAACAGAGCTTCCGGGGCGTTCGATAACGCCCCTTGGCCGCGCCCGGCCCTGCTGCTATGACCCCGGCCGCTTCCGCCATTCAGAGGTGCCGCGTGGTTTCCGTCATTGCCAGCAACGTCCGCAAGGGCAACGTCATCGAGAAGGATGGCAAGCTTTATGTCGTTTTGACCGCGGAGAACATTCATCCCGGCAAGGGCACGCCGGTGACGCAGCTCGAAATGCGGCGCATCTCGGACGGCGTGAAGGTGAACGAGCGGTACAAGACGACCGACAGCCTGGAAAAGGCATTCATCGACGAGCGCACGCACAACTATCTCTACCAGGACGGCGACCACTACGTGTTCATGGACCCGGAGACGTTCGACCAGGTTCATGTGAGCGCCGATGTGCTGGGCGACATGGCGCCGTATCTGCAGGAGAACATGGAAGTCCGGCTCTCCACCTACAACAGCGTGCCGATCTCCATCCAGCTTCCGGCGCGCGTGACCTTGGAGGTGACGGACACAGAACCCGTCATCAAGGGACAGACGGCATCGGGCTCGTTCAAGCCGGCCACGCTTTCCAATGGCGTGCGCACCATGGTGCCCACACATATCGTTACCGGCACGAAGATCGTCGTGCTGACCGAAGACGGCTCCTACGTCGAACGCGCGAAGGACTGACGCAATCCTTCGTGGCGGGCGCAGGGCCCATGGATCCACGGAGGAAATAGCGATGTCTGTTACCAGAGCAATTGTGCTTTCGGGCGTCTGTGTGATGCTTGCGGGATGCGTGGCGGGGCGCGCGAAGGACACTTCGGCCTATCGCGAAAGCGTGATGCATTCGAACGCCTATCGCATGGGCTACAACGACGGTTGCCAGGTTGCGAACTACACCTGGCAGCGTCAGCAATCGGGCCGCGACAAGGACACGTTCGACAAGGAGCCCGATTATCGCGAGGGCTGGCTGCAGGGCACGCAGAACTGCAAGGACGTGGTGTTCATGGTCAACACCGGCAAGCCCAACGATCATTTGAACGGGTTGTTTTGATCCACTTACCTCCCCCTTGTGGGGAGGTCGGAGAGCGAAGCGATCCGGGTGGGGGACCGCTCGTCGTTGCGGCACTGTCCCCCACCCGAAAAATCCCTTGGATTTTTCGACCTCCCCACAAGGGGGAGGTCAGATTCACTATGCCGCGTAACCCAGCACAGCCTTCACTTCGAGGAATTCTTCGAAGCCGAATTCGCCCCATTCGCGGCCGGTGCCCGACTGTTTGTAGCCGCCGAACGGTGCGTTGAGATCGACGCCTGCGCCGTTCAGATGCACATTGCCGGTGCGAAGCTGCGAAGCCACTTTGCGTGCGTGGTTGATGTCGCCCGACTGGACATAGCCGGAAAGGCCATAGACCGTGTCGTTCGCCATCTTGATCGCATCTTCTTCGGTCTCGTAAGGCAGGATCGCGAGCACGGGCCCGAAGATTTCCTCGCGCGCGATCGTCATGTCGTTCGTCACGTTGGCAAAGATCGTGGGCCGCACATAGTAACCGCGGTTCAGACCTTCCGGACGCCCCACGCCACCGGTGACGAGCGTGGCACCTTCGTCGATACCCTTCTGGATGAGGCCCTGGATCTTGTTGTACTGGACCTCGCTGACGACGGGACCCATGGTGGTGCCTTCGTCGAAGGGATTTCCGACCTTCACCTTTTCGGCGGCGGCTTTGGCGATCTGGGCTGCTTCATCGTGTTTGGACCTGGGCACGAACATGCGGCTCGGCGCATTGCACGACTGACCGCTGTTGGACATCATGCCCATCACGCCGCCGACGACCGCCTTTTTGAGATCGGCATCTTCGAGCACGATGTTGGCGGATTTGCCGCCCAGTTCCTGCGCGACGCGCTTGACCGTATCGGCGGATGCTTTCGCCACCGCGATGCCGGCGCGCGTCGAACCCGTGAACGACATCATGTCGATGCCGGGGTGAGACGACATCGCTTCGCCGACCGTCGGACCATCGCCATTGACGAGGTTGAAGACGCCGGGCGGCACGCCCGCTTCGTCCATCACCTGTGCGAACAGCATGGCGTTCATGGGTGCCACTTCCGACGGCTTCAACACCATCGTGCAGCCGGCAGCCAAAGCGGGCGCCACTTTGCAGGCGATCTGGTTGATCGGCCAGTTCCACGGCGTGATCATGCCGACGACGCCGACAGGTTCGCGCACGATGGCGGTTGAGCCTTCCACGCGTTCGAACTCATAGTCCTTGAGGATCTTCATGGCCTGCGTGAAATGCGCGATACCCATGGCGGCCTGTGCGTTCTTCGACAGACCGAGAGGCGCGCCCATTTCGCGGCTGATGGCTTCGACGATCTCGCCGTAGTGCTTCTGATAGGTCTCGACGATGCGTTGCATCACGGCCAGGCGTTCTTCACGGCTCGTGCGCGACCAGCTTTCGAACGCCTTGCGGGCGGCGGCGACGGCTTTGTCGACGTCGGCCTTGGAGCCCATGCTGATGCGGGCAAAGGGTTCTTCGTTGGAGGGGTCGATGACCTCCAACGTCTTGGGGGTCACGGGGTCGACCCATTTCCCATCGATGTAAAATTGCAGTTTATTTTCCATGGCTTAGCTCTCCCTTGGCGAAATCTTTGGCGGGGGACCGGCGCCCGGCCCGCGCTTGTCTGATGACATAAAATCACATCCGGCGAAGGGCAGCAAAGTGGGGTTTTGACCGCGCACGCCACCGCGATGGCCGAGCAGGACGGCGGCGGCGGAAAGCGCTTCGCGCACCTCTTTGCGCAAGGCCTGCATTTCGCCGGTGAAGCGGCCGTGCTTCAGCGCGTTGCGGTTTCCGATGGGCGCGCCTCTAGCCATGGGCGGGATTTGCTTTCGGACCACCACTATTTGTTTTGCCGTTTTTGGAAATCGGGGGTGGGGTGGGGGTTGTCACGTGTTCGATCGTGACGTGGCGGCGAAATTCCTTCGGGCCATTGCGCAGCATCGCACGAAGCGACATCGAGGTTTTGATCATCTTGGACGCCAAGGTGAGCAGATCGGTACGCGCATCGCGATGCACGCCGGGTTCTTCGACGATGTCGAAGCATTTCATCGCCGCGTTGTGACAACGGCGGAGCTGCTCGGCGAACAGCATGTCAAAACGGGCTGTATCCTGCAGCGGCAGGATTTCGGTTTTAATCGTGGTTTCGGGCACGGTGCCTCCTTTGGTCTTCACGCGAGCAAATATAAGGCCGCCCGGAGAGCGTTCGATAACTTTTGCGCACTTTTTTATTGTTCAATGCGTTCGGGCATTTGGTGCGAAAAGTTCCGAGCTATCGAACGGCGAGATGAGCTATCGAACAGTTTGAGGGGCAATGAATCACGCGGAGGCGCGGAGTATGTGCGCCTCCGCGTGCAACGCGTTGATTGCGCTTCGCGCGCTGTTCTCACCTCCCCCTTGTGGGGAGGTCGGAAAACGCGGAACGCGTTTTACGGGCGGGGGGCCGAAGACAATGCCGGGCACCGTCCCCCACCCGAAAAATTCTTCGCGCTGCTCAGAATTTTGTCGACCTCCCCACAAGGGGGAGGTGAGAAGAATTTTCAATCGTCATGGCAAACGCGTTCGTGACCCTAGATCGCGTTCTTCTTCGCGATTTCGCCCAGCCAATAGGCCGAGGGTTTCGGTTTGCGGGCCTGGGTTGTGCGGTCGACTTCGACGAGGCCGAATTTGGGGCGGTAGCCTTCGAGCCATTCGAAATTGTCCATCATCGACCAGTGGATGTAGCCGCCGACGTCGATGCCGTCTTTTAAACAGCGCAGCACGCCTTCGAGCGCGCGGCGCGTGTATGCGATGCGGCGCGTATCGTCGTCGGTGCCGATGCCGTTTTCGGTGACGATCACCGGGCAGCCGCTTTCTTTCGCGGCCTGACGGATTGTGGCTTCGAGGGCTTCGGGATAGAATTCGTAACCCATCTGCGTGCGTTCGGCGCTGTTGGCGGGCGGCATGACGCCGGAGGGGCCGAAGATCACGCGGGTGTAGGTTTGCACGCCGATGAAATCGTCGCCCTTCAGCGGACGCAGGAACTGGTTGTTGATGGCATCGTCGGCCTGTTTGAAAATCTCTTCGCCGCCGGGCTCGCACTGGAACGCATTGAGCGACAGCGTGATGCCGACCTTGCCGTTCACACGCTCCTTCAACACGGCGTAGCTTTTGCGGTGCGCGGCGATGAGGTTTGGCGTGGCGGCGATGCCATCGCCCGAGAGATAGGGCGAGAATTTTCCGGCCTCGCCGCCGCAAAGACGCGCGGCTTCGGCCAATGCGCGTTCGCGTTTACTGCCGCCACCTGCCACACCCACGGCGCGGCGCATCATCGTGACCATGATGGGGATGTTGGCTTCGTTGATGGTGCAGGCATACGGAATGAGATCGCCCAACGCATCGCCCGCGACTTCGCAATATTTCGCGAAACGATCGACGGATCTGGGATTTTCCCAGCCGCCATCGCGCGTGAACCACAAGGGCGCTGTGAAATGGTGGAACGTCACCATGGGTATCACGCGCAAGGCATGACAGGCGGCGATCATGCGACGGTAGTGATCGAGCGCGGCCCTGGAGAAGAAACCTTCTTCGGGTTCGATGCGCGCCCATTCGATGGAGAAACGATAGGTGGAAAAACCGAGGCCCGCGAGAAGCGAGATGTCATCGGCATAACGATGATAATGATCGCAGGCATCGCCGGAGGGATCGGCGAAGAGCGACGGCTTCATCATCTCCATCAGCCAGAGATCGCTGGATGTATTGCCGCCTTCGACCTGATGGGC
>DATKJT010000041.1:0-10160 GCA_035543495.1 Rhizomicrobium sp. | reverse complement strand
GAAAGATTTTTCGGGTGGGGGACGATGATCGTCATTGTATTCGGCCCCCCGCCCGTAAAACGCGTTCCGCGTTTTACGACCTCCCCACAAGGGGGAGGTAAGAAAAGAAAACGCACGCGGAGACGCGAACGCGCGGAATGCACCGCGTTCCTCCGCGCCTCCGCGTGAAATCCCTTACGGCTTGAACTTCTCAGGAATCGCCTTCACTTCGTCCGGCGTCATTTCTGTCATCGACTTCACGATGCACGCCACGGGTGGGCTTCCCGGCGAACGTGCAACTTTCAAATCCCAATCGAGATTGGAACAGATGCTGCTGCTACCGCGAAATTCCGTAACGAGATGCGGATTGATGCCCGTCAGTTCCGGACAGGAACCGGCCATATCCAGCCGGTAATACCGCTTGCCGGTGGTCTTGATGTACATCGTCTTGTCGTCCGGTGCCTTCCACGTGTCGAACTGATTGACGAAGAAGCAGGATTTGCCGGTGGGCGTGGGTGCCGGCGCGGCGGCCGGCTGTGCGCAAGCAACACCGGCTCCGCCGAGAATGGCAACAACAGCTAAAGCATAAGGCGCAAATGAGCGCATCGTAATCTCCATGGATATGCCCGTCCAAGGAGCATCCTAGATCAAGATGCCGTTGCAATCACGCGGCGGCTTTTTCTTTTCGCGCCCGGATGAGCTTCAAAACCTTACGGGCGGCTTCAGGAATGTTCGTTCCCGGACCGAAAATTGCGGCAACGCCCGCCTTTTCGAGGAAAGCATAATCCTGCGCCGGGATGACACCGCCGCAAACGACAAGAATGTCATCAGCCTTCTGCTTGTGCAGCGCCTCGATCAGCAGCGGCACCAGCGTCTTGTGTCCCGCCGCCTGACTGGAGACACCGATTACATGAACGTCGGCCTCAATAGCATCCTTCGCCACTTCTTCCGGCGTCTGGAACAGCGGCCCGATGTCCACGTCGAAACCCAGATCGGCGAACGCGGTGGCAATGATCTTCGCCCCGCGGTCGTGCCCATCCTGTCCCATCTTGGCGACAAGCATGCGCGGGCGGCGGCCTTCTTCCTTCGCGAAATGTTCGACCTCGCCGATGATGGCGGCAAATTCATTGTCGCCTTCGTAAGCGCCGCCATAGACACCGGAAATGGAACGAATTTCGGCGCGATGACGCCCGAACACCTTTTCCATCGCATCGGAAATCTCGCCGACGCTGGCCCGCGCCCGCGCCGCGTCCACCGCCAGCGCCAGAAGATTGCCGTTGCCTTTTGCGCCGTCCGTCAGCGCGTCGAGTGCGGCTTTCACCTTCGCCGGATCGCGCGTGGCTTTCATCTTGTTCAGCCGCGCGATCTGCTGTTCGCGCACCGCCACGTTATCGACATCCAGCACGTCAATCTGCGCTTCGTTCGCCAACTGGAATTTGTTGACGCCGACGATCACATCTTCGCCCTTGTCCACGCGCGCCTGGCGGCGGGCGGCGGCTTCTTCGATGCGCAGCTTGGGAATACCGGCTTCGACCGCCTTGGTCATGCCGCCCATCTTCTCCACTTCGTCGATGATCGCTCGCGCCGCATGGGCCAGCGAATGCGTCAACGCCTCGACGTAATAGGAACCACCCAGCGGATCGACCACCTTGGTCACATGGCTTTCGTTCTGAAGGATCAACTGCGTGTTGCGCGCGATGCGGGCGGAGAATTCCGTCGGCAGCGCGATGGCCTCGTCCAGCGAATTGGTGTGCAGCGATTGCGTGCCGCCCAACACCGCCGCCAACGCTTCGATCGTGGTGCGCACGACGTTGTTGTAAGGATCCTGTTCGGTCAGCGACACGCCGCTCGTCTGGCAGTGCGTGCGCAGCATCAGGCTTTCGGGGTTCTTCGCGCCGAACTTCGCCATAATCTGCGACCACAGCAGGCGCGCGGCGCGCAGCTTTGCCACTTCCATGAAGAAGTTCATGCCGATGCCGAAGAAGAACGAAAGCCGCGGCGCGAACGCATCGACCTCCAGCCCCTTGCTCAGCGCCGAACGCACGTAGTCCATGCCGTCGGCCAGCGTGAAGGCCAGTTCCTGCACAGCGGTCGCGCCCGCTTCGTGCATGTGATAGCCGCTGATCGAGATCGAATTGAACTTCGGCATTTTCCTGGCCGTGTATTCGATGATGTCGGCAACGATCCGCATCGAAGGCGTGGGCGGATAGATATAGGTGTTGCGCACCATGAACTCTTTCAAAATGTCGTTCTGAATAGTGCCGGAAAGTTTTTCGGTCGCAACGCCCTGCTCCTCGCCCGCCACGATGAAGTTGGCGAGAATCGGAATGACAGCGCCGTTCATCGTCATCGACACGCTCATCTTGTCGAGCGGTATGCCGTCGAACAGTATCTTCATGTCCTCGACGGAATCGATGGCCACACCGGCCTTGCCCACGTCGCCCGCCACGCGCGGATGATCGCTGTCGTAACCGCGATGCGTCGCCAGATCGAACGCCACCGAAAGTCCCATCTGCCCGGCGGCCAAATTCTTGCGGTAGAAGGCGTTGGATTCTTCCGCGGTCGAAAAGCCCGCGTACTGGCGGATGGTCCAGGGCCTGCCCGCATACATCGTGGCGCGAACGCCGCGCATGAACGGCATTTGCCCCGGCAGCGTGTCGGCGGCTTCAAGCCCTTCCAGGTCGGCGGCGGTATAGAGCGGCTTGATGGCGAGGCCTTCGGGCGAGGCCCAGGTCAGGCTGTCCAGCGGGCGGTCACGCAGCTCCTTCTGGGCGGCCTTCGCCCAACTTTCCAACCCCTGCGCCCCGTGCTTCCAAGACTCGCCGCTCATCCTGCCCTCGCTATTTTCCCCATCACTATTGCACCTGCGAAACCCGAGGCAAGTGGTGGGAACATAAGCCCGGAATTGCTCCGCTCACGGAAAATCCGCTCCCGGACGATCCACAAGCCACCACCGATTCGGACCCTCCCCATATCTGGTGGCGCCATAACCTTGACAAACGACCAATAGTATGAGAACAAAGGATGATATTGATTCGGTTAGTGATTCGGACGTGATTCGTACCAGTCACGTTCCGCTGGCCAGAAACCTATCCACAGTCGAAAAACCGGCAAACCGCTGTCAAAACTCGGTCGCTTGCGCCGCGCGGCCGAATTCCCCATCTTGGAAACGTCATGGCATCAGCGCGCGAACGGTCCCGCCGCCCGGAACAGATCGGGCGAGTCACAGCGGTCCTAGGCCCCACCAACACCGGCAAAACCCACTTTGCCATCGAGCGGATGCTGGCCCACAAGTCCGGCATGATCGGCCTGCCGCTGCGCCTCTTGGCGCGCGAGGTCTACGACAAGGTGGTTCGCCTGAAAGGCGCGTCTGCCGCCGCCCTCATCACCGGCGAAGAGAAAATCGTCCCGCCCAACGCGCGCTATTTCGTCTGCACCGTCGAGGCGATGCCGCTGGACATCAAGGTCGCCTGTCTCGTCGTCGACGAAATCCAGCTCTGCGCCGATCCCGAACGCGGTCACGTCTTCACCGATCGCTTGCTGTTCGCGCGCGGCGACGAAGAAACGATGTTCCTGGGCGCCGATACGATGCGCGGCCTGATCCAGCGTTTCATCCCGAATGCGTGGTTCGTTTCCCGCGCAAGGTTTTCTGATCTCGCGTACACGGGCGCGAAGAAACTCACCCGCCTGCCCCGCCGTTCCGCGGTCGTCGCGTTCTCGACCGAAGACGTTTATGGCATCGCCGAACTCATCCGCCGCCAGCGCGGCGGTGCGGCAGTCGTGCTCGGCGCGCTCTCCCCGCGCACGCGCAACGCGCAAGTCGCGCTCTACCAATCCGGCGAAGTCGATTTCCTCGTCGCGACAGATGCCATCGGCATGGGCCTGAACATGGATGTCGATCACGTTGCCTTCGCCGCGCGCGATAAGTTCGATGGCTTCGTCATGCGCCCGCTCACGCCAAACGAGATCGGCCAGATCGCGGGCCGCGCCGGCCGCCACATGAACGACGGCACCTTCGGCGTCACCGGCGAAGCCGATCCGTTCGACGAAGACATCGTGAACCGCGTCGAAGCCCACCGTTACGATCCGGTGCGCGTGCTGCAATGGCGCAATGGCAACCTGAATTTCACTTCGCTCGACGGATTGCTGGAAAGCCTGGACGCGCCCGCACCGACGCGCGGTCTGGTGAAAGGCCGTCCCGCCACCGACTTCCTTTCGCTGCGCGCACTCGCAGCCCACGATGCGATCCGCGAACGCGCCACCTCGCCCGCCGCCGTGCGCCGCTTGTGGGATGTCTGCCAGCTTCCCGACTTCCGCAAACTCAGCATCGACGAACACATCCGTCTGGTCGAAACGATCTACAATCATCTGATGAGCGATCACGGCGCACTGCCGGAAGATTGGCTCGCCAGGCAAATCGAACGCGTTGATATAACCGAAGGCGATGTGGCCACGCTCTCGGGGCGCCTCGCGCAAATTCGCACCTGGACTTACGCCGCCAACCGCCCCGAATGGACCGAACACCAAAGCCATTGGCAGGAACGCACCCGCGCCGTCGAAGACCGTTTGTCCGATGCGCTGCACGAACGCCTGACGCAACGCTTCATCGACCGCCGCACATCGGTGCTGATGAAACGCCTGCGCGAAGACGATCTCGACGATCTCCAACTCGATGACTCCGGCGGCGTCGTCATCGGTGGCGAAACGGTGGGCAAGCTCGAAGGCTTCCGTTTCGAACCCGATCCCCGCGCCGAGGGCATTCACGGACGTACCCTGCGCGCCGCCGCGTTGCGCGGTCTCGAAGGCGAGTTCTTCGCGCGCGCAAACCGCCTTGCGCGCGCCGAGGATTCCGAGATCACGCTCAGCGAACATGGCCGCCTGTGGTGGGATGGCGCTGTCGTCGCGCGCCTCGTTGCCGGCCCCACACCGCTCGACCCCATCGTGCTGCTTCTCGCCGACCAACAGCTCAAAAGCGAACAGCGCAGCGAAATCCAATCCCGTCTCGACAAATGGCTGAAGGAAAAAATCGCCACGCGTCTCGAACCGCTCATCGCGTTGCGCAACGGAACGGAAGCAAAAGCCGGAAGCCCGAACGCCATCCCCGCCAATGCGCGCGGCATCGCGTGGCAGATCTGCGAGAACCTCGGCACCTTGCCGCAAGCGCGCGCGCAGATGGGCGACCTGCGCCCGCTCATTCGCGGCCTTCGCCCGTTCGGCGTGTGGCTGGGCCGCCGCAACGTCTACATGCCCGCGCTGCTCAAACCGGAAGCCGCTCGACTGCTTTATCTTTTGCGCGGCGTCGCCCAACGCATCGAACAATTCCCGCCCGCGCCGCTTCCCGGCATCACCTCGTTCACGATGGATGATGGGATGAACGCCGATCTCCTCCCCACCGCAGGCTTCCGCGCTTTCGGCGGACGCGCCATCCGCCTCGACATCCTCGAACGACTGGAAGAAGAACTCGAAAAAGGTGCTACGACCGGCACACCCGCAGAAGAGATCGTCACCAAACTCGTCTCGCTGCTCGGCTGCGATCGCGAAACGATGGACCGCGTGCTCGCGGCACTCGGCTGGCAGAAGATCACCGTCGAAGGCGAGACACCGGTCACGGTCCTCCGCCGTCACGTCCCGCCCCAGCGCAAGCAACCGCGCCATCGTCCGAACAAGCCCTCTCCACCCCGACAGGACTCACCCTTCGCCGGATTGGCGGCGCTCGTCCGCAAATGAGCGTGCGGATCGACAAGTGGTTGTGGCACGCCCGCTTCTTCAAGACCCGCGCTCTTGCCCAAACCGCTGCCGCGTCGGGCCGCATCCGCCTCAACGGTCTGCGAGTCGAAAAGCCCCATCACGCCATCAAACCCGGGGACGTGCTGACGCTCGCCCGCGGCCGCGAGGTGCTGGTCGTGAAGGTCCGTGGCGAGGCGGTCCGGCGCGGACCTGCGCCGGAAGCGCAGGCGCTCTACGAAATCTTGGACGAAACGCCGCTTGATCGAGGGGCCGACGCGCCTTAAGTCAGGCCCGTCTTTTGGAGCCGCAGCATGACCTACGTCGTCACCGAAGCCTGCATCAAGTGCAAGTTCATGGACTGCGTCGAGGTTTGCCCCGTCGATTGCTTCTACGAGGGCGAGAACATGCTGGTGATTCACCCCGACGAGTGCATCGATTGCGGGGTGTGCGAACCGGAATGCCCGCCGGAAGCCATCAAACCTGACACAGAGTCAGGAATGGAGAAGTGGCTCCAGGTGAACGCCGAATATGCCAAAACCTGGCCCAATATCAGCCAGAAGGGCGAAGCTCCCGCAGATGCGAATGAATTCGAGGGCGTGCCCGACAAATTCGAGAAGTTCTTTTCCGATAAACCCGGTTCAGGCTCGTAAAAATATTATTTCAAGCCCGGAACAGTCGCTGACAGTTCCTCAGCGAATCCGAATAAATTACACAATTTCAATCATTTGAGAGATTTTCCTTCCATTTTACGACATCTTGTGGTACACATTGCTTCGTTGTTTCCCCAAGGAAAAAAGCGCCGCCCCATCCAAGGTCGCGCAAGGCGTATTTCGCGCCGCAACATTGCCCGAAAGGGTGGTTACAGGATGTGTGAAGTGGCAGGGGCGTCGGTTGGTTGACCGGTACCGGTGTGGGCGTTTGCGAGGAACTGATGGATATCGATATGACGGCGACGGCAGCAGCTAAGAAAAAGCCCCCTGCGAACTCCAACAAGAAGCACGAGTTCAAGGCCAACGATCACGTTGTCTACCCCACCCACGGCGTCGGCAAGATCATGCGCGTCGAGGAACAGGAAGTGGCGGGCCACAAGCTCGAACTCTTCGTCATCACCTTCGAGAAGGACAAGATGACCCTGCGCGTCCCCGTGGCGAAAGCCAAGTCGGTCGGCATGCGCAAGCTCTCTTCTCCGGATGTGGTGGCGACTGCTCTCAACACGCTCAAGGGCCGCGCGCGCATCAAGCGCACGATGTGGTCCCGCCGCGCGCAGGAATACGAAGCGAAAATCAATTCGGGCGACCTCGTCTCGATCGCCGAGGTGGTCCGCGACCTGCACCGCGCCAGCGGCCAGCCGGAACAGAGCTATTCCGAACGCCAGCTTTATGAAGCCGCTCTCGCCCGCATGGCCCGCGAAGTCGCCGCCATCGAACGCATCGACGAACCGGCAGCGGTGAAACGCGTCGAAGGCATGCTGCTGAAGAAAGCCGCGTAAGCCAGAAAACATCGAATTGAAAAGGCCCGGAGCAATCCGGGCTTTTTTGTTTTTCACTTACCTCCCCCTTGGGGAGGTCGGAAATCGCGGAACGCGTTTTACGGGTGGGGGGCCGGAGATCGTGACAGGCACCGTCCCCCACCCGAAAAATTCCTCGCTACGCTCGAAATTTTGTCGACCTCCCCACAAGGGGGAGGTGAGAACTCACTCCACCACCTCCACACTCTCCGGCCCCATCAATTCGATCTCCGGCCCGCGATACCAATCGATGATCCCCCGCACGCGGATCGTCTTGCCCGCATAATTCCGCGGATCGACTTTCGCCTTCTTGAACGTCTTCATGTCCTCCGGCGAAATCGTCACCGTGAAATCGTGTTTCCAGTCGTCGCTGAAATTCAGATAGGCGCGGCCGCCCTTCACAACGGCGCTGACGACCCGCCCCTCGACGATCTGAAACGTGCCCCGCGCATGCACGAGATCGTCCGGCGCGCGCACCGCATAGTCGTCGAAGGCCCAAAGCCCGCGCTTCGCCGTCCGCGCCGCAGCTTCCGCCGCATACATCTCCCTGGCGCATTGCGGATGGCTCGGCAGCAGTTCCACACGCGCCACGCCTTCGCGCAGCAAGGTCTCCTGCACCCATTCCCCGTTCACGAAAACCTGCGCCCGCAAGCGCCCGTGCCGGTCTTCCTTCGGCGGCGAAACCGCGAGTGCCACCTGCTTGCCCGCAATCATGCCGAAGAGCGCCTGTCGCGCCTGCAGGGCGCCATCTTCATTGCCCTTGGGCAAGCGGAGCCCTTCCAGCACCGCCCTGCGCCCGTCTTTCAGCGTCAGAACACCATTGGCGTCGACCCGGATCACCTGCGCGCCAACTGGCGCGATCGGCCCCAGACACGTTGGCAAATCGGCGGCCAGCGCTGGCTTCCACATCGCCAGAAGCAACCCGAAACACAGCAAACGCATTTTCATTTGAGGGGTCCGGCCACGACGGCTATCTAACATATTCCATCAAGAGGTTACGCATGACGAGTTTCTTCAACTTGCCGCCGGATCTGCGCGCGGTACTTGTCACCAACGGCATCAATCTGATCGCGGCGATCCTCACGCTCGCCATCGGCTGGACGATCGCCAAATTCGCGTCGCGCTGGCTACGCTTCGCGCTCGACCGGCTGCCGCATTTCGACAACACGCTGAAGCCGCTACTCACAAAGCTGTTGCGCTACGGCATCCTCGCGCTCACCTTCATCATCGTGCTGCAACGCTTCGGCGTTGAGACCACCAGCCTCATCGCCGTAATCGGCGCCGCAGGCCTCGCGGTTGGCCTGGCA
The DNA here is from genome assembly GCA_035543495.1 of Rhizomicrobium sp. Lineage (GTDB taxonomy): Bacteria > Pseudomonadota > Alphaproteobacteria > Micropepsales > Micropepsaceae > Rhizomicrobium. The sequence continues at coordinate 1,640 of DATKJT010000041.1, read as the reverse complement.
TTGCAAGGCACGCTATCGAACGTCGCGTCAGGCGCCATGCTGCTGATCCTGCGCCCGTTCCAGGTCGGCGACTACATCGACGTCAACGGCACCGGCGGCACGGTGCGCGAAATCGGCTTGTTCACCACCATCCTCATCACAGCCGACCTCGTTTACGTCTCGATGCCGAATTCGATGATCTTCTCCAACACCATCACGAATTACAGCCGGGAACCCAACCGCCGCATCAACCTGGTCGTCGGCATCGACTATGACGACGACATCGACAAGGCGCAGAAGATCGCACTCGATCTGATCAAAAGCGACAAGCGCATCCTCACCTATCCCGAACCGATCGTGCCGGTAGGCACGCTCAATTCCTCCTCGGTGGACCTGATCCTGCGCTGCTGGGTGCCGACCGCGGAATATTGGAACGTGCTGTTCGACCTTCAGAAGAACATCAAGTTGCGTTTCGATGCCGAAGGCATCTCCATCCCGTTCCCGCAGCAGACAGCGAGCGTGCGCCTGCCGAAATTGCCCGAGAAGAAATGATCACTTCACCGGATCGAGCGAAACGCCCTTCGGCGGCTTGCTCGATTCCGGCACGAAGAAATCGGGCATCAGTTGCACGGTCGGATCCACGCGGTATTGATCGAAATCCGTCACGCCGTTTTCGGCGAGGAACGTGTCGTCGATCAGGAAATTGCCCGTGAATTCGCGCGATGGCTTGTTGAAGATCAGATAGGCCGCATCGCCCATGATCTCCACCTTGCGGCAATGGCGCATACCTTCGTCGCCGGCCAGCGCATTGCGGATCGCAGCGGTGGCAATCCCCGTGCGCGGCCACAGCGCGTTGAACGCGATCCCCTCGTCGGCAAATTCCGCAGCCATCCCCAGCACGCACATGCTCATGCCGAATTTCGCCATCGTGTAGGCCGTGTGATTGGCAAACCAGCGCGGGCTCATGTCCAGCGGCGGCGACAGCATCAGCACATGCGGATTGGTGGAGTGCTTCAGGAACGGAATGCAGGTCTTCGAGACAAGATAGGTTCCCCGCGCATTGATCTGGTGCATCAGGTCGAACCGCTTCATATCCGTCTGCAACGTGCCGGTGAGCTGGATAGCGCTCGCATTGTTCACGCAAATGTCGATCCCGCCGAACTTCGCGACCGTCTGCTCCACGGCCTCTGCCACCTGATCGTCGTTGCGGATATCGCAGACGATCGGCAGCGCCTTTCCGCCCGCATCTTCGATCTCTTTCGCCGCCGTATAGATCGTTCCCGGCAATTTCGGATGCGGCTCCGCCGTCTTCGCGGCCACTGCCACATTCGCCCCATCCCGTGCCGCCCGCAGCGCAATCGCCAACCCGATCCCGCGGCTCGCGCCGGAGATGAACAGTGTCTTTCCCTTCAGGCTCATAAAAATCTCCTCTCAATAACCATCCTCCCCTGCGAAGCGGGGGAGGTGCCACGCGCGAAACGCGCCTGCGGAGGGGGTAAGTCCTCGGACATCAGCGCAGCGTCGCCCCCTCCACCGCTGCGCGGTCCCCCTCCCCCGCTCGCGGGGGAGGATGTCATGCCGTCCTGTACCAGTTCACGCCCTTCACATCCGCCTCGCGCACCACGCGGTTGCGTGCGCGCAGGCAGTTCAAATGCGCAATG
>DATKJT010000040.1:0-7300 GCA_035543495.1 Rhizomicrobium sp. | reverse complement strand
AGTCTCGATCTCCGCGTACTCCGCGCCTCCGCGTGAAGCCCCCACCCGCCGCGCTGTCGCGCGTCGACCTCCCCGCGTTGGGGGAGGTAAGTTGAAGTTCAATTCTTCAACGCATCCCACATCGCCATTGCCAATCCGAACGCGCGCATGTCGCCGGTTGTTGTGGAGGCCATGCGGTTCATGGCGTAGCCGAAGGTCGTGTGGGCATCCATGTCGATGATGACGAGCGAACCGCCGTAGCCGCCCCAGAAGATCGTGTTGGGGTTGGGCAGCGGAAGCATTCCGCCGGGCAGGCCGAAGCCCATGCCGTAACGCACGGGGATGTTCAGGATCAGGTCGGTGCCTTCGATTTGCGGTTCGAGCGCTTTGCGGCAACCGGCTTCGGAGAGGAAGCGTTTGCCTTTCGCCATGCCGCCGTTCGCAAGGATGGTGTGGATTTCGGCCACCGAGCGTGCGTTGCCGGTGCCGCCTGCTGCCGGAATCTCTGCGCCGCGCCAGGCGCGGGTGCGGGTTTCGGAAACGTCGACGCCGGGATTGGTGGCCATGTTCTTTTGCAGATCGCTTTGGGCGGAATCCGCGATGGCTGTGCCCTTGGGTGGCGGAATGAGATCGGCGACGCGGGCGTCTTCCGATGCGGGCAAGCCGATGTGGAAATCCGCGCCCAACGGAGCTGCTATTTCTTCGCGGAAGACGGTGCCCAAACTTTTTCCGGTGATGCGGCGGACGACTTCGCCCACCAGATAGCCTTGCGTCACCGCGTGATAGCCGGGTGCGGTTCCGGGTTTCCAGAACGGGGCCTGAGCGGCGAGCAGCGATGTCGCTTTTTCCCAATCGTAGAGCGTGTCCTTGGCGATCGGCTCTTTCCAGCCGGACAGCCCGGCGGAATGGCTCATCAGATGGCTCACCTTCACGTCGCCTTTGCCGTTGGCGGCGAATTCGGGCCAGTAGCGCGCGACGGGTGCATCGAAATCGAGTTCGCCGCGGTCGGCGACGAGAAGTGCGGTCAAGGCCGTCATCGTCTTCGTCGTGGAATAGACGTTGATGATGGTGTCGCGTTCCCATTTGCGCGTGCGCTCGCCATCGGCATAGCCGCCCCAGATGTCGACCACGGTTTCGCCGTTCACGGTGGCGCAGTAGCAGGCACCCACGTCTTCGCCGTTGTTGAGATTGGTTTCGAAGACCTCGCGGACAGGGGCGAAACGATCTTGCGTGGTTCCTTGGGACGTGATGCGGCTCATATGTTTCTTTCTGAATGTCGGCGGCTTCCTACTTACGATAGCGCCGGATGGCCCGCCAGACGGCAAAACCCATACCCCTAATTCGAATGGATGAGATGGTCGGTATTACAGCGCGCAGGGGCCGCGCTGCAAAACGCCCGATATTGCTCGCAGGGCATGTTTCTTGCGGTTGCAGCATCAACGGGTCCGTCCGGCTGGGGCCGGGCTCGGGTTCTCGCGAACCGTTCTTTGCGGGAACGGCCCCTTCGGTCCCCATGGCCGGAGGGGCTCCCCTTAAGCCTCTGTTAACCGCACAAAGCCTTAACCGGCGCGGGTTTAGCGTGGGCCCCATGCTGAACGCCAAAGAACGGCTCACGCGCCTTGTCGAACTCGCCGCCAATCCGGATGCGGAGGCGCGCGAGCGCATGATCGCGGAGCTGACCGACTTCCTCGCCAACTGGCCGGAGGAGTTGCCGGATTCGATGCGCGCGACGCTGGAGAAACTTCTGCAGAGGAAGCACCGCGAAGCCGAAGCGGGCAATCTGGACGAGCGGTCGCTGGTGGCGGTGGCGCGGCTGCGCAATGCGGGCGACTGGGCGATCGAATTCGCGGGCTTCATCGGCGTGGATGTGGGGCTGGCGCAAAAGATCTTGCGCGAGCCGACGGGACAGGCGCTCGCCATCGCCTGCAAGGCGGCGTATCTGAGCCGTACGGCTTTTTCGGCGCTGGCGGTGCTCGCCGCGCGCGACGAAATGCCGGGCACCGACGACATGTATGCGCGGCTTGCCAACTACGACGCCGTCTCGCGCAGCGAGGCGATCTCCACCCTGGAAAACTGGCGCACGCAGCGCGCGGCGTGACGCTTTCCAAACCTCTCCGATTTCGTTTGACTGGGCCAAACGGCAGCCCGGAGACGAAACATGGCGTATGAAGGCTACAGGCTTTTGAAGATCGCGCGCGGCGGCAAGATTGTCACCGCGACCATCGACAACCCGCCGATCAACATCATCACCATGGAATTGTTCGGCGAGATGGCGCGGCTTGCGGGCGAACTGGAGGCCGACGACGAGACATTGGTGTTTATTTTGAAAAGCGCCAATCCGGATTTCTTCATCGCGCATTTCGATGTGAACGCGCTGCTGTCCTTCCCGACCGATCAGGCGCCATCGCGCGAGGCGGCGGAGAAGAACGCCTATCACGAGATGTGCGAGCGGTTTCGCACGATGGGCAAAGTCACCATCGCACAGATCGAGGGCCGGGTGGGCGGCGGCGGCAGCGAGCTTTCGATGGCGTTCGACATGCGTTTCGGCGTGAAGGGCAAAACCATCGTCAACCAGATGGAAGTACCCATCGGCATCCTGCCCGGCGGCGGCGGCACGCAGCGCATGCCGCGGCTGATCGGGCGCGGGCGTGCGCTGGAAGCGATTTTGGGCGGGATCGACATGGATGCGGAAACGGCAGAACGCTGGGGCTGGCTGAACCGCGCCTTCGCGGCGAACGAAATCGGGCCGTATGTGGATGCACTCGCCAAACGCATCGCCTCGTTCCCGCCGCAAGCCGTTCGGCTGGCCAAACGCGCGGTCGATGCCGCGGTGTTGCCGTTGAAAGACGGACTGATCGAAGAGGCGCTGCTGTTCCAGGAACTGATGCGCAGCGACGCGGCGCAGAGAAACATGGCGAAGTTCACGCAAATGGGCGGCCAGACGCGCGACGGCGAAATGCAGATCGCCGAGTTGAGCGCGAGGGTGGCGCAGAGCTGACCGGCCCTTGCCGCCCCTTGAGCCATCCCGTTAGACTTACTCCCAATACTGGGGTTGGGGGGCGAATCTTTGCGGACATTTTCGGCTTTGCTTGCGCTTTTTTGTTGCGCGGGACTGGCGGCGCGTGCGGCAGAGGCCACCAATGCCAACTCGCCCGCCATGCCCGGCTACGAAATCGTCCACAAGCATGACGACGTGGCCGTACAGCAAGACGGCGGATATATCGAAATCACCAATGTCGCCTACAAGGTGCTGACTGCGCAGGGGCGCGAGGGCCTGCAGCAATTCGAATTTTCCTACACGACCAGCTATCAGATGATGGCGGTGAAAGACGCCTACACGTTGAAGGCAGACGGCACCAAGATTCCCATCGGCACCAACGGCATTCTCTACGGGCAGGGATCGACGAGCCGGCCCGGCTTTTCGGACATGCGCACCATCACCGTCGTGTTTCCCAATGTGGAAGTGGGCGATCAGGTGGTGATGACGATCTATTTCCGGCAGGCGATCCCGTGGTTTGCCGGTCAGTTCGCCAAGAGCTTCGAATTCACGCGCCACACCGTGGCCCACGACGTGCGCGTGACGCTGACTGCCCCCGACACGCTTCCCCTGCAGATCGATGTCGGAGGGCTCGATGGCGGCAAACGCGAATCCGCCGGCGGCACGACCTATTGGGTGTGGACGTTCGAAAATGCGGTGGCCCGGCGCGACGAAGACGACGCGGTAGACGAAGCCGACGAAGGACCGCATCTTGCAGTGGGTTCGTTCGCCGATTTCAAGGCGGTGGCGGAAGTCTATCGCGGCGTGATGGACGACAAGGCGCAGGTAACGCCCGACATCCAGACGCTGGCCGATACGTTGACCAAGAACGTGACGGGCCGACGCGAACAGGCGCACGTCCTTTACGACTGGGTATCGCAGCACATCGCCTATGTCGCGCTGGTGCTGGGCGCGGGCGGCTTCACGCCGCACGAGGCGAGCCAGGTGCTGGCGCACAAGTACGGCGACTGCAAAGACCATGTCATGCTGCTCGAAGCATTGCTGAAAGCCAAAGGGATCGACAGCACGCCGGTACTGATCGATACCGAACACAGCTATCGCCTGCCCGGTGCGGCATCGGCATTCATCTTCGATCACCTGATCACCTACATCCCCGAATTCAAGCTGTTCGCCGATTCCACCGCGCAGTTCGCGCCGTTCGGCATTCTGCCCGCATCCGACGCGGGCAAGCCGGTGGTGCTGGTGGCAAGCGGAGACACGACGCTAACCCCGCCGATCTCCGCACGGAATTATCGCCTGAAATCTGTTTCGACCCTGACATACGCTGCAGACGGAACGATGACGGGTAAGTCCACGCTTGACGCAGCGGATGCGGCAAGCGTGGACATTCGCGGTACGATAAATTCGATCGCGCCCGACGGCGACGAAGCCTATTTGCGTGCGTTCCTCGGCCCGGGAGCGAGCGGCACGCTGCAACGTGGCGACGTGAACGATCTTTCGTCCGACTACAGCTATTCCAGTTCCTATCGCGTGAACGATGCCGCGGACTTTCCCGGACCGGCGGCGCTTCCGCTTGCTGCCGCTTACAAGCCGTTCTTCTTCACCTATCTGATCGGCGGCGATCTTCCGGCCGCGCGCACACGAAGCTGGACCTGCCCATCATTGACGGCAGAGGAAACGGTGACGGTAAGGCTTCCGAAAGGAACGAAGATCGTCTCGCTGCCGAAATCCGGCGACTTCGCAGCCAAGGAGATAAAGCTGCACATCGGCTATGTGCAGCAATCGCCCTTGTCCGTGCAACAGGACGTGAAGCTCGTGCTGGATCATCCGGGTCCGGTTTGCAGCGCGGACTATTACAACAGCGTGCGCAGTTTGCTGGCCCAGATGGTCGCCGCGCTGCGCAAGCAGATCATCTATCGCTAGGGGTTCATCCATGAAGCGTTCGATCGCCGCGCCGTTCGTGGCATTGTTTTTCGCCTTTGCCGCCCATGCCGAAGACAAGTTGCCTGCAGACATAACTCCGCCAAAACCTGCCAATGCGCACACGATAACCAGGGACGATTATCCGGAAATCTCGCGCGCGCTGCACGAAACGGGCTCGGTGATCCTCAAGATCACGATAAACACGGACGGGCATGTGAGCGATCCGGAAGTCGTGCAATCCAGCGGTTTTCCGCGGCTCGATCAGGCGGCGGCAGAAACGGTAACGCGCAGTTGGCTCTACACGCCGGCAACGAAAGACGGCAAGCCGATGACCGTGCGCACCGAGGTGAGGGTGAACTTTCTGCAGGACCAGACCCTTCCCGCTTTGAACCTTCCGCCAAACCTGCCGGTCTTCGTCGTCACGAAGGGGCCGAAGGACTATCCGCAAAGTGCGCTGGCTGCGAAGGAAACAGCCTATGTTTCGCTGGTTGTGATGGTGAACGAAAAGGGGGAGACATCGGTGATGAAAATCGCCGACGGCGGCGCGCCTCCCGATCTCGTGCAAGCCACGATCGATGCCGTGAAGTCCTGGCATCTCAAACCCGCAGAATGGGATGGCAAGCCAGTCCGCAGCGTGATCATTCCCATGTTTGTGTGGTCATTGCAGGAACAGCCGCCGCCGCCCGACGCACAAAAAAATTCGCCATAGAGCGGACGTATTTCGGCACGCGAAGCCTTACCCTTCCGCGTGTACGTCCGCGCGTTCGCGGGTTTTGGCGAAGCGCAAGTTTGGGTAGCGGTCGGAGACGTAGCCCATTTCCCAATTGCTTTTGGCGAGGAACACCGGCGCGCCGTCGCGGTCTGTCGCCATCTGGTTGCGGTAGGCGGCGTAGAATTTTTCCAGTTCGGCGTCGGAGCCTGAGACCCAACGGGCGGTGTCATAGGGCGAGGCTTCGAGATCGGCGTCGAGGCCGTATTCGGCGCGCAGGCGCGATTTCAGCACGTCCAACTGCAAGGCGCCCACCACGCCGACGATCCAGTTGGCGCCGAGCATGGGTTTGAAGACTTGCGTGACGCCTTCTTCGGCCAGGCTTTCGAGCGCGCGGGTGAGGTGCTTCTGTTTCATCGGGTCGGCGAGTTTCACCCGGCTCAGGATTTCCGGCGCGAAATTGGGGATGCCGGTGAAGACGGTCTGGCCTGTTTCCGACAGCGTGTCGCCGACGCGCAGCACGCCGTGATTGGGAATGCCGATGATGTCGCCCGGCCAGGCTTCGTCCACCGTTTCGCGTTCCTGCGCGAAGAACAGGATCGGGTTGTGGATGCCGATCTGTTTGCCGGTGCCGGATTGTTTGAGTTTCATGCCGCGTTTGAATTCGCCCGATGACAGGCGCAGGAACGCCACGCGGTCGCGATGGTTCGGGTCCATGTTGGCCTGGACCTTGAACACGAAGCCGGTGACTTCCTTTTCGTCCGGGTGAACGACGCGGCCCTTCGCGGCTTGCGCGCGCGGCGGAGGCGCGTGTTCGGCCAGCATGGAGATGAGTTCGCGCACGCCGAAATTTTTGAGCGCGGAGCCGAAGAACACCGGCGTCAGATGGCCTTCGCGATAGGCGCGCGCATCGAAATGGGCGAGACCCGCTTGCGCAAGTTCGGCTTCTTCTTCGAGCTTGTTGTAAACGTCTTCGGGTAGGTGCGCCTTCAACTCGTTGGCGGCGATGTGTTCGTCGCTGCCGAAAACGGAGAACTGTTCGGAATAGAGATCGAGCGCGCCCTTGAAATTGAGGCCCATGCCGGCGGGCCAGACCATGGGGGCGCATTCGAGCTGGAGCTGATCGGCGATTTCATCGAGCAGTTCGAAACTGTCGCGCGCTTCGCGATCCATCTTGTTGATGAAGGTGACGATGGGGATGTCGCGCAGGCGGCAGACTTCGAACAGCTTGCGGGTTTGGGCTTCGATGCCCTTCGCCGCGTCGATCACCATCACCGCGCTGTCGGCGGCGGTGAGCGTGCGGTAGGTGTCTTCGGAGAAGTCTTCGTGGCCCGGCGTGTCGAGCAGGTTGAAGATCGCGCCGCCATATTCGAACGTCATCACCGCGGAGGTCACCGAGATGCCGCGTTCCTGCTCGATCTTCATCCAGTCGGAGCGCGCGCGCCGCGCCTCGCCGCGGGCTTTCACCGCGCCGGCCGCGCGGATGGCGCCGCCCAGCAGCAGAAGGTGTTCGGTCAGCGTGGTCTTGCCCGCGTCCGGATGGGAAATGATCGCAAACGTCCGCCGTTTGGCGGCTTCGCTGGCAGGGGTGGGCGCGGTGCTCATAAGGCGGGGGGAGGTAGCAGGAGCGACTAAAAACAGCAAGCCATCAAGTTACGCAGATCTTTTTCAGCGACGCGATTGCTTACTTA
>DATKJT010000039.1:0-32145 GCA_035543495.1 Rhizomicrobium sp. | reverse complement strand
GTAGATCGCGCTTTCGACTTCGGCGGGATAGATGTTTTCGCCGCCGGACACGATCATGTCCTTCACGCGGTCGCGCACATAGACGTAGCCATCTTCATCGATATAACCGCCATCGCCGGAACGCACCCAACCATCGTCGGTCATGGTTGCCGCTGTGGCGTCCGGCAGGTTCCAGTAACCGTTCATGCGTGAATCGCTTTTGATCCAGATCTCGCCATCGGCGCCGGGAGGAAGCGTGTTGCCTTCCGCATCGCGGATCTCGATCGTAACGCCGGTGATGGCCTTACCGGCCGAGCGCATGCGCTTATTGCCGTCAAACTCGTGATCCTCGGCCGGCAGATAAGTGATGGCGCCGCATGTCTCGGTCATGCCGTAAAGCTGCACGAAGCCGCATCTGAACATGGCGACTGCCTGTTTCAAAAGATCGAGCGGGATAGGCGATGCACCGTAGAGCAGATACTTGAGCGACGAAAAATCCGTCTTCGCGCAATCGGGATGCTGCAGCAACATCTGGATCACGGCAGGCACCAGCACCATGCGAGAGATGCGGGCGGTTTCAATGATCTTCAAAACTTTGGCGGGGTCGAACTCCGTCAGGATAATCGAGTTGGTACCGTTGTAGAGGCCGACGATCCCCCAGCCCGTTCCGCTAATGTGGAAACAGGGCATCGTGAGCAGGCTGGCGTCTTTCGCGTCCCAATCGTTCCAGCTCAGCTGCGGATCATATTGGTCCTTGAGAAGCGTGCGGTTGCGATCGAGCGCCCAGGTTGCTGCGTGCGAAAGCTGCACGCCCTTGGGATGGCCGGTGGTGCCACTTGTATACATCTGCACCACCGTATCGGTGGGAGAGCCGCGAAAATCGGTGTCGGCTTCGCTTTGGCGAAGGACCCAGGTTTCGTAACCCTCCCAATCTCCTTCTGGACCATCCATTACAATTACATTGCGTAGATGGGGCAGTTCGCCCAACAGCGGCTTAATCAGCTGGAGAAACGACTTGCCGATAAAAATCACTTCCGCGCGCGCGTCATTTAAGATGTAGGCGATTTCGGGCGTGGCGAGACGCCAGTTCACCGAAACGAGAACGGCGCCGATCTTGGCTCCGCCGAACAATATCTCGAAATAGCGATCCGAATTCTGGTCGAGATAGGCAATGCGAGAAGCCGCTTTAACTTCCAATCCCGCAAGGCCGTTGGCGACGCGCGAACAACGCTTGTTCCATTCGGCATAGCTCGTCACACGATCACCGAACGTCATGGCGGGCGCATCCGGACGAAGGCGAGCGTGATGACGCGGTACATCTGCAAGCGTGCGGATTTCCGGAATGTACATGCCTGTTTCCTTCCAGCGCGGATTATTCCGCGGCGAACAAAACGCCGGTGGAATGGGCTTCCAGAGAGCCTATGGGCATATGCGAAACGATGGCGCCCAATATCGGGTCGCCGTTGCGCTGCGCCTCCACCAGCCGCTCGCGGCAGATCTGCTTTCCCTTGCCGATATGTTTTTCGATAGTGCTGATCGACAGACGCATTACCTTCGACATGTCGTGATAGGATAACTCGTCCACCACTCTGAGCATGAAGGCTTCCCGGCACCGCGCCGGCAGGCTCTCCATAAGCTGGCGACAGCCTTCGGCCTGTTCCGAAGCAATCATGTTTTCTTCGGCGGTGGCAACCGGTTGCAGGAAGGCGTCATTGAGCGCCGCGTGTGTCGTATCGGAAGTGCGCGCTCTGGAGTTGCGGATATGATTGAATGCCAGATTGCGTGCTGTTTTAAACAGCACCGCCCGCGGTGAGCGCGCCCGGCCTTCGGCAACCGCCCGCCAGGTACGCATGAAGGCGTCCTGAACGATGTCCTCGCAGTCGGCCGCGCTGCGCAGCGTGCGGCTGACGAACAGCCGCAAAGCCGCGACTTCCTCGCGATAGAGCACCTCGATTTCGGCATTGGCGGCACGCCGTCGAACCGATTCCGGATTCAGACGTGGGGCCACTGGTCGGGTGCTTACCCGTGCTTTCCCAGCTCCCGGTCCCTCGCTGCAGGCCGCTTCAACCCACACCGCCAGCTCCCTTCCACCGCGGGCTGCCTTGCCAGTCCATGCTGGCATTTTGGGCCCAGGGCTGCTAATTTTCGACCCGTCGGTCGATAGACCGACCAGTCGGTCATAGTGTTATGGTAGAGGTAATGGCTGTCAAGAGTGTCCTTACCGAAAGATGGGCCAACCCCTCCTTGCGAGACAGGCGAATCTGGCGATGACTGCGATGGATCGAGAAATTAGGGGTATCAGCATGGAGCGTCGCGCATGGTCCGGGGCAATTCAGGACCGTAGCGAGCAATTCGAGATGAAGCGGCAGATCGTGTTGCGCACCGCCGCGCGCGTCTTCAGCCAGCGCGGCTTCCACCAGACGACGCTGACCGACATTGCCAAAGAGCTGCACATCGCCAAACCCACGCTCTATCATTACTTCAAAAGCAAGGACGAGATTCTGTTGGAAGTTCAGCAGGCCGCGATCGCGCAGATGACGGCAGTGGAACTGAACCCACAATCGACATCGCGAACCGGCCGCGAGTTGTTCGAGGCATTCGTGGACCGCTATGTCACGATGATCGTCGACGATTTCGGCACCTGCCTCATCAAGACAGGCGACCTCCCGCTAGAGCCCGCCAATCGCAAGGCCATCCGCAAGGGCAGCAAGGGCATCGAAATGGCGATGCGCGCGATTTTAAAGCGCGGTGCAGACGACAAGTCGCTCGCACGATGCGACGTAAAGATGGAAGCGATGTTCCTGTTCGGAACGCTCAACTGGATACCATACTGGTTCCGGCCGGATGGCGAACTGAGCGTCGAGGAACTGGCCCAGAAGGTGACGCGGTCCCTGCTGACACGGCTCGCGCCTCTTGACTGAATCAGGCGCGCCCCGCGCTCGACATTCGCAAGGAGATGGCAATGCAGATTGGTGATTGGAAAGCGGTAGCAGGCATGGCCGATACCTATCGGCAGGCTCGCGAGATGGGATTGGAAAGCAACATCGCAGAACTGGAAGCGTTCGGGTTCACGGTTATCGAGCCGGAGAAAACGGGAGCGCCCGCGGGCTTCGCCGAAAAACTTTTCGAAACCGTGAAACGGATCGGACGCGAAGAAGACGAAAAGATCGTCGATCTGAACAAGCACGCCGACAAGCCGGCGTTCGGCCGTCAACTTTTTCATCTCATCAACAAAGATCCGATCTTCGTCGACGCAGTAATGAACCCTGCAGCGCGGATCATCGGTAGCTACCTGATGGGCCAGAGCTATCGGCTTTACAGCATGGTGGCGTTTCTGAAGGACGGCGATGCGCGTCCGACCATGATGCACAGCGATTCAACCGGTGTGCCGCCGCCCCTGCCCTTCTATGGCAATGTCTGCAATGTGAGTTGGGTCCTTACGGACTACACGCCCGAGAATGGGACGCTGTGCATGGTGCCCGGAAGCCACCGGTTGTGCCGCCATCCCACCCCGAGCGAGTTGCCCAAATTCATGGGCGGACCGGCGGAGGACGACATCTGTGTGCCGGTGATCGCAAAACCGGGATCGCTCGCAATCTTCCACGGTAACACCTGGCATGGAACCTACCCCAAGACGACCGATGCGCTGCGGGTTCATGTGGCGATGGCGTTGTGCCGCAATTACGTCAATCCGGCCGAAGATTTTGACGACGTCGTCGATTCGACAGTGGCGCGTGGCGGACCGGAATTCGCACGCCTTCTAGGACGCACAAAGTGGCAGGGATATCGCGGCGAAGGCCCGATGCTCGACCGCATGGCGCTGGTGCGGAACGCTCACGGCACGGCTTATGGCTGAGATCCGCCATTGTGGCGGAGAAGATGGGCTTGCGGTGTCCTTAAGGTGCCAGCCAGCCACCTTGTAGGACCCGATGCTGCGTTCCCGCCATTACACGTCAGCACACGAAGATTTCCGCAAAACCGTGCGTCGGTTCATGGAACGCGAGTGCGCGCCAAACCGGGAAGTCTGGCAGAAAGACGGAAAGCTGCCGCGCGACTTGTGGCTCAAAGCCGGAGAAGCAGGTCTTCTGTGCACCAAGGTCTCGCCGGAATTCGGCGGCGGCGGGGGCGATCTCTACCACGCGATGATCATTCTGGAAGAACAGACGCGCATCGGTTTCAACGAGATCACATTTTACCTGCACAGCGACATCATCGCACCCTATATCGAGCTTTACGGTTCGCAGGAGCAAAAGGAACGTTATTTGCCCCGCATGGTGCGCGGCGAGATGGTCGCCGCCATTGCGATGACGGAGCCGGGTGCCGGCAGCGATCTGCAAGGCATTCGCACCTCAGCCAAACGTGACGGCAACGGCTATCGTTTGAACGGGCAAAAGGTCTTCATCAGCAACGGGCAAGTGGCGAACCTGATTTGCGTGGCGGCCAAGACCGACGCGGACGCGGGCGGGAAAGGCATCAGCCTCTTTCTTCTGGAGACTGATGGCGCGGACGGATTTGTGCGGGGCAAGAACCTGAACAAGATCGGCTGCAAGGCACAGGACTCCTCCGAATTGTTCTTCGACAATGTTTTCGTTCCTGCAGACAATCTGCTGGGTGGCGCGGAAGGCCGCGGCTTTCCGCAACTGATGCAGCGCTTGCCGGAAGAACGCCTGATCATGGCGATGTCGGCCGTCGCCACGATGGAATTCGCGGTGGCGGAGACGGCGGCCTATGTCGCCCAGCGCGAAATGTTCGGGCACAAGCTCGGCGATTTCCAGAACACCCGATTCAAGCTTGCCGAATGCAAGACCAAGGCGACATTGGCGCGGGCCTTCCTGGACTACGGCATCGACTCTTTCATCGAAGGCACGTTCGACATCACCCAGGGCGCAATGATTAAACTCTGGACGACCGTACGTGCGCATGAAGTGGCAGACGAATGTCTGCAATTGCATGGCGGCTACGGCTATATGAGCGAATACAACGTCTCGCGCTGGTATGCCGATACGCGGTTGGGCCGGATCGCCGGCGGCACCGATGAGATCATGAAAGAGCTTATCGGGCGCACGCTATGACCGACATCGCGCAACAGACCGCCCTGCCCTATACCGACGAACACGAGATCTTCCGGACTTCGGCGCGGCGCTTCTTCGAAGAGGAATGCGTCCCGCAGCAAGCCGCCTGGCGCGACGCCGGAATGGCGCCGCGCTCGATCTGGAAACGCGCAGGCGAGTTGGGCTTTCTATGCCCCCGCGTTCCGGAAGAGTATGGCGGTGCGGGCGCGGATTTTCTGTTCAGCGTGATCCTGCTGGAGGAACAGGCCCGTTCGGGCGCAGTGTCTCCCATGCTGTCGCTGCATAGCGACGTGGTAGCGCCTTATCTCGTTCACTATGGAACGGCCGAGCAGAAATCCCACTTCCTGCCGCGCATGACTTCGGGAGATTACGTGGGCGCCATCGGCATGACTGAGCCTTCCGGTGGCAGTGATCTGAAAAACCTGCGCACAACGGCGCGGCGCGACGGCGACGGTTACGTCATTAACGGCCAGAAGACCTTCATCAGCAACGGCATCACCGCCAATCTTCTGGTGCTGGCAGCGCAAACCACGAAACCGGATGGCGGACGATCCGTCAGTCTCTTTCTTGTCGATACCGATGAGGTCAAAGGGTTCAAGCGTGGCCGCAATCTGAAGAAGCTGGGACAGAAGGCCTGCGATACTGCCGAATTGTTCTTCGAGGACATGCGCGTTCCGGAAGGTGCGCTGCTGGGCGGGACCGAAGGCCGCGGCTTTGCGCAGCTGATGAACCGCCTTGTCGAGGAACGGTTGATGACAGCGGTGGCGGCCATGGGAATTGTCGATCACGCCCTGGCTGTGACCATCGATTATGTGAAGGAGCGCAAGGCGTTTGGCCAGCGCATCATCGATTTTCAGAACACGCGGTTCAAGCTTGCGGAGTGCAAGACGGAAGCCAAGGTACTTCGCGTATTTCTCGACCACTGCATTCGCGAGTTTATGGCGGGCGAACTCGATGCCGCCATGGCGGCGATGCTGAAATATTGGGCGACCGAGCAACAGGTGGCGATTGTGGACCAGTGCGTGCAGCTTCACGGCGGGTACGGTTATATCCTGGACTATCCGATTGCGCAGATGTGGGCAGACGGACGCATTGCCCGCATCTATGGCGGCGCCAACGAGGTGATGAAAGACATCATCGGGCGTACCATTTGATGAACAGTGCCGTTACTACATCTCCTTCGCGGGTATTGCTTACGGTGAATGGCGGCATTGCATCCATCGTGCTCAACGGCGCACACAATGGAAACGCCATCGATGTGAACCTGGCGCGCGACCTTAAGGATGCGCTTCACCGCTGCGAAAAAGACAAAACCATACGCGTCATTCTTCTGACCGGCGGTGGGCGCATTTTCTGCGCGGGCGGGGATCTTGCCGCCATCTATCAGCGCGGCGACAAAGGACCCGACTATGTTTCGGAAATCCTATCGCACCTGCACGAGGCCATTCTGACGATCGCGCGGGTTCCGGTGCCCGTGGTAGCAGGCGTCCATGGCGCGGCCGCCGGTGCAGGCCTCGCGCTGGCGTGCAGTTGCGACTTGGCGATTGCCGCAGCGTCAGCTCGCTTCATCCTTGCTTACGGACGCGTGGGACTTACGCCGGATGGCTCATCGTCATGGTTCTTGCCGCAATTGATCGGCGTTCGGCGCTCGCTGGAACTTGCACTTCTTGGCCGCGAACTTTCTGCGCGCGATGCTCTGGACTGGGGGCTGGTCAATGAAGTCGTAGCAGATACGGATCTAGCCACACGTCTTGGCGAGATCGGAAAGGCACTCAGTATCGGCGCCGTGGCAGCGTTCGGACAAGCCAAGCGGCTGCTGCGCAATTCGTCCGAACGTGACCTCGAAACACAAATGAAAGACGAACTTGAAACGCTTCGCGGCGCCCTTCGTGGAACGGAAGCCGCCATCGGCATGGAAGCTTTTCTGCAGAAGCGTCCGGCAAAATTTGTCTAAGCGAACGGCTCTTTGGGGCGGCGGCCGATCCAAGGTGCGGCTTTTTCAAGCTGGCCGGCCAAGCGGAATAGTACCGCTTCGTTCCCGGTCTTTGCGGCAAACTGGACACCGATGGGCAGACCGCCATCGCTCATCGCAAGCGGAACGCTCATGGCTGGCGCACCGCATATGTTGAAGGGCTGGGTATTGGGGATGAAGCCGTAGAGCGCCGCGTCGTAAGTATTCTCGTCGATATCGGCCGTACTGAGCTCACCAACCGGCACCGGCAGGCGCCCCAAGGTCGACAATAGAAGGACGTCATAATTGTCAAACACTCGCGCCATTGCCTGGCCGAACGCATAGAGTGCGGCAAAGGCTTGCATGACCTCGATGCCGGATGTCCTGCGGCCACGTTGCAAAGCAAGCCACGCGATGCTTTCGATTTCGCCTTCCACAATGGGGCGGCCGCGGCGTTCCTCTTCAAGCGTAAGCATTAGCGCCACGTTCGAGAGGATTATCGCGTTGGCTTTTTCGGCGACGCCTGCAAAATCGGCATCAATCTTCGTTTCCTCAACGTGATGGCCGAGGGTTTCGCAAAGTTTCGCGGCATCGCGCGTGGCTGCAGCAACCGATGCTTCGATCGCATAGGGCATCAAGCCGCCAGTGATGTAACCGATGCGGAGCTTGCCGGGATCGCGCTCGACCTCTTTCAAGAACGGTGTTTGCGGCGGGGGCAATGGGTAGGCGTCACCCGTTACAGGCTGGCACGAAAGATCAAGCAACAGCGCGCTATCCCGCACTGAACGGGTAAGGGTGTGATTGGCGGCAAAGCCGCCCCAAGTGTCGCCGAGCGGTGCTGCAGAAACGCGACCACGCGAGGGCTTGAGGCCGAACAATCCGCAGCAAGCGGCGGGGATGCGGATGGAGCCGCCGCCATCGTTCCCGTGTGCTGCCGGCACGACGCCTGCGGCAACGGCCGCCGCCGAACCGCCCGATGATCCGCCCGGAGTGCGCGCGAGATTCCATGGATTTCGCGTGACGCCGAAGGCAACGGGTTCGGTGACGGCTGCCATTCCGAACTCCGGCGTGTTGGTCTTGCCGAACAGGTTGAAGCCCGCCGCGCGATAGGATGCAACAAGAGCACTGTCTACCAGCGCGGGCGCCGCATCGCGAAAGAGCGCGCTGCCCGCACAGGTGCGCACGCCCTTCATCATCATGCCGATGTCCTTGATCAGAAACGGTACGCCGTGAAGAGGGCCTTTGGGGAGTCCTTCTCGCGCCGCACGCCGCGCATCGTCCCGCAGATCCACGATTACAGCATTCAGCGTATCGTTCACTTGATCAAGACGGGCAAGCGCGGTTTCGAGTAATTCGCCGGGCGTGACATCGCGTTTGGCGACCAGTTCTGCAAGACCGATCGCGTCGTAGGAGCGGTATTCCTCGAAATTCAAATCAAGAGGCTTTCTTGCGCCAGGGTTCGTCACCCTTTGCGTAGGTCTGCGAAACGCCTTTGTGAACCCCGCCAGGATCGACCGGCAAGCCATGTACTTCCATCGCGTGGCTATGGGCGAGGTGATGCATTGCAAATGCAGCTGTATTGGCGGCAACCCGGCCTTGCGCATCCTGGGTGTTATTGACCGCCTGTTTTGCGAGCTTGAGTGCGAAGGACGGGCGCAGTGCAATCTGTTTGGCTAGCGCCAGTGCGGCATCGTTCAATTCCGCGCGCGGCACCACACGGTTGACCATGCCGAGCATGCGTGCGTCCTCGGCGTTGATCGGCGCACCCGCAAACAGCATTTCCTTTGCCTTGCGCGGACCGAGCTCCCACGGGTGGGCGAAGACTTCCACGCCTGGAATGCCAAGCATCACGGTAACGTCTTCGAAAGTTGCATCGTCGGAGGCGATGATGATGTCGCTTGGCCAGGCGAGCATCAATCCGCCCGCAACACACCTGCCCTGCACGGCGGCGATGGTCGGCTTGGGGATGTTGCGCCAGCGTTCGCAAAAGCCGGTGTAGAGCTCTTCTTCGCGCGCCATGCGGCCTTCGGCGCCATCGCGTCGATAGCCAGTAGCATTCGTCACCGGTTTGAAGCGATCTTGCGTTTCGAGGTGGTTGCGCTCTCGCAGATCATGGCCGGAGGAAAAATGCGGGCCGTTGGCAGCCGTGATGATGACTTTAACGCGCTCATCCTGGGTCGCCGTGTCGTAGGCGTCGTTCAATTCGTAGAGGAACTGCGTGTCCTGAGCGTTGCGCGTGTCAGGTCGATTGAACGTGATGCGCGCCACATGCTCGGCCGGCTCGTCATATAGAATATAATCCCAGGCCATCTCGGTCTCCTTGTCTGGTTGTCTGACACCCAGCGTGGGGCATTTCCGCCACGGACGTCTAGGCAAGAAAAGTCCGGAATTCCGTGTGGTCCGGAGGTCCGGCCGCGATGTGAAGCTTGGGCTCCGCCGCATCAAGTTCGAAGATGCAGCAGGCGAGCGTGAAGCCGATTGCGATGTCGTCGCCGCTCGAACCGCCACCGCGGGAGACTGGGTAATCCGGGTCGTCCTTCGAGGAGAGGATGATTTTGATCTGGTCCATCGTCAGCGTGCCGCGCAGGCCACCCAACCGTTCTTGCAGCGCGGCAAGGCGCAGATAGCTGCTGCGCGATGGGCGGACGCGTGCGCCTTGCGCCCAAGATTGCAGGCGATCCGGCGTGAGGTCCGTGCTCCACATGGGGTGATTGGTGTGAAAGATGGGCTTCGACCGGTCATCAGACGTATGAGGCACAATCGATCCGGCGGAGGATTCGAGCATGCAAACCTCAGTGGGATCGCCCGTTACCCAATTGAGACCCGACGCATGGGGAAGTTCTGCCAGTAGACGCCGCGCTTCGGCGACGGTCTTGCATTCGAGCAGCAGGCGATAGATCGCGAAGATGGGAACGCCGGCCGGATTGGTGCGAAGTTGGACCAGCGTGTTGTCGCAGACTGCGAAGCCGAAATCGTTCATGCCGTTGAGGCTAATCATTCCTGGAACAGACAGGACAAGGATGCGTCCGTCCGAGCGGTCACAATTGTAGCGCATCAATATCTGATAGCCGTCGAGATAGGAATCGAGATCGAGATTCTGAGCGACCAGGGTCGGTTGTGTCGCGCATCTCCCAAGCGCGATAGTGCTGCAGGCTTCACCGGCTTGGTTGGGATCGTACCAGAATTCTTCGTTGACGTGCTGGAAGGCCAGCAATTGATCGGCATCGACATTGGCAGCCTCGGCGATGGCGACTACTTCGGTGAGGACATCCGGCGCGTAGCATTGCAGGCTCTGGCGAAATCGGGTCTGGGTGAAAAAACGACGGGCATAGTCCTGCGGCGTCAAGCCATGCGTGCGCTGAACGCCCTCTCCCCAACGTTGCAGCAGTTCCGCGATCCGAGGACGCAGCGTTTCGCCATGCTGACGGCCGCGCGCCTGCGGCGTGCCGTTGAATTCGAAGACCTGCAGATTGTTCGTGTCCATTCACCACCATACTCAAACACAAATGGCCTGCCCTGCCATGCAGGACAGGCCATTAGGCACGGCACGCCCCTTACGTGTGGCCGCGAAGTTCGACGCCGAAAGTGCGGCCGATGTTGATGCCGCGCGAAACATAGAGCCCGCCGATCACATCCACGCCGCCGCTGAGCACCGTGCGGTCGCTGAGGTTGCGGCCCCACATATAGACGCCCCAATGGCCGTTTTCGTCTTCCACGCCGATACGGCCATTGATGATGAGATAGGGCTCTACCCTGATCGCCACCGTATTGGCCGGATCGGTAAACGCAGGATCGCGATAATCCCAATCCGTGGTCAATACATAGTTGGTGCCGGGAACGAGAGTGAGCGGCGCGGTGTAAGTGCCGCCCCAACTCGCAGAGAATTTCGAGGCGCCCGCGAGTTGATTGCCATCGAAATCGATTCCGACGCCGCCGCCATTCGGGAACTTGTCGTAATAGGCGTCCAGGTACCCGCCATTCGCGAACAACTTCAGGCCTTCCATCGGCGCCCAATTCAGTTCGAGTTCCACGCCTTTGATGGTCGCGCTGGCAGCATTGCTGACCACGAACGATACGCCGGTATTCACCTGTTCCTGCTTGTTGGTGAAGTCATAGTAAAACGCGGAGACGTTTGCGCTTACCGTGTCGTCGAAAAGTATCGACTTGAAGCCGATTTCATAGTCGTTAAGCGTCTCGGGCTTAAACGCCAGCCCTTTGGTCAGATCGAAAGGCGGCGAGATCACGTCGGCCTGGAACCCGCCGGCCTTGAAGCCGTGCGAGAACCGGAAATAGCCAACCTGATTGGGCGCGAACGTGTAGGATATGCTCGCATCGCCCGTAACCGCACTGTCGTCATAACTATCCGTCAGAGGTGGAATTGGCAGCGCGAAGGAATAGATGACATGCAGCGGCGCCAAGGAAGGGTCGAGAAGTGTCGGGAGCTGCGAGTAATCGAGATCCTTGTGTTCGTGTGTAAAGCGTAAACCGCCGCTGACGTTCAAATTATCGGTTATATTAAACTTCGCACTGGCAAAACCGGCTTGGCTGCCGCCATCGATCTTGGAATGTGTCGAAGACGCCTCAAGGTATCCCGTCGGCAACAGGAAAGGAAACGGGGGCGGAAACAGGAAAGTGGGAAAGGCATCGCCTACTTCGATATGATAGGCGCCTAGGTCTTTCTCGTGATCGATGTAGGCTCCGACGATCCAGCTAAAACGCTGGTCGGCCGGCGAAGTAATCCGCAATTCCTGACTGAAACGGTCCATTCCTTCCTGCAAACCGGTATCGAAGGCATTCAACGGACCACCATCCTGATCGAAATCGTAATCGCTGTTGTAGTGGCGCCAGGCCGTTATCGAGGTGAACACGTAGTCGTCCAATACGTATTCGGCTTTGGCCGAAGTGCCCCAGATGTTGCGCTTGGCGACTGGCATCGTGTTCACGTCCACAATACGGTCATAGGGATTCTGCGGCGGCACCGTGTTAAACGGCGGAAAATTGGCGATGCTGCCGTTGATCGTGGACACCGTTTCGCGTTGGCCGTTGGTATCGGCTTCGCCATTCAGGTCGGCACGCAACTCGAACGTAAAATCGTTGGTCGGATGGCTGACGATCATGATCCGTCCGCCCCACTGGTTAAGGCTGCCCAAATCTTTATCCAGCACTGGATCATAGATATATCCGTCCCGGCTCTGCTTGAACCCAGTTATGCGAACAAGAAGATCGTCTTCGATGATCGGTCCACTCACCGTTCCACGGAGCTGATAATATCCATAGTTGCCGATACGCACGTCGCCCAGCGCTTCATAATCGTTGGTGGGCCTCTCGGTTGTGACGTTGATCACGCCGGCTACGGTGTTCTTGCCGTAAAGTGTTCCCTGCGGTCCGCGCAGGACTTCAACGCTGGAGATATCGGAGAGCACCGTGTCGAACGCGCGATCACGCCCCTGAAAGACTTCGTCCACGTTGGCGCCGACATCGGGAGGGAAACCCGCGCCGGAGCCCGCGCCGGCGGAATTAGACGTAATGCCGCGTATGTTGATCGAACCGAACAATGTACCCCCGGCGTTGACGTTCGGCATTTTCTGGCCGAGTTCCGTCAGATCGCCGATGTTCTTGTTTTCAAGGTCCTCGGCGGTATTGACCGTGATCGAGATCGGCACGTCGACTTGGTTTTCAATGCGCTTTTGCGCGGTCACATAGACGGTCTCGATGCCACCTTGCATCTGGCTATCGGTGGGTGGCGGTGTCTGCTTTTCACCTTGGGCCCAAGCCGGCGCGGCAATGGCCGCAGCGCCGATCAGCAACAGACCACGAATGCCGACACGCAAGTCAATTTGCCGTTGAAACGACGATGCCATCTTATGTCCCCATGTTTGGGATCGAGCCCCCGCGATCCGACAGTCCCCTAAAGAGTACCGGGTGCTTATGGACACATCGGTCGCAGGGAATCCGCCAGCCGCCATCCCGCTGGGCGGAACCACACAGCCGGAAAATGGAGGTCGCTAAGTGCTTGCCGCAAAGAGAGATTTGTTCGCCCCAGACCCTGGGCGGTTCGCGATTGCATGCCGCGCGCGGTTTTTGCAGCTTGCTGTGTCTGAAGTGTGTCGTATTGGCAACGCGGCACGTCCAGCCGATATGGGGCGAGACCCTACAAATCGCATTGGTGGGGCATGGAAGGTATTTCCGGGAGCCGCGCGGTGAGGAACGAGACTATGAACAGAGCTTGGGGCAGCGAAGTCCAGAGCCGCGAAGAAAAGTTCGAGTTGAAGAGACAAGCGGTGCTGCGGACAGCCGCCGCGCTGTTTCGCAGCAAGGGTGTGGAGAACACGGCGCTGAGCGATGTCGCCGACGCGCTGAACGTTTCCAAGCCCACGATCTACTATTATTTTCGCAACAAGGATGAAGTCTTAATCGCCCTGATCGAAGCGGCGGTGGCGCAATTCGGCGACGCGGAATATCATCCGGAAGACTATCCGCTCGCAGAAGAGGCCTCGAGTCGCGAACGGCTAGAACGTTTTCTGCGCCGGGCAGTGCGCATATTGTTCGACGAGATCGGAACAGCTTTTCCCATCTGGCTGCCGCAATTGCTGGATGGAGACAAGCGCAGCCAGCTTGTCATCATCGGCAAGCCGGTAGACGAGGTGGCAGAGAAAATCCTGGCGGACGGAATTGCCGATGGCTCATTCGAGCGATCGAACGCGACCGCAACTTACCGCTTCATCATTGGCGCATTGCGCTATATCCCGGTCTGGGAGCGGGAACACAATCTATCGCCGGCCGAGATCACCGAAGAATTCGTCTCGTTCGTGATGCGCAGCGTGCGGCGAATCTGAATTTTCAACCGAACGGGCTTTCAGTCGACGCACGTGTGAGCGCGAGCTTTGCAGGCGACGGACCTTCTTCACGATAACCCTGCCATTTGTCCCGCCATGCGAGTTTGGCGAACCGTTCGCCGTGGGCCTCCATCATCTCCGGCGTGATGTCGCCGAAATCTTCCGCGGGCATCACGAAGCTACGGCAATAGATGGTGGCATAAGACACGCGCGTACTGTCGTTATCCTTTCCAAGTGCGCCATGCCAGGTGTTGCCGTGGAAGACGCAGATCGAGCCCGGCTTGGCGATGATCGGCTGCACGATCTGATCGTCGCCCGGTCCGCCAATACATTTGGGCTGTTCCAGCGCAGTCGGATGGCGGCAGAGTTTGTGGCTGCCTGGCACCATGAACAACGGGCCATTGTCCGCCGTATATTCACTCAAAATCCACGTGACGTTGCAAAAGACCCCCCATGGCGGCAGCGGCGGCGGCACCGAAACGGAATCGCAATGCATGAAGACCGGATTGATCTTGCCGGATTTCAGAATGCTGCTGCTTTGATAAATGCGCAAACTGGCGCCCAAAATATAGGACGCAAGTGCGTAGGCGACGGGTGAGACCGTCGCTTCACGGAAAACGGCATCGCGCTTGATCGTGTGAAACAAATGTTCGCCATCGACGGAGCGCTGCGCCTTGTCGACGACATTCATCTCCGCAACGTGCTTGTCAGAGCCTTTCGTGTACTGCCAGACGGCATCATGCAGTTTCTGCGCGAAGCCAGGTGGCGCCGCCTTCTCCGGCGGGACGACGGTGAAACCGAACGTGTCCAGCTCGGCCACGTAAGATTCCAGGCCAAGCTCACGAATCTGCTTGTAGTTCTCGTTGATACCGGCGGTCGTTTTCCAGTTTTGTATTTCCATCGCGCTCTCCCAATCCGGTCAATGCTGGCGTCCGTCCAAGACACCAAAGAATGGCGCCAGCCGCTACCTCCCCGGTTCCGCCTCCAACAGCGCGCGAAGCTGGGCTTTGGCGACTTTTTCCAAGGTGCTGCGCGGAAATGACGGCACCACATGGACTTCCCGCGGTACTTTGAAATCCGCCAGCTTTTGCTTGCAGGCATCGAGGATTGCAGCATCCAGTCCGGCGACGCCCTGCTGGGCGGGGATCACAAAGGCGACCGGCACTTCATCCAGCATGGGATGCTTGCGGGCGACAACCGCGGCCTCGGCGACCCCCGGCACTTCCAGAATGACCCGCTCGATCTCGGATGCAGCGACGTTTTCGCCGCCGACCTTCAGCATGTCCTTGGAGCGATCGAGAAAAAAGATGGCGCCATCCTCGGCGAGGCGAACACGATCGCCAGTGATCATATAACCGTCGTCATCGAACGCATCGGCGGTGGCTTGGGGGTTGTCGAAATATTCGAGGAACAGCGACAGGCCGCGGACACCGCGTATGCGCAGATCGCCTGTTTCGCCGGGCCGGGCGGCGCGGCCCTCATCGTTGACGATCTTGAGTTCATATTCCGGCGCCACGCGGCCGATCGAGAGCGGGAAATTGGGCTGATGCACCGACCCGACAATGCCGTGACTGATGGTTTCGGTCATTCCCCACCATCCGATCGTTCGAACACGAAAGTGAGGATCAGTCGGCGGATCGCAAACGGCATAGCCCCATAACCGGTAGCTATGCGCCGGTACCGGCTGATCGAGCAGCGCCTTGATGCAGAACGGCGCCATGGAGGCCCATGTGCAACCATGACGGAGCGACACACTCCAAAATCGCGACGAAGAGAATCTGGGCTGAAGGACGCAACTTGCGCCAACCCAGGCGGCAGAAAGGAGCGAATAGGCTTGTGCATTGGTGTGAAAAAGCGGCATCGCGGCCCAATGCACATCTTCGGGCCGCAAATCCTGGTGCGACGCGTTTACCCGCGCCCCCCATAACGCATTGGCATGCGTCCAAAGCACGGCTTTGGGACGCGCTGTTGTGCCGGACGTGTACTGGATTCCGAACGGGGCTGCAGGGTCATGCGCGCGCGCCGGAAGAATGGAGGGATTGCCTTCGATGGCTTCGAAGGGGATTGCCCATGTCGGCCAGCTATTGGCGGGCGTTTCACCGCTATCTGTTGCAGTAACGGCAATCCATTTGGCCTGCGTGCAGGCCTGCCGCACGAGTTCTGCATATTTCGGCTGGGTAATGACGGCAACCGAGCGACTATGCGTGGCGAAATACGCAACCTCGTCTGGGCTTGATCGCGTGTTCGTCATCACGGCCACCGCACCCGCCCACGCGGTGCCAAGCCATGCGATGACGCCTTCCCAGGAATTGTCGACATGGATCATCACATGATCGCCCGGCCGTATGCCGCGCGCATGAAGGCCGGCCGCAAATGCAGCCAACGCATCGCGAAACTGGCGGTAAGTCCATATGCGGTCTTCGCCAGTGAAGGGACACCAGATCAGATAAGCGTGATCGTCCCGGGCCTTCGCCTGATGGTCGAACAGCGTGCGAATATCTTGGCCGCTGAAGGAATGCGCACTGAGCTGCGCGATGTGCGGTGCTGACATCGAAGAACCTCTGCGCCTGTTACAGCGTGCGGACGGCCAGATCGTTGTGCATGCCGATGAAGACTGGCGGAACCTTCGAACGGTTCTTGCTAGTGGAGATCATTTTGCCTTCTGCGGCTCCTTTGGCCTGATACGCCTCGACCTCCTTCATGTCGTCGGGAGAATACACCTTGCGCGCCAGCGGCAGGACGAATTGGTAATCGACTTCCGTGCGGACGTCGGCTTCCGGGATCGCGGTTTCCTCAAAGTGAACCTTGCCGTCCTTGATCTTGCAATGCCATGCAATGATCCCATTGCCATGCTTGTCCAGATGTTTGGGGACGCCAGTGAAGATTTCGCAGATCGTGAGTTCGAGCCCCGGCCCGGCCTTCTGCGTGTACACATTCAGCAGGTCTTTGAGGGCAGCGATCCATTCAGGGCTGGCAAATTCAAGTTTTTCCATAGCGTTTGTCCCTCGAACTAGCAGATTGGCCATTGGTGCTCGACACCCGAGAGGCGAAAATCCGCGTCTCCCATAGTTTCGTTGCGCGGTGCATGCTGGCGCAAGGACCTACTCCGGAGACGATCATGGCGCCTGAAGACATCGCCCGCATAGAGGCAGCATGCACGAGGCTGCAGCAACGCTACGGCACGCTCGCGGATCGGCAGGACCCGAAATTCCGCGATCTGTTCGTTGAAGACGCCGTGATCACCCTGCCGGAATATCCGCCGTTTGCGGGGCTCGACGCGATCATGTCCGGACAGGCGCAATGGCGGGAAAGCGGGATCGTCATGCGTCATGTCTGCACGAATTTCACCGTCGAAGTTACGGACGCCGATCATGCAACTGGCATCTGCTACCTGATGGTGTTCCGCCACGATCCGCCATCCTCTCCTTCCGCCGAGCTTCTGCCTTCCTTTCCTGTCGCTATCGGCGAATTCCACGATGTGTTCGTCCGTCACAATGGAGAATGGCGCTTCAAGACGCGAACGCTCAAGCGCATTTTTCGGGGGATGTTGCCGCCTTAAGCTGAAGCCTGTTTGCGCGCGGCCAGGCGCGCAATCTCGCCCGCTTCGGCGCGTTCGAACCGTGGACCATCGCTGCGCCAGCCCTGCCATTCGTATTTACCGACGAGCTGTGCGAATTCAGGGCCATATTGCTCGGCCATGGAATCCGGAATGTCGTCGTAGTTCTCGCCGGGCATCACGTAAGGACGCGCAAATCCATAGGAGACATGAATGCGGTCTTCATTGCTCGTCTTGGGATAGGCGCCGTGCCAGGTGTTGCCATTGAACGCGACAATTGAGCCGGCTTTGGCGATGATCGGGATGCAGATGTCATCATTCACGCCGCCTAGGCATTTCGGTTGTTCGATCGGCGTGGGCGGACGGCACCAGCGATTGCTGCCGGGGACGATAGCGAGCGTACCATTCGGCACATTATAGTCTGTCAGGACATAGCTGATGTTAATGAAGTGCCCATATGGGGGCATGGGCGCGGTGACATTTGTCGCATCGCAATGGAGTTTGGTGGGATTTGCGGCGCCATGTTTGACGAAGCTGACGGTGGCGTTGAGTTTCCCTTTCATGCCTGTCGAGAAGCGCGCAAGCGTCATCACCACCGGATTCATCATGCCTTCGACGAATACGGGATTTTTCAGCAGCAAGTGGAACAGGTGTCGGCCATCGACATTGCTGTTCTTATAGGTATTCAACGGAACATGGTCCGACGCTTCGCCATGGATGAGGTCGTAAATTGCGGTCGTCATTCGTTTCGTCAGATCGATGCCGACTTTTTCCGGCTCTATGATCGTGAAGCCGTAGACTTCCAGTTCCAGAAGATTGGATTCGAGCCCCAGTGTCCGGGCCTGGCGATAAATATCGTTCACCTCTGCACTTGAGGTCCAATCACCAATTTCCATGAGCTTTTCTCCGTTGGCCAAGGATCAATGCGATAGACACTCGTCTAAGCCGCCTTCCGCCGTTCGCGGCCTTCGATGCGGCGACGGATGATCGCGTGGCGGTGCGAATTGATGGGAAAGAGCAACAAAAGTGCTGCGCCGGCGAACATGAACGGAATGGTGCCGAAGCAGAAGGTATATTTCAGAACTTGCAGCGATTCAGGGGTGTTGTGTCCGCCCGGATTGAACCCCAGCCATTTCAGTGCCGGCATGGTGATGGCGATTGCGAAGGCCGGGGCCACCTTTTGCGCGAAAGACCATACGCCCCAGTAAAGACCGCCGCGCGGCAGGCGATGTTTCAGCGTATCGTAGTCGATTACGTCGCCAATGATGCTGAGCGGCAGTGTGACGTAGCCAGAGCTTGCCGCGCCCAGCACGCACATCAACACTATGAAAACGGCTTTCTGGCCGGGTTGAATCCACGGCATCACGATGGAAAAAATGACCATCGCGAGCGAGAGCGATACGGAAATGGCAATGTGCTTTCCGAACCTTCTGCTGACACGCAGCCAGATTGGCACCGCTGCCACGGTGGTAAGTGCAGACGACAGCAAGGCTACGCCCACGACCGTCGGCATCTTCAGATAGTCGCTGATAAAGAAGATCAAGGTGGCGCTGGCAACGCTTCCACCAATGTTGAACAGCACATATGCGCCGCACAACACGCGGAACGGCCCATTGCGCAACAGATCGGCAATGGCGGGCAACCAGCGGATTTCGCGGTGCTCGCGGGCCGGCGGCTCCGGCACGGTGCTGATGGCGATGAATACAGTTAGCGGGGTGAGGACGATGATAGCCCACCCCATCAGGCTCATGGTGAAACGATCGACACCATGACCGAAATAGCCGGTAATCGCCGGAATCGTCGCGGCGAGCAGGCTGCCAATCACACCGGCCGCTTCGCGAAAGCCGGCCATGCGCGATCGACCATGATAAGTCTCGATGATTTCGGTGCCCCAGGCCGAATATGGCAGCCCTACCGTCGAGCCACCCGCATAGATAACGAACGATGCGACCAGCAAATACCAGCCGCTGGGAGCCAAAGGCGGCATGAACAGAATATAGGCGCCGGTCATCAGCAACGGCGTGCCGATCAACATCCAAAGCTTCCGGCGCCCGATTGCCGAACGCGTGCCGTCCGACCATTTGCCGATCATCGGATCGAGCACAACATCGAGCGCACGCGAGACGAGCAGGAAACCGCCGATGGCGGTCAGGCTGACATGCAAGGTGCTGGCATAATAGGCCGGCATCATCATCGCGACGGGCAAATAAAGAAAGGCAATCGGCATCGAGGGCAGCGAATAGAGCGTCATGCGCCAGTTGGAGATGTGGCCAACTTTTTCGGATCGCGCCGGTTCGGCCGCGGCAGCAGACTTGGCGGTCTTTGCGTCGTAGCCAGTCTCTGTCGCTGTCACGCACATGCTCCTTTTGGCGCGGCCTATGAAAATGTCGGATGCTTGTTTGCCCATGGCCGGACTTGTTCGATCTGGCCGGCGAGCCTGAAAAGCACGTCCTCCCTGCCCGGCGCGGCTGCGAACTGAATCCCGACGGGCAATCCGTCATCGCTCCACGCGAGCGGCATGGACATGGCGGGTGATCCGTTGACGTTGAACGGCTGGGTGTTCGGCATGAAGGAATAAAGACGCTCGCCGTAATTGGTGAGATCTTGCGCGTTGGTGTCCATCCATCCCAACGGCACTGGCGGCTTCGCGTTCGTCGACAAAAGGACCACATCGTACTTCGCAAAGACGCTGCTCAGCGTACGCCCGAATGCGTGCATGGTCTGCATCGCACCGGCATATGCAACGCCCGTATGTCGGCGGGCGTCCTGATACATCATCCAGGTCAACCGTTCGATTTCGTCTTCGCGGATCGGCGCGCCACGGCGTTCGCCTTCCCGATCGAGCATGGCGGAAATGTTGGTGGAAACCAGTACGTTCACGGCCACCGCCATCATCTGGCAATTGCCGGCAAGCACAACCTCTTCCACATCATGGCCGAGGCTCTCGCACAAACGCGCCGTCTCGCGGACGCCGCGCAGGTTGGGCGCATCGAGTGCGCCCCAAGTCAGCGCTGCCGTCGTAAAGCCGATGCGCAAACGTCCGGGATCGCGGCCCACTTCTTCGAGATAGGGACGTTCCGGCGGCGGAGCCCAATAGGGATCGCCAACAACAGGCTGACAAACGGCATCGAGCAATGCTGCACTATCGCGTACAGAACGCGTCACTGCATGTTGCACGCTGAGGCTGCCCCATCCTTCGCCTGCCGGTGACATGGATACGCGGCCGCGCGATGGCTTCATGCCGAAGATGCCACAGCACGAAGCTGGCGTGCGAATGGAGCCTCCGCCATCGCTGGCATGTGCAGCAGGCACGATTTCGGCGGCCACCGCTGCCGCCGCGCCGCCAGACGATCCGCCTGTTGAGCGATCCGTATTCCAGGGATTGCGCGATGGACCAAAATGAACCGGTTCGGTGGTTGCCGCCAGACCGAATTCCGGTGTGTTCGTTTTGCCGAAAATCACCAGGCCAGCCTTGCGGTAAGCGCTGACGATGGCGCTGTCGGTTTCTGCGCGCGCCTTTGCAAACAGGCGCGAGCCGGATGTGGTGATCACGCCCTGCATTTGCGCGCCGATGTCCTTAAGCAGATAAGGTACGCCCGACAAAGAGCCAGCAGGCAGCGGAGAAGACAGCGTCTTTTCCGCTTCCGCATCGAGCATCGCCACGATTGCGTTGATGGCAGGATTGACCTTTGCGGCGCGATCGCGGGCGGCATCGAGAAGTTCTTGCGGGCTCACTTCGCGTTTGGCGACGAGTTGTGCCAGGCCCACGGCATCGTATTTGCGATAATCCTCGAAGGTCATTTCTTTCTCACTGAAGCGCACCAATGGTCGCGCGCAGCTCCCTGACAAGTTGGTCGGCATTGTCTCTAGAAAAAATAAGTGGTGGTCGGATCTTGAGCACGTTGGCGCGAGGTCCGGAGGCGCTGATCAGCACACGACGTTCCCTGAGACCGTTCACAATACCGGCCGTCAAACCTGCGTCCGATACGGATGGGTTGGTCGAAACGATTTCCACGCCTATGAAAAATCCCGCGCCGCGAACGTCAGCAATGACGGGTGAAGCAAGAGAACGAATTTTCTCGCGCAAATAGTTTCCGACGTCCTTGGCATTCTGCTGCAACCGATTCCTTTCAATGACATCCAGAACAGCCATGCCTGCGGCGCAAGCAACGGGATTGCCGCCGAAAGTGTTGAAATAGCGCGAGGTGCGTCCGAAATTCTCAACGATCTCCGGCTTCATCACCAATCCCGCGATCGGATAGCCATTGCCCATGGGTTTCCCTAACGTGACAATGTCCGGCATAACGCCATGACGCTCGAAACCCCACATGGCATCACCGGTCCGGCCAAAGCCGGGCTGCACTTCGTCGGCGATGAACAATAGGCCAGCTTCGCGCGCGACAGCGATTGCTTCCTTCAAAAAGCCGGCGGGGTCGGAGAACACGCCGTCGCTGGAGAAGATCGTGTCGACGATCAGCGCAGCAGGCTTGATGCCGTGCCGCCGCATGTCTGCAATTGCCGCGCGTATGGCGTTGGCAAAATGCGCTGCCAACTGGCCAGCCGGGATTTTCGTCGAATCGGGGGCAGGTACGGTGCGCACATGTTCACCCAGATCGACAGCTGGGCCGAGAGAGGGCGAAAGACCAGCCACCAGATCCGTACCGCCGTGATATGCCATTTCGGTGATGACGAAGCCTGTTCCGCCGGTGAATTTCTTGGCAATGCGCAACGCCAGATCATTCGCCTCGCTGCCCGTGCAGGTGAACATCACATGCGACAGCCCGGAAGGAAACTTCGCGAGCAGCCTTTCAGAATAGGCGATGATGTTCTCGTTCAGATAGCGGGTGTGCGTGTTCAGGATCGCTGATTGCTTTGCGATGGCTTCTACCACTTCCGTGCGGCAGTGGCCGACCGATGCCACGTTGTTGTAGGCATCTAGATAGGCATTGCCATCCGGATCATAGAGCCAGACGCCCTCGCCGCGCACGAAATGGACTGGCGTTTCGTAGAATAGCCGGTAAGCCGGACCAAGAGCTGCTTCGCGGCGCGCGATGAGCCGTTTGTCATCTTCGGAAACAGCGCCAGACTTGCCGGTATAGGCATTGATCATTGACATGTCAGCGCTCCAGCCCACACAGGCGTCGAAATCTGCCTTGCGCATCTTGTCGCGAGATATCGGCAAGACGCGCCAGCCCCTGCGCCGCCGCGGGGTGGTTTTTGAGAATGTAGGTTCTGTTCTCCGGAAAACGTTGTGCGCGCCACTCGGTGATCAAAACCGTCATGGCGAGACGGGTGGCGATGAGGTCGTAGATCAAATCGCATTCTTCCGGTTTGAGCGGCAAAATATTGTTGTAGGCAGACACGATTTCGGAAACCGGTTGCAGCGTATCGCCGTCCTTGCCCACGTGATAAGACGCAGCGATGGCCAGATCGTTGATGAGCGGCGCATGGATCATGTCGCCGAAATCGATAAGGCCGAGAATCTTTCTGGGCAGGGTCTCGCTCACGAAAACATTATAGGGATTGAGATCGTTATGGATGATCTGCTTTCGCAACGTCGCGACGGCCGGCTCTACCAGACGCTCATAGGCATCGAGTGCCACCTCTGCGCGCTTCCTGTTGTCGGCCAATTCCACTTTCGACAGCAAATGTCTGAGCCGCGACACCTGCGTCAGGTCCCAGGATAGTTCGTAGCAAGCGGCCGGATGACTGAATCCCTTCAGGGCAAGATCGAAACGCGCCAGCATGCTGCCGATCCCGGAGCGGATATCTTTGTCCGAGGCGACGGTCGAAGCCATCACGCCAGGCAGAAAACTCAACAAGCGCACGACACGCGAACGCCCCTCGTCATCCACCATAACCGCTTCATAGTCGCCATCGACTGTCGGCAGAACGCGCGGCACCAACAGCGTTGGGTCGGACCTGGCCACATGGAGCAGAGCTTGGGTATGAAACTCGGTGATGCTGCGATCTTCGGCGGGATTGGTGATCTTCAGGATGAAACGGCCTTTATCGCCGCTGATGAGAAAGTTCTGATCGCGTTCTCCCTTCAGAGTGGTGGCCCTGCCCGGGATATCGAAGAGGCGCGCGGACAGGGTCGAGGCCTGCTCGTCCGAAATCAATGATGCATTGGACATTAGAGAGGAACTGATCTGTTGGATGTTCGATGACATGAAGAAAATCCGGGCCGAGGGAGAAGGACCGTGCCCGAACCTTCTCGATTTTTGATCAAAACGATATGACACATGGACCGGCAAAGTCCGCCTTCCTTGAGATTAAGGGCGCAATACGGTTTTCAGGTGCTGTGCGGATTCCACGATGTCCGCAGCGATACTACGGCGGGCCGCTTTGGCATCGTGATCGCGCAAGGCACGAAAGACATCGTGATGATTGGGCATGGAAGCCACCATGGCATCGCGATCCGGCATCATCAGCCGAACATAGGGACCAACGCGCAACCACAGCGTCTCCACGAGTGCCAGCAAACGTTCCATGTGGCTCGCCTTGTAGACTGCGGTATGAAAGGCCCAGTTCTCGCGGATATATCCTTCCACATCCCCCGCAACGGCTGCGGCCTGCATGAGATGGGCCTGTTTTTCGATGACGATCAACTCGTCGACAGTGACGTGCTCTGCAGCGCGCTGGGCCGCCAATCCTTCAAGCTCGACGCGGATATCTCTCAATTCTTCGAGTTCGCCGATCCGCAATTCTGGAATGGTCAATGTGCGGCGGGTGGCGGGGCTGCCGATCGCACCTTCGGCTTCCAATCGCTGTAACGCACCGCGCACCGGCATATGGCTCACGCCCAACGCATCAGCCACCGAGCGCAGCGTCAGCGATTGGCCGGGGCGAAAGCGTCCGGCCATCAGCGCTTGGCGCAGTTGGATGTAGACCTGATCCGACAGCGTCTCGCGTTCGACGGGGGCGAGCATGGGAAGCACGCTTGAACCTGCCTCTTCAAAATTCAGCTCCGGCAACCGGCGCTTGAGCACTTCCGTCATGACGTCTCCTCCGGATCGTCGACGCGATCCTCTTGCATATCTCTTCGACTCGTGATCAAAAGTCAACTCGTTTTGATCAAAGATCACTAAACCGTCACGGCCACCCTATCCGGCTGGAAGTCACAAGGGGAAATTGAGATGAGCACCGGCAAATTTCGCCAGCTTTCGGCGGCGCAGAAGTATCTGCTCGGAGCATTGCTGGCATCAACGGCACTAGGGAACCTATCCACCGCCGCGCGGGCGCAGGAAGCCAGTGGGGGAATCGAAACGGTGGTTGTGACGGCCGAACGCCGGGAGGAACAGCTTCAGGATGTTCCAATCGCGGCCGTCGCCTTCAGCCAGGATCAGCTCCGTCAAATGGGAGTGGATCGACTCGAAGACATTGTCCGCAGTGTGCCGAACGTCACCTTGTATGACGACCGCGGCGCGGGACAGCCGACTTGGGTCATCCGCGGCGTGGGACTTGCCGATTTCAATCCGAACAATACGCCGACGGCAGCCGTTTTCTACGACGAGTTCTATCTGCCTTCGAACGAACTTGCCGGCGTCGGCATGTTCGACATCCAACGCGTGGAAGTCCTGAAGGGGCCGCAGGGCGGGCTTTATGGCCGCAACACGTCGGGTGGTGCCGTGCGCGTGCTCTCCAACAGGCCCGACTTCGACGGGTTGTCCGGATACATCGACGCATCCTACGGAAGCTGGAATCGCACGCAGGCGCAAGGCGCAGTCAACGTGCCGGTAGCTGATAATGTGGCCATTCGCGTTGCCGGCATGATCGATCGCGGCGGCGGTTGGCAAGATAGCCTTGCGACTCCGCAAAATGATCACTGGGGTGACCACGACTTCACCGCGCTGCGCGGCCAGATACGCATCAAGCCAACGGAGTCATCCGACATCCTGTTCAAGGCAGAATGGGGCCACAACGGTTCGGAAACAGAACTTGGCCGCTCAGTGGGAACGGAAAATCTCGCCGAACCTTCCACGGGGCTGCCAGGCAACCCCGATGCACATTTTTGCCCCGCTGTACTTGCAGGATATTTGGACGATTCCACCTGCGGTACCTGGGCTGATCGTAACAACATTCTGCACGGTAACCCGCCCTCACCGACCGCAAGCGATCAAACCAACAATGCCAGCGTCGTGCTTTCCAATCCGATCAACAAGCTCGACAACACCTGGTACGACTTCAACCTGCAAGCATCGAACGATTTCGGCTTTGCCACCCTGACCTCGATCACCGGGTGGATGCACTATCTCGACCGGCAACCCTTCGACTATGACGGGTCGCAACTCGTACTTGGGCACGAAAGTAGCCGCGTGAAATTCGATGTCTGGTCGCAGGAATTTCGGCTGGTGTCAGATGACAGCGGACCATTCACCTGGCTTGCTGGCGCTTCCTACAATGCGGACTTCATATCCGATCAGCGCACATTCGATTTCAGCGACAATACTTTGTCTGCTCCGCCGCCCATCAACTTCGTCCAACGCGGTTATCACCAATCTTCGCGTGCATGGGCGATCTATGGCAATGCGGCCTACAATGTCACGGATGATGTCAAAATCCACGGGTCGATCCGGTATACCGACGAACACAAAGTAATGAATGACGCGTATGCGCTGATTCCGGCGCTTAGCTTTTATTTGTTCCAGGATGTTACTCAGACTTTGGATCTGCATTCGCATTGGGTTGGCGATGCCGGCGTCGATTATCATCCATGGGAAAATGCGATGCTCTATGCAAAGGCAACGCGTGGTTACAAATCGGGCGGCTTCTTCGGCGGCATTGCGGCTGATCCTGTCGACCTGCTTCCGTATAAGGAAGAAACCATTTGGTCCTATGAAATCGGCGCGAAAACCACATGGATGGATCAGTTGGTCGCCAATGCGGCAGCGTTTTACTACGACTACAGCAATCGCCAGGGTTATCTGAATATTTTGAACCCGATCACCGGTACGCCGGTATCACGCCTGGGCAATGTTGGCGACGTGGCGATGAAAGGGGCCGAGCTTGAACTGACATGGGCGCCGCCGCAGGTGCCGGGGCTGACATTGGGTTTCAATCCGGCCTATCTAACGGGCAAGATTGTGGATTCGGATGCGACGACGTACACGATCACCGGCATCCTTTATTCTTTGCAGGGGCTGCCGATCAATGCGCCGATGTGGAGCTACACGACGAGCGGCAGCTACGAGCATTCGATCACCGACGACCTTACCGGCTCCATTTCGCTTGACTACGCCTGGCGCCGCTCGCCCAATCCGACAGTTGCCTATGCCGCGAACAATCTTGTGACCTATGCGATCTATCATATTCCGAGCTACGGCACGCTAAACGGACGGATTGCGATCGCCAGCGAAGCAGGAAAGTGGGAACTGGCGCTGGAAGGCAAGAATCTTACCGATGCCGCGTTCTGGACGGTCGCAACGCGCGATAGCGCGGGAAGCTACATGCATCTCTACAATCAGCCCCGCAATTGGCGGCTGGAATTCAATTACAAATGGTGACCGACAGAGGCAGGGCAAGACATGAAAGTCTCTGAATATCTTCGCTACGATGCGGTGGGACTCGCGGAACTGGTGGCGCAACGCGATGTCTCGCCTTCCGAATTGCTGGATGCAGCTCTGGCACGGCTCGATGAAGTCAATCCGACTCTCAATGCCGTAGTGCGCACATTTGAACCACAAGCGCGGTCCGCGATCGACGACGGGCTTCCGCCGGGACCGTTTTCGGGTGTCCCCTATCTGCTGAAAGACGTCACAACACAGATGGCCGGCGAGATCACGACCAACGGATCTCGCCTGTTTGCCAATGCCAGAGCAGCGGACGACAGCGCACTGGTTGCCGCCTACAAGCGCGCAGGTTTCGTGATTTTCGGCAAGACCAATTCGCCCGAATTCGGCCTTGTAGGCCTTACCGAACCGGATCTTTGGGGACCTACATTGAATCCGTGGGACCTCGACCGTACCTGTGGTGGATCTTCAGGCGGCGCGGCCTCCGCGGTGGCCGCCGGCATCGTTCCGGCTGCGCAGGCGAGTGACGGCGGCGGGTCCATCCGTATTCCCGCTTCATGTTGCGGCTTGTTCGGATTCAAACCATCGCGCGGGCGTGTTTCCATGGCGCCCCAGGGCGAAGGCTGGGGCGGCCTGACCACGCTTCACGCCGTCACGCATTCCGTGCGCGATAGCGCGGCGATTCTTGATGCGAGCAGTCAGCCGGTGTTGGGCGACCCCTATCATCTCGCTCCGCCTCAGACACCGTTTCTCGACGAAGTGAAGCGCGATCCCGGCAAACTGCGCATCGCAATGCTGGATTACAATCTCAACGACACACAGCAGGATCCGCAATGCACCGCCGCGGTACGTGAAACCGCCAAACTTTGCGAAACACTGGGCCATACAGTTGAGCAAGCCAAGCTCCCGGCCGAGTTGAAGGGCCTGCTCGATACCGCGATGACGATCATCGGCGCCACCGTCGCGTTCAACCTTCAACGCGAAGCGGATCGTCGCGGACGCGCAATTGCAGAGGACGAAATCGAACCGCTGAGCCGCATCGTTTGGGAACGCGGAAAAGCGGTGACCGGCGTACAATATGCGCAGGCCGTTCAAGCGATGCACAGCGCCGGACGTATCGCGGCACAGTGGATGGCGCCATACGACGTTGTGCTGCTCTCCACCATGGGAACGCTTCCGATCCCCGTTGGCCTATTGAAGAACGGTGTTGCCGACATCGATCAGCTTTCGGCGAAACATGCGAATTATGCGCCCAACACACACGTCTTCAATGCGACTGGGCAACCGGCGATGTCACTGCCGCTTGCCATGAGCAAAGAAGGCCTACCTATCGGGATTCAGTTCGCGGCGCGCACCGGAGATGAAGCAGTTCTGTTCCGCCTGGCGGGACAGCTCGAAACGGCGCGACCATGGGCCGACCGCAGGCCATCGGCGATACCATTTCCGTAGCCTTTTTCCGACAATCTTTTGCTCTTCAAAGCACGGCTCGCCGCAAAGCAGGGGCGTCCGGCGCTGCAGCGAATCTGCCCTTCGCGCTCCCGCTAGCGCCCTTGAGCACCTCGTTTTCCTTGTTGGCACTCGCTATCACTGGCAGGATATTCGAGCGGCGTTCATCGCACATGTTGCGATCACGAGCGGTGGCGTTGCTGCGCAATCGCTGGCACGCCATGCCGACTATGAGACGACACTCGCCTACATCCATGTTGCCGATGAAGTGAAGCGCGCAGCTGCCAATCGCGCCGCCATTCGGCCAGCTCTGGAAAACATTCCAACGAAAAGTCCCAGACAAAAGTCCCAGACAGCCAAAAAACAGCGAATCCGGAAATCGCGTAAGTCATTGAAAGAGAATGGCGCAGCAGCCAGTCCATCTCGAACTGTGCTCCCGATGCCAGGCAACAGTAGAGAAAGTCCAGTGTCCGGCTTCCGACCTAAAATGAAAGCTACTATAAGACGAGCCGCAGGCCAGTCCGGCGGCTCGTCGAACGTGGCTAGTCGTCACCAGGGCACGATGCGGAAATCCATTTCGCCCGTGTCAAAACCTGGTCCAGATAAGCGGCCTTCGAGATATAAGCCGTTGTCTTTGGCGCCCGGTGCAAATCTGGCTTCCAGCCCAATTGAGCCGGTGATTATTCCCAGGATATCTATATCATCCGATATCTTTGCATTTCTAGCGCTCAAGGTAGCCGTTAGCTCATCGACATCAATACCAAATACACTCACTTCGACATCGATTTCTGATTGGGACTTTAGACTCCAATGAATGACGAGCGGCCCGATACCCCAACTGCCTGACGGCAAAGTATCGGTGCCCTTTGTTTGTACGCTTGCCATTGATAGCGCGGCTGCCATTTGCATCTCCATGGGATGTTTTACTACATGCCTTCCTCCAGCGTTCTAGAGCTAGCGCGAGCATTAGATAGCGTGCGCTTTGACGAAATATGTAAATGCGCTCTGGTCCCGCTTCTGGCGGCGACGAGTTTCAAACTCGACTTGAATGTAGAAACGTCCCCTACTTAGGGGGATTGAATTTTTCACGAGCGCGCGGGTTAAAGCCTTCTAGGCATTTGGTGATCTTGCCCTGATTTTTGTTGATTTAGAAAAGACGACCTACTTCGCTTGTTAGACCAGTTGATACCACGAGCCGGGGTCAAAAGCCCTACTTCGTTATGCCACGGGGCTTAATATCTACATTAAGCCATTGTTTCGCTTGATAAAAATGTTCGTTCCATTGTCTTGCCTATTACTATTAGGTACTTTAAACAGTTCTTCCTTTTGCATGAGATAGCCCTCAATATTTGGTTGTCGGCGAAGCACATGTAGACCCCAGATATCGTTGGGCAAATGGCGAGAATCCGTACTTACAACAAGCGACATAAGAGTAAACAGCGCTATCCAGATGCAAAGGAGCTTCGTAGGAGGCTTCGAATTGCTGCGAAACGGAAGCGCCGTCATCGGTAAAACCGTTCGAAGGGGGGCTCATGATCGAGGTTCTTCATCCTCAGCTACACGATCATAGGCATCGAGTTCGCCTCCGCATAGAAAATAAGAATATTGGGGGTTGGCTAGTCCCGGATCTCAGCGATCCCAGCCGCACTGATCGTAGTTTGATACTCGTTGATCTAACATCAAATCAAATTCCGGCAACGTATCGGAGAGAATTTGCCCGCTTTACTGAGAAGTTGGGCAAACTGCATCAGAACAAATTCACCGCGTCTAAAATAGCAGTGACCGAAATCGCAGATGGCACATGGCTAAACGGACCTTATAAAGTTGGCGTGCACAAGATGGGGCCAGTACCGGCCCTCGCATTGACTGCAGACCCCCTGACGATACCGCAACGCCCCGGAAAAAAATCAGAAATCATCGTTTTTCCTCGAGGCACGTTCGGACCTGGCCAGTCTGATGGCAGGAGTAAATCGGCTCTGTTGGACAGCCTCGAAGTGCTGGACGCCAGCGCTATCCTCCGAGTTTATGTGGAGGATATCTTTGAACATCTGAAAGATACTTCGGACAGATTGGGGTTGCCACAATGCCTCGCACGTATCAAAGCGGTCAGAGAGATCATAGGACAGTCTATCGTTCCAAAGCTGGATGTTTTGACGCCGAGTGAGAGAGCCTGGCAACTGTTTTTGGAAGATCCAATGGCTCTTGCCGAATCCTTTGAGATGCGGTCAATAAATTGGTTTGCTCAAAATAATTCAGTGGTAGCCGAGTATCTATATGCTTCCTGCGTGGCCGAATGGTGTGCGGAAAAATTCTTTGACTTGCTCGGCATAAAGTTCCCTGAAAGAGAGATCGCGCTTAGAAACAGGAAGTATAGTTTGGCAAATTGCAAAAGTAGTTTTTGTGTAGCTTATGGCCTAAGGGAAGAGGTATTCGAAAATTCAGAACTAGTCAGCGCTCTAAGCGAAATGGTGTTACTAGGGCAAGATG
This sequence comes from Rhizomicrobium sp., assembly GCA_035543495.1. Taxonomy (GTDB): domain Bacteria; phylum Pseudomonadota; class Alphaproteobacteria; order Micropepsales; family Micropepsaceae; genus Rhizomicrobium. The sequence continues at coordinate 1,306 of DATKJT010000039.1, read as the reverse complement.
CAGACTCACTCGTAAAGATGCGACCTGAAGATCCTGTTGTGCAGCATCTGCGAGATTATCTAATCTTCTTACAATTTGTAGAACGCGAACGGGACAAAATATTTGCAGATAAGCGCTTCGCTTCGCGAGATGCTATCGTCTTTATATCCCGGAGATTTGAATCCAAATATGGAAATTTTTCTGTCGAGACGCTGAAGAGGGTTGTAGAAATGCAGTCCGGTGGCACGTCAAGAGTCACGACTTTTATTGGCGAAGGCGGCGAACCTCTCAAGGCATCCGTGAAGGCTCAACTTTGGCTCGCTGATTCCGTGTGGTCACTGATTCCGGAGCACGATCAAGAAGTTGGCAAAGATTTAAAATGGATATATCTCGAGGCCGAACACGCGTTCGTTTCCAGAAAGCCGATGCTTTGTATATCTCGTGACCGCCAAGATCTTATCGGAGCTATCACTCAGATGCAGATGGTTCAATCCCCCATGCTTGCTGATAATGTAATTGTCAAAAGAAATCAGATACGTAAGGAAACGCTGAATCAATTTCGGGAAAACGTCGCCATAATTGCGGCAAACTATAAAGAGTTAGAAGAAAAAATGCGGTTGCCGCTGGAAAGAGTCCGAGCGTCGGCAGCTCATACTAGAAGGACTAGCCTTTTAGAAGGCGTTCTACACTTATTCCAGCCTGACGACATATTAGTTTTTAGGCTGCTATTCGAAAGATTCGGAGACTTCGAATTCAAGAAATCCGATGTCAAACTCGGCTCGTCGGAGCTCCGCTTTTCAAAGGCTAGCTCATTCGACAATGCCTTCCGAAATGCCCATAATCGTACGGCTCGATATCCCATTCTCGTGGACGACAAAGCCCATGTTATTTTACGACGTATCCCAAAGACAACGAAGTATCGCTTGGGATTGGTCGATTTGGCTCGAGCATTAGCCCACTCGAAGCTTATTGAGTACGAGGAGGTCAAAAACGACATACAATCAGCGTTCAATGCAATCGTCAGTTAGACTCGCAATTGCGACCGATATTGGCGCGATGTACTTTTTTTGAAGAATGTTATGCTTTCTGATATCGATCGATAGTATTCTACAATACTTGGAGATTTGAAAATAATCGGGCGCTATATACTATGATAGTCGAACAGCTATTTTGTGCGGTGCGGCCTTGACCTGACGGATATTTTGAACCAGCGGGATAGAGAGTTTATTGCATCGGTGCAGCCTGTTCCAGAGGTGTGACGAACGGGTTCGACGCCTGCGGTGCCGGTGGCCGATAGCCTAGCGACGAGTGTGGCCTGATCGTGTTG
>DATKJT010000038.1:0-2603 GCA_035543495.1 Rhizomicrobium sp. | reverse complement strand
CCGAATTGCGGGTGGCCTTCCGGCCAGTCCCAGAATTCGATGCGATAATAGCTCGTCCAGCCGACGATCTTTCCGCGATAAATTGTGACGAGCGGATAGCGCACACCCTCGCGGCGCTGCTTGAGCGCCATTTCCGCCATCATTCGCGTTTCGTCGAGACCGTTCGGCACCCAAGTCCACGAAAAACTATCCCGCGATTCCGCAGCCGCCGCCGCCAGCGCCTCCACATCGCCAAGCGCCAGCGGACGCAAGAGCACGTCTTTTCCTTCAAGAATGAAATCGGGCAACTGCATGTCCCCACCATGCCGCAATTTGTTTCAAGAGCGAACCCGCAAAACCGGAATAGCGGATGTGCGAGAGTACCCACTCACCTCCCCCAACGCGGGGAGGTCGACATCGCGGAACGCGATGGCGGGTGGGGCCCGCGAAACGCTTCATCAAAACTCTCCCTCTCCCCCAGCGGGGGAGAGGGCAGGGTGAGGGGGAGATTGTTCGGACGATGGAGCGTTTGAAAGTTGAACTGTTGCAGCGAAGCGATCTGCATTCGCGATTGCTGATGCACTCGCCCCCTCACCCCAACCCTCTCCCCCGCCGGGGGAGAGGGAGCATTTTTTGAATTATATGCGGACAGGCCCCGTCAATTCGCCCCGTTCAACTCCAACCCCTTCAACGTACCCTCCGCGCGCCAATCCTCCAGAACGCGCACAAACGCAATCGGTCCCGCGCCATATGGCCCGTTGCGCGCGGCCAGCGGCGAGAGCTTGCCTTCGTTGTTGTAATAACCCGGCGTGCATTCCTCGAAGAACTTCTGGCGCATGATCGCCAGCGACTGGATGGTCTGCACCCACTCGCTCTCCGCCTCCGGCGAAGCCTCGATCGTGCGCACCTGCCGTTCGCCGCAGGTCTTCACGATATAGGCGATGTGCTTGCTCTGTTCGTTGAGCATGTGCGGGAAGTTCGCGGTGAAGCCCGATTGCGAATTGCTGACGATGAAACAGTTCGGAAATCCCCGCGAATGAAAGCCGTGAAGGGTCGAAATACCGTCCTTCCACTTTTCGGAAAGCGAGATGCCGCCGCGCCCGTAAAGCTCATATCCCGAACGCCGCGTATAACCCGTGCCCACTTCGAAACCCGTGGCATAGATCAGGCAATCGATCTCATATTCCTTGCCGTTGGCGACGATGGCGTTTTCGGTGATGCGCTCCACGCCTTTGCCCGCCGTGTCCACCAGTTCCACGTTCGGACGATTGAACGTGTCCAGATAGTCGTCGTGGAAACACGGGCGTTTGCAGAACTGGTTGTAATAGGGCTTCAGCGCTTCCGCTTTCGCCTTGTCGCGCACGATGGAATCCACCCGCGCGCGCACCTGTTCCATCTTCTTGAAATCGGCAAGCTGCATCAGCGTGGCGGCGTCTTCCTGCGGTGCGCCGTCGACCTGCCGCTTGCGCGCCAGGAACAGGATGTTGCCGATGATGTCGGTCCATCCGTCGTTGACGAGGTCTTCTTCCTGAAAGCCGCCGGAGACGAGCGTGTTGAAATTGTCCATCCGCTTCTGCTGCCAGCCCGGCTCCAGACTTTTCGCCCATTGGGGATCGGTCGGCCGGTTGTTGCGCACGTCGATGGAAGAGGGCGTGCGCTGAAACACGTAAAGCTGTTTGGCATGTGCGCCCAGATGCGGCACGCATTGCACGGCGGTTGCGCCCGTTCCGATGATGCCCACGCGCTTGTCGGCGAGCTTGGTCAATCCGCCCTGCGACGTGCCGCCGGTGTAGTCGTAATCCCAGCGGCTCGTGTGGAACGAATGGCCCTTGAAATCGTCGATGCCGGGAATGCCCGGCAGCTTCGGCCGTTGCAGCGGACCGTTCGCCATCACCACGAAGCGCGCCTTCATCGCATCGCCGTGATTGGTATGCACGGTCCAGCGGGACGACGCTTCGTCCCACCGCATCTCCGTCACTTTCGTCTGGAAACAGGCGTTGCGATAGAGATCGAATTTCTTTCCGATCGCGCGGCTATGCGCCAGTATTTCCGGCGCGCGCGAATATTTCTCGACCGGCATGTAGCCGACTTCTTCCAGCAACGGCAGATAGACATAAGATTCGATATCGCAGGCTGCACCCGGATAGCGGTTCCAATACCAGGTGCCGCCAAAATCGCCGCCCTGTTCGATGATGCGGATGTCGTCCACGCCGGCTTCGCGCAATCGCGCGCCGGCCAGCAATCCGCCGAACCCGCCGCCCACGATCACCACTTCCACTTCGTCGGTCAGCGGTTCGCGCGCAAATCCCGGCTCGACATATGGGTCTTCGAGATAGTGGGCGTATTTGCCTTTGATCTCGACATACTGCTCGTTGCCGTCCTCGCGCAGGCGCTTGTTGCGCTCGGCCTGATATTTCGCTTTCAGCGCCGCCGGATCGAAATTCAAATCTTCCGCCGCTTTCATCTGAGCCGACATTTCGCGTTCTCTCCCTTAGCTGACTAATTGTCAGAGTGAGGGAGGGCCGGGGCGAGCGCAAGGGGGATAGAGAGGCAGGCCCCACCCGCCGCGCTATCGCGCGTCGACCTCCCCGCGTTGGGGGAGGTAAGAAATTTGGCTTGCCATA
>DATKJT010000037.1:0-100890 GCA_035543495.1 Rhizomicrobium sp. | reverse complement strand
TTCTTTCGAAGCACGGAAGGCGACCTTCTTGCTCGCCTTGATCTTGATAGCTTCGCCGGTCGCCGGGTTGCGGCCCATACGGGCGGCGCGCTTGCGAACCTGCAGAATGCCCAAACCTTGCAGGCGAATACGCACGCCCTTCTTGAGCTGCTTGGTGATGATGGCGGCGAAGTCCTCCATGAGGGCGTTCGCGGCTTTGTTGGTCAGCCCGTGCTTTTCAGCAAGCTGAGCCGCCAGTTGCCGGGTGCTCATGGTTTCTGTCTTCGTCTTCGCGCCGGCTGCTTTTGCCATGGGTTGCTCCTGTTGGCGAATCACAAATGATGCCCGAATTTACTGCATTTCCTGCAAGGCGCGAGAGCCATGCAAGCGAAAAATAGCGATTCTAGGGGATTTTTTGCGCTTTTCTGTCACGCCGCGTCGATGAAGCCGCCCATCTGGCGATTCCAGAGCCTGGCATAGGCCCCGCCTTTGGCCAGCAATTCGCGGTGCGGGCCGTCTTCGATGATGCGTCCGGCTTCGAGATAGACGATACGGTCCATGCTGGCGACGGTCGACAGGCGGTGCGCAATGGCGATGACGGTGCGGCCTTGCATGAGCGTCCAGAGGCCTTCCTGGATCAGGTGCTCCGACTCGGAATCGAGGGAGGACGTGGCCTCGTCCAGGACCAGTATTTTTGCGTCTTTTACGAGCGCGCGCGCAATCGCCACCCGCTGGCGCTCGCCGCCGGAAAGCTTGATTCCCTGCTCGCCCACGATGGTGTCGTAACCGGTGGAGCGGGCCTGGATGAACTCATGCGCATGGGCGTCGCTCGCCGCGCGCACCACGTTCTCTTCCTGCGCATTCGGCTTGGCGTAACGGATGTTGTCACGCACGGCGCGATGAAAAACGCCCGGCGTCTGCTGCACCTCTGCTATGCCTTCATTGAGCGAATCCCAGGTGACGAGCGAGATGTCCTGCCCGTCGATCAATATGCGGCCGCCTTGCGGTTCGTATTGACGGCGCAGCATCTTCACGAGCGTCGATTTGCCTGCGCCCGAAGGACCGACGAGACCGACTTTCTCGCCGGCCTTGATGTCCAATGACAGATCGGCAAACACCACCTGTCCATCGGGATGGGCAAAACGGATGTGTTGAATGCTGATCGCGCCGTCGCTGACGATGAGCGGCTTGGCGTTCGGTGCATCGACGATTTCGTGGCGTTGGCTGACGAGTTCGAGCGCTTCGGCAAGCGTGCCCAACTGCTCGAAATAATCGAGCATGCGGAACGACAATTCCTGAACGCTGCGGGCGATCGACGAACCGAGGAAATAGACCATCGCGAAGACGCCGAGCGTGATCGCGCCGGAGAGCGCATCCATGCTGGCGGCGATCAGCAAGCCGATCAGCAGCGCGAGGGTCGCGAACTGCATGAAGGTTCGCATCATGATGAGAAAGGTGCGCAGGCGCCGCGAGGCGTTCATTTCATCCGTCAGAAAGAACGAAAGAAAACGCCGCTCATAGGCGGCCTTGGCAAACGCGCGCACCAGATCGGCATTGGTGATCGCATCGATCAAACGGCCAGTCGAGGTGGAAACCTCTTCCGAGAAATTCTTCGACAAAAGTACACAACGCTTGGCCAAACTGACGACAATACCGAGATAAAGGACGGTCCAGGCGAACAGGATCACCGCATAGGTGACATTGGCAAGGAACATCAAAATGCCGCCAACGATCACAAGCCCGGTCACGCGCACCATGTCGAGACACAGAATGTTCAGGATCGAAACCGTTGCCTGTCCGGCCTGCTTGATCTTCTGCCCCAACTTGCCGGCGAAATTCTCCTGGAAATAGCGCGGCGAATGGCCAAGCAGGTAGGCGAAGAGATATTTCTGCGCCAGCGCGCGCATGCGCGGCGAAGTATCGACATCTATCCACTCGTAACCGCGATAGATAAAGGCCGCCGAAATCCAGATCGCGCCGAACAGCGCGACCCATGGCAACACGGATTGCGCGAAGGTTTGATGGGTGTGTACCGCGGTTGTGATGGCGTTGATCAGATGCGAAAGGGCGAGCGGTCCGAACGCATCGATCGCAGCACCAATGGCGGCAAGCGAGATCAGAACCGAAACGCGCGCAGGATAATGGCGGCGCACCAGGAGCCAGATGAAAGCGAAAGGCGTTGCCGGAATTTCCGCAAGCGGCTGCGCTTCGGCGAGTGCTTCTTCGCGCGCAAGAACTTCATCGGGAACGACGTGACGAGTCACGACACACGCGGCCTTTCAGGGGGCGCGGAGAATACTTAGACCCGATATGTTTGATAGTGGGTGAAGCCGATATTTTTCGCCTGTGGCGAAAAAGTAATTAAGCCTCGGCTTCGGCACGTTCCGTACGTTCGGCGATACGTGCGCCTTTGCCCTGACGTCCGCGCAGGTAATAGAGCTTCGCGCGGCGCACCTTGCCCTTGCGGACAACGGCGACGGAATCCACCAGCGGGCTGTAAACCGGGAACACACGTTCCACGCCTTCGCCGTAAGAAATTTTCCGCACCGTGAAACTTTCGTTCACGCCTTCGCCCTGGCGCGCAATGCACACGCCTTCGAACGCCTGAAGACGCTCGCGCGTCTTCGTCTGCTTGGCCTTTTCGTCATAGCTCTGTTCGACGACCTTGACGTTGACCTTCAGCGTGTCGCCGGGACGGAATTCGGGCAAAGCCTTGCCGCCGCGAACGGCTTGCATCTGCTCGGCTTCGAGCTGTTTCAGGATGTTCATGGCGGTCAACTCCGGCGGCGGAAAGTTCAGAAGGAGCGGGCGTATAGCCTAGCCTTTTCCCTTTTCATAGGGGGCCCACAGGTCGGGACGCCGCGCCTTGGTCAGCGCTTCCGCCTGCGCCCGGCGCCATTTGGCGATTTCCGAATGATTCCCGCCGGTTAGAACGGCCGGAATGTCCCGCCCTTCGAAGCTCTGGGGCCGGGTGTATTGCGGGTATTCGAGGAGGCCGTTTTCGAAGCTCTCCTCGGCCGGCGAGGCCTCGGCTCCGAGGACGCCGGGGATCAGGCGGACGGCCGCCTCGATCAGGGCCATGGCCGCGATCTCGCCGCCTGCCAGCACGAAATCGCCCAGCGAGACTTCCTCGAGGTTGCGGGCCTCTATGGCGCGCTGGTCCAGCCCCTCGAACCGGCCGCAGAGGAGCGTGACGCCCGGACCGGAGGAAAGCTCGCGCACGCGGGCCTGCGTCAACGGCTTGCCACGTGGGGAGAGATAGATCTGCGGCGTGTCATTCGCCGCCGCATCGAGCGCAGCACACGCCACATCGGCGCGCATCACCATGCCGGGGCCGCCGCCCGACGGCGTATCGTCCACCGTGCGATGCTTGCCCAGACCGTGTTCGCGGATGTCGCGCACATCGAGCGACCAGAGATTCTTCTCCAGCGCCTTGCCGAGCAGCGACACGCCAAGCGGCCCCGGAAACATGTCGGGAAAAAGGGTGAGAATAGTTACGCGCCAAGTCATTTCGTCTTCTTACCTCCCCCTTGCGGGGAGGTCGACGGCGCGCGTAAGCGCGACGGCGGGTGGGGGCCTTCGGCGAGGCTCGCTGGACCCCACCCGTCGTCGTGCCAATGCACGACGCCGACCTCCCCAGAGGGGAGGTAAGTTAAAGATCCAGTTTGAAGCCTTCGTGCGTCTGCAAAAAGCCGAGGCGACGGTAGAAAAGATGAGCGCGGGTGCGGCGCTTGTCGGAGGTTAGCTGCACGAGCTTACAGCCTGCGGCTTTCGCCTGCGCGATGGCTTCTTTCATCAGGATCGTGCCGATGTTCTGGCCGCGCGCTTTGGACGACACGCGCACGGATTCGATGATCGCGCGTTTGGCGCCCTGCCGCGACAGGCCTGGCACATAAACGATCTGCAGCGAACCGATAATCTCGCCGTTCTGTTCGGCCACCAGGATGCGATTGTCGGGGTTCTTCGACATTTCCTCGAAGGCCGCGGTATAGGCGGGCAACAGATCGCCCTTGGCCTGTTCGCGGCCTTCGGCGATGTCGTCGTCCGCCAGCAGCGCTACCAGCGTCTTCAGGTCTTCTTTGGCCGCATTGCGGAATGTGATGTCGCTCATTCGACGGTTCCTTTGGTTTCCGCCTCGACTTCTTCAGGGGCGGAGATGATAACGCGTCCGGCCTCGATTTCGATGACAGGCACGATTTCGCGGGTAAACGGCAGCATCACCGTGTCGCCGTCATCGCGGGCGATTTCGATCACGTCGCTTGCGCCGAAATTGTGAAGGGCGGTGATGATGCCAAGCACCCTGCCCTCCTGATCCTCGGCGCGCAGGCCGATCAGATCGGCGTGATAGAACTCTTCGTCCTTCACCGCGGGCAACACGCCGCGCGAAACGAACAGCTCTGTGCCCTTCAGGCTTTCTGCAGCGTTGCGGTCGGCGATTTCCGCAAAACGCACAACCGCTTCATCGGGCTTGTTCGAGCGCGCGTGGGTGACGGTGAAGCTGCGCCCGTCTTCGGTGTGCAACGGGCCGTAGGCGCCAAGCGTTTCGGGCGAGTGGGTGAAGGTTTTCACCTTCACCTCGCCTTTCAGGCCATGTGCGCCGATCACGGCGCCGAGCAGAACATTGCGCGTCATCGCGCAATCCCAAGCTTACGCGGCAGCTTCGCCGGAAGCAGCGGCGGCCGCGGCAGCGCGTTCCTGCGCCTTCTTCTTCGGCTTTGACTTTTCCGGGTTGTTCTTCTTGAGCGGCTTCACGAGGCCGGCATCCGCGAGGAAACGGTGCACGCGGTCGGTCGCGGTCGCGCCCTTCGCCATCCACGCCTTTGCCTGTTCGAGGTCGAGCTTCAGGCGGTCGGCATGATCCTTCGGCAGAAGCGGGTTGTAGAACCCGATCTTCTCGATGAACCGGCCGTCGCGACCGGCACGCGAATCCGCAATCACGATGTTGTAGTGCGGGCGCTTCTTCGTGCCGCCGCGCGCCAGTCTGATCTTCAAAGCCATATCGTTTTCCTTCTCTCTAAATTATTTCCGACCCGGCATCATGCCCGGTGGAAGTTGGGGCATGCCGCCTCCCATCAATCCCGAAAGACCGGCGGGCAGTTTGCCGCCCATCTTTCCCATCTTCTTCATCATGTCCGACATCTGCCGGTGCATTTTTAGAAGCTTGTTGACCTCGCTCACCTCGACACCGGCGCCAGCGGCAATGCGCTTGCGGCGCGAACCGTTGATGATGTCGGGCTTGGTGCGCTCGGTCTTGGTCATCGACAGGATGATCGCTTCCTGACGCGACAAAAGCTTGTCGTCGAGACCCGCATTGGCGAGTTGATCCTTCACGCGGCCAACGCCGGGAAGCATCGCGAGCACGCCCTGCATGCCGCCCAGCTTTTTCATCTGACGAAGCTGTTCGGCGAGATCGTCCATATCGAACTCGCCCTTCTTCATCTTGCGGGCGATTTTCTCGGCTTTTTCCTTGTCGAGCGTTTCGGCGGCCTTTTCGACCAGGCTCACCACGTCGCCCATGTCGAGGATGCGGCCCGCGACGCGTTCGGGATGGAACGCTTCGAGCGCGTCGAGCTTTTCGCCGACGCCCAGGAACTTGATCGGTGCGCCCGTGACCATGCGCATCGACAGCGCCGCACCACCACGCGCATCGCCATCGGCGCGCGTCAGGATGATGCCCGAGAGCTTCACGCGTTCGTTGAACGATTTGGCGATGTTCACCGCATCCTGACCGGTAAGCGAATCCGCCACCAGCAAGGTTTCATGCGGTTTCACCTGATCGCGGACTTGGGCGACCTCGCTCATCAACGCTTCGTCGATGTGCTGGCGGCCTGCGGTATCGAGGATAAGAACGTCGTAACCGCCGACACGCGCACTGGCGAGCGCGCGCTTGGCGATATCGACCGGCTGCTGATTGGCGACGATGGGAAGCGTGGCGACGCCTGCCTGCTCGCCCAGAATCTTCAACTGCTCCATGGCGGCTGGACGGCGCACATCGAGCGAGGCCATCAGCACGCGTTTCTTTTCGCGGGTCTGCAACATCAGCGCGAGCTTGGCGCTGGAGGTGGTTTTACCGGAACCCTGCAAACCCACCATCAGGATCGGCGCAGGCGGCGAGCCGAGATCGAGGGCGGCGTTGTCCGCGCCCAGAATCTCGACCAGCACATCGTGGACGATCTTGACCACCTGCTGGCCGGGCGTGACGGAACGGATGACTTCGTTGCCGATGGCGCGTGGGCGCACGCGGTCGATGAAATCCTTGACGACGGGCAGCGCTACGTCGGCATCGACGAGCGCGGTGCGGACTTCGCCCAGCGCTTCCTCGACATCGGCCTCGGACAGCGCGCCGCGACCGCGCAAACGGTCGAACACGCCACCCAGACGCGACTGCAAGGATTCGAACATCCACCAAACTCCCAAACACCAATGCCCCAGGGGGCGCACCTGCGCTGCCTGGGGTCGATCCCCGGCCGGGCCGGGGACCGGAAAAAGCAGAAGCCTTTCCGGATGGCGCGGGTTTTAGGCTTGGGAAAAGCCCCAGTCAACGCTAAGGAATTGGGCTGAAATTCCAGCCGGATAGCCCCATGACGGTCCACGGAAGCTGCCTGTGTGGGACGGTGCGCTACGAAGTCCGTACCCCCTTCGACCGGTTCCTTTATTGCCATTGCTCGCGCTGCCGCAAGGCGACCGGGACGGCGCATGCGGCCAATGTTGTGGTGGCGCCCGACGCGTTCCGCTGGACGGCAGGCGAAGGCAATGTCGTTCGCTACGACCTGCCGACAGCGCGCAGCTTTGCCACCGCTTTCTGCAAAACATGCGGCGCGCCCATGCCGCATCTGACGCGCAGCGGTCTGCGCGTGATCGTTCCTGCCGGATCGCTGGATGAAAATCCGAACGCGAAACCAACCTGCCACGCCTATTGGGGCTCGCGCGCGAACTGGCACGAAGGCGACCCCGATCTGCCCAAGATCGACGAAGCCGCGTTCTGATCAGACCGCTTGAAGATCGGCACGCCTGCCAAGCGCGCGATCAAGGCCGATCACGAGCAGATTCACACATGCAAAGAACGCGAACAGCGCGATGCTGTTGATCAGAACGCGTGTGTAACCGAGTGCGTTAACGTCAACGAAAGGATAGGGGTACCAGTTGACGCGCGGTCCTTCCAGCAGAGTGAATGCGAGATAGGTTGCGGGATAGAGGAGCCATGATAGCGCATGGCTCCAGCGCGTTTCGCCTTTGGGTACGAAAATGAGCCAATAGCCCAACATCACCGCGGGCATGACGTAATGCAACGCGATGTCGGCGAAAAGCTGCGGTCCCTGCGGGTTCCAGGTTTTGCGCAACAACAAAAAATAAACGACGCCGACGATCACTATATACGCCGTGCCCGCCGCCAATTTGGGCGCAGCTGGCGATTGGCGACGCGCAAGCGACAGTGTCAGCAGGCTGGCTACCAGGATATTCGTGAGGACGGTGAAAAAACTTGCGAAGCGCACGATCGCTTCGAAATCATTCATGCCTTTGGCGTGGGATTGTTCCATAGACAGGTGAAACTGAAGCGCGATAGCGAACCACGCAAAGCCGACGGCCGTAATCACATAGAAGCGGCGGACAGTCTCGGACATGGATGCCCCTCCCGAAGCATCCATGATACCGCAAATTTCGACGTTACGTCAGTTCAATCCCAGCTTTTGCGCCAGATACACGAACGACAGCGCCCACATCTCGGCCGCCTGCCGATGATCGGCGGCTGCCGCGTGTCCGCCCTCGGTGTTTTCGTAGAACAGAACGTCGTGGCCCTGCGCTTCCATCTTCGCGGCCATCTTGCGCGCGTGGACAGGCGTGACACGGTCGTCGCTTGTCGCCGTCACGAACAGCACGGGCGGATATTTCTTGTCCGCGCTGACATTTTGATACGGCGAATAAGTCAGGATGTAATCGCGCATCTTGGGATCGGCCGGGTCGCCATATTCGGCTTCCCATGATGCGCCTGCGCCGATCTGCGTGTACCGGATCATGTCGATCAGCGGCACCTGGCAGACGACCGCGCCCAGAAGATCGGGGCGTTGCGTCATCACGGTGGAAACCAGCAAGCCGCCATTCGATCCGCCCATGATGCCGAGTTGCTGGGGCGTCGTAAGGCCGCGTTTCTCGATGTCCTCGGCCACCGCTTCGAAATCGTCGAACGCCTTCTGACGATTGGTGAGCAAGGCCTGGTCGTGCCACGACGGACCGAATTCGCCGCCGCCACGGATGTTGGCGAGAACGTAGGTGCCGCCCCTGGTTTCCCACAGCTTGCCGAAATTGGCGGAATAGCTGGGCGTCATCGAAATTTCAAAGCCGCCATAGCCATAGAGCACCGTAGGTTGGGGGCCTTTGGCATCCTTCTGGCGCACGACGAAATAGGGAATTTTCGTGCCGTCTCTCGACGTCGCTTCGAATTGTTCGGTCATCAGGCCACTCGCGTCGAAACGCGCGGGCAGGGATTTGATGGCTTTGGGATGATCGTCACCGTTGTCGTGATAGAGCGTCGGCGGAATGAGGAAACTTTCGAAATTGAATTCGGCTTCCGGTCCCCAGTCATTGGCGGAGACAATACCTGGCGATCCCCCCTCCGGCAGATCGAGCCGTGTATCGTTCCATTTGCCGTTGTCGAAACGGAACGCGTGAATGCTTCCTACGACGTTGTGAAAGATCGCAGCGTAAACAGCGTCACGCCCCGCAGCCACGTCTTCGACCGAACTGCGTGCATCCGGCGTGTAGAGCACTGTCGCCATGGGAAACATCTTGGTGCGCAGATAGGTGCGGATCGGGAAAGCGATCAGCGAACCTTTCGGGATCGGCGCCTGCCCTTCCTGCTGTGACCATGGCTCGCGCAAGGTAGCGAGCATCTGACCCTTCGTGACACCCTTCACATTGGCCGATAGCGGCAACGGAATCTTGATCGCAGTACTATCCGGTAGCAGCGTGTAGTACTCGGTTTCGAAGAAACTGGGGGCGTTCTGAATCAGTGGAATTGTGCCGTCCGGTCCCTGGAACGACGCCAGCTCCACCCCAACATCTGTTTCCTTGCCTTCGAACACCGTCTTGGCACTGTCGATGGGTTCGCCGCGCTTCCACACTTTCACGATGCGCGGATAGCCGCTGGTGGTGAGCGAACCCTTGCCGAAATCGGTGGCGAAAAGAACAGTGTCGTTGTCCACCCAAGCAACGGAGGATTTGGCTTCCGGCAGCGAGAAGCCATCTTTTACAAAGGAAAGGCCCGGCAGATCGAATTCGCGCACGACCGTCGCGTCACCACCGCCGGCCGAGAGTTCGACCAGGCAGCGTTTGAGATCGGGCGTGCAGCTTCCGCCTTTGAACACCCAACTCTTGCCCTCTTCCTTCGACAGCTTGTCGATATCGAGCAGCGTTTCCCATTTGGGATTGGCGGTCTGATAATCGGCGATGGTGGTTCGCCGCCAGATGCCTTTCGGATTCGCCGCGTCCTGCCAGAAGTTGAAGACGTAGTTCTGCTTCATCCCACCGAAGGGGATGCGGTCCTGCGCGTCCATCACCTTCAGGATCTGATCGTAGTTCTGCTGATAGCGCGGATCGCTCTGCAGCACCTTGAAGGTGCGCGCGTTCTGTTCCTTCACCCAGGCGAGCGGCTTTTCGCCGTGGATATCTTCCAGCCAGAGATAAGAATCGTTCTGTTCCACGCTTGCTCCTTGGGCGGCACCCGCTGCCAAAACCGCCAGAATCGCTACCACTGCCAGCCGCATAACCTTGTTTCCTCTACCGTCCCTCGCCATTTGAAAAGGCCGGACGGCCCGGTCAACCCGCCACTGGCAGGGGGCGGGGCTTCACCCTATAAGGCGGCCCATGACGGCGTTCCTCAAAATGCACGGCCTCGGCAACGATTTCGCGGTGTTCGACGCGCGGAAACAGGCACTTGCGCTCGATGCTGCCACTGCCCGCGCGATCGCGGACCGGCGGTTGGGCGTGGGCTGCGATCAGGTGATTGTGATCGCGCCAGCCGCCAACGGCGCGGACGCCGCCATGCGCATCTACAATTCCGACGGCGGCGAAGTGGAAAGCTGCGGCAACGCCGCGCGCTGTGTGGCGCAATTGCTGATGGCCGAAAAAGGAACCGGCACGATCCGGATCGAGACCGTGGGCGGACCGCTTGTCTGTTCGAAAAGTGACGGCCTCGTAACCGTGGATATGGGTGCGCCGCGTTTCGACTGGAAAGACGTTCCGATGTCGAGCGCGGTCGACACCAACAAGTTCAGTTTCTCGGTGGATGGCGTTTCGCTGGAAGCCTCGGCTGTTTCGGTCGGCAATCCGCATTGCGTGGTCTTCGTGGGCGATGCTGATAACGCGCCAGTGAGCGATGTGGGCCCGCTGATCGAACATCATCCGCTGTTTCCCGAGCGCGTGAATGTCGAATTCGCCACCGTGCAATCGCGCGGCTGCATCCGCATGCGGGTATGGGAACGCGGAGCGGGCATCACACAGGCTTGTGGTACGGGCGCATGTGCGACAGCCGTTGCCGCCGCGCGGCGCGGACTCGCGGACAGAAAAGTCGATGTGATCCTCGATGGAGGTACGCTCACCATCGAATGGCGCGAGAGCGATGGGCATATCCTGATGACCGGCCCGGCGACACTTGCTTATCGCGGCGAAATCGACATTTCGAGCACGCGCTGATGGGCCTCGACGTCGTCACCTTCGGTTGCCGCCTGAACGCTTATGAAAGCGAGGCGATCAAGGCGCGCGCGGGTGAAGCGGGCCTTTCCGACGCCATTGTCTTCAACACCTGCGCTGTGACGGCCGAGGCCGTGCGCCAATCGCGGCAGGCAATCCGCAAGGCCCGCCGCGAAAATCCCGGCAAGCGCATCATCGTGACGGGCTGCGCGGCGCAGACCGAAAGCGAAACCTATTCGCAAATGCCGGAAGTCGATTTTGTGATCGGCAATCAGGAAAAGCTGGAAAGCCGTTCCTATGCCGATTTCATCGGCGGAGCAGAGCGGGTGCGCGTCAACGACATCATGGCGCTGAAAGATACCGGCGCGCAGTTCGTGGACAGTTTCGAAGGCCGTGCGCGGGCGTTTCTGCAAGTACAGAACGGATGCGATCATCGCTGTACCTTCTGCATCATTCCTTACGGCCGCGGAAATTCGCGCAGCGTGCCGATGGGCGCGGTGGTGGATGAGGCGCGCAGGCTGACCGAGAACGGTTTTCCCGAAATCGTGCTGACGGGCGTGGACCTCACCTCCTATGGCGCAGACCTGCCGGGCGCGCCGACACTGGGCGCGCTGGTGCGCAAGATCCTGAAGCTTGTGCCCGAATTGAAACGCCTGCGCATTTCTTCCATCGATTCCATCGAGGCCGATGACGAACTGATGCGCGCGATTGCCGAAGAAGAACGGCTGATGCCGCATTTCCATCTTTCCGCGCAATCGGGCGACGACATGATCCTGAAGCGCATGAAGCGCCGCCATTCTCGCGCCGATACCATCCGC
The DNA here is from genome assembly GCA_035543495.1 of Rhizomicrobium sp. Lineage (GTDB taxonomy): Bacteria > Pseudomonadota > Alphaproteobacteria > Micropepsales > Micropepsaceae > Rhizomicrobium. Next base: position 89,407 of record DATKJT010000037.1, on the reverse strand, counting down.
TTCTGCGAAGACGTGCGTTCGCGCCGCCCGGATGCCGCGTTCGGCGCGGATTTCATCGCTGGATTTCCGACCGAAACAGACCAGATGTTTGATAACACGTTGCGTCTGGTGGATGAGGCTGGGCTTTCGATGCTCCATGTCTTCCCGTTCAGCCCCCGCAGGGGCACGCCCGCCGCGCGCATGCCGCAACTGGCCAAGCCGCTGGTGAAGGAACGAGCCGCCCGGTTACGTGCGCATGGCGAGACGGCGCTTGCCGCAAGAATGCGTGCTCTTGTCGGAACCGAACAAGCGTTGCTGGTGGAAAAGTCTGGCATGGGACGCACGTCCTGCTTCGCGCCTGCCTATTTCGAAGGCAGTGCGATGCCGGGCGAGATCGTGCGCACAAAAATTGCGGGCGCAGACGCGACATCGCTTAAGGCTCAATTGCTGCAATGATAAAAGCATTCGGGCAGGCACCGCCCCCGCCGACGTTCTTCGAGAAACTGAAATCGGGTCTTTCGAAAAGCACCGGCACGCTCGGCCAGAACATTTCCGGCATCTTCACCAAGAAGAAGCTGGATGCCGAAACACTGGCCGAACTGGAAGAAGCATTGATCCGCGCCGATATGGGCGCAGCGCAGGCAGCGAAGATTTCGGCGGCTGTCGGCGCGGGCCGTTACGAACGCGAAATTTCCGAAGGCGAGATCAGGTCCATCCTTTCCGCCGAACTGACCAAACTTCTTTCACCCGTCGAAAAGCCGCTCGATATCGACGAGAACAAAAAACCGTTCGTCATTCTGGTTGCTGGCGTGAACGGCACGGGAAAGACCACTACCATAGGCAAGATCGCCAAGCGGCTCACCGGTCAGGGTTTGAAGCTGGTGCTCGCTGCGGGCGACACATTCCGGGCTGCCGCTATCGAACAACTGCAAATCTGGGGCGAGCGAACCGGTGCAGAAGTGGTGGCGCGCGCCGCGGGCGCAGACGCAGCGGGACTTGCGTTCGATGCCATCGAACGCGCCCGCGCCACCGAGGCCGATGTGGTGCTGATCGACACCGCGGGCCGCCTCCAGAACAAGGCGGGGCTGATGGCCGAACTGGAGAAGATCGCCCGCGTCATCAAGAAGCTCGATCCGACCGCCCCCCATGCGGCCCTGCTTGTGCTGGACGCGACGACCGGCCAGAACGCCATCTCGCAGGTCGAGGCATTCAGGGCGGCGGTGCCGCTGACCGGGCTGGTCATGACCAAGCTCGACGGGACGGCCAAGGGGGGAATTCTGGTGGCGCTGGCGGCAAAGTTCGGCCTTCCGATCCACTTTATAGGTGTGGGTGAGGCGGCCGAGGACCTTCAGCCCTTTGTGGCGGCCGATTTCGCCCGTGCCCTGACGGGGGCGTCATGAATCCCGCCTCCCAGAAACAGTTCCGGCGGCTGGCGCTGGACCTTGGGCCCCTGGTCGTTTTCTTCGCGGCTTTCAAATTCGCGAACATCTATGTGGCGACCGGTCTCTTCATGGCGGCGGTGCTTGTGTCGCTGGCTGTGGGTTACTGGTTCGAGCGCAAGATCTCGCCGATGCCCGCGTTCACCGCCGTGCTCGTTCTCGTGTTCGGCGGTCTCACGCTCTATCTGCACAACGATGTCTTCATCAAGGTGAAGCTCACCATCCTCTACACATTCTTCGGCGTCATCCTTCTCGGCGGATTGGCGGTGAACCGACTCTTCATCAAATATGTTTTCGGTCAGGCATTCGAACTGACGGAAGAAGGTTGGCGCAAACTGACTCTCAGATGGGGATTGTTCGCGTTCGCGATCGCCATCATCAACGAGATCGTCTGGCGACATTTCTCGACGGATGTCTGGGTGAACTTCAAGGTGTGGGGAATCTACCCGCTGTTCTTCCTGTTCGCGCTGGCGCAAACACCGCTCATCCTGAAACACGAGATCGAACAGAAAAAAGACTAGCGCGCGTTTCCGGTCGCACCGTCCGGATTTGTAAACGGTGCGATCACCATGTCATCCCGTGACTGACGCCAATGTTCAAGCGCCCATCGCGCGCTGGGGAATGCAATCTCGGGCCACGGAATGTCATCCCAGTCAAATAGCCGCACCTCCAGACTTTCGGGACCAGCGGCGAAGTGCGGCTGCACAAAACGTGCGCGGTACATCAACTGCACCTGGCTGATGCGCGGGATACTGTAGACGGCAAGCAACAGGTCCAATGCGATGTCGGCGCATGCTTCTTCCAATGCTTCGCGGCGCGCGCCCTGTTCGGGACTTTCGTGTTCTTCGAGGTATCCGGCAGGCAAGGTCCAGTAGTTCTTTCGTGGTTCGATGGCTCTGCGACACAACAGAATGCGGTTTTCATGCACCACAACCGAACCCACCACGATCTTGGGATTGCTGTAGGAAATGTGCCCGCAGCGGCCGCAGACATCGCGTTCCATCGTATCGCCCTCGGGAACGCGGCGCACAAACTGCGGGTCCAGCCCGGGCGTCTCTGATATTTTATCGTTCGTCATTCGTTAAATTTGCCGCATGTGACCGGGGAGCGGAAGCACGAAAAAAGATTCATTCCAAAAACACGGAAACTGTTGTCGCGCACATTTCGTTTGTCTAAAGTTTCTTGGGCCTCGCGCGAGCGCGGCTTCGTCAGGCCCGGCGTGACGCGGGAAGTGTCTCACATCATCGGCGGGTAGAATACGAGGGCGGGCGCGAGAGTGGGTTGGCTCAAAACGTCCGGCGGCTAGGGGTGGTTCTATGACAATAAAGGGTCCTCGCAGGACGAACGGGGGGTTCGAACTGGCGGAAGCTCCATCGCATCTCATAAAGCGTTGCCAACAATATTACGGCGACCTCTATGCGCGCGAAGCAGGCACGCAGGAACTCACCAAGCAACAGTTCACGGTTCTCGCAGCACTCGAACACAATGAAGGTGTGAGCCAGACCGCACTCGTCGAGATGACGGGCATCGATCGTTCGACGCTCGCCGAGATGGTGCGCCGCATGCTCGAGAAAGAACTCATCAGCCGCGAACGCACCGAAGAAGATGCGCGCGCCAATTCCGTTTCGATCACACAGTCGGGACGCAAGGCGCTTCGCGGCGCACGTTCCGCATCGGATCGCGCCGAGCGCCTGTTGCTCGATGCGCTTCCCGCCGCCGATCGCGCGCGTTTCATCAAGTCGCTGGCGACCATTGCCGAAGCGGCCGTGAAGCTGGAGCAGAATGGGGACGCGCGGCTGCGCCGCAAGGTCCGCCGCAAGCCCCGCTAAGCCCCTAAAATCACACCCGGATATCGAGGGTCGAACCAGGCCTTTGATAGGCTTGGGCCGGGACCGGTTGGGCCGCTGGGGCCGGGCTCTGGGGCTCAGATTGGGCGAAATCTGCCGGTTGGAAAGCCGTCTTGGCCGCTTCCTTGGGCGCCGCCTGGGGCGCATTCAGGAACGATCCGAACACGCTTTTTTCGGGCGCCGCTTTCGCGGGCGCTTGCTGCTGTGCGGTCAGGAGGGAGGCAGGGCTGATCTGCATCCCGCCATTTGTTCAGAGAAAGTTTACCAAACCCTGAAGATCACGCTGTCTTTGGTCGTCGCATTTTCTACGGCAAACCGGTTCCCACCTTGCCGGAAAATGCTTGGGTAGCAGCGATGGCGGGTAGCAAACGTTTTGCGTAAGCATCGCTTTCGGTCAACGCGCCGGTGATGCGCGCGCGCACGATACCTTTGCCGTCGATCACGAATGTCTCGGGCACACCGCTCACGCCCCAGTCGATACCGGCCGCACCATCCATCCGCGCGATACGCGCAAACGGATTTCCAACGTCGTCGAGAAAGCCGCGCGCGTCGGCGGGCTTGTCCTGATAAGCGATGCCGAAAAGCTGGATATCGCGATTGGTCGAAAGCTGCGTCAGCGCCGGCGCCTCTTCGCGACAAGGTGCGCACCACGAGGCCCAGACATTCACCACCGTCACCTTGCCGGCGGCGAGATCGCGCGGGCCGAAGCCCGAGGTCTTGGCATCGAGCGCAGGCAACTCGCGCTGCGGCACGGGCTTTCCGATCAGTGCGGAAGGAAGCTCACCCGGCGTCTGCGGCTGCGACAGTTGGTAGAACAGGATCGCCGCCAGTACCACGAAAGCCAGAACGGGAACGACATAGATCAGCCGTTTCATGGCGCGTTCTTCTCAAGCTCCGCGAGCCGGGCCTTCGCACGTGCATAACCTCGCACGCACCAGACGATAACCGCCGCAATACCGAACACGCTGACGCCATAGGCGGCCCAGACGAAATTCGCATACTGGTCCATCGAAAACATCGTGCTCATGACAGCCCCAGCATCAGGCTACGTGCGCGCCGTTCGAGGATTTCGGTGCGGATGCGCACAATCCAGAGTGTGAAAAGCAGCAGCGTGTAAGCGATTGCCATGGCAAACAGCGGCCACAGGAAAACCGGCGAGATCGACGGGCCGCCGCGGCGGAAAATGCTTTCGCCCTGATGCAAGGTCGTCCACCACTGGACCGAAAATTCGATGATCGGAAGATTGACCGCACCGACGAGGGCCAAGATCGCGGTGGCGCGAGCCGCGCGCGTTTCATCCTCGATGGCATTCCAGAGCGCGATATATCCGAGATAGAGAAACAGCAGGATCAAAAACGACGTCAGCCGGCCGTCCCATACCCACCACGCACCCCACATGGGCTTGCCCCACAGCGAGCCGGTGATGAGCGCAAGGGCCGTGAACAGTGCGCCGAGCGGTGCTGCCGTTTTCGCCGCCGCATCGGCCAGCGGATGACGGTTGATGAGACCGACGGCGGCGGACACGGCCATCAACCCATACGTCATCATCGCGACCCAGGCGGCGGGTACGTGGATGAACATGATGCGTACGGTGCTGCCCTGCTGGTAGTCGGGGGGCGACGTGAAGGCGAGATAAAGACCCGCGGCCAGAAAGATCGCCGCCGCGCTCGCAAGCCACGGCAGGGCCTTGCCGCTCAGATCCATGAACCGTTTGGGGTTGGCGTAACGGAGCATGAGGGCGCTCTAGGCTTTCGGGGCGGGGGCGGCAAGCATGAGCGTCATCCTGCGAGATTGAGCCGCACGCCGGCCGCACAGGCAAATGGCGCCAAAATTACAGATACCAGCGAAAACGCCGCCAGAAGTCCAAGTGCCCCGTTGGAAAGTCCGTCGAGCGACGCGATCACCGCACCCGCCCCGAAAATGACTGCGGGCGATAGCAACGGCAACACCACCAACGGCAGGATCAGCCCGCCCCGGCGAATGGAAAGCGTCAGACTCGCGCCAACCGCACCGATGGCGCTGATCGCAGGCGTGCCGATAAGAAGCGAGAGTACCAGCGCGAGATAGCCGTTGGGCGGCAATCCGAACAAAAGCCCCAGAAGTGGCGACAGCGCGGTGAGCGGAAGACCGGTGGTGAGCCAATGTGCGGCGATCTTCGCGGCGGAAGCGGCTTCCAGCGATTGCGGCGACAGCGCGATGAGATCGAGCGAACCGTCCTCGAAATCGGATTGAAAGAGGCGATCCAGCGACAGAAGCGCCGCCAGCGCCGCCGAAATCCACAGAACGCCGCCGGCAATGCGCGCGAGCAATTTGAGATCCGGCCCGATGCCCAGCGGCACAAGGGCAGCCACGCTTGCGAAAAACGCAAGCGCCAGCGTTGCGCCGCCACCCGCGCGGAACGCCAAACGCACATCGCGGAAGAGAAGCGCCGTCATCGCGGCGCTCCGCTCAACGCGAGCTTGGCAGACGGGATTGAAATCGCCTCATGCGTCGCAACGACAGCAACGCTACCTGTTGCGCAATGATCGGCCAGCATCTGCTCGACCAATTTCTTGCCGGCCACGTCAAGCGCCGCGAACGGCTCGTCCAACAGCCAGACCGGCCGCTCACTCAGCTTCAATCTGGCCAGCGCGAGACGTTTCTTCTGGCCGGCGGAAAGATATTGCACTGGAAAATCCGCGGCGCGCGAAAGGCCGGCCCATTCGAGCGTGGCCCCCGCATCGGCATTGGAGCTATAGAGCTGCGCAAAGAAGGAGAGATTTTCCTTCGCCGTCAGCTGCGGCTTCAAACCGTCCTGATGGCCGAACCAGCCGATGTGTTTGCCGCGATCTTCGGCATCCACGACCTGATCCGGCCCAATGCGCAGGGCGATTGATCCCGTCGCGGGCGAAAGAAAGCCCGCAAGCATCCGCAGCAGGCTCGTCTTGCCGGAGCCGTTCGGGCCCTCGACGACCAGCGCCCTGCCCGGCTCGACTTTGAAGAATAGATTGCGGAAAAGCGCGCGGTCGCCGCGCACGCAAGCAAGATCGGTGACCTCAAGGCTTGCGAGCGCGGTGCCCAAATTATCCCGCGATGTATTGCGCGCCGTTCACCGTCATGGTGGCGCCGGTGATGAAGGCGGCATCGTCGCTGGCGAGGAACGCGGTCATCTTGGCGATTTCGTCGGCCTTGCCGAGGCGGCCCACGGGAATCGTCGCGATGATGCCTTCCAGCACCTTCGGCGGCACGGCCTGGACCATTTCGGTGTCGATATAGCCGGGGCAGATCACATTGACGGTAATGCCCTTTTTGGCCGTTTCCTGCGACAGCGCTTTGGTGAAACCGATGATGCCGGCTTTGGCGGCGGAATAGTTCGTCTGCCCCATCTGGCCCTTCTGGCCGTTGATGGAGGAGATATTGACGATGCGGCCGAAATTGCGTTCGCGCATGCCGTCGATCACGTTGCGGCTCATGTTGAAAATGGAGTCGAGATCGACGTTGATGACTTCGCGCCATTGTTGCGGCGTCATCTTGTGCAGCATGCCGTCGCGCGTGATGCCGGCGTTGTTCACCAGTACGTCGACGGGACCAAGCGTACCTTCGACATCCTTGATCCCGGCCGCACAGGCTTCGAAATCGCCGACGTCCCATTTGAAAACGGCGATGCCGGTTTCCGCCTTGAACTTCTGGGCCGCTTCGTCGTTGCCGCCGTAATTGGCAGCCACTTTGAAGCCCGCGTTCTTCAGCCCGATGGAAATGGCCGCGCCGATACCGCGCGTGCCGCCCGTGACCAATGCAACTTTCGACATGACGTTCCCTTCCCCCGTTTTATGCTTTAGCGCTCAACGCACATGGCAATGCCCATGCCGCCACCGATGCAGAGCGTCGCCAAACCCTTTTTCGCGTCGCGCTTCTGCATTTCGTGCAGCAGCGTGACGAGCACGCGCGCGCCGGACGCACCGATGGGATGACCGATGGCGATCGCGCCGCCGTTCACGTTCACCTTGTTGGTGTCCCAGCCCATGTCCTTGTTCACCGCACAAGCCTGCGCCGCGAACGCTTCGTTGGCTTCGACGAGATCGAGGTCCTTCGCGTCCCAACCGGCCTTCTTCAGAGCGGCGCGCGAAGCCGGGATCGGGCCCGAGCCCATCACTTTCGGATCGACGCCGACGCTGGCCCACGATTTGATCTTGGCGAGCGGCTTCAAACCGCGCTTCTGCGCTTCCGAAGCCGTCATCAGCACGACCGCGGCTGCGCCATCGTTGATGCCGCTGGCGTTCGCCGCTGTCACCGAACCTTCTTTCTGGAAGGCGGGCTTCAGCCCGGAAATGGAATCGTAGGTCACGCCGTCACGGATGAACTCGTCCGTATCGACAACACGCTCGCCTTTGCGTTCCTTCACGACAACCGGCGTGATCTCGTCCTTGAAGCGGCCGGATTTGCGCGCGGCCTCCGCTTTGTTCTGCGATGCGACGGCAAACTTGTCCTGCTGTTCGCGGGTGATCTGCCATTCGCGCGCCACGTTCTCGGCCGTGACGCCCATGTGATAGCCGTTGAAGGCATCCCACAGGCCATCGCGGATCATCGTGTCGATGAAATTCATATCGCCCATCTTCGTGCCGGAACGCAGATAGGCTGCGTGCGGCGCCTGGCTCATCGATTCCTGACCGCCAGCGACCACGATCTCCGCATCGCCGTTGAGAATCTGCTGATAGCCCAGCGCGACCGCGCGCAGACCCGAACCGCAAAGCTGGTTCACGATCCAGGCAGGCGTCTCCACGGGAACACCGGCATTGATGGAAGCCTGGCGCGCCGGGTTCTGGCCCTGCGCAGCCGTGAGGATCTGGCCCATGATGACTTCGGAGACGTCTTTCGGCGCTACATCGGAGCGCTTCAGCACATCGGCGATCACTGCCTTGCCGAGGTCGTGCGCGGAGACGTTCGCGAACGCGCCATTGAACGAACCAACCGGCGTACGAGCCGCCGCTACAATGACCACATCTTCCATGAAGACCTCCCACGTCTTGGGCAATGTTGCGCCGCCGCCAAAATGACGCGAAAGCGAAGAGAGGTAAACTGCGGCGAATCGCGCTTTTACTACAAATGGTTACTGGCACCGACCCCGGCAAGATTTGGTTGCACCTGCTCAAAATACTCTGGACAGGGTGGGGATTGGCGGTGTGAGCTACCACTTGGGGACTGTGGCCCGGACGGGGGCCGCCGAAACATCAACCAGGGTGGGCTGTGGCAGAAGATCAGCAAGGCGAAGGTCCGGTCGTTATCAAGAAGTACGCGAACCGGCGTCTCTACAACACGCAGACTTCGAGCTATGTGACGCTCGACCATCTCGCTCAGATGGTGAAGGACGGGACCGAGTTCGAAGTGCGCGACGCGCGCACCGGCGAAGACATCACCCGCTCGGTGCTCACCCAGATCATCTTCGAGGAAGAAGCCAAGGGGCAGAACCTTCTGCCCATCCAGTTCCTGCGCCGCCTGATCCGGTTTTACGGCGATAGCCTGCAGGCGTTCGTGCCGGGCTATCTCGACATGACGATGGAAAGTTTCTCCAAGAACCAGGACGCCATGAAGGACCGCATCGCGGAAGCGTTCGGCGGCGGCAACCAGGTTCTGGAAAACATGACGCGCCAGAACCTCGCCATGTTCGAGCGCGCGATGAAGATGTTCTCGCCCTTCGGCATGGCCGCAAGCGGTGCGAAGGGTGAAGAACCCGCCCGCGCCAACGGCGCGCCGGCATCGGAAGCCAAGCCGAAATCATCGGAAGACATCACTGAACTGAAAAGCGAGATGGAAGCGATGCGCCGGCAACTGGCGGAACTGGCGCGCGAGCGGAAGTAGGCTTGCTCAACTTATGATCGCCGCCCATGCCATCTCAGCGCTTCCATTCGCTGGGATTTTCTCGGGCTACCTCTATTGTTTTTATCACGGCTGCATACGGCTGGACCGCCTTCGCAGCAAATACGGAAGCCTCGACCTGATTTTTTGGGTCGGCTACGTCACCAGCTTATTTTCGATTGTTTCCTGGCTCGCCGCGTGGGCGATTTGGCTCGCCGTCGTCAGCATAGGATCGAACTGACTAAGCCATCCAGGACGGTTTGAGCTGCGGCTCGCCGAAGTGGAAGCCCTGGAAGTAATCCACGCCGAAGCTTTCGAGCAACGCCGCATCTTCGTCCGAACTCACCCACTCCGCCACGGTCTTCAGATTGAAGTTCTTGGCGAGATCGACGAGCGTGCGCACGAACACCTGGTTTTCCGGCGATTCCGAAAGCCCGCGCACATAAGCGCCGTCGATCTTCACGGTGTCGACCTTGAGCATCTGTAGATTGCGGAACGAAGTGTAGCCCGCGCCGAAATCGTCGATGGCGACGCGGCAACCCATCTCGCGCAATTGCGAAACGAAGCGGGCGTTTTCTTCGAAGTGATGCAGGGCCGCGGTTTCCGTCAGTTCGACGATCATGCGGTTGGCGACGGCGCTGTTCGATTCCACGTAACGAATGAAGGATTGCAGCCAGGACGGATCGCCCGCCGTGGTGCCGGAAACGTTCACGGCCAAGGTCACGTCGGGATGCGCATGAAGCTGGCTCACCGTCAATTCCAGTGCGTGACGGTCCACCAGGCGCACCAAGCCCAATTGCTCGGCGGCGGGAACGAACTGACCGGCGGAAGCGATCGTGCCGTCCGGCTTCACCATGCGGAGCAGGCATTCGTAGTGAACGGGCTTTTTCGACTTCGCTTCGATGATCGGCTGATAGGCGAAGGTCAGCCGGTCTTCCTTGAGTGCCGTCACCACTTCGTCCGCAATCGCCATCAGGCGCAGACGCGCGGTTTCAAGCTGCGGCGAGCGGTTGTAGAGGGCGAAACCGTCGCGCCCATTGGAGCGCGCGCGGTTGAGCGTCTCCTCAGCGCGCAGCATCGCTTCCTGGCTGGAGGCCGCACCCGACGGCAGCCACACGGCACCCGCCGAAATCGTGGCCGACACCATGCCTGCGCGCGTTTCGACCACCTGATCGCGCACGATGGCGCGCAGGCGCTCGGCAACAAGAGAAATCTCGCGTTCGCTGCAATTGGCCAGGATCACGCCCAGCTTGTTGCCCGCGATGCGGCCGATGATGTCGCTGCCGCGCAAGGATCGCGCGATGCGTTCGCCCACCGCCACTATCACTTCGTCGGCGGCATCGAAACCATAGGCATCGTTGATCATCGCCAGACGGTCGATGGAGGCAACGAGGAAGGCGCAGGTGCGGTTCTCGGCACGTGCTGCTTCAATCGCCTGCGCCAGTTCGGCACGCAGCGCGTTGCGGTTCAGATGTCCCGTCAGTTCGTCGCGTGTCGCCAGATAAACGAGGCGCTGCATCGAGCGCTTTTCTTCGGTGATGACGCGCATCGAGCCGGTGAGACGTTCGGCGCGGCCCATCGCGTCGGCCACGCGCACACCGCGCATGATGAACCAGACCGAGCCCATCGCAGACGCGGCTTCGAATTCGATGTCGAAAGTGGAATCGCCGGTGCCGGACGTTTCGATGACGCCAGCGAGTTTCTGGCGGCCTTCGGGATTCATCCAGCTGCGGAACGTTTCGCCGCTCTGCAGACGCTCGCTGTCGGGATGCATCGAGAGAATGTCGGTGGCACCGTCCCACACGATGTGATCGTCGGCGATTGTCCAGTCAAAGGTGGCCGCGCGCGCACCGGCGAGTGCCAAACGCAAGCGTTCGGCATCATGTCGCTGGGATAGAGACCGGACGTCTGCCGCCGGCCTGAAGGCACGCGTTTCGCTGAGCACCATAACCACCATCGATTGCCGGTTTTCCGGCTTTGAGGCGATGATGGCGGCAGCCCATTAAAAAACCCGTAACTGTTGAGGCAAATGCCCCCGTTGGAACTGCGGGCGCGGGAATTGCCTAACTATGGGTTATGACGACGATTGGCCCCTTAGCTATTTCGACTGGAAGCGCTGCGTCCGCCGCAATTGCGCGCGCCGCGCGCATCGAAAAATGCGCCGATTCCGGGGATTCGAATGGTGAATACAGGGAAAGGTCCGAACCGCGCGACCGCCGCACGCCGAACGCCGACCGCCGCGCCGTGTCTCGCGATGGTACAGGCCGCACTGCACCGCTCTGGCACGGTCCGCGTTTGAGGGCGCCCTTTGTCGCGCAGGTCATCGGCCAGGTGCTCGTCCACGACGATACGGCGCCGCGCGCGGCCGTTTATGGCGCGGGCCATGTGCCGGTCGCGATCCTCATCGACAATCGAGCCTGAAACCTATTTCCGCAGCAGCAGTTTTTTGATGTCTTCGATGCTGCGTTCGAGGCGATTTACGCGCTCGAGCAACACGTCGAGCTTTTGCGAAATCTCACCCAGATCGCCGCTCGCGCGCGGCACTGGCGTGGCGATGCCGGCACGCTCCGAAATCTCTTTCACGTCGGTGCCGAGAAGAGCCGCGAACAAACGCACGTCTTTGACCGAAAGCTCGCGCTGATCCTTCCACATCTCGTTCAACTCTTCGCGGCTGAGGCCGAGCGCGGAGGCAACATCGTTGTGAGAAAGACCCATCGCCGCCATGCGCGAGTCGAACCATCTGGAATCGAAGAAGAGTGCCATGGGAAAATTCTAGCGCGGTATCAGCGCGAGGCGTAGTCCGGCCGCGAAATGAACGCAGCCCCCAGCACCCGACCGTACCCACCCTGTTGCACCACCACAGCCAGCGTATCGTGCGGAGGATCGGCTGGATCGTGGCGCGGCAGGTCGATGGCAAGCGCCTCGCCTTTCCAGGCACCAGCCGGTTTCAGATCGCGCACCACATTCCTGTAGGTCATGGTGCGGCCTTCGTTCTCGCCCCTGCCGATGGCCACTGTCGCCGACGACAAGATATGAAACACCCACACCGTCGCGTCCGCGGGCTTGCCGCTCGCAAGTTTGCCAGAGCCGATGGAGACGTGAACCTCATGCCCATCGGGCTTGAGCAGGATTGGCACCGTCATCTCGTCGGCCTTGCGCGCGGCGATGGCGGATTTCACGCCCGCGTCGCGGCTTCCCACCACGTCGGTCAATCCATCGACGATGATCTGAGGCGTGTAGATGCCGCCCTTCCCCATCGCTTTCGAATAGCTTTTCTGGCGCGCGGTGTTTTCAGGATTGGCCAGCGTGTCCTTCCAGCCCAGCATGTCCCAATAGGTGATGGGCAGGCTCATCGCGAGCACATCGGGACGTTTGGCGAGTTGGCCCAGCAACGCATCCGCCGGCGGGCATGAACTGCACCCCTGGCTTGTGTAAAGCTCCACCACGATGGGACGAGCAGCCTCGCCCGCCAGTGCACCGGTCAGCGACAGGCCCGCCGCCACGACAGCTCCAAGAAACGATCTCAATATCATGCACCCGACCATAAAGACCTCGCCCCGGGGCCTCCAGTCACTTCCCGGCGAGCAATCTCTCATGGCTGGCCGGGCCGCCGAAAGAACGATAATTTTCCAAGGCTATCCCTGAGCTTGGAGACCATGAGCGCAAACGACGCAGTTCTTGTCGGCTGGTCCGATAAAGCCGAAACCCTGCTTCTGAACCGGGCCAACCGGCACGGCGTCGTGGCCGGCGCAACCGGCACGGGAAAAACCGTGACCTTGCAGATTCTGGCGCAGGGCTTTTCGGATGCAGGCGTTCCGGTGTTTGCAGCGGACGTGAAGGGGGATCTGTCCGGCATCTCCATGCCCGGCGACCGGCTGGAACGGTTTGCGGATCGCACGAAAGTGATGGGGCTCGATCTGAAGCCCGCTGCGCCGCCCGTCATCTTCTGGGACCTGCTCGGCAAGGAAGGTCACCCCATCCGCGCCACGGTTTCGGAGATGGGACCGCTGTTGATGGCGCGCATGCTGGCACTGAACGACGTGCAGGAAGGTGTGCTCAACATCGTTTTCCACGTTGCCGATCAGGAAGGATTGTTGCTGCTCGACCTGAAAGATTTGCAGGCGGCTTTGCGCTATGTGGCGGACAACGCCGCCACCATCGGCACGCAATACGGCAACGTGGCGCCCGCAACGGTGGGCGCCATCCAGCGCGCGCTGCTCAATCTCCAAACGCAAGGCGCGGAAAATTTCTTCGGCGAACCGGCGCTGCAACTGGCCGATCTGATGCGCTGCGATCTGTCGGGCAGGGGCTATGTGAATGTGCTCGCCGCCGACAAACTCATTGAATCGCCAGCGCTTTATTCGACGTTCCTGTTGTGGCTAATGTCCGAGCTGTTCGAGCAGATGCCGGAAGTGGGCGATCCCGACAAGCCGCGTCTCGTCTTCTTTTTCGACGAAGCACATCTGTTGTTCAAGGATGCGCCCAAAGCCCTGCTCGACAAGATCGAGCAGGTGGTGCGCCTGATCCGTTCCAAAGGTGTTGGCATTTACTTCGTCACGCAGAACCCTGCCGACATTCCCGACACGGTGCTGGCCCAACTCGGCAATCGCGTGCAGCATGCGTTGCGCGCCTATACGCCCGCCGATCAGAAGGGATTGAAGGCCGCCGCCCAATCCTTCCGCACCAATCCGAAATTCGACACGGCGGACGCTATTCAGGGTTTGGGTGTCGGCGAAGCGTTGGTTTCCACCTTGGACGAAAAAGGCGCGCCCAACGTCGTGCAGAAAACGATGATCCGTCCGCCCGCCTCACGCATCGGCCCTGTGACGCCGCAGGAACGCGCCGACATCATCGCCAAGAGCCCGGTGAAAGGGATTTACGATCGCACCATCGACCGCGAATCCGCGTTCGAACGGTTGCAGGCCCGCACGGCACAAGTCACCGCGCAGAAGCAGGCCGATGCGCAAGCCAAAGCCGACGCCGCCGAAGCACGCCGTAACGAGCCGCGGCCTTCCAACCGGCAAAGTATGGGCGAGGCGTTCGCGAAATCGCTTGTCCGGGCCGCCGCCAGTCAGGCGGGGCGGCAGTTGATTCGCGGTGTTTTGGGAAGCCTGCTCCGCTAGAGCAAGGTTTTCTCAAACCAACATACCCAAACTTTCGTCATCGCCCGCTTTATGCGGGCGACCCACTTTTTTTAAGAAGGAAAATGGGTCCCCCGGACAAGCCGGGGGATGACGGTGTGGGGGTTACTCCGCTGCCTGCGCGCGAGCGATGACGCGTTCGATGTCTTTCCTGCGGGCATCGAAATCGCGGGCGATGTTGTCGTCCTCGTCCTGCAACGCCTGCACATCGGTCTTGGCGTAATCGATCACGCCCATCTCGGTGTAACCCTTCTGGATGTAGTCGCCCCACAGGCCGATGTCTTTCACGATCGGCACGATGCGCGTGAACAGCGAGTTGCGGAATTTTTCCATGAAGCCGGACTCGTACATCGCGGTCGCGCATTCCTCGATCGGCAGTCCGAGGTTCTGCCACAGCTCCACCGCATCGAACCGGTCGCGCATCAGATAGCTTGCTTCGAGCAGGAATTCCTCGCGTTCGTCGCGTTCCTTCTGGGTCAGCTGCGGATAGTAATCGCGCAGCGCCAGACGCCCGAATGCGACGTGACGCGATTCATCCTGCATCACGTAAGCGTTCACCTGCGCGCAAAGCGGGTTCTGCGCCTGATCGCGGATTTGCCCGAACGCCGCCAGCGCCAGCCCTTCGATCACCACCTGCATGCCGAGATAAGTCATGTCCCAGCGGCTGTCGCGCAAGGTCTGATCGATCAGATCCTTGAGCGGCTTGGTCATCGGGTAAGCAACGCCGAACTTTGTCAGCAAGCGCTTGTAGGCTTCCACGTGACGGGCTTCGTCGATGGTCTGCGTGGCGGCATAGAATTTGGAATCCATGTCCGGCACTTGCGTGACAATCTTTGCCGCGCAGACGAGCGCGCCCTGTTCGCCCTGCATGAATTGCGAAAGCTGCCACGCCTGGAAATGCCGGCGCACGGTCGCTTTCTCTTTTGCGCTCATCTTCTTGTAGCAGCCGGCCATGTGGATCGGCAGCGACTCTTCGGGCATCTGCTCGGGGTTTTCCTCGTCGAGCTCCTGATCCCAGTCGATGCGGTTGGCCGCATCCCATTGCATCTCCTTGCCCTTGGCATAGAGGCCCATCATGGCGGCGCGGCCGTCGTCGTAATCCCAGTTGAAATTGACGTCGAAGTCCTGCGGCACCGGCCAGGTTTTTCCGTCGGTATCCAGCGCATAGAGATCGCGAAATGCCATGTTCGGGCTCCTCCAGGGTGTTTGTTGTTGTGCCAGACTGCGCCCAACCTGTGTTTCTGGCGACTACCGCTGCTGCCAAAATTGTGGCATTTTGAGCCAAATGGTGACCGCCACCCTCGAACGGCTCCCGATGACGATGGGCTATTTCCGGCTCATCCATCGCTGCTTCGCGGGCGCGGACAGCACGGCCCTGCTGGAGGGCACGGGCGTCAGCTTGCGCGATCTCGCCAATCCGTCCGCCGAAATCAGCCTGTTCCAGCAGGTGCGCCAGATCGAAAACGTGAACGCCCTGCGCGGTCCCGGCTGGGCCTTTTCGCAGCCCGAACTCTGGAGCGTTTCGGCGCACGGAGCGATCGCGACAGGCATGGTGGCTGCTCCCACCATCGGCGACGCCATCGAGGTGCTTCGCCGTTTCGGCCATGTGCGGGCACCGTTCTTCCGGATGCACATCAAACCGAAGCGCGACGTGGTGGTGCTGGAATACGACGTCACCGTCGCGCTCGACGAACCGCAATGGCTCCCGATGATGGAGATCGCCTTTGTCGCCGTGCGGTCGCTGGTACAAGCCTCGCTCGGCTCGCCACCGACCGAAGCCCAATTTCATTTCGCAGCACCCCAGCCGGATTACGACGCGCAGGTGCGCAAAGCGCTTGGTGCGCACATCCAATACGATGCGCTGATCAACAAGGTCGTTCTGCCGAAAGCATGGATGGAAATCCCTTCCACTGGTGCGGACAGCGCGCTCTACGGCAACGCGATCACCGAATTGCAGCGCGCGCTTGCCCGCCTCGACGATCCGCTGGATGTGCGCGCGCAGGTCGAACGCCTGCTGCAGACAATGCCCGATGGCCGATTGGGCGCCGAAGACGTGGCCAGCGCCCTGTGCGTTTCGCGGCGCACGCTTGCCCGCCGCTTGCAGGAAGCGCAGGTGAAATTCCGCGACCTTCTGGACGAGGAGATGAAGCGCCGCGCCGACAGGCTTCTGCGCACGTCGAAGCTGTCGCGCAGCGAAATCGCCGAACGCCTCGGCTACAACGATCCCACGAGCTTTTCGCGCGCGTGCCGCCGCTGGTTTCCCAAAGACGGCACGCCGGCGAACTAAGCCGCCGCCAGATTGCGCAGCACGTAAGGCAGGATGCCGCCGTTTTCGAAATAGCCTACCTCGTCCGCTGTCAGGATCATCAGGTGGAGCGGAAGCGGCGCGGTCTTGCCGTCGGGGTAATGGATCGTGGCCGTCACCTTCATGCGCGGCGTGAGCTTGCCGGAAAGGCCCGGAATGTCGATCGCCTCACGGCCGGTCAGCCCATAGTCGTTGCGCGTTTTGCCTGCTTCGAACACGAAGGGCGCAACACCCATGCCGACGAGGTTCGAACGGTGAATGCGTTCGAAACTTTCGGTGATGACGGCGCGCACGCCGAGCAGCTTCGGCCCCTTCGCCGCCCAGTCGCGCGACGAACCGGTGCCGTATTCCTTGCCGCCGATCACCACCACCGGCACGCCATCGGCCTTGTACTTCATTGCGGCGTCGTAGATCGACATCGCTTCACCGGAAGGCTGGGCCGCGGAATAATAGACCGTGTTGCCGCCTTCCTTGCCGCCCATCATCTCGTTGCGGATGCGGATGTTGGCGAAGGTGCCGCGCACCATCACTTCGTCGTTGCCGCGGCGCGAACCGTAGGAATTGAAATCGGCCACCGGCACACCGTGCTCGATGAGATATTTGCCCGCCGGCCCATCCTTCTTGATGGACCCTGCCGGCGAAATGTGATCGGTGGTTATGGAGTCGCCAAACAGCGCCAGAATACGCGCGCCCTTGATGTCGGAAAGTGCGGCGGGCTTTTCGTTCATGCCGTCGAAATAGGGCGGGTTCTTCACATAGGTGGATTTGCCGTCCCAGCTATAGGTGTTGCCCTTGCTGACCTTCACCTTGCGCCAGTTCGCATCGCCCTTGAACACGTCGCCGTAGCGCTTCTTGAAGCTCGAAGCCTTCAGCGCCTTGCGGATGGTCGCGGAAATTTCCTTCGGGCTCGGCCAGATGTCGACGAGATAGACGGGTTCGTTTTCCTTGTCGTAGCCCACCGGCTCGCGCGTGAGATCGAGATTCATCGAGCCAGCCAGCGCATAGGCCACCACCAGCATCGGCGATGCCAGATAGTTCGCGCGCACCTGCGGATGCACGCGGCCTTCGAAATTGCGGTTGCCGGAGATCACGGCTGCGGCAACCAGATCGCCTTCGTTGATCGCATTGCTCACCGGATCGGGCAGCGGTCCCGAATTGCCGATGCAGGTGGTGCAACCGTAACCCACCAGCTGGAAACCCAGCTTGTCGAGATATTTGTCGAGACCAGCCTTCGACAGATAATCGGTCACGATCTGGCTGCCGGGCGCGAGCGAGGTCTTTACCCACGGGCGCACCTTCACACCGCGCTCCACAGCCTTCTTCGCGATCAGTCCCGCACCCACCATCACGTTCGGATTGGAGGTGTTGGTGCAGGAGGTGATCGCGGCGATCACAACGTCACCGTGGCCGATGGATTGCTCGCTGCCCGCCAGCTTCACGCGCTTGTGCGCCTCGGCTTCCTTGCCGAAGGTGTTGATGAGAGCGGAAGCAAATTCCGTCGCCGCATTGGCAAGCGACACGCGATCCTGCGGACGGCGTGGGCCCGCAAGGCTCGGCTCGACGGTCGAAAGATCGAGCGAGAGCACATCGGTGAACAGCGGGTCTTCGCTCTTCTTGGTGCGGAACATGCCCTGCGCTTTGGCGTATTTCTCCACCAGCGCCACGCGTGCGGGCTTGCGCGCGGTTTCTTTCAGGTAACGCAGCGTTTCCGTATCGACCGGGAAGAAGCCGCAGGTCGCGCCATATTCCGGTGCCATGTTCGCTATCGTCGCGCGGTCTTCCAAGGTCATCTCATCGAGACCGGGTCCGAAGAATTCCACGAACTTGCCGACCACGCCCTTCTTGCGCAGCATCTGCGTGACGGTGAGCACCAGATCGGTCGCCGTCACGCCTTCACGCAGCTTGCCGGAAACCTTGAAGCCGATCACTTCCGGGATGAGCATCGAGATCGGCTGGCCGAGCATCGCCGCTTCCGCTTCGATGCCGCCCACGCCCCAGCCCAGCACCGCAAGACCATTGATCATCGTGGTGTGGCTGTCGGTGCCGACAAGCGTGTCGGGGAAGGCGTATTCCACGGTCTTCTTGTCTTCCTTGGCTTTGCGCGTCCAGACGGTCTGACCGAGATATTCCAGGTTCACCTGGTGGCAAATGCCGGTACCCGGGGGCACCACGCGGAAATTCGCGAATGCCTGCTGGCCCCAGCGCAGGAACGCGTAACGTTCGCCATTGCGCTCATATTCGATGGCGACGTTCTTCTTGAAGGAATCCTTCTTGCCGAAATTGTCCACCATCACCGAATGGTCGATGACGAGATCGACTTCTGCGAGCGGATTGATCTTCTCCGGATTGCCGCCCAGATTTTTCATCGCGTCGCGCATTGCCGCGAGATCGACCACCGCGGGCACGCCCGTCAGGTCCTGCATCAGAACGCGCGCGGGCCGGAATGCGATTTCACGGTCGGATGTCTTGGTCTTCAGCCAGCCCACTACCGCTTTCACATCGTCGGCGGTGACGGTTGTCCCGTCTTCGTACCGGAGCAGGTTCTCCAACAACACCTTCAGCGAATAAGGCAACCGGGACACGCCCTTAAGCCCGTTCTTCTCGGCGGCAGCGAGGCTGAAATAGGTATAGGTCTTGCCCGCCACGGTCATCGTGCGGCGGGATTTGAAACTGTCGAGGCAGCGCGTCACTTGAGATGCCTTTATATAGGGTGGGATGGGGCCGTGGTTTAGGCGGATTCCGGCGCAAAGTGAAGGGAACGAAGATGGAAAATGTACTCGTCGAACGCAACGGTCCGGTAACCACCGTCATCCTGAACCGCCCCGAGGTGAAAAATGCCGTCGACCGGCCCACTGCGGAGGCGTTGGCAAGCGCATTCCTCGTCTTCGAGCATGACGAACATGCGCAGGTCGCAGTGCTTTGCGGCGCGGGCGGTACGTTCTGCGCCGGTGCCGATTTAAAGGGCGTGTCCGAAGGCCGGGGCAATCTCCTGCGTGCACCGTCGCCGGAATTCAATCCGGAAGCCACCGACGCACCCATGGGCCCGACGCGCATGCGCCTGTCCAAGCCGGTGATCGCTGCGGTCTCCGGTTATGCGGTGGCGGGCGGCCTCGAACTCGCGCTGTGGTGCGATCTGCGCGTGGCGGAGGAGGACGCGACGTTCGGCGTGTTCTGCCGTCGCTGGGGCGTGCCGCTGATCGACGGCGGCACGGTGCGCCTGCCGCGGCTCGTGGGACAATCGCGCGCGATGGACATGATCCTCACCGGCCGCCCTGTCGGTGCGATGGAAGCCTTCGGCATGGGGCTTGCCAATCGCGTGGTGCCCAAAGGCGAGGCTCGAAAAGCGGCCGAGCAACTGGCGCTCGACATCGCGCGCATGCCCGCGATGTGCCTGCGGGGCGACAGATCGTCCGTGTACGAACAATGGGACCTCGATTACGCCCATGCCATGGCCAACGAGTTCGCCCATGGGCTAAAACCCATTTCGGCGGGGGAGACTCAGAAGGGGGCTGCCCGGTTTGCGGGCGGAAAAGGCCGGGGCGGGCGTTTCGACGACATTTGAAACTGCTCCATATTGTTGCCTGATTCGCACCGATACTTTGCCGTTTTGGGGGTCTACGGGTCGGCTCGTCCGGTCCGGTGACGGTAGTTGGGATGAAGAACTGGGTATTTGCGCTCTTGCTGGCGCTGACGGCCGTCGTTCCCGCCTCGGCGGAGGATTCGCTGTCGGCGAAGCTGGAGTCGCGTCGCATCGGCGCCATCGAACCGGGCACCTACCAGGCCGGCGACAACCTGTTCTTCTCGCTTGCCCGCTGGAATGACAAATTCTTGTTGCGGTTCAACGGCGACCCCGAAATCTATGTTCTCTATCCCGCCTCCACCACGATGGGCGGGCGTATCCTGAAATACGATACCAACGCCACCGCCATTTCGGTCTCCGGGTGGGGCGGCATCACCGTTTATACCGACGCAAAACCCGACGGCCTTCCCGCCGTGCGTGCCGACGATCACGATCCCATGGTGCCCACGCCGCAGCCGGTGAAATTCCATGAACTGCAAAACGCGGCCAAGGATGAGAGCGCGCATCTTGCCTATGCGCGCAATGTGAACATCACTTTCGCTGCCGATTGGGATCGTCTTTCGCAACGCCCCGGATCGTGGGCACAAGCCTTGGAAGCAATGGAGAATACAGGCCGCGGTATCGAGCAATTCACCGCCGATCCGCGCAACCGCGAAAGACTGATCCGTTATATGAAAGCCGTCCGCTTTCAAGACGGGATGCGCCCCGCCATCGCGATCAATGGCAAGACGCTGTTGGTGACGTTCGATGCGAGCAAGGCTTATGCGGGCCGCCCCTCCTCGCGCGCGGTCCAGCACGCGCTCGGTCACATGCTGGGACAAAAGAAACCGCAGCCGTAGAACTCACTCAGGCGCGAAGTTTTCATCGGCCAGTTCGAATTTCGAAAATTCGAAACCTGGCGCGACCGTGCAGCCAACCAATGTGTAGTCGCCCAGCGACCGCGCGCTCTGCCACGTATGCGGCGGCACCACCACCTGCGGGCGTTCGCCGCGCTCGATATCCGCGCCAAGTATGAAGCGTTTCACCGGCGCGCCATCGGCGACAACTTTCAGTTCGAGCGGCGCACCCCTGTGGTAATGCCAGACCTCCGCCGCATCCACCCGATGCCAGCGCGAGACCTCGCCCTTCTGCAGCAGAAAATAAATCGCGGTGGAAAGCGCGCGGTCCTCTGAACCGGAGGCGTCGCGGAACGTTTCACGATAGTGCCCGCCTTCGGGATGGGGCGACAATTCGAGTTCGCGGACAAGGCGTTCGGCTTCGGTTAGAGATTTGTTCATGTCCGGTTTCTGCTGCACTGCGTCATGGCGTTGTAACATTTGCTCAATGCGACTGTGGGAGTATTTTCACGCGGTCATGCTACCCCCCTGCCATGAGCCCTGACAAAATGTCTTCACCGGATTCCGCCGACGCTTCCATTGTCGCACGCGATGATGAGGCCCAAGCACAGGCGCGCATCGTGGATGCGGGCACTCTGCTCGCAAAAGAAAAGCCCGAGTTGCGCGATTTCTTTGCCGCGCTGACGGCGAACATCTCACCCGACGACGTGACACGGCTGACGCCGCAGGCGCTCGCCTCTTTGGTACGCCAGATCTTCAAACACATCGAAACGCGCAAACCGGGCGAAACATTGGTCGCCACCTTCGATCCGCGCAGCGAAGACCCGTCCTACACCCGCAACGAAACCATTCTGCTCGCCGCGAACGACGACAGCCCATTCCTGTTCGATTCCACGCTGGGCGAAGTCAACGCTCATGGGGCGCGCATCCGCGCCGTGTTCCATCCCATCATCAAGGCGAAGCGGGCTGGCACAGACGTCACCGAGAGCGTGATCGTGCTCGTCCTCGACCCGCTGGTTGAGGAACGCCGCAGGGCGCTGGAAGACGGCGCGCGAAACATGTTCCGCCAGGTGCGCCTTGCCGTGCGCGACTGGCGAAAGATGCTCGCGCATCTGACCGATACCATCGTCGCGCTCAAATCCAGCCCGCCCAAGCTCGCGCCCGATGAGCTGAACGAAAGCGTGTCGTTCCTCGAATGGCTGGTGGACAACCATTTCACCTTCCTGGGGGCGCGCGATTACGTTTACTACGACGACAATGGCGGCAAGCTCGAACCCGTGGCCGAAAGCGGGTTGGGCGTTCTGTCGGATGTCGATGCGCGCGTGGTGCGCCGCGGACCTGACCGCGCGATGCTGACGCCGCAGGTACGCGGATTCCTGCGCGAACCTTCCCCGCTCATCATCACCAAATCCAACGAACGCAGCCACATCCACCGTCACGTCCACATGGATTATATCGGCGTGAAGATGTTCGATGCCGACGGCAGGCTGAAAGGCGAGCGCCGCTTCGTGGGCCTCTTCACCTCCGGCGCCTACAGTCGCAGGCCGCAGGACATTCCGCTGCTGCGCCTCAAAGTACAGCGTGTGATCGACCGCGCAGGCCTTCCGCCCGCCAGCCACGACGGCAAGGCGCTGGCCCATATCATCGACACCTATCCGCGCGACGAACTTTTCCAGGTCACCGAAGACGAATTGTTCGCGACCGCCATGGGCGTTCTGCGTCTCGGCGAACGTCCGAAAGTACGTGTGTTCCTGCGTTTCGATCGCTTCGACCGTTTCGTCTCCGCCCTCGTCTATGTTCCGCGCGACCGTTATGACACCCATATCCGCGAACGCATCCACGCGATTCTCGCGAGTGCCTTTCATGGCCGTGCGTCGGCCTCGACCCCGCTGCTGGATGAATCCGTGCTCGCGCGCGTGCACTACATCATCGGCCGCAACGACGGCCCGCGCCCGCATGTCCACGTTCATGCGCTCGAACATGAAATCGCACGCGCCATCCGCACCTGGTCGGACGGCTTTGCCGGCGCGCTGATCGACGCCCACGGCGAATCCGACGGCCAGCGCCTGTTCCACACGCAAGCCCATGCGTTCGGCGACCGTTATTGCGACACGTTCGGCCCGGAAGAGGCCGTCACCGATCTCGATGAACTCATGGCGCTCGCCCGCAGCCATGACGGTTTCAAGATCAAGGCCCGCGTCTATCGCCACAGCGACGACGAACACAACGCCGTCCGCCTGAAACTTTATGTTCTCGGTGGCGTGCTACCGCTTTCAGCTTCCATGCCGATTTTCGAAAATCTCGGCCTGAAGGTGATCGCCGAAGATTCCTATCCCGTCACCTTGCGGACTTCCGACGATTGGGCGGGCGATGGCGCGGTGCTCGATTTCCTGATGGAGCGCATCGACGAAGGCCCGGGCGACCTTTCCGTCGTCAAGGAACCACTGGAAGAAGCCTTTCACGCCATCGTCGAAGGCGAAGCCGAAAGCGACGGCTTCAACCGGTTGGTGATCGGCGCGGGGCTTTCGTGGCGCGACGTCACCATCCTGCGCATGGCCGCGAAATATATTCGCCAGACAGGGTTTGCCCTTAGCCAGGATTATCTCGAACACGCGCTGTCGCGGAACCCGGATATCGCAGGCATGCTGATTTCGTTGTTCCATGCGCGCAACGATCCCCACAACGCCGACGAACGCGAAGCACAAACCCTGCGCGACCGCATCGAAACCGCGCTCAACGACGTCCCGAGCCTGGATGACGACCGCATCATCCGCCGCCTGCGCAACGTCATCGAATGCACCTTGCGTACGAATTTCTATCAGCCGGGCGAGAACGGCGAAGCCAAACGCTACGTTTCGATCAAGCTGGACTCGCAGAAGATAGACGACCTGCCCGCCCCGCGCCCGCTGGTCGAAATCTTCGTCTATTCGCCGGATGTCGAAGGCGTGCACCTGCGGTTTGGCCGCGTGGCGCGCGGCGGTTTGCGCTGGAGCGACCGGCGCGAAGACTTCCGCACCGAGATCCTCGGCCTCGTCAAAGCGCAACAGGTGAAGAATGCCGTCATCGTGCCGGTGGGCTCGAAAGGCGGCTTCTATCCCAAACATCTGCCGGTAGGCGGTACGCGCGAAGCCGTGCAGGAAGCGGGTATCGCCGCCTACAAGATTTTCATCAACGCGCTGCTCGACCTGACGGACAACATCGCCGCCGACGGCGCCATCGTTCCGCCATTCAACGTGTTGCGCCGCGATGGCGACGATCCCTATCTCGTCGTCGCCGCCGACAAGGGCACGGCCACCTTCTCCGACATCGCCAACGGCATCGCCGAAGCACGTGGTTTCTGGCTGGGCGATGCATTCGCCTCCGGCGGCAGCCACGGTTACGACCACAAGAAGATGGGCATTACCGCGCGCGGCGCATGGGAAGCGGTGAAACGCCACTTCCGCGAAATGGGCCGCGATATCCAGAGCGAACCGTTCACGGTCGTCGGTGTGGGCGACATGTCGGGCGACGTGTTCGGCAACGGAATGCTGCTGTCGCGCCAGACGAAGCTGCTGGCCGCCTTCGACCACCGCCACATCTTCCTCGACCCCAATCCCGATATCGAAAAGAGCTTCGCCGAGCGCGAGCGCATGTTCGCGCTGCCCCGCTCAAGCTGGGACGACTACAACAAATCGCTTATCAGCGACGGCGGCGGCGTGTTCCCGCGCAGCGCCAAAGAAATTCCACTCTCAGCGCCGATCAAGCAACTGACAGGTCTTTCCGCCGACAAGGTGACGCCCGCCGAATTGATGAAGGCGTTGCTGAAGGCTCAGATCGATCTTCTGTGGTTCGGCGGCATCGGTACCTTCATCAAATCCGCCACGCAAACCAATCTCGACGTCGGCGACCGCGCCAACGATGCGATCCGTATCAACGGTAGCGAAGTCCGCGCCAAAGTGGTCGGCGAAGGCGCCAATCTCGGCGCCACGCAACTGGGCCGCGTGGAATATGCGCTCTCCGGCGGCCGCATCGACACCGACGCCATCGACAATTCCGCCGGTGTGGACACCTCCGACCACGAGGTGAACCTGAAGATCCTCTTCAGCGGCCCCGTCCGTCGCGGCGAGCTGACGATGGACGAGCGCGACACGCTGCTCACCGAAATGACGGACGATGTGGCCGCGCACGTTCTGAAGGACAATTACGATCAGACGCTTGCACTTTCTGTCGCCCAATCGCGCGAGAAATGGGATGTCGATGCGCTTGGCCGCTACATGCGCGATCTGGAACGCCGCGGCAAGCTCGACCGCGCCGTCGAATTCCTGCCCGACGACGATGGTCTGCACAATCGCGAAAAGGAAGGCAAAGGCCTCACCCGCCCCGAACTCGCCGTTATGCTGGCCTATGCCAAACTCGATCTCGACGCGGAATTGAACGGGAGCGATTTGCCTGACGATCCTTATTTCGTCAGCGAACTCTCGGGTTATTTTCCACCGGCTGCTGTGAAGCGCCTGCCGAAAGAACTGCAAACCCACCGCCTGCGCCGCGAGATCATCACAACCGTACTCACCAACCGTCTGGTGAACATGGGCGGCCCCGTGCTGATCCAACGGCTGAAGGAAATCTCCGGCGCGCCGGCCTGGCGCGTGGCGCGCGCGGTGATCATGGCGGAGGGCGCGTTCGGCCTGCCCGCGCTCAAATCGCGCATCGATGCACTCGATCTCAAAGTCGACACCGCGGTGCAAACCGCCATGTACGCCGACATCGCCGAATTGCTGCGCCGCCTCGGCCTGTGGTTCCTCGTCAACGTGCCGTCGAATGCCAGGCTGACCGAAACCATCGCGCTCTATCGCGGTGGCGTGGAAGCGTTGCGTGGCAATTTCGCGAAATTCATCTCAAGCTACGAAGCCGGCACCACCGAAACCCGCATCGCCGAATTGCAAAAGGCTGGTGCGCCGCTCGATGTCGCCGAGGACGTGGCCGTGCTGCCGCTGATGGGTTCGGCACCGGAAATCGCGTTGCTGGCGCACAGCCGCAACCTGCCGATCGATCTGGTGGCGGGTGCTTATTTCGCGATGGGCGAAACCATCGGTCTCGACCGCCTGCGCGGTTTGGCGGCCCGCATTTTTTCGACCGAGCATTGGGATCGGCTCGCGATCCGGCGCATCGTCGACGATCTGTTCGCCGGCCAGCGCGCGCTTGCCGAACAGGCGCTTGTCGGCGTGACCAGCGGAACGCGCGAAGACGGCGCCAAAGCGGTGGAAGCCTGGGCGCAGGCGCATGACGATGCGATATCCCGCACGCGTTCCTTCCTCAACGATCTGGAACGCGGCGGCAGCCTTACCATCGCCAAGCTCACGCTTGCCAACAGCCAGATACAGCAGGTGGCGGGCTTATAATTTCCTGTCCATCCGGCGCGGGATTTCCACCGCGAATACCCACGCGTAACCTATCGAAAGGTAGGACGCGGCAAGAACGCCCGGCACAATGAAATAAAGCGCATACTGGAAACCTGCGATCAGCAGTGCGCCGGATGCCACCGGCGACAGCGTCGCAAGTGCGGTGACGCCACCGCGGATGATGCGCAGGCGCCTGCTGCCGAGCACGGAAGAATTTTCGTCCTCGCGGAAATTGCGCGAGAAGACAAGAATGGCGCCCGAAAGCGCCAATCCGATTCCTATGAATTGCGCTCCCAGGAAAATCGGATGCTGGTAGGGAATGAGCCCGATCACTCCGATGGCAAGCAGTTCAAGCTGCACGAACAGTGCGGCAAAGGCACGGGACAGATAACCGTCCGCTTTCAGGATATGCGGCAGGCTGATCGTCAGGCCGACGAAGATCAAACCGGCAAGCGTGGCGCCGACTTGCGCCACGATGCCGAAGAAATCGTGCCAGGCGAGGATATCGTTCGCCGTTATCCCCACCCCCGCAACCATCGTCTTAGCGCGGCGCCATCCGGATCGCGCCGTCGAGACGCACGGTCTCGCCGTTGAAATAACCGTTGGTGATCATCTGCAACGCGAGCGAGGCATATTCCGGCGGATTGCCCAGACGCGGCGGGAACGGCACCTGTGCGCCGAGCGCGGCCTTCACCTGTTCGGGAGCGGCGGCCAGCAACGGCGTGTTGAAGATGCCGGGAAGGATCGTGTTCACGCGGATGCCTTCCTGGGAAAGATCGCGCGCGATGGGAAGCGTCATGCCGACGATACCAGCCTTCGACGCGGAGTAAGCGGCCTGACCAATCTGTCCGTCCTGTGCGGCCACCGATCCGGTGTTGATGATCACGCCGCGTTCGCCGCCTTCCAGCGGATCGAGCGAGAGCATGCCTTGCGCTGCTTGCGCGATGCAGCGAAACGTGCCGATCAGATTGATCTGGATGATAAAGTCGAACGCATCCGTCGGGAAGCGGCGGGTTTCGCCCGTCTTCTTGTCGCGGCTTGCGGTCTTGATGGCGTTGCCGGTGCCGGCGCAGTTCACAAGAATGCGCTCCTGACCGATTGCGGCGCGCGCTTTCTGGAAGCCTTCGGTGACGCTGTCCTCCTTGGTCACGTCGACCCGGCAGAACACGCCGCCCAATTCACTGGCGACGGCTTCGCCCTTGCTCGCGTTGAGATCGAACAGCGCCACTTTCACGCCGTGCTTGGCAAGCGCCCGGGCGGTCGCCTCGCCGAGGCCCGACGCGCCGCCCGTGATGACGGCCGAGATCGAAGAATTCAGTTCCATAGGCTTTCCTCTCTGAAAATGACGAATTGTCGGGACTCTTAGACCGCCAAAATGTTGACGCCTAGAGCACCATCTGCGTCTGGATCACCAGTGCGACGAGTTTTCCATCCTGCCGCATGATCCGGGTCTGCCAGACCGAACTCCTGCGCCCGATATGGATCGGCACCGATTCCGCCTCCACGGTCGTTCCTTCCTTGGCCGAGCCGATGAAATTGGTTTTGCTTTCAATGGTGGTGGTGCCGCCCGAACCCTCCGGCAGGTTCAGGAAAGCTCCCGTTGCTCCCAGCGTGTCGGCAAACGCCATGATCGCTCCGCCATGAAGGATGTGTCCCGCCGTGCACACGTCGGGGCGGACCACCAGCCGCCCGCGCACCTTTTCCTTGGTCGCCTCCAGCACCTCCACCCCCATCAGGCGCGGAAAAGGCTGGACGGACAGAACGTGGGAGAGATCGTTGGCCATGGGGTTCCTCGCTTGTTTTCCGCAGGATTCCAGCAAAAAGCCCGGCCCACAATTACCTCTGTCCTGCCCGCTCTTTTCATCGTAGCCCGGCCACCCGATATTCACGCCCATGACCAGTGAAACCGGACTCGACACATCCCGCGCCCTTCTGCCCGCCGTGATCGCGCGCAACGAGAAGATCGTGCGCGACGGCTTCTGGAAGAAGTTGATGAAAAAGGCGGGCCGTGTGCCCTTCGCCGAAGAACTGGCGACCGCCTACTACTGCGTGGCCGATCCCACCACGCCGCCGCGCGTACGCGGAATCCTGCTCGCGGCACTCGCGTATTTCGTGGTGCCAATCGACGCTATTCCCGATTTCATCGCGGGTATTGGCTTCACCGACGATGCCACCGTCCTTGCCGGCGCCATCGCGCTCGTCTCGCGCCACATCCGGCCCGAACACCGCGAACGAGCGCGCGCGGCGTTGCACTTGCCACCACGCAAGGACTGAGCATGCGCGCGGGGGACATCGAAAAGTTTTGCCTGTCGCTTCCCGGCGCCACCGTTGTGGAACAATGGGGCGGCTGCCACGTGTTCAAGGTCGGCGGCAAGATGTTCGCGATCCTGGGCCCGAAGGGCGAGCACGTCTTGCAAGGGCTTTCGCTGAAAGTCGCGGAAAACAGCTTCCACATCCTGGTCCGCGAAAAGAACATCATTCCAGCACCCTATCTCGCACGCGCCAAATGGGTGTCGTTGCAGAGATTGGATGCATTGGGCACGAAGGATTTGAAAGCGTATCTGTCGCGCGCCCACGCGATCATCGCATCGGGATTGTCGAAAAAGAAACGGGCAGCGCTTGGCCTGCTCGGTGCAGAACTCAGCGAACCGCTACGAGTTTCGCTTTGAGCTTGTCGGTCGTCGCCGCTTTTTCGGCGGCGTGACCGCCGACGAATTCGATGGCGATGCCGGTTTCGTGAACGCGGGCCACGCGTCCCGCCATCTGGCCGATCAAAACAAATTCGCCGATGGGCGGACGCACATTCGTTCTCAGCGAAACGCCGGAAAGCGACAGATCGAGCACCTCGCATTTCACCGTCTCGCCGTCGGCGCGGGTGAAACGTGTGAATCCCTTGGCCGGCGCGCGGTCGTGTCGGCGCAGATCGGCTTCGCTGACAAGCGTCTTGTTCGCGAACAGCGTGAGCTGTTCGGCGACACGTTCGCGCTTCATCGCGGTGCAATTGAAACGAACGCCGTAACCGTTGGGAGTGCGATTGACGATTTGCCCTTCGAAGCGGCCGAAGCCGTCGATGTAAAGCACCACCTGGGTCTCGCCGGGCAGTTCGCCTTCGCATTCCACAGCGGCGCCGCCGGGCGACATGTCGAGGACCGTACAGGCGGCTTCGCGGCTTTCGACCGGCACGAACAGGCGTCCCGGCAGGTCGACGCGCACGCGCTTGAAGCGCCTGCGTTCGGCCTTCGCCTTTTCGATAACCGGCTCAAGCTCAGGTTTCATTGCCAGCGTGAGGGCCTCCCCGGCACCCGGTACAGCTTTGCAGGGTCCGAGTATCGTCCCAGGAGGGTCAACGGATCGTTTACGTCCGTAACTTTTCCGGGATTTCTTTGGGCGGCGGCTTGGCTTAACGTCTGCGAAACCACGCGCGCTCCGGGAGGCGCGCCAACCCTTGGGGGCATCAAGAATATGAAACGTTTGGCGCTGGTGATCGCGGCGGGGCTATCGCTTTCGGCCTGCTCCTTTCTGGGATTGGGCGGCTCTACGGTCATGGACGACCTGAACGACGCCGAATCGCAAGGATCGGCCTTCGACCGCGCGCTGTTCTCCAACTATTCCTACCTCGCCAAATCCTTCGGCGACGTGGAAATCCCGGAAGGCGATACCTTCGATCAGAGCGGCTCCAGCTCCATGACCCAGAACACGGTGGGCGGGCTGGCGGCAGGCTATGCCCGCAAGGCGCTGGACGCCTCGAAGGGGATCGATGTGGCGCCCGAACCCGCCCGCACCGATTCCGGCGAGCAGATCCGCAGCCGTCTGGTCCGCGCCATCATGCGCGGCAAGGACTACGCGCCCGATGCCGCAGCACGTGCGCAGGTAGACTATGATTGCTGGATCATGAACGCCCGCGTTCCCCAGCAATTGAGCGCGTCCGACCAGTGCAAGCACTCGTTGGACATCACGCTCTCCCGCCTCGAACGCACGGTGCAGCAGGCACGCTGATCGCCGGCAACCATTTGTTAAGCGGCCACTACTACTCTAGGTAGCAATAACAAACGGAACAACCTCTCGCCGGGGGTTGGAGCCGAAGATGGGCCTGGTGGTGGCAGGGTGCCGCGCCTTGCGTGAGACACGCGGCAACGCAGCGGTCGAGTTCGCACTCGTCGCTCCGGTCTTCCTGATGTTCGTGCTGGGGATCGTCTCTTACGGCGGATATTTCTGGCTCGCTCACAATCTCCAGGAACTGGCTAACGATTCCGCCCGGGCCGCAATCGCGGGCCTTACCTCCGATGAGCGCAACTCGCTCGCGCAAAGCGCCTTCGACAGCGAAGTCACCAGTTACGGTGCGCTGACGCCGTCGAAAGCGCAGGTTCTCTACAACGGCGATCAAACCGATTTCACCGTGAGTATTTCCTACGACGCTTCGGCGTCGGGGTTCTGGATCGCAGATGGGCTGATACCGATGCCGTCCTCCACCATCGTGCGGTCTGCCTCCATTCGCCTGGGAGGCTATTGATGCGATCCAGACTTATTCGGCGGACACGCTTTTTCCTGCGCAACAAGCGTGGCGCGATTTCCGTCATCACTGCGCTGTCGTTAACGGTGTTGATTGCCTTCACCGCAGGCGCGGTCGATTTCGGCAACGTGTTCCTGCATGCACGTCAATTGCAGGGCATGGCAGACCTGGCCGCAATGGCGGCCGCCAACGATCTCACCCACGCACAAGCCGCAGCCACCGCAACTGCGCAAGCCAACAACTGGGACGCGCCCATAACCACCGGCGTGACGACAGGCATCTATCAGCCTGTGGCAAGCATCGCCGTCGACAAACGCTTCACGCCCGATAACACGACGGCGAAGAACGCGGCGCAGGTGACTCTCAAATCGAGCGCCCCTCTTTATTTCGCCTCGCTGATCCTTGGCCGTTCCTCGCTTTCCCTGACGCGCACGGCAACGGCGGCGCGCGCGGAGCTTGCGAGTTTCTCCATCGGATCGCGTCTCCTCTCGCTACAGGGCGGCATCGCCAATTCGGTGCTGTCGGCTTTGCTCGGCAGTTCGGTCAACCTTTCGGTAATGGATTACAACGCACTCGCCAGTGCGCAAGTCGATCTCTTTCAATATTCCAATGCGATGAAATCGCGGCTCAATCTGCAAGCCGCATCGTTCAATCAGACGCTTTCGACCAAGATGACCACCGCAGATGCGCTCGGCGGAATCGCCGACGTCCTCAATTCAAACGGCCACGCCAGCGCCGCCCATGCCATGCAGACCATCGCCGATGCCGCCGGCAACCAGAAGATCGAAATCGGCAATCTGATGGATCTCGGTCCCTACGGCGATCAGGATTATCTCAATCCCAACGGTGGCTCCGGCGTCACCGTGAGCGCGCTCGATCTCGCAACAGCCGCGCTCGGTCTTGCGCAAGGCGGCCATCAGGTGCAGTTCAATCTGGCAACCGGTGTGCCCGGTCTCACCAAAGTCACCGCCACGCTCGCCATCGGACAGCGTCCCGCCAACTCGCCATGGATCGCCGTCACCGACAAGGACGACGTGATCGTGCGCACCGCGCAGGCGCGTCTTTACATCGACGCGCAGGTCGCACCAGCCGGCAGCGCACTCTCCAGTGTTGCGAGCATCGACGTCCCGATATTCGTCGAACTTGCCTCCGCACAGGCCAAGCTCTCGTCCATGGAATGCGGCCTGACGCCAGCCGACAATTCGGTGACGCTTTCGGTCGCCCCCAGCATCGGCCAGGCCGCGATTGCGAGCATCGATCTGTCGTCGTTCGACGATTTCGAGACGGACGAAACGCTCGGCTATGCCCCGCTGATCAAGACCGCACTCATCCAGGTGACGGGCTTCGCCGACGCTAAACTCGGCGGCCTTTCCTGGCAGCAGGTGAGTTTCAACGGTACCGACATTGCGGCGGGCACCGTGAAAACGGTCAAGACCAACGACCGTATGCAATCGCTTTTCACGTCGCTCTTGGGCACGCTGGATCTCAAGGTGAAGCTGCTCGGCCTTGGGCTTGGGCTCGGCACCGGCCCGGTGACCTCGGCGGTCGCGAACTCGCTGTCCGGGGTGGCCGCTCCCCTCGATGGGGTGGTCAACAGCCTGACCGGCCTTCTGGGGCTCGGCCTCGGCGAGGCCGATGTGCGGGTCAATGGCGTCCGGTGCAATGCGGTCGCGCTGGTGCGGTAAACGCTGACGGATCGGAAATAATGATATAATGTCAGTTCCCGGGAATGGATCGCGAACCGGGAAAAACATGAACTCCTACGATTACATCATCATCGGCGCCGGCAGCGCCGGATGCGTCTTGGCCAACCGGTTGAGCGCCGATCCGAATGTTCAGGTCCTGCTGATCGAAGCGGGTGGCCAGGACAAGTCGCTGATGATCCATATGCCCGCCGGCATTCCGCAGCTCTTGGGCAAGCCCAACAAATACAATTGGTATTACGATACCGAAGGCCAGCCTTACCTGAACAACCGCAGCCTCTATTGGCCGCGCGGCAAGGGCTGGGGCGGATCGTCGTCGATCAACGGCATGATCTACATCCGCGGTCACGCGCGCGATTACGACAACTGGCGGCAAATGGGCCTCGAAGGCTGGTCCTATGCCGACGTGCTGCCCTATTTCAAACGCGCCGAAAGCTACGAAAGCGGCGGCGACGATTTCCACGGCGACGCGGGGCCGCTGCATGTGTCGAATGGCCGTTCCGCCAATCCGCTGTTCCGCACCTTCGTGCAGGCGGGCCTTGAGGCTGGCTTCCCCACCACCAAGGATTTCAACGGCTATGCGCAGGAAGGTTTCGGTCCCTACCAACTGACGATCCATGAAGGCCGCCGCTGGAGTGCCGCTTCTGCTTATCTGCGCCCCGTACTCGACCGTCCGAATTTGAAAATCGAATCCAACGCGCTTGTCAGCCGCGTGTTGTTCGAAGGCCAGCGCGCCATCGGCGTGGAGTTCGTGCAGAAGAAGCAAGCCATACAGGTGCGTGCGGATCGCGAAGTGATCCTGTCCGGCGGCGCAGTGAATTCGCCGCAAACCCTGTTGCTCTCTGGCATCGGCCCCGCCGACACGCTCAAGAAATTCGGCATCGATGTCGTGTCCGATCTTCCGGGCGTCGGCCAGAATCTGCAGGACCATCTGGATTGTTCGATCCAGTACGAATGCACGCAGCCCATCACGCTTTATAGCCAGCTCAAGCCCGTCAACATGGTCAAGACGGGCCTGCAATATCTGCTGTTCAATTCCGGCATCGCGACGGGTCAGGGCCTGGAATCGGGCGCGTTCCTCAAAAGCCGCCCGGATCTCGAACATCCCGACCTGCAATATCACTTCATTGCAACCCTGATGTTCGATCACACGCGCAAGAAGGCCGACCGTCACGGCTTCATGGCGCATGTCTGCCAGTTGCGCCCGCAGAGCCGGGGTTTCATTTCGCTCAAATCGGCCGATCCCAACGTCGCGCCGCTGATCCAGCCCAACTATCTCGAAGCCGAGGAAGACCGCCGCGCATTGCGCGAGGGCGTGAAGATCGCGCGCGATGTGTTCGCGCAAAAGGCGTTCGACCCCTATCGCGGCCCAGAATTGATGCCCGGCGCGCATGTGCGCAGCGACGAGCAGATCGATGCCTTCGTCCGCGAAACCGCCGAGACGATCTATCATCCGGTGGGTACGGCGAAGATGGGCACCGATGACATGGCCGTCGTCGACGGACAGTTGCGCGTCTACGGCGTCGAAGGCCTGCGCGTGATCGATGCGTCGGTCATGCCCGCGCTCGTTTCGGGCAACACCAACGCGCCCACCATCATGATCGCGGAAAAAGCCTCCGACATGATCCTGGGCCGCGCCGCGTTGCCGCCGCTGCATGTCCGCGTGGCGGAAGACGAAGAAAGGAACATCGCCGCGGAATAGCCCGCGTCGAAATGGGGGGTATTTCGATGCAAGACCAGATCCTGTCGCCGATGGGCGCGCTCGCGCTCCTGACATTCATCGTTTTGATATTCATACCGATCCGCAGATTCCGCGCGGCTTTTGCGGGCAAGGTCGGACCGGAGGATTTCAAACTCGGCGAATCCCAACGTGTGCCGGGCGACGTCGCGCTTCCCAACCGCAATTACATGAACCTCACCGAACTGCCGGTGCTGTTCTATGTGATCTGCCTGATGTTCTATGTGACGAACCGTGTCGATGAGACCATCGTCATGATTGCCTGGGCCTTTGTTGCCACGCGCGCGCTGCACAGCCTGATCCACATCACCTACAACAACGTCTTCCATCGGCTGATCGCGTTTTCCGTCAGCAACTTCATCCTTGGCACAATGTGGGTGATGTTTTTTGTGAAAGCTGCGTAACGCCCTTCCGCGCCGCCTGCTTCAAGCCTATGCTCGACGCATGATGAAAACGCGCGTGTACGCCCTGCCACTTGTTGTAACCGTTCTAGCTGGGGCCGCATCCGCGCAACCCTTGCCGCCGCCGCCTGCGGCCGGCGGGCGGCTTGAACTCCACACCATCAATTTCGATCTGTGGTGCCAGGAAACGGCCAAGCTGCCGCCCGACCGTTGCGACAAACGCCTGCCGGAAGACGACGCGGCCTATAACGCTTATGTCGACAAGGTCGAGAAATACGAAGTGCCGTATCTGAAGGACCGGCAGAAGGACGACGTCCTCAATCGCGCGATCCTCCATTCCGAGCCGACCCAAAACCCGGCCAACAACTCGCAACAACCCCCCTCGCCCAATCCATAACGCGATCATGACCTCTCACCTCCCCAATTCGGGGAGGTCGGGTGCGTGCATCGGTATGCGACCGGGTGGGGCCTCCAGCGAGCCTCGCTCCACAACCCCCACCCGCCGCGCTGTCGCGCGTCGACCTCCCCGCAAGGGGCAGATAAGAAAATCAGTCGCCGCCGTTGAAAGTGCCCGTAGTTTCCCCATATACTCTGTGATACAGAGTACTCTGGATAAGCACCATGACTGTGGATCGCAAAGAAGCCTCCGCCCTTCTGGCCGATGTCGCCGGAATGGAGAAGCGAACCAAGGAGTTCCTGACCTACACGCGGGTCGGCCAGTCCTTCATCCTGTGGGGCGGTATCTGGTTTGTGGGCTACTTCTGTACCCACTTTTTCAATTCTCGCGCTGGCTGGATCTGGCTGGGGCTCAATGCTTTCGGCATCGTTGCCAGCATTGCGCTGGCGCGGCGCACGCGCCCCGATGGCATTCAGTTTCAGTGGCGCATCCCGGCCACTGTGCTTGCCTTCATCGGCTTCGGCGCGCTGTGGCTCAATCTCGGCCATTTCGGCTGGCGCGAGCAGACCGCGTTCTGGCCGACGCTCTTTTCCTTCGTGCTGCTGCTGTTCGGCATGTGGGTGGGCCGCGCCTTGATGATCGCGGCCGCAATTCTCGCAACGCTGACGCTCGCCGGTTATTGGACGACCGGCGGCTACTACGACATCTGGATGGCGGTGGTCGGCGGCGGCGCGCTGGTCGGCATCGGATTGTGGCTCCGGAGCTGACATGGCCGAGCCGGACGAAATCATTCACCAGTCGCTGCGCCTGAAGATCATGGCCGCGCTCAACATGCTCGATCGCGGCACGCCGCTCGAATTCACGCGGCTGAAAGCGATCACGGGTGCGACCGACGGCAATCTCGGCGCCCATCTCGAAACACTGTCGAAGGCGGGATACGTCGCCATCGAAAAACGCTTCGAAGGCAAGCGCCCGCAAACCCGCGTCGAAGCGACCGCGCTCGGACGGAAAGCCTTTGCACAACATGTCGCGTATTTGCGCGACATCCTCGACACCTCGCAAAGTTAGGAGCTTCGAATGCTCGATCTTCTGAAAGCGTTCAAACCGATCCTGTCGGATTTCATCGCCACGATCGTCTTCATCGCGTTCTATGCCATCACCGGCAGTATCTACGCCGCCATTCCGCTGGGCATCGCGGTGGGTGTCCTGCAAATTGCCTGGCTGAGATACCGCAAAGAACCAATCAGCCCGATGCAATGGGCAAGCCTTGTGCTGGTGATCGTGCTGGGTTCGGCCTCACTCCTCACCCACGATCCGCGTTTCGTAATGATCAAACCCAGCGTCGGTACCTTCGCCATTGCCTGCGTGATGCTGTCGTCGAACTGGTTGGACCGCTACCTGCCGCCCATCGTGACGCAAAACGTCAGCAAGGGTTTCACGCTGTTCTGGAGCCGCGCTTGGGCGGTTTGGCTATTCCTTGTCGCGGCCGCCAATCTCTATGTTGCTTTCGAGATGGGTCCGAAGGCGTGGGCATGGTTCAACGGTGTCGTGCCGATGGCCGGACAGATCGGGCTGTTCGTCCTGCAATTCGTCATCACACGCTACGTCGTGCGCCGCCGCATACAGGAACGCATTGCCGGTGGCGAAACGCGCGAAGCCGTGCTGGCCGATTATCAGACCGCTTCGGCGTCCAGCGCGATGCCGGAACCGAACACATCGAGCAGCCGCGCGATGTGATCCACCGGCTGCGCAGGTTGGGGCTGGTTCTGGCTGACCACCAGACGCAAGCGCGGACGCGGGGCACCGCGCAGGGAATCGAGAGCTGCCGGCGGCGGGAAGTCCGGCATCGGCAGCGGCTCGTCCTCGCGGATCATCTGCGAACCCACCAGACGCTCGAAGGCAATCGGCTTTCCGGCGAGCGCATTCACGTCGGTCAGTATCTGCACCATACCGATGAAGCGCGTCGGCTCCTCGCCATTGAACGA
This sequence comes from Rhizomicrobium sp., assembly GCA_035543495.1. Taxonomy (GTDB): domain Bacteria; phylum Pseudomonadota; class Alphaproteobacteria; order Micropepsales; family Micropepsaceae; genus Rhizomicrobium. The sequence continues at coordinate 52,336 of DATKJT010000037.1, read as the reverse complement.
AATCGGCGCCAGCGTGGTTTCGCATTCGACCATTCCGCAATCAGCAGTCGCCGCGATGGAAGACAGGCAAAGCGGCTGGCGCGCGGTCAGCGATTGTTTCAGGATTCCGGCAAGGGCCGTGCGACTTTGGCCTTCCCAATGCGACAGGAAGCTGATGCCCTTGAGCTCGGTGGCAAACTTCTCGCACAGCGAGGTGCCGGCAAGCCTGTAAACGGGACGTTCGATGTCCTTGGCATCCAGAATGAAAACGTAAGACAGCATCCGCTTGATCGCGCGCGGATCGATATCGGTCTGGTCCGGCACTGCACGTCCCCGACGCAGTCGACTCCAATACCCCACCAGAAGATGGCTGTTTCTATGTTTCATGACCCTACGCCTCATACCCGTGGGCTGAACCAGTTCGGAACGCCCGCACACCCCGTACCAACCCACAGAGCATGAGCCGTGCCACGGCCGAGGCTTAACCGTTCAGGCCATTGTGCGGATTTGGGATTCGGAGCGGTTCCAGAAAAAGTGTGAAGCGTTGGCACGCTGTCGCTACCAACTTCGTCCGGAACCGAGACAATATGAGATTCCTTACCCCCAGGGGCCGCGCCGCGGTTCGCCAAACAGCGTGAACTCGCTCGATTTCAAAAGGGGCGTGAGCAACAGTCCTGCCACGAAACCACCCACATGTGCCCACCAGGCGACGCCGGGTTGCGAGGCATCGGTGAAGGCGGCGTTGAAAAGCTGCAGCAGAAACCAGAACCCCACCACAAAGATCGCGCTGATGCGGAAAGGGTAAAAGATGATGATCCCCAACGGCACAAGCACACGGATCTTGGCGCGCGGATAGAGCAGTACATAGGCGCCCAAAACGCCGGAAATGGCGCCCGATGCGCCGATCATCGGCACCTGCGAACCGGCATTGACGAATGCCATTGTCAGCGCCGCTGCAATACCGCTGGCGAGATAGAACAGCAGATATCGAACATGCCCCATCGCATCTTCGACGTTGTTCCCGAAAATCCAGAGATACAGCATGTTGCCGCCCAGATGCAGCAGGCCGCCATGCAGGAACATCGAGGTGAGGATTGTGAGCTGCGCCGGCACGCCCAAAGCGAGCGACGGGGCGAGGCTGGGATCAAGCAACGTCGCCGGGATGAATCCCAGCGCGTTCGTCACCGCCTCTTCCTGGCTTCCCAACGAAAGCTGCCAGGCAAACGCCGCCACGCACAGCGCGATCAAAAGCCAGTTCACAAAAGGGGTTATGCGGACCGGATTGTCGTCCGAGATCGGGATCATGCGACCGGCTTCTCCATGACCGAAAATCCCGAAACTGTCCCGTAATGGATCAGTCCTGACGGTCCCTCAAGGTGTTGCCATGGCATGTTTCGTGAACTCCAAAGCTCTGTCGTTAAGCCTATGCCTGGCTTTCCGTGCGCGGCCGCGGCCCCGCGCATAGGATGCAATGATTGAGGAGCGTTCACCATGGCGCCCAGACCGAATTCGTGCCTCGCCACGGCGCTGGCGGCCCTTCTGGCCGCTGCACCGGCTGGCGAGGCCATGGCCGGCGGTATCGTGCCCCCTGGCGGCTTCGGCACGCTTGCGGCGGGCCCGGCTTGCGGCGGGCCGTTTGGCGGCGGCACAAACGTCACCAACAACATCACCATTTTCAAGCCTGTCAACATCAACACCAAGGTGAATATCTACAAGCCGATCACCATCAACAAATCTGTGGTCGTCAACAAACCGGTGACGATCAACAACACCATCAACAATTCCAAGAACATCTCGATCAACAAGCCGGTCACCATCACCAACAACATCAACAACTCGAAAAACATTTCCATCAACAAACCGGTGACGATCAACAACGACGTTAACATCACCAAGAACATCGACCTGTCGAAGAACATCAACATCGATAAATCGGTGGTCATCAACAAGAACATCGACGCCTCGAAGAACATCAACATCCAGAAGAACGTCACGATCAACAAATCGATCGTCATCAACAAGGGCGGAAGCGGTAACGCCGAAGCCAGCGCCTTTGCATATGCGAGCGCTTATGCGGCGGCCCAGGCCAATGCGAGCGCCACCGCCATCTCCTATGGCGGCAGCCAATACGTCACCGTCGTCAACAAGACGGGCAATGTCGGCGGCGAATTGTCGGTGAACGCGCAGGCGCAATGCGTCGAACAGGACGCCAATGTCGTCAAATCCATCCATGCCGTCTGCGTGGATCGAACAGGCCGCGAATATCCCGCCTCGCACATGATCCCCGACACATGGATCGATGCCTCATTCGAAGGCGAAGTCGCACGCTGCATTCCCGGCGCCGTTGTCCGGGCAACGGTGGGTGACGTCGCACAATCCGACCAGGGATTGGCAGGCACTTACGAGCACGGCGAGACACTTGCCTGCGCGGCCGGCGAAGCGCTCGTCCACTATCGCGGCGGCATGTTGAAATGCGCGAAGGCTAAACCGGTGAAAGACTGCACGGAGCGGGTGAATCTGCGCCGCTGGGGTTCGGGCGATTTCTTCTTCTCCTACCGTTCGCGGGTCTGCGTGATGCCATCCGCCCAGGCGGCCGCCACCAGCGAAGACCTGTCCGGCATGACGCTCGAGGGCGGCGTGGGCGCCGAAGACAGCGGGTATTGACCGGGATTTCCTGCCCGTTCCGGGACAAAACAGCCTTTTCCTGCCACGCTTTGTTAAGCGCACCCGGCCGATACTCGGGCCATGACGGAATTCCGGCTCAAGCTCGCGTTCACCCTTTTGCTCATCGCCATCGATGCGGCGTGGATCGCCTTGCGCGGCTTCAGCTTCGACATGAAAAGCCTTGCCGAATGCGTGGGCGTCACCGCCGTTATGGCAGTGATCGGCTTCGTCTACACGCGCCTGCGCCCGGACGAGAAACTCGCCACCCTTTCCATCGAAACCGGATTTCTCATGATCGCGTCCGCTGCCGGCTCGGTGTTCAGCTATCTGGTCACCACGCTTGACATGCCGCTGGTCGACGATCTGCTAGTCCGGGTCGACGATGCCGTCGCTTTCAACTGGTATCACTATATCGCGTTCGTCAACGCCCGGCCGTGGCTCGGAAATCTCTCTTCCTTCGTCTACCAGACGACTCTGTTCCAGATTGCGTTCGCCGTCGTTCTGCTGACCATGACCGGGCGGGTTGAGCGCACGCGCGAATTGACGGCCATCGTCATGGTGTCGTCGTTTCTTTGCGTTGCCGTATCGGGACTGCTGCCATCGGAAGGCGCGCTGGCCTACTATCATCCCAGCGCATCGTTTTACATGCAGAACAATCCGGTGGTGGACCTTGCCTACAAGCAGACGTTCTTCGATCTGCGCCATGGCGTGCTCACCCATCTCAGCCTGGTCGACGTCCACGGCCTCGTCGCGTTCCCCTCCTATCATGTGGGGCTTTCGGTCATCCTGATGATCGCGTTCCGCGGCATCTGGAAAATCTTCTGGCCGGTCGTGGCGCTCAATACGCTGGTGATTCTGTCCACACCCATCGATGGCGGCCACCACCTGTCCGATGGACTGGGGGGAATAGCACTTGCGCTCCTCTCGGCGGCGATCGTTGTCAGCTTGCGCAAACGCCTTCCCCGCCCGGCGACCGAGACCACTCCGGAAGATAATTACGGCGATCTGGCGGGACAAAAAGCCTGAGCAAGAATCGCAAAATGGCTGCTTGCACAGGGGGGTTGCGCTGATATTGTGCGCCCCGCTCCGGGCCTCCAGGCCCTTCCCTCGCATCTTCATTTCCGGGACCGCACATGAACATCCATGAGTATCAGGCCAAAGGCGTGCTCTCCGAATTCGGCGTGCCGGTGCCCAAGGGCAAGCCTGCCTTCACCGTCGAAGAAGCCGTTGAAGCGGCCAAGGCATTGCCGGGCCCGGTCTGGGTCGTGAAGGCTCAGATTCATGCCGGCGGACGCGGCAAGGGCGGCGGCGTGAAGGTGGTCAAATCCATCGAGGATGTGAAGAAGGAAGCCGAGCGCATGCTCGGGATGACGCTGGTCACACACCAGACGGGTCCCGCGGGCCGCGTGGTGAAGCGCCTCTATATAGAAGACGGCTCGGCCATCGACCGCGAACTCTATCTCTCCGCGTTGGTCGACCGCGCAACCAGCCGTGTGGCGTTCATCTGTTCCACCGAAGGCGGCATGGACATCGAAGAGGTCGCCCACAAGACGCCCGACCGCATCCACACTTTCCAGGTCGAACCGGCTGCCGGCTACTCGCCTTATATTGGCAACGAAATCGCGACCGCGCTGAAGTTGAAGGGCGACCAGGCGAAACAATGCGGCGCGGTGATCAAGAGCCTTTATGACGCGTTCCTGGCGAAGGACATGAGCCTGCTCGAAATCAATCCGCTGGTCGTGACGAAAGACGGCAAGGTCATCTGCCTCGACGCCAAGATCAATTTCGACGACAACGCGCTCTACCGCCACAAGGACATTCAGGCCTTACGCGATCTCGACGAAGAAGATCCGGCCGAAGTCGAAGCGTCGAAATACGACCTCTCTTATATCAAGCTCGACGGCACCATCGGTTGCATGGTGAACGGCGCGGGCCTTGCCATGGCGACGATGGACATCATCAAGCTCTATGGCGAAGAACCGGCGAACTTCCTCGACGTCGGCGGCGGCGCTTCAAAAGAGAAGGTAACAGCTGCGTTCAAGATCATCGTCCGCGATCCGAACGTGAAAGGCATCCTCGTCAACATCTTCGGCGGCATCATGAAATGCGACATCATCGCCGAAGGCATCGTCGCCGCCGCGAAAGAGATTTCGCTCAAGGTTCCGCTGGTGGTGCGCCTCGAAGGCACCAATGTCGAACTCGGCAAGAAGATATTGGCGGATTCGGGATTGCCGATCCTCTCCGCCAACGATCTCGCCGACGCCGCACAGAAAATCGTCAAAGCCGTAAAGGGCTCGAAGTAATGTCCATCCTCGTCGACAAAAACACCAAAGTGATCTGCCAGGGTTTCACCGGCAATCAGGGCACGTTCCATTCCGAACAGGCCATTGCGTATGGTACCAAGATGGTCGGTGGCACCTCGCCCGGCAAAGGCGGCTCGACGCATCTGGGCCTGCCGGTGTTCGACACCGTGCGCGAAGCGAAAGAGAAAGTGGGCGCGGATGCGACCGCGATCTACGTTCCGCCCCCCTTCGCAGCCGATGCGATCCTCGAAGCGATCGATGCGGAAGTGCCGCTGATCGTCTGCATCACCGAAGGCATTCCGGTGCTCGACATGGTGAAGGTGAAGCGCGCGCTGTCGGGCTCGAAGTCGCGCCTCGTCGGCCCCAATTGCCCCGGCGTCATTACGCCCGGCGAATGCAAGATCGGCATCATGCCGGGACACATCCATCGCCGCGGCACCGTCGGCATCGTCTCGCGTTCGGGCACGCTGACCTATGAAGCGGTAGCGCAAACCACTGCCGTGGGTCTCGGCCAGACTTCGTGCGTCGGCATCGGCGGCGATCCGGTGAAGGGCACCGAGCACATCGAAGTGCTGGAGATGTTCCTGGCCGATCCCGAAACCAAATCCATCATCATGATCGGCGAAATCGGCGGCAGCGCGGAAGAAGACGCGGCCGACTTCATCAAGCACTCCAAGGTGAAGAAGCCGATGGTCGGTTTCATCGCGGGCGTCACCGCCCCTCCGGGCCGTCGCATGGGTCATGCCGGCGCCATCATCTCGGGCGGCAAGGGCGGTGCGGATTCCAAGATCGAGGCGATGAAGTCCGCGGGCATCCGCGTCTCGCCCAATCCGGCGGCGCTCGGCACCACGCTGATGGAACTTCTGAAAAATTAAACCACGTCGCCCCCGCGCTACAGACGAAGACGCGGGCAACATGACATACTCTTCCCCGGCCGGTTCTTCGGCCCAATGGGGATGGGGTCATTCATGCGTCGGTTGTTTGCCGGTTTGCTCGCCGGTTCGTTCGTTCTGGGCGTGGCTGCTTGCGGGTCAATGAACAAGAGCACCGGCCCAAAGGAAGGCGAACCCACCACCCCGCAGGCTTACATCGTCTTCTTTGTCGGTCACGACGTTCAACTTACCGATGACGGCCACAAGATCGTCGCCGCCGCCGCGCGCGAGGCCAAAGGCATGGGCGTGAAGATGGTCCAGCTCACCGGACCGTCCACCCAGGTGACGCCGCATTACGATCCGGGTCTCGCCGCGCCGCGCATCAAACTCGTCCAGGACGAACTGCTTGCCGACGGCGTGGCGCAGGACAAGATCGTGCTCACCTCGCTCCCCACCGACGGCGTTCAGGTGGACACATCCGGCGCACAGCGCGTCGAAATCCGCGTGCTCAAATAGCTGCCCGGAATTTGGGCACCGCAATCTCGTAAAACGTGAAGGCTTTCGTCACGAAGCCGCCGTTATTCTGCGCGCAAGATTAAGTGGCGTCGGCGGCTCGAAGTTCCGGTTCGTTGACACCATATTAACCTTCGTAACCCATCTGTTTACGGGATTTGGGCGTGCATTCGGCACCGGAATGCGTTAAACGCCAGCGCCTCGCCGGTGCGCGAACGGAAAGACAGGCGGAGTTCTCCGCCAACCCATTGAAATGACAAGCCAAACCACCCCCAGCCGACTCAACCGGGCCTCCAACGAGGTTCTGGATCTCACCTCGTTCCTGAACGGCGCCAACGCCCAGTTCATCGAACAGCTCTATGCCCAGTACCAGCAGAACCCCGACACGGTGGACGAAAGCTGGCGGGCCTTCTTCGCCGAACTGGGCGAGAACGGTCTTTCCCCCACCCAGCTCGGTCGGGGCCCGCAATGGCGGCGCGATGCGAAGCCGAAGCTGGAAAACGGCGAGATCGTTTCGGCGCTGACCGGCCAGATCGCCCCCGGTTCAAAGAAAGCCGGCGCCAGCGAAGACGACATCCGCGCTGCCGCCAAAGAATCCGTGCGCGCCATTCAGTTGGTGCGCGCCTATCGCGTGCTGGGTCATCTCGAAGCCAATCTCGATCCGCTCAAGCTCGCGCCGAAAGAACCGCATCCGCAGTTGGAACCCAGCTTCTACGGCTTCCACGAAGAAGACATGGACAAGCCCGTCTTTATCGATGGCGTGATGGGCATGGAAACGGCCACGCCGCGCCGCATGGTGGAAATCCTCAAGCGCACCTATTGCGGCCGCATCGGCTACGAGTTCATGCACATCACCGATCCCGAACAGAAGGATTGGCTGCAGCGCCGCATCGAAGGGCCCGACAAAGAGATTTCGTTTACGCCGGAAGGCAAGCGCGCGATCCTGAACAAGCTGATCGAAGGCGAAGGTTTCGAGAAATTTGCCGGCGTGCGCTTCCTGGGCACCAAGCGTTTCGGTCTCGACGGCGGCGAAGCCACCGTTCCCGCGCTCGAACAGATCATCAAGCGCGGCGGCCAGTTGGGCGTGAAGGAAATCGTGCTCGGCATGGCTCATCGCGGGCGACTGAACGTGCTCGCCAATGTGATGGGCAAGCCCTATCGCCAGATCTTCCACGAATTCCAGGGCGGTGCCGCGAAGCCTTCCGAAGTCGAAGGTTCGGGCGACGTGAAATATCATCTGGGTGCGTCCAGCGACCGCGAATTCGACGGCCGCAAGGTTCACCTTTCGCTCACCGCCAATCCTTCGCATCTCGAAGCCGAAGATGCGGTCGTGCTCGGCAAGGCGCGCGCCAAGCAATATCAACTTGGCGACACCAAGGAACGCTCCAGCGTTCTGCCGCTGCTGCTCCATGGCGATGCGGCGTTCGCAGGCCAGGGCGTGGTTGCCGAATGCTTCGCGATGAGCGGCACCAAGGGCTTCCGCACCGGCGGCACCATTCATTTCATCATCAACAACCAGATCGGCTTCACCACCGCGCCGATCTATTCGCGGTCCTCGCCCTATCCGTCCGATGTCGCTTTGATGGTGCAGGCCCCGATCTTCCATGTGAATGGCGACGATCCCGAAGCGGTCGTGCATTGCGCGCGCATCGCCACCGAATTCCGCCAGCTGTTCCACAAGGACGTCGTGATCGACATGTTCTGCTATCGCAGGTTCGGTCACAACGAAACCGACGAACCGGCGTTCACCCAGCCCTTGATGTATCGCGCGATCAAGGACCATCCGACCGCGCTCGAACTCTATGCGGCCAAACTCGTCGCCGAAGGCACGCTGACCGAAGACGACGTCAAGCAGATGATCGCCGACTTCAACAAGCGTCTCGACGAGGAATTCGAAGCCTCCAAAGGTCACCGCCCGAACCACGCCGATTGGCTGGACGGCCGCTGGACCGGTCTTTCCAAAGCCACCGAAGGCGACCGCCGCGGCAACACCGATGTGCCCACCGAACTTCTGATGAAAGTTGGCCGCGCGCTCACCACCATCCCCGACGGCTTTAACGCGCACAAAACCATCGTCCGCCAGTTGCAGGCGAAGGCCAAGATGTTCGAAACCGGCGAAGCCATCGATTGGGCAACCGGCGAAGCGCTCGCCTTCGGTACGTTGCTGGAAGAAGGCTACCCCGTCCGTCTCTCCGGCCAGGATTCCTCGCGCGGCACCTTCAGCCAGCGCCATTCCACGCTGGTCGATCAGGACAACGAGAACCGTTACATCCCGCTCAACCACATCTCCGAAAACCAGGCCGAATTCGAAGTCATCGATACGCTTCTCTCCGAAGAGGCCGTGCTCGGTTTCGAATACGGCTATTCCTCCGCCGAGCCCAAGGCGCTCGTGTTGTGGGAAGCGCAGTTCGGCGATTTCGCCAACGGCGCGCAGGTCGTGATCGACCAGTTCATTTCGTCCGGCGAAATGAAATGGCTGCGCATGAACGGCCTGGTGATGCTGTTGCCGCACGGCTACGAAGGCCAGGGACCGGAGCATTCCTCCGCCCGCCTGGAGCGATACCTGCAACTCTGCGCGCAGGACAACATGCAGGTCGCGGTGCCCACCACGCCTGCGAACTACTTCCACATCCTGCGCCGCCAGTTGCACCGCCCGTTCCGCAAGCCGCTGATCCTGATGACGCCGAAATCGCTTCTGCGTCACAAGCGCTGCATTTCGTTCCTCAAGGATATGGAGCCCGGGTCTTCGTTCCACCGCGTCTTCCGCGATCAGGCCGAATGCGTGCCGGGTGCGACCACCGTCCAACTGGTGCCGGACGATCAGATCAAGCGCGTCGTGCTCTGCACCGGCAAGGTCTATTTCGACCTGATGGAAGAACGCGAAAAGCGCGGCGAGAACCGCATTCAGATGCTGCGCATCGAACAGCTCTATCCGTTCCCGCAAAGCGCGCTGGCCGACGAATTGAAGCGCTTCCCGAAGGCGGAAATCATCTGGTGCCAGGAAGAACCCAGAAACCAGGGCGCATGGACCTTCATCCAGCCGCGCATCGAAGACACCATCGCCAAGCTAGGCGGCAATGGCGGCGCACGTTATGTGGGGCGTCCCGAATATGCGTCGACCGCTGCCGGCCTGATGAGCCAGCACACGGCCGAACTTAAAGCGTTCCTCGACGAGGCGCTTTCGATATGACGGTGTTCCTCACTCACCGCCCCCAACGCGGGGCGGTCGACACCGCGAAGCGGTGGCGGGTGGGGGGCTGCGGCAACGAATACGGTATTGCAGGTTTTCCACCGCGTCCCCACCCGCCGTCGCGCTGATGCGCGCCGTCGACCTCCCCGCAAGGGGGAGGTAAGGTCGCAAACAAATTGAGAGATCGCCGATGAGCATCCAGATCAAAGTCCCGGCCATGGGTGAATCCGTGACCGAAGCCACGGTCGCGCGCTGGTTCAAGAAGGAAGGCGATTCCGTCTCCCGCGACGAACCGCTGGTCGAACTCGAAACCGACAAGGTGACGGTCGAAGTCCCCGCTCCCGCAGATGGTTCGATCGAAGCGATCTCGGTGAAGGAAGGCGACACGGTTCAGGTGGGTGCAATTCTGGGCGCGATTGCCGAAGGCAAAGCCGGTGCTGCTGCGCCCGCCAAAGCGCCCGAAGCTCCCAAAGCCGCGGCTCCGGCTGCGCCCAAGCCCGCACCTGCTCCGCAACCGGCGCCCGCGCCGAAAGCCGATGCGCCGGTGATGCCGTCGGTGCGCCGCATCTCCGAAGAAAGCGGTCTCAACCCCGCAAGCGTTCCCGGCACCGGCAAGGACGGCCGGGTGCTGAAAGGCGACATGCTGGCGGCGCTTGAAGCCCGCGCCAGCGCGCCCAAGCCGATTGCTGCCGCGCCTTCCGGCCCGCGCGCGCGCGCCGACCGCGAAGAACGCGTCGCCATGAGCCGCCTGCGCAAGACCATCGCCACGCGCCTCAAGGAATCGCAGAACACCGCAGCCCAGCTGACGACCTTCAACGAAGTCGACATGACCCACGTCATGGACCTTCGCGCCGAATACAAAGACGATTTCGAGAAGAAGCACGGCGTGCGCCTGGGCTTCATGGGCTTCTTCGTGAAGGCGTGCATCGCAGCCCTCAAAGAACTGCCCAACGTTAACGCCGAGATCGAAGGCGACGATATCGTCTACAAGAACTACTACGACATCGGCATTGCCGTTTCGACCGAGCGTGGCCTCGTCGTGCCGGTGGTGCGCGACGCCGATGCGCTCTCCCTCGCCCAGATCGAAAAAGCGATCCACGATTTCGGACTGCGCGCTCGCGACAACAAGCTGAAGCTCGAAGAATTGCAGGGCGGCACGTTCTCCATCACCAATGGCGGCGTCTTCGGCTCGCTGATGTCCACGCCGATCCTCAATTCGCCGCAGTCCGGCATTCTGGGCATGCACAAGATCCAGAAGCGCGCGATGGTGATCGACGACAAGATCGAAATCCGCCCGATGATGTATCTGGCCCTTTCCTACGACCACCGCCTCGTCGACGGCCGCGAAGCCGTGACGTTCCTCGTGCGCGTAAAGGAAAACCTGGAAGACCCGCAGCGGTTGTTGTTGGATATTTAAGCGTAACGCTGATCCGCCTGCTCCAGCTTCGCCAGTTCCACCTTCGCACGCAGTTCGATCTCGTCGAGAACGTTCTGCAGCTTGGGATCGGCGAAACCTTCCTGACGCCTGCTCACAGCATTAGCGAGTTTGTTGAGCGTCATGCGCGGGATGCCGCCCGCGAGCAATCCGTCACGCACTTCGTCGAGCATGTCGAGAAGACCTTCGGCGTGATCGAGTCCACGTGAGCGTCCGCTCAAGGAATCGTCCACGCCCTGAAGCATCAAGATGTTGTCGACAGCGGCGATGGGACCGGGCCCGCTCACCACCTGTGCGCGCGGTGTGTCGATGGGATCGGAGACCTTGAAGGTCGTGTCGCTGCCGCCCGTCGAGCGCGCGGCGCGCTTCACGGCTGGGGCTTCGACCTTGCGGGTGCCATTGATTTCCAAGGCGTGAGAATCCCACGGCGACAGCCCACGATATGCAATCTATGGTTAAGAACTGGTTGCGGCCTCACGCGCCCAAGGACTAGCGTGGACCGGCGCTCGCGGATAAACCGCCTACATGCTCAACCCGGCCCTTGATCTCGCCGCCCTCGCGGATGCCTACAAGGCGAAGAACCGCATTCAGATCCGCGACGTGCTGCAACCCGCGCCCGCCGAAGACCTTTACAACGTGCTCACGCGCGAGACGCCATGGAAACTCGTCTATTACGACCAGGGCAACACAGTCGTCCTGTCGCCGGAGGACATGCAGCGGCTGAGCCCGCAGGAGCGCGCCCAGCGCATCGGCAACGTCTATGCCCGCGCCCGAGATAGTTTCGGTTTCATCTATCAGTCCTTTCTGATGGCCGAGAACTACGCGCAGAAGGCCTATCCGGGCCACCCGCTGCACACAGTGTTCGAATTCATCAACAGCGCGCCCTTCGTGAACATGGTGCGCGCGGTTACCGGCATTTCCACCATCGCAGGCGCCGACGGACAGGCCACGCTGTTCGTCCCCGGCCACTTCCTCAACACACACAGCGATCAGATTCCCGGCCACAAACGGCGCGTGGCCTATGTGCTGAACATGTCGAAGGACTGGGACCCGGATTGGGGCGGTTTGCTGCAATTCTACGGCCCGGAAAAATCCGTCGATCAGGTGATCGTGCCGCGCTTCAACAGCCTGTCGCTGTTCACCGTGCCGCAGGATCATGCGGTCACGGCAGTCGCGCCCTACGCACCGGTCGGGCGGCTTGCGATCACGGGTTGGTTCGTCGATCCGTAACTAGCCGGGTGCCCATTATCCGGGTGGGGGCCCGTGCATATAGCTCTCGACCAGAGAACCCGCGACCAGACGCCAGCCATCCACCAGCACGAAGAAGATCAGCTTGAACGGCAGCGAAATGATCACCGGCGGCAGCATCATCATGCCCATGGACATCAGGATCGAAGCAACGGCCATATCGATGACGAGGAACGGCACGAAAATCATGAACCCGATTTCAAAGGCGCGTTTCAGTTCCGACAACATGAAGGCCGGCGCAATCGTGGTGATCGCGATATCGGAAGGCTTTGCCGGCGGCTTGGCGTGGCTCATGTCGATAAAAAGCTGCAAATCCGTCTTGCGGACGTGCTGCAGCATGAATCCCTTGATCGGCACCGCCGCGCGGTCCAGCGCTTCTTCGGTGGTGATCTGGTTCGCCATCAACGGCTCCACGCCAACCTTGTAGGCATCGTGGAATGTCGGCGTCATCACGAAGAAGGTGAGAAACAGCGAAAGGCTGACGATCACCGTGTTGGGCGGGCTCTGCGCCACGCCGAGTGCCGTGCGCAGAAGCGACAGCACCACCACGATGCGCACGAAGCACGTCATCATGATGAGGATCGACGGCGCAAGGCTCAGGATCGTGATCAGCGCGATGATCTGGACCAACCGGTCGGTGAAAAGCCCGTTGCCGGTCAGATTGATCGAAAGCGAATTGGAAGCCGCCCCGCCCGCCGCCGCATCGGCCGCGAAGGCAACGCCGGGAAGAACGACGACAACGAGAAGCGACGCCAAAATCATTATCAACGCACGCTTCCACTTACCTCCCCCTTGTGGGGAGGTCGGAGAGCGAAGCGATCCGGGTGGGGGGCGGTGCCAGAAACGCAGAGCGGCCCCCCGCCCGAAAAATCCTTTGGATTTTTCGACCTCCCCACAAGGGTGAGGTAAGAAGAGTGCGCTACGCATGTGGCGTCACTTCCGCATTCTCGATCAGCGTCGCGCCCTGCGGTCCGATGAAAAGAAGATGTTCGCGATTGTCGCGGCGCACGAGCAGAAGTTTCTGCCGCGGCCCGATCATCATGGATTCTACGACCGAAAGCCTGCGCACCGCGTTGGCCTTGATCACGCCGGGCACGCCGTAACGGCGCGCAGCCAATGCGGCGAGACCGAGAAGTGCCAGCACCACAAGAAGGGCGCCGAGATAGCGGGCGATGTCGATATATTCCATGGTCGCGATACATGGGGCCGTTAGGCTTAATCGCCGGTTAAGAACGGGAAGAACTTGCCCGGCAAAAAGGTTCGCTTGTGTTAAGCAGCGATTAAACTTCGAAGCGCACCATGGCATCGCTTAGGGTTAATCGAACCTTAAAAAGGTGCAGCCATGAACCTTCCCGGTATTCCACTGTTCTCGATGCTGCGCGAGCGCATGTCGTGGCTCAACCAGCGCCAAGGCGTGCTCTCGCAGAACGTCGCCAATGCCGACACGCCGGGCTACGGCGCGCGAGATTTGAAACAGCCCGATTTCGAAAAGCTCCTGCGCGATACCGCCAGCAGCCAATCGATGATGAGCGGCCTTGCCACCACCGATGCCCGTCACATCTCGATCAAGATTGCGCCGGAAACCGGCGGGTTCACCGATTTCGCCGCGCCCGATGTCGAAGCTTCGCTCAACGGCAACTCGGTCTCGCTCGAAGGCGAAATGATGAAGATGGCCGACACGCAGGCCTCCTATGAAACCGCAACCAACATCTACAGCAAGGCCGTGAGCATGATGCGCACGGCCATTGGCCAACCTTAAGGAGGGCTGATCCATGGATCTCAACACTTCCATGATCGTCGCCGCGTCGGGCATGCGCGCCCAATCCACGCGCATGCGCATCATCGCGGAAAACATCGCCAACCAGAATTCCACCTCGCAGACCCATGGCGGCGATCCCTATCGCCGCAAGGTCGCCACGGTAAAAAGCGATTTCGACCGCGAACTGAACGCCACGCTCGTCAAACCGGGCAAGCCCGTCTCCGACATGACCGATTTCCGCATGCAGTTCGATCCCGGCAATCCGGCAGCGGACAGCAAGGGCTACGTCAAGCTTCCCAACGTCAATTCGCTGATCGAAGTGATGGATATGCGCGAAGCCCAGCGCTCCTACGAAGCCGACATCTCCGTGATGGAAGCGTCGAAGTCCATGCTCGCACGCACCGTCGATCTGTTGCGCCGTTAAAGGAGTAAGTCATGGCCATTCCCGCCGCAGCAGCCGCCGCCTATCAGGCACTTGCCAAGATCGGTGTCGAAGCGCCCGCACAAGCCGGCGCTGGTGCCGCCACCGGCGCCACGCAAAACTTCGGCGATTTCCTGTCGAGCGCGGTGAAAGACAGCATCGGCACCATGAAACAGGGCGAAACGCTCGCCATGAAACAGGTTGCCGGTCAGGCCGACATCGTCGATGTCGTCAACGCCGTGAACCAGGCCGAACTCACTTTGAACACCGTGGTCGCCGTCCGCGACAAGGTGATCCAGGCTTACCAATCCATCATGCAAATGCCGATCTGACGGAACCAACATGGGTGCCACCGAGACCATCGATTTCGCGCGCGAGAGCATTTACGTCCTGCTCCAGATCGCGGCCCCTGCCATGCTGACGGCGCTTGTCGTCGGCGTCGCCATAGGCCTGTTGCAGGCGCTGACGCAGATCCAGGAAATGACGCTGGTTTTCGTGCCGAAGATCATTGCGATCTTTCTCGTGCTGCTCATCTCGCTGCCCTTCGCGGGTGCCGCCATGAGCGGATTGATGACCGACGTGGTGCAACGTATCGCCGCCTACTAGCGCACCGCCATGACCTTCACCTTCGGCAACGTCTCCGGCCTTCTCACCATCTACATGCTGGTGTTCAGCCGTGTGGGCGCGATGATCATGCTCCTGCCCGCCATCGGTGACATGGGCGTGCCGCCGCGGGTGCGCCTGTCGCTGGCAATCGCCATTTCGCTGGTGCTCGCTCCCACAGTCGCGCATCTCTACACCAACGTTCCCGAAGCGCCTGCGGCGTTCGGTCTTCTGATCGCGCAGGAAGCCACCAGCGGCGTCGTGATCGGCGCCATCGCGCGCCTCATCATGAGTTCGCTTCAGGTCGCGGGCTATCTCATCGCCACGCAGACAGGCCTTGCCTACGCGCAAACCGTCGATCCCACCATGGGCGTGCAGGGCGCCATCGTCGGCACGTTCTTCTCGCTGATGGGCACGGTGATGATCTTCGCCACCAATATGCATCATCTCGCCATCGGCGCCATCGAAGGCAGCTACCGCATGCTGCCGCCCGGCGGCAGCTTCCCCACTGGCGACCTCGCGGAACTCGCCATCCGCTACACGAGCGGTGCGTTCCTGATGGGGCTCGAACTCTCTGCACCCTTCATCGTGTTCGGTTTTGTGGTCACGGCCTCCATCGGCCTGCTCGCCCGCCTGATGCCGCAACTTCAGGTGTTCTTCATCTCCACACCCATCAATATTCTTGCGGGTTTCCTCATCATGATGCTGCTGATCGGCTCGTTGATGACGATGTTCCTTAACTTCTACGGCCAGCAGATGGCACCGTTGCTCTGAATGGCCGAGGAACGCGACGACTCGCAACAAACCGAAGAACCTACACAGCGAAGGCTGGAGGAAGCACACAAACAGGGCGACGTCGTCCAAAGCGCCGAGGTCACCACCTTTGTCATCCTTGCCGCGGGTGCGCTTTCGCTCGCGATCTTCGGCGGCTCGACGGCCAAAGGCTTCGCCAGCCACTTCACCATCTTCCTGCAATCGCCCGATCAGTTCGCAGTGGATTCCGGCACCATCATGGTGCTGTTGCAGAATGTGCTCCTCAGCATCGGCGGCCTGCTCGCGCCCATTTTCGGGCTTCTGATGGCCCTCGCGCTTGCAAGCCATCTCATCCAGCACCGTCCGGTCTTCACCACCGAACGCCTCAAGCCGAATTTCTCCAAGCTCAACCCGATGAACGGCTTCAAACGCCTGTTCGGTTTCGAAGGCGTGATGCAGCTTGTCAAAGGTCTCATCAAGCTCGCCATCGTGGGTACGGTGACATGGTCGGTCCTCTGGCCCGAACGCGGCCGCCTCGAAGGCCTGCTCGGCCAGTCGCCCATGGCGCTCACCAGCATCATGGTCGCACTGCTCCTGAAGGTGCTGATGGCCGCACTTGCCGTTCTCGCGGTCATCGCGGGCGGCGATTACTTCATCCAGCGCTACCGCTTCCTCAAGCGCCACCGCATGAGCAAGCAGGAGATCAAGGAAGAATATCGCCAGACCGAAGGCGACCCCGCCGTCAAAGCCAAGATCAAACAGATTCGCAACGAGCGCGCCAAACGCCGCATGATGGCCCAGGTGCCCGAAGCCACCGTCGTCATCATGAACCCGACTCACTTTGCCGTCGCGCTCAAATACGAATCAGGTCAAATGGCTGCACCGATATGCGTGGCCAAGGGCGTCGATGCGCTTGCGCTGCGCATCCGCGAGGTCGCCGAAGAACACGATGTCCCCGTCATCGAAAATCCGCCGCTGGCGCGCGCACTCTACGCCTCCGTCGAACTCGACGAAGCCGTGCCGCCCGAGCATTACAAGGCCGTGGCCCAGGTTATCGGCTACGTCATGCGGCTTACGGGCAAAATGCGGGCGAACTGAAATCTTACCTCCCCCTTGTGGGGAGGTCGAAATTTGCAAAGCAAATTTCGGGTGGGGGGCCGAGCCTGCTGCGAACACTGTCCCCCTCCCGAAAAAACCTTCGCTACGCTCGAATTTTTCGACCTCCCCACAAGGGGGAGGTAAAAGACTCACATGTCACTGAGTCCTTCCATTTCGCGCCCGAGCTACGGCCTGCCCGGCGGCGGCTGGCGCTGGTTGGCGCTGGGCTTCGTCTTCATCACGCTGATCGCGGGCGGATTGGCGGTAGGCGCGCCCGAATTTTCCCGTTGGGCCGGATTCGTGCTGCTGGTGGGGCTGGGCTCCGTCGCACTCATCTTTCTCGTGGGCGTCTGGCCCCGGACCGGAGATCGCCTTGCAGATGCCCAGCGTCTTGCAACGGCTGCCGCCCAGGCCCACATCGCCTGGGCGATCACGGGCAAGGACGGCGCGGTCCTCGATTGCAACAACGCCTACCGAAAACTCGCCGGTATTTCCGAACACGAGATTCCTCCGCCGCCCGAACTCGCGTTGGCGAGCGATCCCTCATCGAGTGTGCTTTATCGCCTTGCGCGCGGCGCCATCGACGGCGAGCCGCGCGAGGAAACGCTGAAACTCGACAATGGCCTGGAACTCTCCGCCGCCGTCCGCCCGCTCGGCAGGGGCGAAGCCGCGTGGTGGTTCATGCCGCGGCTTTCCGCTGAGCCAGTCGTCATCGAAAAGCCGATGCCGGCGCCTGCACCTGCTGCCGCACCCATAGCCGCGCCTGCCCTGTTCCGCGACGCGCCCGTCGGTGTCGCGCTTGCCGATGAGAACGGAAAAATCTTCGAAGCCAACCGCGCCTTCGCCGATTTCTTCGATCTTCCCGGCGCGGGCACCAGCCGCATTCTCGGCGATCTGATCGAAACCGCCGACAAACAGGCGCTCGCCGACCTTCTCTCGAAAGGCGGCGCCGCCAGCACCGGCCCCATCGAATTGCGCGCCGGGGGCCGCACCGATCGCACAGCGGATATTTATGCCAGCCCCTTCGCCGCCGGCGACATTCGCTTTGTGCTTCTTTACCTGATCGATGTTTCCGAACAAAAAGCTCTCGAACTCAAATTCGCCCAATCGCAGAAGATGCAGGCGGTGGGCCAGCTCGCGGGCGGCGTGGCGCACGATTTCAACAATCTGCTCACCGTCATCATCGGCAATTCCGAATTCCTCCTGATGCGTCATCAGGCGGGCGATCCGTCGTTCAAGGAAATCAACGAAATTCACCAGAACGCGTTGCGCGCGGCACAACTGGTGGGCCAGCTTCTCGCCTTCTCCCGCAAACAAACCTTGCAGCCGCGCGTGCTGGCGCTGGCCGATGTCGTCACCGAACTGAGCCACATGCTGCGCCGACTGTTACGCGAAGGCATCGATCTCAAGGTCGAGAACCAGAGCGATCTCTGGCCGGTCAATGCCGACGAAACGCAGCTTTCCAACGCCATCATCAACATGGTGGTCAATGCGCGCGACGCGATGCCGAAGGGCGGCAGCGTCACCATCACGACCTCCAACGAGATCACGGCGGAGCCGCAGGCGCTTGGCACCGCCGTCATGCCGCCGGGCGAATATGTCCGCATCGAAGTGGCCGACACCGGCACCGGCATGGACAAGGAGACGATGGCGAAGATCTTCGATCCTTTCTTCACCACCAAGGCGGTGGGACAGGGAACGGGTCTCGGCCTCGCCACCGTCTACGGCATCGTCAAACAGAGCGGCGGCTTCATCACCGTGGACAGCGAACCGGGCAAAGGCACCGCTTTCCGCATCTATCTCCCGCGCCACTATGTCGACACAACCGCGCCCGCCATCGAAGAACCGCAACAAACCGCCGCCCGCGATGTCACCGGTCAGGACACGATCCTTTTGGTCGAAGACGAAGAAGCGGTGCGCAGCTTCGCCGCCCGCGCGTTGCGCATGCGCGGCTACAACGTCCTCGAAGCCGATGGCGGCGAGGAAGCACTCGCCATCATGGAGAAACAGGCAGGCGAGATCGCGCTCGTCATCTCCGACGTCGTGATGCCGAACATGGACGGCCCCACGCTGGTCCGCGCCGTGCGCCGCCTGCGTCCCGACATGAAAGTGATGTTCATGTCCGGCTACGCCGAGGAAGCCTTCCGCCGCAACGAAGAGAAGGCCGAAGACTTCCACTTCCTGCCCAAACCCTTCGGCCTGAAGCAGCTTGCGGCCAAGGTGAAAGAGGTCCTCTCCGGCACCCCGCCGCCCGCGGCACGCTAGGTTCGATTCGCTCCTATCCGGCCCCCTAGCCGGACCCCAGATTTGGACGGCCTCGGCGCCGTTTCCACTACATCTCAGGGCCGCGAATCTCCCCTCTCCAAATCGATTCCTTAGAGCCCTTCGGATCGCTGTCGTGGAACTGCGAACGATGGGGAAACGCGTTCAAAATAATTCAATGAAAACAAAATATTACACCAACCTTGTAAAAGAGAACAAAACATGCACTCCTAGCTTCGTTGCGGGGCCGGAAGCCCTGTGAAATAAGGAGACGAGCGTCATGGCACAGGCAGCGTTACAGGTGGTTGGACGGGAAGACGGGGGCGACCGGAAACGCGCGCTGGAGGCGGCGCTTTCCCAGATCGACAGGGCATTCGGCAAGGGCTCGGTAATGAAGCTCGGCCAGCGCGAAGCTGTGGAAACCGACACGGTGTCCTCCGGCTCGCTGGGTCTGGATATCGCGCTCGGCATTGGCGGCTTTCCCCGCGGTCGCGTGATCGAAATCTACGGACCGGAATCCTCCGGCAAGACGACCCTGGCGCTCCACGCCGTCGCCGAAGCGCAGAAAAAGGGCGGGATCGCCGCCTATATCGATGCCGAACATGCGATGGACCCGGTCTATGCGCGCAAGCTCGGCGTCGACATCGACGAATTGCTCATCTCCCAGCCCGATACCGGCGAGCAGGCGCTCGAAATCACCGACACGCTGGTGCGCTCGGGCGGCATCGACATCATCGTGATCGACTCGGTGGCGGCGCTGACGCCGAAGGCCGAACTGGAAGGCGAGATGGGCGATTCGCTCCCCGGCCTTCAGGCCAGGTTGATGAGCCAGGCATTGCGCAAGCTCACTGCCTCCATCTCGAAATCCAACACCATCGTCATCTTCATCAATCAAATCCGCATGAAGATCGGCATCATGTTCGGCAATCCGGAGACAACCACTGGCGGCAATGCGCTGAAATTCTATGCCTCCGTGCGTCTGGATATCCGCCGCATCGGCGCGATCAAGGACCGCGAAGACGTGGTGGGCAACCAGACCCGCGTGAAGGTTGTGAAGAACAAGGTTGCTCCGCCCTTCAAGCAGGTCGAGTTCGACATCATGTATGGCGTGGGTGTCTCCAAGACCGGCGAGCTGGTCGATCTCGGCGTGAAGGCCGGCATCGTGGAGAAATCGGGTGCCTGGTTCTCCTATGACGGCCAGCGCATCGGCCAGGGCCGCGAGAACGCCAAGACGTTCCTAGCCCAGAACAAGGACATCGCCGACAAGATCGAGGCCCAGGTCCGCCAGAATGCCGGGCTGATCGGTCAGGCGCTGGTCCATGGCGACGAGGAGTCGTCCAAGGACGAGGAAGAATAAGCATTAAAAGAATTTTTGACGTTCCCTACTGGCATGGGGAACGGCTCCAGAAGGGGCGCCCGCTAACCCGGGCGCCCCTTCGACGTTTAATATCCTTACCTCCCCAACGCAGGGAGGTCGATGCGCGACAGCGCGGCGGGTGGAGGCGGATGACAACCCCAACCCCCACCGCTACAAGCTTTCCCCATGAAAAGTCTTTCCGACGTCCGCTCGAACTTTCTCGATTATTTCGCCGCGCGCGGCCACACGCCGGTGCCATCCTCCCCGCTCGTGCCCCGCAACGACCCATCGCTGCTGTTCACCAATGCGGGCATGGTCCAGTTCAAGAATGTCTTTACCGGCCAGGAAAAGCGCCCTTACGTCCGCGCCGCCAGCTCCCAGAAATGCGTCCGCGCCGGCGGCAAACACAACGATCTCGACAATGTCGGCTACACCGCGCGTCACCACACTTTCTTCGAGATGCTGGGGAATTTCTCCTTCGGCGATTATTTCAAGGAAGAAGCGATCTCTTACGCCTGGGAACTGATCACAAAGGATTTCGGCCTCTCGAAAGACCGCCTGCTCGCCACCGTCTATGCCGAAGACGACGTGGCCTTCGATCTCTGGAAGAAAATCGCAGGCCTGCCGGAATCGAAGATAATCCGCATCGCCTCCTCCGCCAATTTCTGGTCGATGGGCGACACTGGTCCGTGCGGCCCGTGCTCCGAGATTTTCTACGATCACGGCGAGCACATTCCCGGCGGCCCGCCCGGCAGCCCGGATGAAGATGGCGACCGGTTCGTCGAAATCTGGAATCTTGTGTTCATGCAGTTCGACCAGCAGGCGGGCGGCGGGCGCACCAACCTGCCCCGCCCGTCCATCGACACCGGCATGGGCCTCGAACGCATTTCCGCCGTGCTGCAGGGCGTCCACGACAACTACGACACCGATCTCTTTCGCCATCTGATCGCGGCATCCGTGGAAGCATCGGGAGCCAAAGCCGAAGGCGAAGCCAAATTCAGCCACCGAGTGATCGCAGATCATTTGCGCTCGACCTCGTTCCTCATTGCCGATGGCGTGCTGCCGTCAAACGAAGGCCGCGGTTACGTGCTCCGTCGCATCATGCGCCGCGCCATGCGCCATGCCCATCTGATCGGCAGCCGCGATCCCTTGATGTATCGCCTGGTGCCCGCGCTCGTCGCCGAAATGGGCACGGCCTATCCCGAGCTCGTGCGTGCGCAGGCCCTGATTAGCGAAACCCTCAAGCTCGAAGAAACCCGTTTCCGCGAAACGCTGGTGCGCGGCCTGAAGCTACTCGACGAAGCGACTGATAGCATGAGCAAAGGCGCCACCTTGAAAGGCGATGTCGCGTTCAAACTCTATGACACTTATGGTTTCCCGCTCGACCTCACCGAAGACGCGCTGCGCACCCGCGGCATCGCGGTGGATACCGACGGTTTCAAAGCCGCGATGCAGAAGCAACGCGAAGACGCGCGCAAAGCCTGGAGCGGTTCGGGCGAAGCGGCCACCGATACGCTGTGGTTTGCGCTGCGCGATGAAATCGGCGCCACCGAATTCCTCGGCTACGACTCTGAAAACGCCGAAGGCAACATTGTCGCCATCGTGAAGGATGGTGCGCGCGTAACCGCGCTGAAAGCAGGCGAAACCGGCTTTATCCTCACCAACCAGACGCCGTTCTACGCCGAATCCGGCGGCCAGATCGGCGATCAGGGCACGATGAGCACCAAAAGCGCCGGGGCCCAGGTCACCGACACCGAAAAGAAACTCGGCGCGCTCCATGCCCATCTGGTGAAAGTGGACTCCGGCGAATTCAAGATCGGCGATTCCGTCGATCTCAAGGTCGATAGCGAACGCCGCCGCGCCACGCGCGCCAACCACTCCGCCACGCATCTGTTGCACGCTGCGTTGAAGCGCGTCCTCGGCCCGCATGTTTCGCAAAAAGGCTCGATGGTCGCGCCCGATCGTCTGCGTTTCGACTTCAGCCACCCCAAGGCGCTGACGCCGGACGAATTGCTGCGCATCGAAAACAACGTCAACACGGTGATCCGCCAGAACTCGGACGTGTCGACGCGCCTGATGCCGACCGACGAAGCGATCAAGGCGGGCGCCGAAGCGTTGTTCGGCGAGAAATACGGCGACGAAGTGCGCGTGCTCACCATGGGCGACGACACCGATGCGGTGAAGCCTTATTCCGTCGAACTCTGCGGCGGCACCCATGTCCGCCGCTTGGGCGACATCGGGCTGTTCACGATCCTGTCGGAAAGCGCCGTCGCCTCCGGCGTCCGTCGCATCGAAGCACTGACCAGCGAAGGCGCACGGCTCTATCTCGCAGGCCAAGCCGAACTCGCGCGCGAAGCGGCGGGCGCGTTGAAAACCTCGCCCGCGGAACTCCCGCAACGCGTGGCGCAACTGGCCGATGAGCGCCGTAAACTCGAACGCGAATTGAACGAGGCCAAACGTGCGCTCGCGCTCGCCGGTCCAGCTCGCGCCGATGAAAGCGATAGCGCGAAGGAAATCAACGGCGTCAAAACCGTTCTGCGCGTCGTCGAAGGCGTATCCGGCAAGGATCTCAAAGGTCTCGCCGACGATGCCAAAGCCAAAGTCGGCTCCGGCGTCGTCGCCTTCGTCGCAGTGGCCGATGGAAAAGCATCGCTCGTCGTCGGCGTTACCGACGATCTGAAGGACAAGATCAACGCTGTCGATCTGGTGAAGGTCGGCGCAGAGAAGCTTGGCGGCAAAGGCGGGGGCGGCCGCCCCGACATGGCGCAGGCCGGCGGGCCGGACGGCAGCAAGGCGAATGAAGCGCTCGCCGCTATCGAACAACGTCTCGCGGCGCTCGTGCCCGCCTGATACCGCAAGCCATGCACGCGAAGGACCAACCGAGTTTCAGATACCGTACCTATCTGGTTCTCGAAGGCGGCGCCGCGGCCGGTCCGCTCAGCATGGCGGTGCGCGCGTTCTTGGTCGCGCTTATAATCGCCAATGTCGTGGCCTACATCTTCCAGAGCGTGCCTTGGGTACGAAAGGACTATCTGACCGACCTAACCATGTTCGAGATTTTTTCGATTGCGGTGTTCGCGATCGAATATCTGCTTCGCATCTGGACGGCGCCGGAAGATCCCGTGCACGCTGCGGGCGGCCCGATCATCGGCAGGCTACGCTACGCGATACAGCCAATGATGATCGTCGATCTTCTGGCATTCGCGCCGTCATTGGTCGCTCTTATCGTACCGTTTGTCGACCTTCGCATTCTACTCCTCGCCAGACTGCTGCGTCTGTTAAAGATTGCCCGCTATTCACCCGCGCTCACAACGCTCGCCGATGTGTTGAAGCAGGAACGCCGTGCCCTTTTCGGCACCGTTCTGCTTCTCATCTGCGCCATGGTGTTCGCGGCCTCCGCCATGCACGCCGCCGAGGGTCATATTCAACCGGATGCCTTCGGAACCATTCCCGATTCCATGTGGTGGGCGATCACAACGCTTACCACTGTCGGCTATGGCGATGTCGTTCCCGCGACCTCGCTGGGCCGCGTCATTGCAGCGGTCACCATGGTCACGGGACTCGGTATCTTTGCGCTTCCCGTCGGCATCGTCGCCACCGGTTTCGTCAACATGATCCACCGCCGCGATTTCGTGGTGACATTCGGCATGCTCGCGCGCGTGCCGTTGTTTCGCGGGTTCGATGCGCAGCTTTTAAGCGAGATCATGACCATGCTGCGTGCGGAATCCGTTTCCCCCGGCGGCATCGTGTCGGCACAGGGCGAACGCGCGGCAACCATGTATTTCGTCGTTACCGGCACGGTGGAAGTGCGCCTGCACGACCGGAAAATCCATTTCCGAAGCGGCGATTTCTTTGGCGAGGTGGTGCTGCTGCAGAAAACGATGCGTGCGGCGATGATCGTGGCGCTCGATCCCTGCCGCCTGCTCACATTGTCCGCGAGCGATTTCGAACGACTGATACAGCGTCATCCCGAACTGCAAACACGCCTGCCCGCGCTCGCAGCCGAATATGTCGAACAACTCGCCGAAGAAGGCGGCATCCTCGAAGAGGAGATCGCCGCGGCAAGAGAGGTAAGGATGCGCAGCACGACGTGACGCATCCTCCGCCCTTGTTCGTCACGCCATGCAGAACAGGCAGATCTTGTTGCCGGTCGGATCGCGCAAATAGGCGCCGTAGAATCCCTTGTCCGCATCCGGCGGACGGAAACCTGGCGGCCCTTCATCGCTGCCGCCGTTCTTCATGCCCGCATCATATGCCGCTTTCACTGCTTCGGGCGAAGGCGCCGCATAAGCGATCATGATCCCGTTACCGGAATGTGCGGGCTTGCCGTTCTGCGGCGGACAAACGGCGGAATGGCATTCCATGAAGGTCTTGCCGGGACCTTCCTTGCCATAGCCGATCCATCCGCCATCGGCGAATTTCCGTTCCGATCCGAGCGGTGCGAACACCGCGTCGTAAAACTTTCCCGACGCCTCGCTGTCCAAGGCGCCGATGGTCACGTAGCCGATCATCGAATTGGATCCCTCTTGTTGGATTTGCATAGTAGCCAACCATTCGAACGAAACAAGAACGAATATGGCGGCCCGGTATTGCGGATTCCGCATGGCGCGCGATGCTCCTGCCCAAATTTCGGGCGGGAGGGGAACCATGCGCAAAATTCTTATCGGTATCGTGATCCTGATCGTGGCCACCGTGGGCGCGATCTGGCTGTTCAGCACGCCGGATATCCCGCGCGCCACGCTCGAAGCGAAATACGCCACACCTCCATCCCAATTCATCATGCTGCCGGACGGCGCGCGCGCTCACATCCGCGACCAGGGGCAGAAGGATGCGCCGGTGCTCGTGCTCGTGCACGGCTCCAACGCTTCGCTGTTCACATGGGTCCCCTGGGTGAACCGCCTCGACAACACTTTCCGCGTCGTCACGCTCGACATGCCTGGCCACGGTCTCACCGGTGCCGTGCCGAACGGCGACTATTCGCAAGAAGGCATGGTCAAGTTCACTCTCGAAGTCGCCGACAAGCTGCATCTCGCCAAATTCGCCATCGGCGGCAATTCCATGGGTGGCGGCGTGGTGGCGCGTTTCGCGGAAGAACATCCAGACCGCGTGACGCACCTGATCCTCGTCGATGCCGCGGGCATGCAAACGAAATTCGGCGACAAGGTTCCGCTCGCCTTCCGCATTGCGCGCACGCCTGTCATCAACAGGATCATGCTTTACATCACGCCGCGTTCCATCGTGACGGAAGGATTGAACGACGCCATCGTGCACAAGGAGATCATCAACGATCGCATGATCGATCTCTATTGGGATTTCGCACGCATGGAAGGCACGCGCCGCGCCTCGCTCACGCGCTTCTCGCTTCCCTTCAACCACGATGTCGAAAACGACATCGGCAAGATCAAGGCGCCCACGCTCATTCTCTGGGGGGAACAGGATCACCTGATCCCCGTCGATGCCGCGCACGCCTACAACAAGGCCATTCCCAGATCGAAACTGATCATCTATCCCGCGACAGGGCACATCCCGATGGAAGAAGCTCCGGACCAATCCGCAGACGCCGTCCGAAAGTTCCTGAATGGAACCTGAACGGAACCATTCAACAAATACGTGATCGGTGCCGCATTTTGGCGCTCTCGCCTGATGGCGCGCGATAGCCTATTGGGAGCGCATGATTGGTTCTGTTCGGCGCGTTTCCGATACCCGTATCATCGCTGCGGCTGTTCTTGCCGCCGGCTTTCTGTTCCGTTTCCTGCCGCTGGTGCTTTCGCCCGCGATCGCGCACCCCGATGAAATCTTCCAGTCTCTCGAACAGGGCCATCGCCTTGTCTATGGCTACGGCCTTGTCCCCTGGGAGTTCGATTACGCCGCACGCTCGTGGCTCATGGGATATTTGGCGGCGGGCGCGATGCGCCTGTCCGATTTGTTCGGCGGCGGCCCGCACATCTATCTCCCGCTGATCGCGGGCCTGCTCTCCGCAATTGGCGCGGTCACCACGCTGTGTGCGTTTCTCTGGGCGCGCCGTTTCCTCGGCACCGCGGCAGGCATCGCAGTCGCGCTGATTTCGGCGAGTTGGGTCGACAACATGTATTTTGGCGGCCGCTCGATGACCGAAGTCATTGCCGCCAACCTGCTCGTCATCACGATCTATCTGGTCGAACCGGGGTACAAGATCGAACATCGCGGACGCCTCTTCGCCGCGGGATTGCTTGCAGGTACGGTTCTCGCGCTGCGCATCCATCTGGCGCCTGCCGTGGCACTTTTGTGGATCTGGCGCGGCTTCGACAAGCGTCATCTTCTCTATATCGCGCTCGGCATTCTCGTCGTCATCGCCTGCGACGGGGCGTTCGACGCGATGACCTGGCACTATCCGTTCGAACCCCTGTGGCGGAACATCAAGTTCAACGTCGTCGAGCACGGCAGCGACCATTACGGCACCGATCCGTGGTGGGATTATTTCTACCTGATGGGCTGCAACTGGGGCGGCACCATCGCCATTTTCCTGCCGCTCGCGATCTTCGGCGGACGGCGCGTTCCGCTCGTCATCGTTTCAGCCTTCGTGATCGTGTTCGCGCATTCCTTTATCGCGCATAAGGAATACCGCTTCGTTTACCCCGCGATTCTGCTGTTCAGCATCGCGGCCGGTATCGGCGCGGCGGATCTCGCACGCCTCATAACCCATGGCCTCCGCGATCGCATGCGAACACCCGCCAGCACCACGGTCGTCGCGGCGCTTGCCGCGTGCTGGGCGCTGCTCTCCTTCGTCAATCTGATCGGCCGGGACTACGACAAAAACTGGGACCGCGCATCCGACAGCGTTCAAGCATCGCTCTACGTTTCGACGATGCCAGATGTATGCGGCATCGCGCTCAATCGCGTCGGCAATTATGAAACCGGCGGTTACACCTTCCTGCATCGGCGCGTTCCGCTTTACTGGGCCGGCAACCAGTCATGGAAGGTGATGCAAAAGGCGCAAGCCTTCAATGTGATGATCTACCTGCCGGCCGGCGCGTCGGAGCGTGCAAAACTGCAAGCCGATTCCAGCTACCGCACCGTCGCCACGTTCGGCAATGTCGAAGTGATGCGCCGCGCGGGCAACTGCCGCGCTTTGCCTATGCCCAAACCGCAAGTCGGCAAGATGGGCGTCGACGCCGTGGACGACTACCCTTACGTCGCCGGAATTGAGACGCGATAAACTCGGTTAGAAAACGTCTCTTAATATCCGTTTTGACGTATCCATTCTGCTTCGATAGCGAGCCCAGATGGACATTTGGATTCTTCCGGCCAAGGGAGCTTTGTTGTCAATAATTTCCGCTTGTTCTTTCCCTTCTTATACTTGCGATTGGCACTTCTTTTTCTCCGCACAATGACCTCTCAAAAAGACAAAGCCGACCTCGCTGGGACGAGGTCGGCTTCAATGGGCGTGACCGTATATGATGCGTGCAACGCTCCAATTGGACACATTACGACTGTCGCTGAAGAAACCAGTCGCATAAGAGCGAATGCTCAATTAGCGCTGACGTGCCCTTTCGGGGGATTTACCCGTGCGTCTTCGAGAGCCTTGGCCCATTAAACACAGCAGAACCGAGCGCGGCGTGCAAAGCCACTGTTCTTGGGGACAGTAGCATATGCGACTAGCCCGTCAATCTCTACGAACCTTAAAGTGAATCATTCAACGCGGCTAACACACCAATTTAACTTTAGGCCATCGCCTTCTTCAGGTTTTCGTCGACCTTGTCGAGGAATCCTTCGGTCGTCAGCCACTTCTGGTCGGGGCCGACGAGCAGCGCCAGATCCTTGGTCATGAAACCGCTTTCTACCGTGTCGACGCAAACCTTCTCCAGCGTGTGCGCAAATTTGTCTAGCGCCGGATTGTTGTCGAGCTTGGCGCGGTGTGCGAGGCCGCGCGTCCACGCAAAGATCGAGGCAATGGAATTGGTCGACGTCGCCTTGCCCTTCTGGTGCTCGCGATAGTGACGCGTCACCGTGCCGTGAGCGGCTTCGGCTTCCACGATCTTGCCGTCCGGCGTCGTCAGCACCGAGGTCATCAGGCCCAGCGAGCCGAAGCCCTGCGCCACCGTGTCGGACTGCACGTCGCCATCGTAGTTCTTGCACGCCCACACATAGCCGCCTTCCCATTTCAGCGCGGAAGCCACCATGTCGTCGATCAGGCGGTGTTCGTAGACGATACCGGCAGCCTTGAACTTGTCGGCGAATTCGGTGTCGAAGATTTCCTGGAAGATGTCCTTGAAGCGGCCGTCATAGGCTTTGAGGATGGTGTTCTTGGTCGAGAGATAAACCGGATAGGTGCGCGCCAGCCCGTAGTTCAGCGAGGCCCGCGCGAAATCGCGGATGCTGTCGTCGAGGTTGTACATCGCCATCGCGACGCCGGACCCCGGCGCCTTGAACACTTCCTTCTCGATCACGGTGCCGTCTTCGCCGACGAATTTGATCGTCAGCACGCCCTTGCCCGGATAGCGAAAGTCGGTCGCGCGATACTGATCGCCGAACGCATGACGGCCGACGACGATGGGCTTCGTCCAGCCCGGAACCAGCCGCGGCACGTTCTTGCAGATGATGGGTTCGCGGAAGATCACGCCGCCCAGGATGTTGCGGATGGTGCCATTGGGCGACTTCCACATTTCCTTGAGGTTGAATTCCTTCACGCGCGCTTCGTCCGGCGTGATGGTGGCGCATTTCACGCCAACGCCCCACTTCTTGATCGCCTCGGCCGCGTCGACCGTGACCTTGTCGTTGGTGGCGTCACGATGTTCGACGCCCAGGTCGTAATATTCGAGTTTGATGTCCAGATAGGGCAGGATCAGTTTCTTCTTGATGAGATCCCAGATAATGCGGGTCATCTCGTCGCCATCGAGTTCGACGACCGGATTGGCTACCTTGATCTTGTCCATGGAAATCCTCGAAAGGGTGGGGAGATGGATGTGTCTTAGCGAGGCGAGATTGCAGCGTCAAAGCGACAATTCCCCGTCTTACCTCCTCTTTGCGAGCAAGCCTTCTTCTTACCTCCCCCTTGCGGGGAGGTCGGAGAGCGAAGCGCTCCGGGTGGGGGGCGGTGCTGCAACGCGCGGCGGTCCCCCACCCGAAAAATCCTTCGCTGCGCTTGGATTTTTCGACCTCCCCACAAGGGGGAGGTAAGAGGTGGCAACACCGGCCGTCATCCTTTCCCACCCGCAACTGGGCGAAAACATAGGCGCGGCCGCCCGCGCCATGAAGAATTTCGGGCTTGTGGACCTGCGCCTTGTTGCTCCCCGCGACGGCTGGCCGAACGAGAAAGCCACTGCCATGGCTGCTGGCGCTGCCGACATCGTGGAGGCCGCCCGCATCTTCGAATCGACGGCCGAGGCTTTGGCCGACCTTCAGCTCGTGCTTGCCACGACCGCGCGCGAACGCGGCTTTGCCAAACCCGTGCTGACACCGGCCGCCGCCGCAACCCGATTGCGCGAATCCTCCGCAGCCGGTCACAAAACGGGCATGCTGTTCGGCGGCGAGCGCTCCGGTCTCGACAACGAAGAGGTCTCGCTCGCCACCGCCGTCATCACCATTCCGACGGCGAGTTTCGCCTCACTCAACCTCGGCCAGGCCGTGTTGCTGCTCGGTTACGAATGGTTCAAGGCCGCCGACCAAACGCCCGCTGTCCAGCTCGATCACGGCCCGCTCGCCAAACCCGCGACCGGCGAAGAACTCCAGCACCTTTTCGCACATCTGCAAGACGAGCTTCTGAAATCCGGCTTCCTCTATCCGCCCGACAAGGCAGACGCGATGATGCGCAACATCCGCGCCATGCTCACCCGCAGCGAGTTCACCGATCAGGAAGTACGCACTCTGCGCGGCATGATCGTGGCGCTGACGCGCGGCAAGCACCGCAAGGCGGACGCGACGAAATAATGGAACTGTGCTAACGCCTCGGCCCCATGTTTGCCGTACTCATCTTCGCCGTTCTGCTCGTTGTCGCCGCTGGCTTCGCCGCGTGGCCGGTGCTGCGCCTGAAAGGCAAGCCGCGCCGGGCGCGCGTTGCGATGGCCGCAGCCCTTGTTCTCCTGGTGTTCGGTATTGGCGGCGGGCTCTATCTCGTGCTCGGCCGCCCCGACCTCGCCCTTCGTAACACCAATGATGCGTTGAAGGGTCACGACGTTCGTGCGCTCGTGGCCCTTCTCGCGCAAAAGGTGCGCGACACGCCGGACGACCCGCGCGGTTTCGTGTTTCTGGGACGCGGCTATCTCACGCTCAACGATCCGGCCATGGCTGCAAAGGCGTTCGCGCGCGCGCTCGCGCTCGAACAACGCCAGAAGAAAGTCGAACCCGGTCTCTATTCCGCTTATGGCGAAGCGCTGACACGTGCCGCCATGGGCATCGTCACGCCCGATGCCGAAAACGCCTTCCGCAGCGCGCTTGCACTCGATCCAAAGGACCCCGCTGCGCGCTACTATCTGGGCCTCGCCTATGCCGCGCGCGGTCAGGCACCGCAGGCCCTCTTCTATTGGGAGAGCCTGCTCGGCGACCTTCCGACATCGGCCTTGCGTTCCGAACTGGTGGATCGCGTGGCCGCCCTCAGAGCCCGTGCGGGCGGTGGGCCGCCGGACATCTCAGCCATGGTTGCCGGCCTCGCCGCCCGCCTCAAAACCCAACCCGACGATCCCGAAGGCTGGCAACGCCTCGTCCGCGCCTATTCGGTTTTGGGCGATACCCAAAAGGCAAAAGCTGCACTCGCCGATGGGCGCACTGCGATGGCAAAAAATCCGCAAGCGCGCGCGGCTCTCGATGCCGAAGCGAAATCGCTGAAGTTGGACCAATAAAAAACGGCGGCCTTTCGGCCACCGTTTTTCTTCCCCCGGCGTTTCCCCTCTATTACGAAACGCGTCCCTGCCACACGGGCCAGCAATTGGTTTTGCCGCGTGCTTTCACAGCGTTGTAGAGCCTGAGCTGCGCGTCTTCGGCGTTCGCGCCCGATTGCTCCGCCATGTAATCCGATCCGCCGGCGCACCAGACGTAGAACTCATGGTTGCCCGGCGCGACGAAATCCGACTGTCTGCTGTAGGTAAGACTGGTGGCTGTTGCGACACCCGCCGCCGCGACGATCACGCCGCAAACAACCGCACCCAAAATTCGTCTTTTCATCATTCTTTTGCTCCCTAGCAGTGTTGCAAGGTACGCATACCCGCGAACGCCACTCCGGGCTTTTCAAGCCCGAAACCATCAGAATTTGGACGGTTAGCTCCCAACCCGCGTATCGACGGCTGCCTCGCCGTTCTTCACGCGACTGTAACGCTATGTAACAAATTCGGGCTTGTCGAGCCTTTTCTCCAGCGGGAACAGACTCTTATCTAAAATTGAATTTAGTTCCCGATGCGTTCGGGTTTATCGCCCTCGGTCCGGATCATCGCTTCGATAGCCTGCGCGGCCGCCTCTACCCCAGGCAAATCCCGGCCTCTGGCCACCAGCTGAACCCCGAATCCGTCTTCCCGGTAGAAGGGATAGGAGCCGATGGAGAGGTCCGGATGGTCTTTCTGGATGTGCGCCAATGCCGCAGCGATTCGGCCCTCCCCCAGCCGGGTCGAGATGGTGATGGCGTGGACCACTGCGCCCCGCTCCAGCTCCGGCTCGATGGCTTCGAGCATGGCCCGCATGATCATGGGCACGCCTGCCATGGTGTAAACATTACCGACCCGGAAGCCCGGTGCCACAGAGACAGAGTTCTTCACCAGCACGCCGCCCAAGGGCACCCTGGCCATGCGCTTTCGCATGTCGTTGAAGTCGGCCGGATTCTTGTAGCGCGCGGCCAGCATGGCCAGCGCCTCCGGGTGATAGTCGATGCCCACGCCAAAAGCCTTCGCCACCGCATCCGCCGTGATGTCGTCATGGGTGGGCCCGATGCCGCCGGTGGTGAAGACGTAGGTGTAGCGGCCGCGCAGCGCGTTCAGCGCCGCCACGATCTCATCCTCCACGTCCGGCACCACGCGGGCCTCCCTGAGATCGATCCCCAGCGTGCCCAGGAATTTCGCGATGTAATTGGTGTTGGTGTCCTGCGTCCGCCCGGACAGGATCTCGTCCCCGATAACGAGAATGGCGGCAGTCACGGTTTTGGTTTCGTTCATCGGTTGGTGTAAGGATTGCTCGGTTTTGTGAAGCTAAGCATGGGTGGAGTTCTGCTCCAAGAACCCCATATAAGGTACCTGATGTCGTTTTTGCCGGAAGCCAGCACATTCGAAGCCGTCCGCCGCGCCAGTTTCGCGGTGACGTTGCACA
Organism: Rhizomicrobium sp.; assembly: GCA_035543495.1. Taxonomy (GTDB): domain Bacteria; phylum Pseudomonadota; class Alphaproteobacteria; order Micropepsales; family Micropepsaceae; genus Rhizomicrobium. Next base: position 19,615 of record DATKJT010000037.1, on the reverse strand, counting down.
ATGCCGACGGTTTCGAAGGCATGCGCAAGGCCGGACGGCTCGCCGCCGAAGTGCTCGACCTCATGGTTCCGCTGGTGAAACCGGGCGTCACCACCGCCGAATTGGACAAGGTCGCCTACGACTACATCGTGAGCCACAACGCGGTGCCCGCCTGTCTGGGCTATCGCGGTTATCGCAACACGCTCTGCACCTCGATCAATCATGTCGTCTGCCATGGCATCCCGAACGACAAGCCGCTGCGCGATGGGGATATCATCAACATCGACGTGACCGTGATCGTCGATGGCTGGCACGGCGATACGAGTCGCATGTATCTGGTGGGCGACGTGAAGCGCAAAGCCACGCGCCTTGTCGACATCACCTACGAATCCATGATGCGCGGCATCGCCATGGTGAAGCCCGGCAAGACGACCGGCGACATCGGCTACGCGATTCAATCTTTCGCGGAAGATCAGGAACGTTGCTCGGTGGTGCGCGATTTCTGCGGCCACGGCTTGGGCCGCGTGTTCCATTCGCTTCCCAACATCGTGCATTACGGCCGCGAAGGCCACGGGCTCGCGCTCAAGCCCGGCATGTTCTTCACCATCGAGCCGATGATCAATCTCGGTGGCTATGGCGTGAAGGTGCTGAACGACGGCTGGACGGCGGTGACGCGCGACCGCTCGCTCTCGGCCCAATTCGAACATTCCGTGGGGGTGACAGAGGATGGCGTCGAAATCTTCACGCGCTCGCCAAAGGGCTGGGACAAGCCCCCCTACAGCATCTGAACCGGCAAACGGCGTCCAAGACGGCTCGCGATTCTTCGAGCCCGCGCCGCATTATCTCGACCATCGCCAGCGCCTGCGCGCCCGTTTCCTCGAAGGCGGCGCAAACGCGATGCCCGATTACGAGATCATGGAGTTGGTTCTTTTCGCCGCGATCCCCCGCCGCGACGTCAAACCGCTTGCCAAGCAGCTGATCGCCCATTTCGGCAGCTTCGCAGACGCCATCGCCGCTCCCATCGATCGCCTGATGGAGGTGGATGGCGTGGGCGAAAGCGTCGCCACGCATTTGAAGATCGTCGAAGCGGCGGCTTTGCGACTCTCAAAAACCAAACTCATCGGCAAACCCGCGCTCAGTTCGTGGACCGCACTGATCGACTATTGCGCCGCCGCCATGGCGCGCAACCCGAATGAGGAATTCCGCATCCTGTTCCTCGACCGCAAGAACATCCTGATCGCCGACGAAGTACAGAACAAAGGCACGGTCGACCACACGCCCGTCTATCCGCGCGAGATCGTCAAACGCGCGCTCGAACTTGGCGCCTCAGCCCTCATACTCGTCCACAATCACCCAAGCGGGGATCCAACCCCGTCTCGCGCCGACATCGAAATGACACGCCAGATCGCAGAAGCCGCCAAGGCACTCAATGTCGCGGTTCACGATCACCTTGTGATTGGCCGAAGCGGGCACGCGAGTTTCAAAGCATTGGGGCTTATGTAAAGCGGCGGTTTTGCTCGTTTGCGCCATGTGACACGCGCAAGGCTGGATCGCGCATGACAACCGCCGCTTACGGGGCTAAAACCCGCCCATGCTGAAACTATCCGACAAAACCCTTCTGCGCGCCGACGCCTATGTGAACGGCGCGTGGACAACCGCGAGCGCCAATGCGCGCTTTTCCGTCACCAATCCGGCCACCGGCGAAACCCTCGCCGAGGTCGCCGATCTGAACGCCGCCGACACGCGTGCGGCCATCGAAGCCGCATACGCAGCCCTTCCCGCGTGGCGCGCGAAGACCGCGAAGGAACGCAGCGTTCTGATGCGCAAATGGTTTGAGTTGATCATGGCAGCGCAGGAAGACCTGGCGCTGATCATGACTGCCGAACAGGGAAAGCCGCTTGCGGAGACGCGCGGCGAAGTCGCTTATGGTGCCTCGTTCATCGAATGGTTCGCCGAAGAGGGAAAGCGCGTCTACGGCGACGTGATCCCCACCAACGCACCCAACCGCCGCATCATCGTGACGAAGGAACCCATCGGCGTCGTGGCCGCCATCACGCCGTGGAATTTTCCCAACGCAATGATCACGAGGAAATGCGCGCCTGCGCTCGCTGCCGGTTGCACCTTTCTTATCAAGCCCGCTGCAGAAACGCCGCTGTCGGCAACCGCGCTCGCCGAACTCGCGCACCGCGCCGGCATTCCCAAGGGCGTGTTCAATGTCGTCACGTCGGAGAAAGCGGCCGAAGTGGGTCTCGAACTCACACAGCATCCGCTGATCCGCAAATTCTCCTTCACCGGCTCCACGCCCATCGGCAAGAAGCTGATGGCGCAATGCGCAAGCACGGTGAAGAAAGTCAGCCTCGAGCTGGGCGGCAACGCGCCCTTCATCGTGTTCGACGACGCCGATCTCGATGCGGCGGTCGAAGGCGCGATGGCTTCCAAATACCGCAACATGGGCCAGACCTGCGTCTGCGCCAACCGCCTCTTGGTACAGGACAAGGTCTACGACGCGTTTGCGAAAAAACTTGAAGAACGCGTACGCGCCATGAAGGTCGGTAACGGCATCGAAGACGGTGTGGTGCAAGGTCCGCTCATCACCATGAAGGCTGTCGAGAAAGTCGAGAAACTGATCGCCGATGGCGTGGCCAAAGGCGCCAAGATCGCTGTTGGCGGCAAGCGCCATGCGTTGGGCGGGACCTTCTTCGAACCCACCGTGATCGAGAACGCCACGCCCCAGATGGAATTCGCCCGTGAAGAAATCTTCGGCCCTGTCGCCACCCTCTTCCGCTTCAAGGACGAGGCGGAGGCCATCCGCCTGGCCAACGACACAGAATATGGCCTCGCCGCCTATTTCTACGCACGCGACATCGGTCGCATCTGGCGGGTGGCCGAGGCGCTCGAATATGGCATCGTCGGCATAAACGAGGGCATCATCTCCACCGAAGTGGCGCCTTTCGGCGGCATGAAGGAATCGGGTATAGGCCGCGAAGGGTCCAAATACGGGATCGAGGATTTCCTCGAAATCAAATATCTGGCCCTTGGTGGATTGGGAAAATAGCTGAATGATTCCGCGTTACGCACGCCCCGAAATGACGGCGATCTGGTCGCCGGAAACGAAGTTCCGCATCTGGTTCGAAATCGAAGCGCATGCCGCCGACGCACTGGCCGAACTGGGCGTGATCCCCAAAGACGCAGCCCAGAAGGTTTGGGACCTCGGCTCCAAGGCGAATTTCGATGTCGCCCGCATCGACGAGATCGAGCGCGAGGTAAAGCACGACGTCATCGCCTTCCTCACGCATCTGTCGGAAATCGTCGGGCCCGAAGCGCGCTTCGTGCACCAGGGCATGACATCATCGGACGTGCTGGACACCTGTCTTTCCATCCAGCTCAAACGCGCCGCCGACATTCTGATCAAGGATGTCGATCAATTGCTGGCCGCGCTCAAGAAACGTGCCTTCGAATACAAGAGTGCCGTCACCATCGGCCGCAGCCACGGCATCCATGCCGAGCCCACGACATTCGGCGTGAAACTCGCAGGCTTCTATGCGGAATTCGTTCGCGCCCGCGCCCGCCTTGTTGTCGCGCGCGAGGAGATTTCCGTCGCCGCGATTTCCGGCGCCGTCGGCACCTTCGCCAATATCGACCCACGCGTGGAAGAACATGTCGCCGCGAAACTTGGGCTGAAAGCCGAGGCCGTTTCGAGTCAGGTGATCCCGCGCGATCGACACGCCGCTTATTTCGCGGCGTTGGGCGTTGTCGCAAGCTCCATCGAGCGGCTTGCCACCGAAATCCGCCACCTGCAGCGCACCGAAGTTCTCGAAGCCGAGGAATATTTCTCCGAAGGCCAGAAAGGGTCTTCGGCCATGCCGCACAAGCGCAACCCTGTGCTCACCGAAAATCTCACCGGCCTCGCCCGCATGGTGCGCGCTTATGCGATCCCGGCCATGGAAGACGTGGCGCTGTGGCACGAACGCGACATCAGCCATTCCTCGGTCGAACGCTACATCGGCCCCGATGCCACCATCACCCTGGATTTCGCGCTCGCCCGCACAACCGGCGTGGTCGAAAAGCTGATCGTCTATCCCGAACGCATGCAGGAAAATCTGGACCGCACCCGCGGTCTCGTCCATTCGCAGCGCGTGTTGCTCGCCCTCACACAGGCGGGCGTCAGCCGCGAAGATTCCTATCGCCTCGTCCAGCGCAATGCGATGCGCGCCTGGAACGGGGAAGGCGCGTTGCTCGATCTGCTGAAAGCGGATGCCGACGTGACGAAGGCGTTGCCAGTCGCAAAACTCGAAAGCCTGTTCGACCTCGGCTACCACCTGAAACACGTCGACACGATTTTCCGGCGCGTGTTTGGAACCACCTGAACAGCAAAACAACTTGTCATGGCCCGCGAATGCGGGCCACCCAGTTTGGTTCTGTGCAATGGAAATTTGCACGCGGAGGCGCGGAGAGCGCGGATTCGTGTTTTTCCTCCGCGTACTCCGCGCCTCCGCGTGAAAAAAACCGGCAAGTATCACCTGGGTGGTCCGCATTCGCGGGCCATGACGGTTATGCTAAGATGCCATCGGGGCATTCGGGGCTTGCTCATGACCATCACCACCAAGCTCGCCACGCGCATCAGCCTGATCGCAGCGCTACTGCTGATCGCCATCGTCGCGTACAATCTGACCCAACCTGCCATGACGACTTGCGGCGGCCTCGATCCCGCTTATCAGCCGATCATCGCTTTCGAACTTGCCCGCTCGGTGCCCGATCTGCACACGATCTTCGGCGATGCACCCAGCGCCTGTCGCGAAGCCGTTACCGCCCGCTTCGCTTTCATCAACACAGCGGACAATTACCTGTTCATCCCGCTCTACGGCATCTTCCTGTTCTTCTTTTTCCTCGGCATCCGCGACCGCGATCAGAAACTCGCGCGCGCAGGCGCCATCATCGTGCTCGCCGCCTGCCTTGCCGACTATGTGGAGAACACCTGCCTCTTTGGCATCGCCGCCAACCCGGATGTGCACGGCAGTTCGTTATCGCTGCTGCCCTGGGCCACTGGCGTCAAATGGATGGGGCTGGCCGTCGCAGGCGCCATCGGCGGTTACATCCTCTCCCGTGCCGGCGGCTGGCGCTGGCTTATCGCAGCATTGTGTTTCGTAGGCTTTGCCACCGTGATTCTGGCCATGGTCGATCCGCACACTTACGGCCGCTACGCCTCCAATGGCGTGACGATAAGTTGGATCATCTTCCTGATCGCGGATGCGGTTTTCGTAGTACGCCGCTCAATGGCATGACGTGCAAAGCCGCAGCTTAAGGCGCGGCAATCCGCAATCCGAAGCCGCTTCTCTGTGTCAGTGCCGGCGGAGGGGATGGCGGCGGAGTTGATACAGTTGGGTCCACCGTATCCAGACCCAAATGTTCTCGAACGCGACGCTGGATCTGCTCATCGGTGTCATCCGGAAGAACTTCCAGATAGCGAACGCCTGCCTTGCGCAGGGCTTCTTTCTTGATCGCGTCGCGGGCGGCAGCGGTGCCCTTAAAATGGCCCTTCCCTTGATACTCGATTGCCAGCGCTGGCCAACCACCTCGATCAACAACCAAAACGTCCACGCGCTTGCTGTTAATCGAATAAAATGCGCTTTCATCCTTCGATTGCAGAATTTCACCGAGACTTGTTTGTGCAAAGAGACGATAGCTGGTGGATGCGATGACCTGTTCGATAACGCGGAACACTCGATATTCGGATGCGTTCATTATCCGACGCTTCTCAAAGGTCGACGCCATCACCGATTCCATCTGCTGGCCAAAATGACGGTGACCGTCATATTGAGCGAGGCCATCGTCGGATGGGGGTACAGTGTATTGTCCGGTACCATAGCTACGGGAGCGACGGCCAAATCCACCGCGCGAATACCGCTTTCCGGAAGTGAGCCATATCGACCCGAAAACAGCGGCAAGCAGCGCGATTGCCGGAATCAGTATATCCCCGCCCATATCCAACAAAGACATTGTATTCGCCCGGTTTCGCTTAGTTGCCGGGCAAAATTAGGCGGCCTGTGTTAACAAATTATTGGAGAATTACACAAACAAAGCAGAGATACGGCAAGTATTTCTGCGACTTTTCAATTCAATCACTCTGCTCGAATCGAATAGCGCACCGGCAGCGTCTTCAACCCGCTCACGAACACCGATTGCACGCGTTTGGCCTCGCCAATCTGTTCGATGTGGTCGAGGCGTTTCAGCAGCTCGCTGAAGAACGCCTTGACCTCCATCTTCGCGAGATGCTGGCCCAGACACACGTGTGCGCCGTAACCGAACGCCGCATGCCGGTTGGGATCGCGGTCGATCTTGAAGCTGAACGGATCGGCGAACACTTCCTCGTCGCGGTTGCCGGAAAGATAGAGCAGCGATAGCGCCTGGCCTGCCTTGATCTGCCGCCCGCGCAATTCGTAGTCCTCCATCGCGGTGCGCATGAAGTGCTGCACCGGCGTCACCCAGCGGATCATCTCGTCTATCGCAGAATTCAGCAGCGCAGGATTTTCCTTCAGCCGTTTCAACTGATCCGGATTGGCGATCAACGCCTGCAAACCTCCCGCAATGGTCGAACTCGTCGTGTCGTGACCGGCTGTCGCCACAATGATGTAGTACGACGCTGTTTCCACATCGCCCAGCGGGCAACCATTCACCTTGCCGTTGGCGATCACGCTCGCCAAATCTTCGCCGGGATGCGCACGGCGCTCCGCAGTTATGGATTGGAAATACTGGAAGAAGTCGAAAATCGCGTTGCTTGTTTCCGACTGATCGGGGCGCTTCATGTCCGGGTCCGTGCCGCCGAACAATTCCTGCGTCAGTTTGAGCATGCGCGGCTCGTCCGTTTCCGGCACGCCCATGATCGACATGATGACGTGCAGCGGATAGTAGACCGCAATCGACTTCACGAAGTCGCACTCCGGTCCCAGCTCCATCATCTTGTCGACATAGCGTTTGGAAAGCTCGGCCATGCGCGCTTCGAGCTTTTTCAGATTGCCCGGCATGAACCAGGGCTGTGTCAGCCCGCGATAGGCCCGGTGATCGGCACCATCCATGTCGATCAACGTGCGCAACGGCGACACGCGGCCCGTCTTGGGGTCCGGCCCGCCCCACATCGCGCAGAGGCTTTTCTCCGCCTCGATATCCATCAGCACCGAACGCGGCTCGTTGTGGAATTTGTCGTTCAGCCGCTCGATCTCGAGGATGTCGGCATATTTCGTTACAGCCCAGTAAGGTCTGAAGCCGTCCGGCGTCGTCCAATGCACCGGATCGTTGTTTCGCAGATCGGTCAGTATCGCGTGCAGTTTCTCCCCGTCGCCATATGTGGCGGGAGAGGCAATCGCATTGTCGATCGAACTCATACGCAATCCCCAAACGGTGCGAACCGATTGTTCTTCAACCGCGCGCCTCCCGCAAGACGCGAAAGCCGAATAGAAGCACAATCTGAACGCCGTTCAGCTTGGCAGCGCGAACGCGATCACCCGATCGCCGCGTTTGGTATTGGATTTGGAATGGCCGCCCGCCGCGATCACCACATATTGGCGGCCCTTCCACACATAGGTCATGGGTGTCGCCTGCCCGCCCGCGGGCAAACGGCCGCGCCACAATTCCTTTCCTGTCTTGGCGTCGAACGCGCGCAGGTAATTGTCGAGTGCGGCCCCGATGAACACGAGCCCGCCCGCCGTCACAATCGGCCCGCCGAAATTGGGCGTGCCTGTCTTGCCCAGAATGTATTCGGAGAACGGCGCCAGATCTTCCGTCGTCCCCAGCGGCACCGACCACAACACGCGCCCGTCATGCATATCGACCGCGTGCAATTGACCCCATGGCGGTGGATTGCACGGCATCCCAAAGGGCGACAGCAGCGTTTCGCGCATCATGCCGAACGGCGCGCCCTCGTTCGGCGAAACTTCCCTTCCGGTGAACCGCTCGCGCGTCGCGGAAAAATCCTTCTGCCTGATCAGCGTCACCAGGTGCATCGCATTCGACGTGTTCACGTACACGACGTCTCGTGTTTGATCGAAAGCAAGTCCGCCCCAATTGGTGCCGCCGCCGGTGAAGGGATACACGATCGTGCCCTGAAGACTCGGTGGCGCGTAAAGTCCGTCATGCCGCGCGGCCGCGATTGCCTTGCGGCATTTGCCGCGATCCCAGAAGGTCATGCCGAATGCATCTTCGGGCGTGATGTGATTGGCTGCCAGCGGCACCGGCGCCACCGGAATAGGCTGCGTGGGCGAAAGTTTCTCGCCGGGCGCGCCGCCTTGCGGCACCTTGCGCTCGACCACCGGTATCAACGGCTCGCCGGTTTCGCGATTGATGGTGAACAGCAATCCCTGCTTGGTCGGCTGCAACACGGCAGGCACCGTTTTGCCCTTATATGTCACCAACCCCAGCGTCGGTTGCGCCGGAATATCGTAGTCCCACACATCGTGATGCGTCGTCTGAAACGACCACGCCACGCTGCCGTCCGCCACGCGCAGGGCCACAATGCTGTTCGCATATTTGCCCGCACCCGGCCGCTTGCCGCCCCAGAAATCCACGCTCGCGCCAGAAACCGGCAGCAGCACCAATCCGCGTGCCTCATCCACACTCATCGGTGCCCAAACATTCGCGGCACCAGCGCGGAACGGCGGCTTCTCATCGGCAAGCGGATCGAAGCTCCACTTCAACTCGCCGGTCACGGCATCGAAAGCATGCACCGTGCCGCGCAGTTCATCGACTTTCTGGTTGTCGTCGATGGCCGATCCGACAATGACCAACCCATGCGTCACCACAGGGGCGGATGTCGTATGGATGCGCCCGAAATGCGGCCCGTCCAGTTGCGGACCGGGCGGAATGACCACGGTGCCGGCCTTGCCAAACCCCGGACACGGTTTGCCCGATGCCGCATCCAGTGCGATCAACCGGCGGTCGGCGGTGTTGAGATAGATGCGATGGACACAAACGCCTTTGGCGTCTTGCACGGGCGCAAACGCGACACCACGGCAGACGAAATCGTTGGGGTAATGAAGCGAACTGTCGAGCTTGGGATCGAAGCGCCACAACAGCTTGCCGTTTCCCGGATCGAGCGCGCTGACTTCGTTGAACGGCGAACACACATAAAGCCGCCCATCCGCCAGGATCGGCGTGTCCTCGAAAGAGGCGCGCTTCATCGCGGCCCCCTTCGTCGTCATATCGCCGGTGGAATAGCTCCACGCTTGCGTGAGCCGGGTCACATTTGCGGGCGTGATCTGCCGCGCCGCCGAATAGCGCTGCCCGCCCTGATCGCCGCCATAGGCGGGCCAGCCGGGCTCGGCGGCCGTCGCCGGCACCGCCGCCAGAGAAACTGCAACCAGCGAAGCCAGAACCAATCGTCCTGCTTCGCCGCGCATTCTATTTCCCTTCTTTGACGACTTGTTCGATCGCCACGGCCTGCAACTCTTCCAGCCGCTTGCGGATCGCATGGTCGGAGAGCGTCATCCCCTTGGCCTGAAAGTCCTTCAGCACCTTGCGCACCACGTCCTCGGTGCCTTCTTCCTCGAAGTCGGCCTTGACCACGTCCTTGGCATATTCGTCTGCCGCGGGCCCCGAAATGCCCATCTCGCCCGCTGCCCAAAGGCCCAGAAGCTTGTTCCTCCGGGCGTTCACCTTGAAGCGTGTCTCCTCGTCATGGGCCCACTTCGCCTCGGCTGCCTTTTCCCGGTCCTTGAACGCGTCGCTCATTCCATAACCTCTTGAAAATAATAGATTATCTCAGCGGCCTACAGCCTTTGGCCCCGACAATAGCCGAAGGTTGGGGGTGAAAGAACCGCCGCATTGCCGCGACAGTCCCCCTGTTTTAAGTTGGCGTTCCTGCGGGGCCAGACAAGCCCCGCTTTTGCTTTTGGGCGCCCTTTATCGCCCGAGGACATCCCCATGAAACGCCGCCGCATGATCTACGAAGGCAAGGCCAAAATCCTCTATGAGGGGCCCGAGCCCGGCACCGTTATCCAGTATTTCAAGGACGACACCACCGCCTTCGACGCCCAGAAAAAAGCCACGCTGGACGGCAAGGGCGTACTCAACAACCGCATCAGCGAATATCTGATGACACAGTTGAACGCGATCGGCGTGCCCACCCATTTCGTCAAGCGCCTGAACATGCGCGAGCAGCTGGTGAAAGAGGTGGAGATCGTTCCGCTGGAAGTGGTGGTGCGCAACATCGCGGCCGGCTCGCTGTCCAAGCGCCTCGGCATCGAGGAAGGAACGGTGCTGCCGCGTTCCATCATCGAATATTATTACAAGAACGATCGGCTCCACGATCCGTGGGTCAGCGAAGAACACATCACGGCTTTCGGCTGGGCCAGTCCCCAGGATCTCGACGACATCGTGAACCTGTCGATTCGGGTGAACGATTTCCTCTCCGGTCTTTTCCTCGGCGTCGGCATCAAGCTGGTCGATTTCAAGCTCGAATTCGGTCGCCTCTGGGAAAACGACTACATGCGCATTGTGCTGGCCGACGAAATCAGCCCGGATTCGTGCCGTCTGTGGGACGCGACCACCAATGAAAAGCTCGACAAAGACCGTTTCCGCCGCGATCTGGGCGGCGTCGTCGAGGCTTACAGCGAAGTCGCAAGACGTCTGGGAATCATGCCCGAATCGGGGCAAGGAGAGACGAAAGGTCCGGTGTTGGTGAGATGATGCTTCGAGGCTCGCTACGCTCGCACCTCAGCATGACGGAATCCTGATGGGTGGCTGGGCCTATATGTTGCGCTGTTCTGATGGCAGCTTTTATGTCGGTTCGACATCGCATGACGATGTCAATGTTCGCGTTATGGAACACAACGAAGCTCGCTATATCGGCTACACTTCTTCAAGGCGTCCTGTGAGCCTCATCTGGTCGAAATGGTTTGGTGACCTGCTGGCCGCACACGCCATGGAACGCCAAGTCAAAGGTTGGAGTCGCGCCAAAAAGATTGCTCTTATCGACGACGAGAGCGAAGTGCTCGTTCAACTTTCCAAGCGCAGATCTGGAAAGCCGAAATCTGCGCCGCGTATTTCGAAACGGCAACTGGTTGACAAATTCCATTCCCTCGGAGTTCGTCATCCTGAGGTGGCCGCGAAGCGGCCCACGAAGGATGTATGATGAAAGCACGCGTCTTCGTTACCCTGAAAAACGGCGTTTTGGATCCTCAGGGAAAAGCTATCGGCAACGCGTTGCATGGATTGGGTTTCGGCGCTGTCGGCGATGTCCGCCAGGGCAAGGTTATCGACATCGAACTTTCGGAACGCGATGAAGGCAAAGCGCGCGCAAGCCTGAAAGACATGTGCGAAAAGCTCCTCGCCAATACGGTGATCGAGAAATACGAGATCGAGCTGAAGCAGTAGGAAGAAAGATGTTGCGGATAGTTGTTGTTGCCGTCGCTCTCGCCGTGACGGCGGCACCCTGTCTGGCGGCGGACGATACCGCCCCCCCGCCACAGCCGCAGGTCACAGCACCCGCTGCATTGCCGCCTCCCGTCAATCCCGAACCCGCGCCGGAAGCCGTAGCTGTCGCCGAACAGATCATCGAAGTCACGGGCGCCAAAGCACACTCGCTCGCAATGGTCGATGCCATGATCCCAACAGCTATCGATGCCATTAAAAAGCGCGCGCCGGACGTTCCGGATGAAGCGCTAACCCGATTCAGGGCCGCATTCCGCCAGGAAGTCGAAAAGAGCCTGCCGGAAATGATGCACGCGGAAGCGCGTCTCTACGCGATTCATTTCTCCGCTACCGAATTGAACGAATTGCTGGCGTTCTATCGTACCGCGGTGGGCCAGAAGATGCTGATGGAGCAGCCCAAGATTTTCACGGAAATCCTGCCGCTCGCCCAGGTTTGGGGCCGCACAGTGGGTGCGCGCGCCGCAGAAGCCGCCATCGAAAGCCTACGGCAAGAAGGAGTGAAGATTTGAAGTCCGCCGTTATCGTGTTTCCCGCCTCCAACTGCGACCGCGATGCCGCCACCGCGCTCGAGCAGATGACGGGCAACAAGACACACATGGTCTGGCATCAGGACAGCGAACTCCCAGATGTCGATCTCGTCGTTCTCCCCGGCGGCTTCTCCTATGGCGACTATCTGCGCTGCGGCGCGATGGCGAGCCAGTCTCGCATCATGCGCGAGATCAAGGCTCATGCCGAAAAGGGCGGCGCGGTGCTGGGCATCTGCAACGGCTTTCAGGTGTTGACGGAATCCCATCTGCTTCCCGGCGCGTTGATGCGAAACGCCAATCTCAAATTCGTCTGCAAGCCCGTTCCGCTGGAAGTGGAAGAGACGCAGAGCGTCTTCACCCGCAAATACGACAAGGGTCAGCGCGTGGTGTTTCCGGTCGCCCACGGCGACGGCAATTATTTCGCCGACGACGCAACGCTCGACCGCCTCGAAGGCGAAGGCCGCGTGATGTTCCGCTATGCCGAAGGCGCCAACCCCAACGGTTCGGCACGCAATATCGCCGGCATCCTGAACGAGAAGCGAAACGTGCTGGGCCTGATGCCCCACCCCGAACGCGTGGTCGACCCGCTACTGGGCGGCACCGACGGCCAGGCCATGTTCAAGGGTTTGATCGAGGCGTTGTCCTGAGCCCTTGAAAGTCGGAAATTACAGACTATATTCCTTGGTAGGATTTGGAAGAATGAGTTTGAAGTGAACGGATTCAATAGCTTAGACGCCTCCTATCTTGCCTCTCCCCACGCAGGGGGGTCGGCATCGCGGAGCGATGTCGGGTGGGGACGGTTCCAGCAATTTGAGCTTCGGACGAATACCCCCACCCCCTCCCCCATCTCAAAAAACATGCAAACAAATAGTAGTAGGTCGCACCGCACGTGACACAAATCACCCCCGAACTGGTCCGCGAGCACGGCCTTTCCGACGAGGAATATGGCCGCATCAAACAGCTATTGAATCGCGAGCCCTCGTTCGTCGAACTCGGCATCTTCAGCGTGATGTGGAGCGAGCACTGCTCCTATAAATCGACCCGTATTCATCTGAAGAAATTGCCGACGAACGCACCGTGGGTGATTCAAGGTCCGGGCGAAAACGCAGGCGTGATCGACATCGGCGATGGCGATGCCGCGATCTTCAAGATGGAAAGCCACAATCACCCGAGCTTCATCGAACCCTATCAGGGTGCGGCGACCGGCGTTGGCGGCATCATGCGCGATGTCTTCACGATGGGTGCTCGCCCAATCGCAATGATGAATGCGTTGCGCTTCGGCGATCCCAATCATCCGAAGACGCGTCACCTTGTTGAAGGTGTGGTTGCGGGCATCGGCGGTTATGGCAATTGTATGGGCGTGCCCACCGTTGGCGGCGAAGTGAACTTCCACAAGAGCTACAACGGGAACATCCTGGTCAACGCGATGTGCGTGGGACTTGCACGTCAGGACAAGATCTTTCTCTCCGCTGCAAAAGGCGCAGGAAATCCAGTCGTCTATATCGGCTCGAAAACCGGGCGTGATGGCATCCACGGCGCGACCATGGCGAGCGCGGAATTCGACGATGCGTCGGAAGAAAAGCGCCCTACCGTGCAAGTGGGCGATCCCTTCACCGAGAAATTATTGCTGGAAGCTTGCCTCGAATTGATGGCGACGGACGCTATCATCGCCATTCAGGATATGGGTGCTGCGGGCCTGACTTCGTCTTCCGCTGAAATGGGCGACAAGGGCGGGAGCGGAATCGAACTCGATCTCGATAAGGTACCGCAACGCGAAGAAAATATGACGGCTTACGAGATGATGCTCTCCGAAAGCCAGGAGCGCATGCTGGCCGTGCTGAAACCCGGCCGCGAGGCACAGGCGGAAGCGATTTTCAAAAAGTGGGAATTGGATTTCGCCGTCATCGGCATCACCACCGACACGAGGCGTCTGGTGGTCAAGCACAAAGGCAAGATCGAAGCCGATATGCCGATCACCGCGCTTTCCGATGCCGCGCCAATCTATGACCGGCCATACGCGGAACGCGCGCCAATCCGTGGCAATCCGGATTTCGATGCGTCAAAGCCGGTTCTGCAATCGCTGATAAAAGTCCTTAGCGCCCCAGACATGGCTTCGCGCCGCTGGGTATGGGAGCAGTACGACAACACCGTGATGGCCGATACGGTACAGGTGCCAGGCGGTGACGCCGCAGTCGTGCGCGTGCACGGCTCGAACAAGGCGCTCGCGATCTCCACCGATGTCACCCCGCGCTATTGCAAAGCCGATCCGTTCGAAGGTGCGAAACAGGCCGTCGTCGAGACCTGGCGAAATCTGACGGCTGTGGGCGCAAAGCCGCTTGCCATCACCGACAATCTCAACTTCGGCAATCCGCAAAAGCCCGACATCATGTGGGAAATCGTGGCAGGCGTGGACGGTATCGGCGCTGCTTGCCGCGCGCTCGATTATCCCGTCATCTCCGGTAATTGCTCGCTCTACAACGAGACGAATGGCGAAGGCATCCTTCCCACCCCTGCCATCGGCGGTGTCGGGCTGATGAACGATGTGAACCGCATGGCGACCGTCGCATTCAAGCGCGAAGGCGATGCGATCATCCTGATCGGTGAGACCAAGGGCCATCTCGGACAGTCGATTTATCTGCGCGAGATCGAAGGCAAGGAAGAAGGCGCCTCACCCCGCGTCGATCTGGAAACAGAAAAGCGCAATGGCGATTTTGTCCGCGGCCTCATCGAACAGGGCAAGGTCGACACCGTGCACGATCTTTCCGACGGAGGGTTGCTGGTCGCGCTCGCGGAAATGGCGATGCCGCGCAAGATCGGTGCAGAGATCGGCGATCATCCGATCCCCATCCTCTACGGCGAAGATCAGGCGCGTTATGTTCTGGCCGTTCCGAAAGCAGAAGCGGATCACGTACTGTCGGCAGCAAAGTCCGCAGGCGTTCCGGCAGTTTTGCTTGGGGCCACCGGCGGCGATAAGATCAAGGTTGGAAATGCAGGCTTAACGCTTGCCGAATTGACGCGCGCGCACGAAGGCTGGTTCCCGGCCTATATGTCCGCGCCGCATACCAACTGAGGTTCCGCCATGGCGATGCCGGCAAACGAAATCGAGAAACTGATCCGCGAAGCGTTCCCAGACGCCGACATCAAAATCACCGACCTGGCTGGCGACAATGACCACTTTGCCGCCATGGTTACGTCGAGCGCCTTCAAGGGCAAAACCCGCGTGCAGCAGCACCAGATGGTTTACGAGGCCCTGAAAGGCCGCATGGGCGGCGCGCTTCACGCGCTTTCGCTGCAAACCGCGGCCAAGGACTAGCCGCCTTGACGCAAGCCCACCCCCTGCCTAATTCATAAGACTCCAATCGAGGCCCACGTCATGACCGCCCACGACCAGATCGCCAAGGACATCCAGGAAAATCCCGTCGTCCTTTATATGAAGGGCACGCCGGTATTCCCCCAATGCGGGTTCTCGGCAACCGTGGTGCAGATCCTCTCCAACCTCGGCGTGAAGTACAAAGCCGTCGACGTGTTGAAAGACCCTGAAGTCCGTCAGGGCATCAAGGAATTCTCCAACTGGCCGACCATCCCCCAGCTCTATGTAAAGGGCGAATTCGTCGGCGGTTGCGATATTCTCCGTGAGATGTACGAGGCGGATGAGCTCGCCCCCTTCTTCGCCGAAAAAGGCATCGCGCTCGAAAACGTCTAACGTCCGGCGAAGTGCTTTTCCCAGATGGGCGCAATCTTCGGCCGTTCCGATACGGCTTTTGCCAGCGCATTTACTTTCGGCAAATGTGAATCGCGCCACTCCCTCCCCACCGACCATCGGCTGAACATCGCCACATAGACATCCACCACCGAAAATCCCGTCGCCAAGAACCACGGCCCAGCAATCGCTTTTTCAATAGCGAAAAATCTTTCCCTTATTCTGTCACGTGCCTTCGTGCGCACGATCTCTTTGTCCGCGCCCTCTGGCGTGAACCGCTCCGGATAGTCGACGATCTCGACCATCGGATAAATTTCCGACGCCATGTAGGCAATCCAGCGATAAGCCTCCGCCCGCGCCACACTTGCGCTTGGCGGCAACAATCTCGCCTCCGGATGACGATCGGCGATCGTCAACAGCAACGCGGAAGACTCCGTAGCAATCTCGCCACTCGGCAGCTTCAGCGCGGGTATCTTTCTGCTAGGGTTGATGGCCCGAAAAACTTCGGAACGTTGCTCGTTCTTATCGAGCGAAACCGTCTCTAACGCGTAATCGCATCCCGCTTCAGCCAGCGCACATTCCACCGCGAAGGCGCCCGAAGCCTTGTCGCCGTAGAGCACATAGGACATTGCCCGCCTCAAACGAAAAACCCGCGGAGATCATCCGCGGGTCTTCGTCGCTTGGCAAATCACTCGGGCGTTAGCGCGAGTAGAATTCGACCACCAGATTGGGTTGCATCTGCGCAGCGTACGGCACATCGCCCAGTTTTGGCGTGCGAACAAATTTGGCCGACATCTTCGCGTGATCGGCCAGGATATATTCCGGCACATCGCGTTCCGCGCTTTTGGAAGCTTCCAGCACCAGCGCCATGTCGCGCGCTTTGGCCGACAGTTCCACCGTGTCACCTTCCTTCACCATATAGCTTGCAACCGTCACGCGCTTGCCGTTGACCTTCACGTGGCCGTGGCTCACAAGCTGGCGGGCGGCAAACGGCGTCGGCACAAACTTCGCGCGATACACGACGGCATCAAGACGACGCTCCAGAAGACCGATCATGTTTTCGCCCGTGTCGCCCTGGCGGCGCACAGCTTCCTGATAATAGCGGCGGAACTGACGCTCTGTGATATTGCCGTAATAGCCTTTGAGCTTCTGCTTGGCCTGCAACTGCGTACCGTAGTCCGACAATTTCTTGGCGCGGCGCTGACCGTGCTGGCCGGGACCATAGGAGCGCTTGTTGACCGGACTCTTCGGCCGGCCCCACACGCTTTCGCCCATGCGGCGGTCGAGCTTGTACTTGGAAGTGCTGCGCTTGCTCATTATACGTTCCGGTCTGAATTTCGGGCGCCCGGGGGCGCGAAGGCGGCGCACTATAGTCAGGGTCCTTCCCCTGTCAAACGTCTCTCCAAGGAACTGATTTACAAAGGTCTTTTGGCAGCACCTCAATCAAAAGTTGTGGCCCCGTGGCGGAAATGGTAGACGCAACGGACTTAAAATCCGTAGTTCCGAAAGGGACGTGCCCGTTCGATTCGGGCCGGGGCCACCAGCGAAACGAGCCGCCGATTCCAAACAATGATTAAACAGCGCGTCGTTTGTCGGTGCGACACGACATGCCATTATCGCGCTGGCTGGAGGTTGCTGATTGCCGTTCATTTCCATTTCATTCCTACTCCTGTTCCTGCCGATTTCGATTGTGTTCCATTTTCTCGCTGCGCGTTTGGGCGAACGGATTCGCTTGTGCGCACTGGTCCTGATCTCGTTCCTCCTGTTTGCACTGTGGGATATTCGCACCGGCGCAGTCCTGGCCGGTTCTATCGTCATAAATTTCGCAATCGCCCACCTGCTGCGACAAGCACGCGACGATGAAGACGATCTTCAGACCAACATGTTCCTTGTCGTCGGTATTGTGTTCAATCTTGCGGTGTTGGGAACCTTCCGGTACGCGACCTTCCTGATCGGCAGCGTCAATTCGATTCTCGGCAGCGATATCGGAATTTCGAAATTTCTCGCGCCATTGAGCGTTCTCTTCTTCTCTTGCGATCAGATCGCATATCTCGTCGACCTCAGCCGCGGGAAAAAATACGATGCGGATGCGATCCGTTACACTGCATTTGTAGCCTTCTTCCCCCGCCTGTTTGCCGGACCTTTGCTGCGCTACGAGCAGATCGGCAGGCAATGGGCGAAAACCGGAGTCGACTTCGAGGACCTGTCTACGGGGATTGCAACCATTGCCATTGGTCTGGCCAAGATCGTTTTGCTCGCGGGCGCTGTGGCCCCTTTTGCCACAGCAGCATTTTCCGCCGCCGCATCCGGAGAGGAAATCGACCTTTTTGCCGCGTGGACGGGCGTATTGGCATTTACCTGCCAGATTTATTTCGATCTGTCCGGCTATACCGACATCGCGATTGGCATCGCGCGCTGTTTCGGCATCAGGTTGCCGGCGAATTATCGCTCGCCATACCGCTCTTCCAACGTGACCGAATTCTGGCAGCGATGGAACATCACTCTTGCCGATTTTTTGCGCGACTATGTCTATCGCCCACTTGGCGGCAACAGAGGCGGCACCACGCATGCTGCCTTCAGCATGATCGCCACCATGGTCATCGCCGGTCTCTGGTACGGGGCCGGAAGAATGTTTGTTGCCTGGGCTTTGCTGCATTCGTTCTTTCTGTTTCTTCACCGAATCTGGCGCGCACTCGCCGGCCGCAGCGATACGATTGCAGGCTTCCGGAAAACCGAGACCGCTCGTTTTCTGGGGATCGTCGTCACTTTTACGGCCGTCACATCGGCGTGGATCGTCTTCCGTGTTCCAGATGCCGGCGCCGGGCTGAATTTGCTTGCCGGAATGTCCGGGCAATATGGCGCGGTGCTTCCTTACCGGTTTGCACCGTTTGTGCCATTTGCGGGCGAATTGGGGGTCGCATTTGCACCGGCAGACAGTGGACCGTTGCTTCAAGCGTGGCTATCCATAGCGATTTGCCTGATTGTGGTTTTCGCGTTTCCGAACACCGAGACGCTGCTTTCGCAATTCTCTGCCAGCCATGACGAGCGATCCGCCAGGTGGCCATTGCGATGGTTGCCTTCACCTTTCTGGGCCGTGATAGCGGGGACAATTGTTTTTGCCGTTCTCGCTTCGCCAGACGAAGCCAATGTCCTTCTTCATTGGCGGTTCTGAACCATGACGAACCATCGGTCATTCTTGCTGATTGCGGGCATCTCCTTTCTGCTGCTGGTGTCGCTGTCTATCGCTTTGTGTGTCTATGTCGATCCTTACCGGATGTATGGAACGGAGCGGGTGCCGAACAAGCCAAGCATCTACAATCGGGAAGCTTTGGCGAAAGCCTATCTGATCGAGCGCATCCGGCCCGGCACGCTCATCCTGGGCAACGCACAAACCGAATCCGGCCTCGATCCCGAAAGCCAGGACTGGCCTGACGATGACAGGCCGGTTCTCAACGCTGCCAGTCAGGGCGGCGATGTCTTCATGTCCTGGCGTTTGTTGCAACACGATATTGCCGTAAAGCCTCCGCAGCTGGTGGTGGTGGGGCTCGACTTCCTGGATTTCGTGAAGCCCGATGCCGACAGCAAATATGTGGCCCTACGCGGTGACGAACGACGATTGCTGGTTGATCGCAGCGCAAAACCGAATGCGTCGCGCAGTATCCAGCTCTGGCGGGATTTCTTCGACACAACACTGACGCGGCAGGCAATTCTGGACAGCATCGAGACACTTAGGCAACGCGGCCGCCCGGCGGTTACGACCATGACGGAGCTGGGTTTCGATCCCGCACGCGACTACGAAACGGCAGTCCATGAGACAGGCATCGAAGCGATCTTCCTGCGCAGCGACGAGATCTACCGCGCACAATATCGCTCACTCTACCCGTCGCTCTTTTACAACCCGTCGCGCAACCTGCAATTCCGCTCGCTTGAGGCCATGATAGATCTGGCGAAGCGAAATGACTTTCGACTGATGCTTTTCATTCCTCCC